>JBCBUE010000075.1:0-16031 GCA_039818285.1 Planctomycetota bacterium | reverse complement strand
AGGCGCTAGGCTCTAGGTAGACAATTCCGGGGGTTTAGACCATGCCGTGGCTGCGTTCGACGAATCGGCAGCGGACCGGCATCTTGTGAGCGACGCGGGCGAATGCCTGGCGGGCCAGGTCGCGCGGGACGCCGGTGAGTTCGTAGACCATGGTGCCGGGCTTGACGCGGGCGACCCAGTACTCGGGCTCGGCCTTGCCCTTGCCCATGCGCGTTTCCAAGGGCTTCTTGGAGATGGGCTTGTCGGGGAAGACGCGGACGAAGAGCTTGCCCTCGCGGCTGACGTACTGACGGGCGGCGATGCGGCCGGCCTCGATCTGGCGGGCGGTGAGCCAGCCGCCCTCGAGCAGTTGCAGGCCGTAGTCGCCGAAGGCGACGGTGTTGCCGCGCGAGGCGACGCCCTTGACGCGGCCGCGCATCTGCTTGCGGAACTTGACTCGTTTGGGCATCAGGGGCATGGCTTAGCTCGTGAGTTCGTTTGGTTTCTCGGGGATCGCGATCGACGATCGCGGCTTTGTGCTGGGGATCAATACCGGCCGCGGGCACGGGCGCGGGCGCCGGCGGCGCGGCTGGTCTCTTCCTCGACCTGCTCTTCGTAGTTGCCCTTGTAGACCCAGACCTTCACGCCGAGCGTGCCGTAGGTCGTGAAGGACGTGGCGAAGCCGTAGTCGACGTTGGCCTGCAGGGTCTGCAGGGGGATGGCGCCGAGGCGGACTTCCTCGGAGCGGGACATTTCGTGGCCGCCCAGTCGGCCGGAGAGCATGATCTTCACGCCCTGGGCGCCGGCGGTCATGGTCGCCTCGGCCTTCATCTTCATGATGCGGCGGAAGCTGGCCCGCTTCTTGAGCTGCTCGGCGAGCGACTCGGCGATGAGCTGGGCCTCGAGGTCGGGGTTGTGGATCTCGATCACGTTGATGGAGACGTTGCGGCCGGTGAGGCGCTGCAGGTCCTGCGTGAGCAGCTCGATCTCCGAGCCCTTGGGGCCGATGACCAGGCCGGGCCGGCCGGTCTTGATGATGACCTTGAGCTCTTCGCGGGTGCGCTCGATGTGGATGTCGGAGACGGCGGCGAAGGGGGGCTTGCGGTTGAGGCGGTTGTCGCAGTACTTACGGATCTTCTGGTCTTCGATCAGCAGCTCGCCGTAGAACGCCTTGGTGGGGGCGTACCAGCGGGAGCGGTGGGCCTCGGTGATGCCGACGCGGAAGCCGAAGGGGTGGGTTTTCTGTCCCATGAGTAGGTCTCGGGTCTGGGGGTTCGGGTTCCGGGTTAGGCGGGGCGGCGGCCGGGGCGGGCACGTCGACGCTGACGGTGATGTGGCTGGTTCGCTTCATGATGGGGTGGGCACGGCCACGGTCCTTGGGCTGGAATCGCTTGATGGTCGGGCCGGAGTCGACGCGGGCGTCGGTGACGACGAGGTCGCGCTCGGCGTGGCCGGCGACCTGGTCGGCGTTAGCCGCGGCGGCGAGCAGGGCGCCGCGGACGAAGACGGCGGCACGCTGCTTGCTGAAGCGCAAGAGGGTCTCGGCCTCGGCGACCGGCTTGCCCTTGATCAGGTTGGTGACCAGGCGGACCTTGGTCGGGCTGATGCGGGCGGTGCGATGGACGTTGGTGTAGGGCATGGCGTGCTCGATTCGCGGTGGGTCAGACGCGGCCGGCGGCGCGTTGGGCCTTGGTGCCGACGGTGTGCGAGCGGAAGTTTCGGGTGATGGAGAACTCGCCGAGCTTGTGGCCGACCATGTCCTCGGTGACAAACACTGAGTTGAAGACCTTGCCGTTGTGGACCAGGAAGGTGTGGCCGACGAACTCGGGCACGATGGTGCACGAGCGCGACCACGTCTTGATGGGGTCGTGGCGGTCCATCTGCGTCTGCTGCTCGACCTTGCGGTAGAGCTTGAAGTCGACGTACGGGCCTTTCTTGAGCGATCTTGGCATGGCGTGCTCGGTGGCTTGTCGCGGGGTGTGGTGCGTGGGTCGGGTCGTTACTTGAGGCGGAGGATGCCGTATCGCTTGGAGGCGCGTCGGCGGACGATGCGTTTGTTGGAGGCCTTGCCGCGTTTGCGGGTGGGGCCGCCCTTGGAGGGGACGCCCGAGGCGGACTCGGGGGCGCGGTTGCCCTTGGAGCGTCCGTCGCCGCCGCCCATGGGGTGGTCGTGGTGGTTCTTGGCGACGCCGCGGGTGTGGGGGCGTCGGCCGAGGTGGCGGGCGCGGCCGGCCTTGCCGAGCTTGACGCGGATGTGGTCGGTGTTGCCGACCTGGCCGATGGTGGCCTGGCAGGTGAGCAGGACGCGTCGGATCTCGCCGGACGGCAGGACGAGGGTGGCGAACTTGCCTTCTTTGTTGGTCAGGCGGGCGTAGGCGCCGGCGGAGCGACAGAGCTGGCCGCCGCGGCCGGGCTCGAGCTCGACGTTGTGGACGTTGAGGCCGGCGGGGATGGCCGAGATCGGCATGGCGTTGCCGACGTTGGGCTCGGCGCGGGTCGGCGAGGAGACGACGGTCATGCCATCGGTCAGGCCGACGGGGGCAATGATGTAGCGCTTCTCGCCATCTTCGTACTGCAGCAGGGCGATGTTGCAGGAGCGGTTCGGGTCGTACTCGATGCCGACGACGGTGGCCGGGGTGTCGAATTTCTTGCGGGAGAAGTCGATCTTGCGGTAGCGGCGCTTGGCCCCGCCGCCGCGGGACTGCACGACGATCTTGCCGTGGTGGTTGCGGCCGCCGGACTTGGTCATCTTGGCCAGCAGCGACTTCTCCGGGGTCGTCTTGGTGACCTCGGAGTACAGGTTGACCGACGCGTTGCGGCGCCCGGCGCTGGTCTTGTTGTAGATGCGGATGGCCATGGTCGTTTCTCATTTCCCCGGCTGGAAGCCGGGGCTAATGGGGTTGGTTCAGAACAGTTCGATGCGGTCGTCGGGGTGCAGCTCGACGACGGCCTTCTTCCAGTCGGCGGTCTTGGCGGTGCCGAAGCGGGTGCGGCGGTACTTGCCCTTGCGAATCTGCGTCGAGACGCGCTCGACGCGAACGCCGTAGAGCGACTCGATCGCGTCCTTGATCTGGGGCTTGCGAGCGTTCATCACGACCTCGAAGGCGTAACGGTTGCGCGACTCGGTCTCCCAGGTCGACTTCTCCGTGACCAGGGGCTGCTTGACGATCTGGCTGGCTTCGAGGGTCAGCGGCATGGGTCAGGCCCCTTCCTTGTCGGCGGCCGCGGCGGCCTTTTCGATCTGTGCGGCGGAGACCTCGTCGCCGGTCTTGGCGTTGGCTCGCTCGGCGAGACGCTCGAGATAGGCCTGGAACTCGGCCTTGTCGGCGATGAGGTATCGGTGGTTCAGGACGTCGAACGCGTTGAGGCGATCGATCTGCGTGACGTCGATGTCCGGGAGGTTGCGGGCCGAGGCGACGGCGGGGGTGCGGGTGTCGGCGACGGCGAACAGGCAGGTGCGGTCGATGCCCAAGCCGGCGGCGAGGGTCTTGAAGTGCTTGGTCGACGGCGAGTCGAAGGCGACGCCCTCGAAGAGCTTGATCTCGTTATCGACGGCCTTGGCGAGCAGGGCGTTGCGGTTGGCGAGGCGACGCATCTGGCGCGGCATGTCCTGGCGGAACGAGCGGGGGCGCTTGGCCAGGGCCCGGCCGCCGCCGCGGAGGATGTTGGCGCCGCGGTCGCCGCGCCGGGCGTTGCCGGTGCCCTTCTGGCGGTAGAGCTTCTTGGTGGAGTAAGAGGTCTCGGAGCGCGTCTTGGTCTTGGACGTGCCGAGGCGTCGGTTGGCGTGCTGGCGGACGTAGGCCTGCTTGAGCAGGTCGTGGCGCACCTCGCCGCCGAGCAGTTGCTCGTCGACTTCCACCTTGCCGGTGGGGTTGCCTGAAGCGTCGTGGACAGTGATTTCGATCATCGTTTTCACCTACGGCCCGCTGAGCGGGGGTTCGCTGAGGCTCGCTGATTTACGCTCAGCGGCTCGCAGCGGGTTGCGTCGTTTGCGCCATCGGTCGGCTGATCGGCCTTCCGGCGACTCGGTTCGTGACCGGGATGTCGCGACGGGGCGGTTTCGAGGGCGGTTGGGCCTCCGACCTGCCGGGTCTGGGCGAGCTAGCTCGCCTTGCGCTTGTAAAGCCGCTTGGCCTCCCGAATGAATACCAGTCCGTTCTTGCTGCCGGGGACGGGGCCCTTGATGAGCAGCAGGTTGCGTTCCTTGTCGATGGCGATCACGGGCAGGGACCGGACCGTCACCTTTTCGTTGCCCATGCGGCCGGCCATGCGGATGCCCTTCTTGGGGCGGCCGCCGCCGAGGTACGCCGATCGGCCGCCGACCGAGCCGGGCGAGCGGTGCTTGCGCTCGACGCCGTGGCTGGCCTCCTGGCCCTTAAAGCCGTGGCGCTTCATGGCGCCCTGCGTGCCCTTGCCCTTGGAGGTCGCGGTGACGTCGACGTACTTGACTTCCTCGAACGAGTCGGCGGCGATGGCCTGGCCGAGCTCGTAGGACTCGAACTCCTTGGCGTCGTCGCAGCGGATCTCGCGGTGGTGCCGCTTGGGGCCGACGCCTGCCTTGGCGTCGTGGCCGATGACGGGCATGGTGCTGTTGCGACCCCGCACGTCCTCGAAGGCGATCTGCACGGCGCAGTAGCCGTCGGTGTCTTGGGTTTTCAGCTGGCTGACGACGCAGGGCCCGGCCTCGACGACGGTAACGGGGACGTTCTTGCCGTCCGCGTCGTAGTAGCGGGTCATGCCGATTTTTTTGCCGAGGATTGCCTTGGGCATCGTTTCATCTCCGGGGGTCCGCCGGGGTTGGGTGGCGGTGATCGTGACTCGCCGGGCGGGCGGTCAGGGGATCGACCCCGTTTGAGCTAGGCCGGCCGGGCCGGCATCCATGAAAACAGCCTCCCGTGGGGGAGGCTGCGAGTGGGTCTAAGCCTTGATCTTCACGAAAACGCCGGCGGGGACGACGAGGCGGTTGAGGGCCTCGACGGTGCGGGCGTTGGGTTCCTTGATGTCGATGATGCGCTTGTGGGTGCGGATCTCGAACTGCTCGCGGGACTTCTTGTCGACGTGCGGTCCGCGGAGCACGGTGTAGCGCTCGATGCGGGTGGGCAGGGGGACGGGTCCGGCGACGCGCGCGTTGGTCCGCTTGGCGTGATCGACGATCTCACGCGCCGAGGCGTCGAGGGCCTGGTGGTCGTAGGCCTCCATGCGGATGCGGATGCGGTTGCCGGTCATCTTGGTCGGAAGTCCTGCTGGCCGGGCGGGTTGGGTGCCGAGCGGAGGTGCCCGATCCGTCGCCGCCGTCGATACAAACGCCCTCGGTCACCGCGACCAAGGGCGAGCCACGCAGCTTACCCAGGTCCGCGAGCGTGTCAACTCGTGTTGGTTGGAGAAATCCCGGGCGGAGCGAGTTGCTGACGAGGCCCCGTGATGCACAAGGACAAGGAAGTTAGCCGCCGCCCTTGTGCGGCGTGGTTGGGCGACGGTTGGCGGGGGAGGCGCCGGCCGAGGCCGGCGGCTAACGGGTGGACGGTGGCTCGGGGTCAGTCTTCCGCGACGGCCGACGCGACGGCGAGCCCGGCCGAGTGGCTCAGGCTCAGCGACCATCGGTTCAGGCCGCGCTTCTCGGCCTCGGCGGCCGCGGCCCCGCCCAGCCGCACACCGGGCTGGCCCAGCGGGTCGCGGACGACCTCGACCTCGGTCCACGCGATCCCCTGCGTCAGCCCGGTCCCCATCGCCTTGAGCACCGCCTCCTTGGCGGCGAATCGGGCGGCGAGCTTCTCGACCCGTCGCTTGGCGTCGCGTTCGCAATAGTCGCGCTCGGCGTCGGTGAACACGCGCCCGAGGAAGCGTTCGCCGTGCCGCTCGATGAGCCGGGCGATGCGGGCCGTGTCGACCAGATCGACGCCGTGGCCGAGGATCGCCATCACTTGTTTCGGCGGCGGCTGAACCAGCTCGACACCAGCTTGATCAGCCCCAGCGCGGCGCCGGCGATGTAGCCCAGCGCGGCGAGCGTCGCCAGGATCGCCTTGCCCCACCACGGGTCGCTGCCGGCCGCCGCGAGCAGCAGGACCGACGAGCCGACGATCACGGCCGAGACGATCAGCGCGTTGGCGACGGTGGTCACGCTGACGTCGATCGTGCGCGTGAGTTCGTCGAGGTTGCGGTGCTCGAGGTTGACGGTGATCTTGGACTGCTTGACGTCGTAGAGCAGCGAGCGGACCTGGGTGGGCAGGTCTTCGAGGAGGCGGGTGTAGCTGTTGGCGGCTCGTCGGGCCCGGCCGAGGATCGCCTTGGGGCCGTAGCGTTGTTTGACGAGGCGTTCGACGTACGGGCGGACGTGGGAGATGACCTCGAAGTCGGGGGCGAGCTTCTCGCCGACGCCCTGGATGGTCGTGAGGGCCTTGATGAGGAAGACGAGGTCGGCCGGGACGCGCATCTTGTGCTTGCGGACCTTGCCGAAGAAGTCTTCCAGCAGCTCGGCCATGTCGAGCTCGGCCAGCGAGACGTCCTGGAACCGGCCGATGAAGTCGTAGACGTCGGCGCGGAAGGCGCGGTCGCGGTAGATGGCGGGGTCGGTCTCGGCCAGGGCGGTGACGACGTCGATGACGCGGTCGATGTCGCCCTCGATGACGCCCTGCACGAGCTCGGCGAGGGCTTCCTGGGTGGCGGGCTCGACGTGGCCGGTCATGCCGCAGTCGATGAAGGTGACGGTGGCCTGGCCGTCGTCGGAGGCGAAGAGGTTGCCGGGGTGGGGGTCGGCGTGGAAGAAGCCGATCTCGAGGGTCTGGCGGAAGACGGCGTCGGTGCCGTGGCGGACGATGGCCTCGATCTCTTCCTGCGGCCGGCTGCCGGGCTCGAGCCGGGAGAGCGGCGTGCCGCGGACGCGACGCATGGTGACGACGCTCTCGCTGGAGAGGTGGTTGAAGACCTTGGGGAACTCGACGTGCGGGTTGTCGGCGAAGGCGCGGCGGAGGCGCTCGGCGGCGCGGGCCTCGTGCGAGAGGTCGATCTCGCGCTTCAGCTCGTTGGAGAAGGCGGCGACGACCTCGGTGGGCGAGTAGCCGAGGTCGGAGAAGTGCTCCTCGACGAACTCGGCCAGGCCCTCGAGGATCTGCATGTCGGACTCGACGGTCTGGCGGATGCCCGGCCGGAGCACCTTGACGACGACCTCGCTGCCGTCGTGCAGGGTGGCGGGGTGGACCTGGGCGATGGAGCCGGCGGCCAGGGGCTCGTGGTCGAAGGTGGCGAAGGCCTGATCGAGGCCTTGGGGGAATTCTTTATTGATGGCGGCCTCGACCTCTTTGGGGTCGGCCGGGGGGACGTCGTCCTGCAGCTTGGTGAACTCGCGGGCCCAGTCCTCGGGGATGAGGTCGGGGCGGGTGGAAAGGACCTGGCCGATCTTGATGAAGGTCGGGCCGAGGGATTCCAAGGCCTTGCGGACGCGGACGGATTGGGGCAGGGCCCGGGTCTCGGCGTCGGCGTTTCGGGCGCCGACGAGCTTGAGGCCCTCGCCGAAGAGGCGGTTGATGCCGGTCTTGCTGAGGACGTCGCCGAAGCCGAAGCGGACGGCGACGGAGATGATGTGCTGGGCGCGGGCCGCGTTGCGGAACGTCTGGCCAATGGCGGCGGGGCCTTGCATCGGCGGATGATAGAGGACGGGCGGGCAGTGCTGGAGGCTTTCAGTCGGCCAGGGCGTCGATGATGGCGTCGATCATCGGGCCGTTGGCGGGCGGGAACGGCCGGCGCTTCAACTCGGCGGGCTCGACCCACGCGAGTTCGGCGACGTCCAGCGGGCGGGCCTCGCCCGAGACCGGCTCGCACCAGTACGGCAGCAGCCGGACGCTCGCGTGGTCGTAGGCGTGGTCGATCGACGGCAGCGAGCCGACCACCCGCACCGTCAGTCCGACCTCCTCAACGAGTTCCCGAACCACCGCCGCCTCGGGTAACTCGTCGGGCTCGACCTTTCCGCCGGGCAGCTCCCACAGCCCGCCGAGCGGTCGGTCGTCGTGGCGACGGGTGATGAGCACGCGTTCTTGGCCGGCCTCGCCGGTGACGACGACCCCAACGGCCACCCGAACAAGAGACGCCGCGGGGGCGTTGGGGATTTTTCGTGGGCCGGTCGAAGATTTCGCAGTCGCGTCGCCGGCTCGGTAACTCATGCCGTCAGCTTAGGTTGTCCGCCGCGGTGGGGGATTTTTTGCGGGCCCCGAGCCGCCGCCGCCGGGTTTGGTGTGACGCAAAATATTTTATCGTAATTACTTAGGCCGATTGCCTGGTCGCCGATCATCTTCGTTGACACGCCCGGAAAACGACCGATACCATCTGGTCTGCATCGACAGAATCGACTGCCGTGGCGCACCTCTGCCGCAGGATCGGAGCCCTGCGGTGGAGGTTTTTTTTATGGTTTGGCGCGTGTATCCGATGGCTTGACCACCAAACAAAATTAGATCAATTGCCTTGTTTGGTCGGTTCTCGTTTGGTATATTGCCGGCGTCCTCAAGGAGAAACGCCGATGCTGACCCCCTCCCGGCTCGAAACCCTCGCTCACGCCGCCGACCCCGACCGGGTGATCGACGCGCTGGTGCGGGGCGGCCTGCCCCTGTCGCTCGGGCTGCGCGTCCGGCTGGCGTCCTGTGCGTCGGCCTGTCGGGCGCTCATGCTGCGGCGGCTGACCGAGGTGAGCTTTGGGCCGACGCGGCTGAGTCGACGCCTGACCCGCCAACTGCTCGACAGCCAGCGGCCGGACGGCTCGTGGGACGGCGACCCGCTGGCGACCGCATGCGCGATCGCGGCGTTGCATCGCATCGACACGGAACACCGGGCGGACGACGCCCCGAGGCTGGCGATGCGCCGGGGTGAATGGGCGCTGGCGACGATGCAGAGGCAAGACGGTTTACTTGCCGGTGCAACCGATCGCGAGGCCGACGCCGCCTCAGCCGGGGTACTGATCCTGTACCTGCTTGATCGGGTGGGCTCGGCGTGGGAATCGATCCGCCGCACGGACCTGTCGACCCGTCTCTGGGCCCAGGCCGACCGGCTCGACGCGCCCGAGCGGCTGCTGCTCGAGATGGCGACCCCGCCGTGCGATCGTCCGTCCGCTGATACCGAGGCGGTCGAGGCGGTCGTCGATCGATGGGGCGGCGACGGTGCACACGGCCGCGTCAACGATTTGACGGAGACCCGGTCGTCTCGGCGATCGACCTCGGGCGGCGCTCGCCGTCGGGTCGTGGCCGCTTGACGTCAGGGAGCGAACCCAAGGCCGGCACGATTATCATCCTCGTGGATGAACTACTTGGCGCACCTGGTCATCGCCGAAGGGTTGGACGCGAACGCGTGTTTTGTGGCCGGCTCGCTGCTCCCCGACTTCGTGCGTGGGCGACTCGAGGGGCTGCGTGACGAGGTGGCTCGCGGCGTGGTGTTGCATCGGTGGGTGGATCGCGTGACCGATGCCGACCCGGTGGCTGCCCGGACGCGCGAGACCCTTCGCAAGACGCACGGCCGATTCGCCGGCGTTATTGCCGACGTGCTGTACGACCACTGCCTGGCTCGGCGGTTCGAGCGATGGCGCGGCGAGTCGAGCGCGGTGGCGATTGAGCGTTACCACGCTCGCATCCGCGAGGCGCTGCCCGACATGCCCGCGACGGCCCGGCCGGGGCTGACCCGGCTGATCGAGGCGGGCTGGATGCGTCGGTATGCCGAGTTGGAGGGCATCCGTTGGGTGCTCGGGCTGATGGAGCATCGACTGACGCACCGGTTTGGTCGTTCGGTCAGGCTCTCGCACGCCGCCGATACGTACCACGACCACCAAGAGTCGATCGAGTCGGACTTCGAGGCGTTCTTCGGCGGGCTGTTGACGCGGGCCGCGAGCGAGGCCGATCGATTCGCGCCCGGCACCCCGCCGACCGCGGAGGCCGTGGCGTGAGGTCATCACTCACGAGCCGCGCTGGCGTCCTCGCCGTCGCCGCGGGCGTCCTCGCGGCGAGCACCGTGGCGGAAGAACGGTCTGTCGAACAGCCGACGAAACGCCCTGTGCAGTTCGACCTGTTGATTGAGAACGACTCGACGTTCAACCTCGACCGCGAAGACCGTCACTACAGCTCCGGCCAGGCGTTGGCGATCGGCTTTCCCTCGGCCGAGCTCGCCGACTGGCTGAACGTCCGCACGCCGATCGCCGCCGACCGCGCGGCCTTCGGCTTCGTCGGCGCGTACCTGCTCTACACCCCCGACAACATCGACCGCGATCGACCTTCGCCCGGCCAGCACCCCTACGCCGGCGTCGCCTATGTCGGTGGTTACCTGCAGCGCGACCGCCGGCACCCGCGTTACGCCGGGCTCACCGAGTTCGATCACCTCGAAGTCGACCTGGGCATCGTGGGCCCGTCGGCCCTCGGCGAGCAAGTGCAGACGGCCGTGCACGACGCGTTCGGCGGCGAGGAGCCCAATGGCTGGGACGTCCAGCACCCCGATCGACCCGTTGTGCAGCTCACCTACCGCCACAAGTGGCGCTTCGACCTGCTCAACGACGGCAACCCGATCGACAGCTTCGGCGACCCGGTCGAGCGCGGGGGCTGGGGGATCGACATGATCCCGCAACTCGCCGCCAGCGTCGGCACGCTGCGCGTCGCCGGCGAGGGCTCGGGCGTCGTGCGTTTTGGGTTCAACCTGCCCGACGACTTCGGCCCCGGGTTCGTCGACGACCTGCCCTCGGCGACCGCGCCCCGACGCCTGCCGCGCGGCGGCGCGTTCTCGGCATACGGCTACCTCGGCGGCGGCGGCCGACTCGTCGGCTGGGACACCGTGCTCGACGGCCCGTTCTACGGCGACAACGACTTCGACGACGAGTCCTCGACCTTCGTCGCGTTCGGCCGCGTCGGCGGGGCCGTCGGCTATCGCTGGGAGGGCTGGTCGGTCGAGGCGGGCTACGGCGTGACCTTCCACACCGACACCATCGTCGGCCAGCAGGGCGAGCAGCACTACGCCTCGATCACCCTCGCGGTCACCGGGCGGTTCTAGCGCGGCCGACCGCGCGTGAGGCTTGCTACAGTCGCGGGCCCTACCAGGAGCCCGCCATGCCTTCTCCGATCCGCGCCGTCATCGTTGGCTGTGGCAACATCGCCACCCGTTACGCCAACCAGGCCAAGCAGTACCCCAACGCCGTCGAGCTCGCCGGCTTCTTCGACCTCGACGCCGAACGCGCCAAGGCCTTCGCCGAGGAGCATGGCGGCCGGGCCTACGACTCGCTCGACGCCGTCCTGGCCGACGAGTCGGTCGACCTGGTCGTCAACCTCACGATCCACCACGTGCATTACGCCACGACCAAGCAGATGCTCGAGGCCGGCAAGCACGTGTACTCCGAGAAGCCGCTGGCCCTGTCGGCGACCGAGGCGCTCGAGCTCGTCGCGCTCGCCGACGCCGAGGGCGTCACGCTCGCCGGCGCGCCGATGAACTTCCTCGGCGACGCCCAGCAGAAGACCTGGAAGCTCATCCGCGACGGCGCGATCGGCAAGCCGCGTCTGGTCTACGCCGAGGTCAATCACGGCCGGATCGAGAGCTGGCACCCCAACCCCGAGCCGTTCTACGACGTCGGCCCGTTGTGGGACGTCGGCGTGTACCCCCTCACGCTCGCGACCACCTTCTTCGGCCCGGTCACGCGCGTCGTCGCCGCGCACCAGACGACCGTGTACCCGAATCGCACCACCCAGGAAGGCCGCGACTTCACCATCGCCGCGCCCGAGCTAACGATCGCCATCCTCGAGATCGGCGAGATCGTGCTCCGCCTCACGACCAACTTCTTCGTCCACAGCAAGAACACGCACCAGGGCCCGCGCTTCGAGGTGCACGGGGAGACCGGCTCGGTCGTCCTGGGCAACTTCCAGAACAACGACGCCACGGTCGAGCACGCCGACTTCGGCGAAGACCTCGTTGACGAGCCATGGCCAGAGGGCACGCCGGATGTTCAGCAGTTCGGCCGCGGCCTCAACGAGGTCTGCACCGCGCTGCAGGAAGGCCGCCCGTCACGTGTCACCGGCAAGCAGGCCGCCCACGTCGTTGACGTCCTCGACACGATCGCCGTCGTCGCCAAGTCGCACACGCCGACCGAGGTCACGTCGAGTTTCGACCCGGTCGAGCCATCGAACTAAGCCAGTTATTGGCGGAGATTCCCGGGCGAAGAGGGGTGCACAGCGGTGGCACTGCCACTCACTTCTTTTTGCTCACTCTCTTCCTCACCACACGCCGCTTAACAGCCTTGCGTTTTGCCGCCTTCTTCTTGACTACCTTGCGCTTGGCGATCTTTCTTTTCGTCGCTTTCTTTTTTGCAACCCTCTTCTTGGTCACCTTGCTCTTTGCGGCCTTGCGCTTCACGGCCTTCTTCTTGGTCGACTTCGTATTTGTTCGACCCGACGGGCGCGACGGCGGCCGCCCTGTGCTGCGTGTCGCAGCTAAGGCTCCGGGAGTCGTTTGTTCTGTCTGAGCCGCGACCGCGTCGAAAATCTTATAGACCCTTTCAAGATCGGCACGGATTTCGAGGCGAGACAGCCTGCCTCCTTTCGAGTCACTAACAAGGCTCTTGACTTCATCGAGAAGCACACGCACGCCAATTAAGTCAGGATTTACCAAGAGCAGCGCTCTCTTGGCGCGATTGAGCAGGTCTCTAGCCTGCTCTTCCTCGGCTTCAAGATTCCGTCGGCGATAAAAGTGAGATGCCAAGGCCTTCAGCACCTCAAGAATGTCCTTAACCGACACCGACACGGCCATCTGTGACTCTCCGGAAAGCTGTTGTTGACAGCTTACCGCACGATCCTCGCTCCGCCGCCGGCGGCGACGTGCTCGAGTTCCTTGAGGGTGATCTGCGAGGTGTCGCCACGGGTGGTCTGCAAGAGGGCGCCGTGGGCGGTGCCGATGTTGACGGCTTCCTGCGGGGTCTTGCCTGAGAGGAAGGCGTAGGCAAAGCCGGACGCGAAACCGTCGCCGCCGCCGACGCGGTCTTCGAGGATGAGCCGCTCGAAGGTCGGGCCGTGATAGAAGGTGTCGTCCTCGGCGAAGTACAGCAGGGCTGACCAGTTGTTCTCGCTGGCCGAGATGACTTCGCGGAGGGTGGTGCCGATGACCTTGAGGTTGGGATAGTCGGCGACGACGCGCTTGACCATGTCCTTATAGGCCTCGATGGGCAGCTCGCTGCCGCCGTCGACGTCCGCGCCCTCGGCCTCGTAGCCGAGGACCTTCTCGAAGTCTTCCTCGTTGCCGATGAGGCAGTCGATGTACTGCACGAGGGGCTTGGTGGTTTCGATGGCTTCGTCGGAAGACCAGAGCTTGGAGCGGAAGTTGAGGTCGTAGGAGACGATGGTGCCGGCGTCGTGGGCGGCCTTGAGTGCCTCGGCGGCGACCTGGCGGGTGGTCTCGGACAGGCAGGTGAAGATGCCGCCGGAGTGCAGCCAGCGGACGCCACGCTTGTTGAAGACGAGGTCGAAGTCGATGTCGCCGGGCTTGAGGTGGGCGGTGGCGGAGTGGCCGCGGTCGTAGAGGGTGACGGCGGCGCGGGGACCGACGCCGACCTCGGTGAAGTTCAGCCCGATGCGGGCGTCGCGGCCGACGCCGTCGTAGGGCAGGGTGACGACGTGGGAGGTGTCGACGCCACCGCCGCGGGCGTGGTTGGCGATGATCCTGCCGACGGAGTTATCGACAAGCCCGCCCATCCAGCCGGTCCGCAGGCCGAGGCGCGACAGGGCGTAGGCGACGTTGTACTCGCCGCCGCCGACGTGCACTTCGAGCGAGTCGGCGAACTCGATGCGGCCGTGCCCCGGCGGGCTCAGGCGGACCATGCACTCGCCCAGGGCGATGAGGTCGAGGTCGGTGTCGTCAACGGGGAGGGTGTTCAGCGGCATGACAGGCTCCGGGGCGGGGTCGGGCGAGGCGTGAGATCAACGGTAACGGCGACCGGCCGGCACGGCGTGCCGGTTCGAGACGCGGAACTTGATGGATAGGGACGCGTGGGGGGCATCGGCTGGGCGGACGGGGGCGGCACGGCAGGGCGTGATTCGGGAAGACCCATTCGGGCCAACCCGACGATCTGCCGCACGTCCCTCCAGTCACCCCCGCCGCGCTACGACGCAGCGAGTGGCCGACGACCTCCGTGCGGGGAGCGCAAGCTAGTGGTGTCGTTGCCGGGCGTCAATGATCGGCGTGCGGCGCGACCAGCTCAAGCGGCGTCTGCGGATCGATCGGGACCACGGATGTCGCCTGGTAGGGGCGGACGCCGGTCCAGTTGACCTCGAGCACGATCTCGACCTTGTCGCCCGGCTGGAGGTCGCCGAGCCCCACGCCTTCGGCCAGCGGGAACGGCATCACCATGGCGCCCATGCCGACGATCTCGCCGCCGGCGCTGCGAAAATCTGGGATCGCTTCGTGCTCGACGCGGAGGTCATTGCCGTCGGCCGGCAACTGGCGAATCACGCCACGGACGGTGTAGCGGTCGGGCGTGGCCTGGGCGGATTCGGGCGGGCCGGCGTAGGGGGCGTCGGCGTCTCCGCACCCGCCGAGCCCGGTGGGGAGCAGGAGAACCAGCGCGGCGGAGAGGGCGTACATTCGATCGCGTAGAGCCAGCATGCGGGCACGATAGCCCGGGTCGGGCGGGTCGCTGCGGGGCGGATGCCTCGTGGAAAACTCGTCGGTTCAACGAGGTTCGTCGGGGCGACTTGACGGGGCCAAGATTGCTTGGCACACTACGCGTTCCGACTCAGCGAGACGGCTTGTCTGTCTTGCCCCCGTCGGAGGTCCGCCGAACCGGCTCTGCGGGACTCACCGCGTCAGCCAACGGCCAGTTGACTCGGCGTCCGGGATCGATACGATCCGCCGCCTCACAAAGAGGCGTGACGCCGCATCGACGCACCCGGCTACCGGGTGAGCCGCCCCGATTCGGGGACAGACGGCGACGGTCTTTGACAAGTGAACAGTTGGGAGACGCCGCGAGGATGTGGCCACCGCCCATTGCGTATCACACGCTTGGGACGGTGGCGTAAAGATCTCAGTCGAACCGTGCCTTCACACGTCGGTTCGCACGACTCACATCCTTGTGGTTGACGCGTCTGGCCCTTTGACAAGGCCGGACGCATGTCAGTGGATGTGAGTCCACGTACTTTGATTTGCCTCAAAGTACCGTCGAGTGCTCGGCCTTTGGTTGAGTCGCTCGACGTAGACCACCTCTCGCTCCTGCGGGCCAATCGGTATCTACCGGGCTTGCGGCGGCGAGAGGGATACAGGTCAACCTTCAAATCGAAGACCCACTGTCCGGCTTGCCGGGCAGGTCAACGAATCCAATTGAAGAGTTTGATCCTGGCTCAGATTGAACGCTGGCGGCATGGCTAAAACATGCAAGTCGAACGCTCACTTCGGTGAGAGTGGCGAAAGGGCGAGTAATGCTTATCTAACGTGCCCCGAGGTCAGGGATAGCGATCGGAAACGGCCGGTAATACCTGATGATCTCCTGGAGTCGTATGGCTCCTGGAGCAAAGATTTATTGCCTTGGGATCGGGATAAGTCCTATCAGCTTGTTGGTGAGGTAATGGCTCACCAAGGCGAAGACGGGTAGCGGGTGTGAGAGCACGACCCGCCGCATCGGGACTGAGACACTGCCCGGACTCCTACGGGAGGCTGCAGTAACGAATATTCCGCAATGCGCGAAAGCGTGACGGAGCAATGCCGCGTGAAGGATGAAGCCCCTTGGGGTGTAAACTTCTGTCAAGGGTTACCAAGCCTGAGGAGCCCTAAAGGAAGGACCGGCTAACTTCGTGCCAGCAGCCGCGGTAATACGAAGGGTCCAAGCGTTAATCGGAATCACTGGGCATAAAGCGTGCGTAGGCGGATGTGCAAGTACCCTGTGAAATCCCACCGCTCAACGGTGGAACTGCTCGGTAGACTGCACGTCTTGAACTCGATAGGGGCTGTCGGAACGATAGGTGGAGCGGTGAAATGCTTAGATATCTATCGGAACGCCAATGGCGAAGGCAGGCAGCTGGGTCGATGTTGACGCTCAGGCACGAAAGCGTGGGTAGCGAACGGGA
>JBCBUE010000074.1:0-16051 GCA_039818285.1 Planctomycetota bacterium | reverse complement strand
GCGCGGCCTCTGCAGCTCACGCGTCCGTCGATCGCTAAGGCAGGGTCGCGATCGTCGTTCGTCGGCCGCCCGGCCGAAGCATTGCCTCGGGGGCGTCCCGTTCGGCGGTCTTCCCCGGTCTTGCATGGGCTCGTACGTGCCCTGCCGATGGGGGACGAGCCGGCGCACGGGGCGTTCCTACCCCCGGAGGAAAGGCAACCGCGGCGCGCACGACGATGCACTCCACCCGTTCATCGCGCGTGCAAAGCAATCGGGACGCCACGCGTCCCGGGGCGTACCGCCGCGACACGACACAAGCCGCGCCGCTTCATGGCCGAGTCAATTGAGTTGCGCTTTAACGTTGGCGCGTGCGCCGCCGCGGATCAACCCCGCCCGACCCGTCGCCGGCGCAGCAGCACGACGAGCCCCGCCAGCCCGCCCGCGGCGGCGGTGGGCGTCGGGTTCACCACCGGGTCCGCCGACGCCAGCAACGCCGCGCTGCCGTTGATCGTCAGGTCCTCGGGCAATTGCTGGCCGATCGCCAGGAACGCCGGCGGCGTGGACGACCCGCCCAGCATCTCGTCGGTCAGCGACACCGCCAGCCGCGTGCCGGTCGGCCCCGCGACGACCTCGTCCGTGACGACGCCTAGGTCGATCCCGTTCTCGGCGGCGTACGTCGCCAACGCCTCCTCGGCCGAGGGCACATATTCCTCGCGCGTCAGCGACCACTCGCCCGGCGTGTAGTCGAACTCGATCGCCTCCCACAGCCAGTCGGTCGGGCCCTCGGCTTCCACGAGGAGCACGTCGACGAGCTGGTTCGCCTGCGGGCCGTCGAGCGCCACGGCTTGCTCGCTCAGATAGCTCGGCTCGGGATGGTCCGGCGACGCCGCGAGATCGATAAGCAAAGCCTGCGCGACTTCTTGCGTCTCGAAGCCCTGGGCGATGAGGGCGTTGAACAGGTCGATCATGTGGCCGCGGGTGATGCCGTCGGGCGAGGCGATCACGTCGTCCCCGAAGGACACGAAGTACTTGCCGTCGCGGGTCGGCGTCAACATCGCCTCGGCGAGCGGTCCGTCAAGCTGGGCGCGGATCGACTCGGCCAGGGCGTACGGCCCGACGTAGTCGTCGGTGCCGAGGGTCGCGGGGTCGAAGGGCAGGGCCTGCCAGACGGGGCCCGGCAGGTCGCCGCCCGGCCCGCCGGTGACCACGATCGTCTCGCCGACGCTGGCCGTCTCGCCGGCGTTGGGCCCGTTGAGGGCGGTCCAGCTCGCGGGCGTGTAGGTCCACTGCGGTGCGACGTAGCCCGAGGGGGTATGGAATCGCTCGCTGAAGCCGTACTCGGCGGCGGAGACCACGCGCACCTTGGAGGACTTGGCCTTGGCGTTGGCCGCGGCGTCGGTCGAGAGGCGGATCTCCAGGTCGGCCACGCCGTCGCGTCCGTCCCCGGCGTCGATCGCGGTGAGCAGGTCGACGTCGTACCGGCCGTCGGCCGGCAGGGTGTCGCTGGTCCAAGAGACGAGGGTTTCGCCGGCGTTCAGGTCGACCAGCTCGACGTTCACGCGCCCGCCACCGCGGACGTTCACCCAGCCGTTGACCTCGACGACCTGGGTGCGGGCGATGTCGTAGGTCTGCGCTTCTTGGGCCACCCCGCGGGCCGACGCCTTGGCCTTGGCGTCGGGTTGGGCGAGCGCCGAGGCGGAGACGCGGCTCTCGAAGTACTCGACCTCTGCCACGGCCGAGGCGTTGGCCAGCCGCTGATCCTTGCCGTTGCTCTGCTCCAGCACGACCTCGCTGAATCGGTACAGATCGTGGTCGTTCGACGCCGAACGGGACGCGTCGGACGCCTTGGCCTTGACCCCGTCGAGCTTGACCTTCGCCAGGGTGGTCGTGACCTGCCGGCTGTCGTAGTCGAGGTAGTCGAAGCTCTGGTAATCGGTGTCGGCGTCGTCGCCGTTGAGCAGGTCGGCGCTCGGCTCGACCTGGATGCGGAAGGGCGTGCCTAGGCGCGACACGTCGGCTTGGCTCCAGTTGTCGTACGCGGACTGCGTAAATAGGGCGAACATCACAGAATCGAAGCTTGAGATACTGCCATCGTAGGTGACGCTGCCGGCGTAGTACGAGGTCGAGACCCCCGGCGTCAGGCCGCGCACAACGCCGGGTTTCGGCGACTTGAGCTTGTAGCCGTTGCCCTTTTCCTTGACCCGCGCGATGTCGCCGTACCACTGGGGGCTGAAGTCGCCGGTAAAGGTGGTGAAGTCGCCCTTGCGGGTCTCGTCGACGACGACCCCCAGCGGGGCGGCGGCGGACGGAGCGCACGGGCTCGTCGCGGCGAGCGCAGCGATCGCGGCGGCCAGGGCGGTCGATGTCGGGACTTGGCGGTGCACGGAAACGTCTCCCGGGTTGGACGGGGGACGCGTCGCGGACGTGGCGTGGCGGCCCCCTCTTGGACCCGCAATTTACCGACTCACGTGCTTGACCGGGCACTCCAATCGGCGATTTCACGAATTTTGCGCCGGTGCGACCCGATCTCGGACGATCCACCGTCAAGCTGGGCGCTGTGGGTGGCGTGGGCGGCGGCGAACGGACCCCGCGGGGCGATATCCTTGCGGCCCATGGCCACGCAGCGCGGCGCAACCCGGTCGGCCGGCTCCAAGCAGAAGGTGTCGATCACCCAGTTCGCCCGCTGGCCGGTGCTGGTCGTCATGGCCCTCTGCGGCGTCGCGGTCACGGCGATCGACGCGTGGCGGCCGACCGTCTTCGCCGGCGTCAGCCTCTACCAGTTCGACGTCTTCAAGCGCAACGACCCGGCCGACGTCTCCATCGACGACCGCCTGGTTTTCTTTGCCATCGGCGACGACGTCTACGGCGCGATCACCGAGCTGCAGGAGCAGTACGCCGCGCAGAACTTCTCGGCCGGGCAGACGCTGCGGCTGATGCACGTGCAGACGCTGCAGGGGCTCGCGCAGGCCGGCGCGGCCGGGGCGGTGTGGGACGTGCTGTTCGACCAGCCGACGCGCGGCAACGTCGACGACCTGCTGGCCCAGTCGATGACGGCGTTGCCGAACGTGCTGATGGTGCAGGCCTCGGGCGACGTGTCGGCGTCGGAGCTGCCCAGCTCCGACAAGCTGGCGTACGCCCAGCGGTTTCGCGTCGGCCGACGCACGCTCGCCGCCGACACGCTGCCGGTCAAGCCGATCGAGCTGCGCTCGTTACAGCTCGAGAAGCTCGCCGACGTCGCCGCCGGCTCGGGGCACGTCCGCTGGGCCGTCGACGCCGACGGCAAGAACCGGCGCGTCGACCTGGTCGCGCGCGTCGGCAACGTGCTGTTCCCGTCGATGGCGCTGGCCGGCGTCATCGAGCTGCTGGAGATCGACCGCGACGCCATCACGATGGACGGGCGCACGCTCGTCCTGCCGCTGCCCCCCGACCAAGCGCAGCGCTACGGCAAGGAAGCGATCCGCGTGCCCCTCACCGAGGACGGCGAGCTGCTCATCAATCAGATCCCCCGTTGGCGCGACCGCGTCGAGCTCGACATGCCGTACTTCGAGTACGACAGCCAGTGGGCCACGCTCAGCGAGTTCCCCGAGGACATGACCGCCACCCTCAACGGCAAGCTCGTGCTCATGGGCTCGACGGCCGGCGAGCTCGATCAGATCCCCACGCCGCTGGACCGCGCGATGCCCGGGGCGCTCGTGACGTTCAACGCGATGAACACCGTGCTGACCGAGCAGTTCATCTGGCCGGCCAGCCGATGGTGGACGCCGGTGCTGACGCTGCTGATGCCGCTGCTGGCGGGGGTCGTCTACTACACGCTGTTCTACAGCCCACGCGTGGCGGGCGGCGTGACGTCGCTGCTGTTCGTCGGGCTCATCGGGCTGTCGGCGTGGCTGTTCTGGGCCCAGTCGGTCTGGCTGCCGATCGGCTCGCCGCTGGTCGCGATGGCCGGGGCGGTGGTGATCGGCTCGGCGATCACGCTCGTGCAGATCAGCTTTCGCGCCAGCAAGCTCGCCGAGCTGCTCGCCCGCTTCGTCAGCCCCGCCCTGCTCCGCGAGCTGTACCTCTACGGCCTGCGCGGCCAGGAGCTCGGCGTCGAGCGCGTCGAGGTCACCGTCATGTTCACCGACGTCAAGGGCTTCACCACCCTCACCGAACGCTCCGAGCCCGAGGAGATCGCCGAGTTCCTCGGCCTGCTCTACCCGATGGCCATGCAGGTCCTCGAGGACACCCACGGCACGCTCGACAAGTTCCTCGGCGACGGCATACTCGCCTATTGGGGCGCCCCCGACGCCCTGCAGAACAAGGAGCAGTGGGCCTGCGAGGCCGGGCTGCTGCTGCAGGAGCGCTTCGCCGAGATCGCCGACAAGATGAAAGCCAAGGGCCGCGGCGACATGCAGGTCCGCGTCGGCATCGCCACCGGCTACGTCACCGCCGGCTACCTCGGCGGCAAGAAGCAGGCGGCCTACACCGTCGTCGGCCGGCCGGTCAACATGGCCGCACGCCTCGAGGCCGCGTGCCGCCCGGGCCACGTGCAGATCGAGAAGAAGACCGCCGCCCAGGCCGAGGACGTGTTCGAGCTCAACGAGGTCGAGCCGCTCACCCTCAAGGGCATCGCCACGCCGGTGCAGGCGTGGGAGGTGGCCGGCCTGCGCGAGGGCGAGTCGATCCGCGGGGCGTGACGGATCGCGCCCCTCGACCGACGCCTACGCTCACCGCATGGCCACCCGCGTCGTCCACCCCGACCGCATCCAGCCGCTCAACGACGAGCCCGTGCGCCCCGACGCCGAGTACGTCCTGTACTGGATGCAATCTTCGATGCGCACCGCGCACAACGACGCACTCGAGCACGCCGTGCGCCGCGCCAACGAGCTCGGCCTGCCCGTCCTCGCCTGCTACGGCCTCATGGACGACTACCCCGGCAGCACCGCCCGCAGCAAGCGGTTCATGATCGACGGCCTCGTCGACGTCCGCGACGCGCTCGCCAAGCGCCGGATCGGCTTCGCGCTCCATCGCGAGGACTGCGTCGATCAGGCCGTGCGATTGGCGGACGCCGCCGCACTCGTCGTCACCGACTGCGGCTACCTCCGCCACGAGCGAGCCTTCCGCGCCGACGCGGCTGACCGTCTCGACTGCCCGCTCGAACAGGTCGAGGCGGATGTCGTCGTGCCCATCGAGGTCGCCAGCGACAAGCTCGAGTTCGCCGCCCGCACCATCCGCCCGAAGATCACGCGCTGCCTCGGCGAGTTCCTGGTGGCCCTCGACCCGACGCCCGTCAAGCACCCCTGGCCCGGGTTGAACGTCGAGGGCGACCCCGTCGACCTGACCGATCTCGACGCCCTGATCGCCGGCATGCCCGGCCTCGACCACGCCGTCCCGCCCGTCCCGATGTTCACCGGCGGCCAACGCGAGGCCCATCGCCTGCTCGATGCCTTTCTCGACCGCTCGGCCGGGGTGTACGACGCCCATCGCAACCAGCCGCAAACCGACGACGTCTCGCACATGAGCAAGTACCTGCACTTCGGGCAGGTCTCGCCGGTCAAGCTCGCCCTCGCCATCGAGTCCGCCTGGGCCAACCACGAGGACGACCGCGAGAGCTACCTCGAGGAGCTCGTCGTCCGCCGCGAGCTGGCGATCAACTTCGCTTACTACGCGCCGGACACCTATGACAGCTTCGACTGCCTGCCCGACTGGGCGCGCAAGACCATCGCCGAGCACGCCGACGACCCGCGCGATCCCGAGTACACGCTTGAGCAGCTTGACGACGCGCAGACCCACGACCCGTACTGGAACGCCGCGATGCGCGAGATGCGCTACACCGGCTACATGCACAACTACATGCGCATGTACTGGGGCAAGAAGATCATCGAGTGGTCGCCCTCGGCGCGGGAAGCGTTCGACCGCATGATCCACCTCAACGATAAGTACTTCATCGACGGCCGCGACCCCAACTCCTACACCGGCATCGCCTGGTGCTTCGGCGTGCACGACCGCGCGTGGACCGAGCGGCCGATCCTCGGCAAACTCCGCTACATGAACGCCAACGGCCTGAAACGCAAGGCCGACCCGGACGCCTACGTCGCCAAGATCGATCGGCTGGTGGCCGAGGTCACCGGCCAACAATCGCCCGCCGCCTGACTTTGCCGTTGAACCGCGGGCCCGCGTCGGCGACACTCGGGTCATGCAGGTCGACAAGATCCACAGCATCCGTCAGACGCTTTCGGAGGGCCCCATGTTCGAGAACCCGTACGACCGCAAGCCGATCGGCGTGATCAATCTGAAGGTCACGCGCGTCTTCGCCTTCGCCGTGATCTCGCTCGCCGTCGTCGCGACGGCGGTCGTGTGCATCCTCGCGGTGTGGCAGGTCTTCGTGCCCGATTACGCCTGGCGGGCGCTGGGCAGCCTGGGCATCATCGCCGCGGCCACCGCCGTGTTCGTCGCGCTGAATGAAGGATTCGGCCCGGCGATCCGCGAGCCGTTCCCACCGGCGCGTCGGCCCGAGCCGGAACCCACCGCGCCGACGCCCACGCCCGACGATCGGGACGAGCCCAAGCAAGCCGCCTGAGGGCTCGGGGTTACTCGTCCGGCACGCGGTCGAGGTCGGCCAACCACGCCGCGGGGGAACCGTCGGAGGGGGCACGCCAGTCGCCGCGGGGGCTGAGCGACCCCCCGGTGGAGACCTTGGGTCCGTTGGGGATGGCGGAGCGCTTGAACTGGGCGAAGCCGTAGTACCGCTGGATGAAGACGCGGAGCCAGCGCTTGATCGTCGGCAGGTCGTACTGGTTCCGCGGGTCGTGATCGGTCAGCGTCGGCGGCCACAGCCCGGCGTTCACGTCCTTCCACGCGTGGTGCGCCAGGTAGGCGATCTTGCTCGGGGCGTAGCCGTAGCGCAGGGCATAGAACAGGTGGAAGTCCTGCAGCTCGTACGGGCCGACGACGTCCTCGGCCCGCTGCGCCGGCTGTCCGCCGTCGCCGTCTTCGCCGGCCGGGACCAACTCCGGGCTGAACTCGGTGTCGACGATGTCGAGCAGCACGTCCCGCGCCGCGGCGAAGTCGTCGGTCGTCGCGGTCCAGCGGATGAGGTGTTGGATGAGCGTCTTGGGGACCGAGCAGTTCACCGCGTAGTGCGACATGTGATCGCCGACGCCGTAGGTGCAGAACCCCAGCGCCAGCTCGCTCAAGTCGCCCGTCCCGACGACCAGCCCGTTGAGGTGGTTCGCCAGCCTGAAGAGCACGCTCGTGCGTTGCCCGGCCTGGACGTTCTCGAACGCGATGTCGTACGTCTCGGGCGTGCGCTGGCCTTGGCTGTAGGGGTGGTCGAGGTCGGTGAGCATCTGCTCGCAGGCGGCGGTGATGTCGATCTCGCGCATCGTCACGCCCAGCGTCTCGGCCAGCCTGTGCGCGTTGGTGCGGGTGCCGGCCGAGGTGGCGAAGCCGGGCAGGCTGAACGCGTGGATGTCCGTGCGCGGCAGCCCGAGCCGGTCCATGGTTTTTGCCGCGACGACGAGCGCGTGGGTCGAGTCCAGCCCGCCCGAGACGCCGATGACGAGCTTGTCGAGCTTCGCGGCCTTGAGCCGTTGAGCCAGACCCTGCACCTGGATGTGAAACGCGTCGTGGCAACGCTGATCGACCTCGGCCTTGTCGTGCGGGACGAAGGGGAACCGCTCGATCTCGCGCTCGAGGGGCACGGCGTGATCGGGGAGGCCGAGCTCGAAAGGCTGCGCCATCGAGCTGATGCCGATGTAATCGCCCACTTCTTCGTTGAGCGAGTCTCGAAGTGTGTTCAATTTGGTGCGTTCTGCACCGAGTCGATCGAGGTCGATGTCGGCGGTGATGATGTGAGGCTCGTCGGGGAAGCGATCTCCTTCGGCGAGCAGGTCTCCGTTCTCGTAGATCAGTGTCTGGCCATCCCACGCCAAGTCTGTGGTCGACTCGCCCGGACCGGCGGCGGAGAAGAGATAGGCGCTGACCGTTCGTGCCGAGTGCGCGGCGGCGAGCAGTCTTCGGCGGTCGGCCTTGCCGATCGTTGCGTTAGACGCTGACAGATTGCACAGCACGTTAGCTCCGCCGAGCGCGGCGGCGGTCGAGGGCGGGATCGGCGCCCAGAAGTCCTCGCAGATTTCAACCGTGACGGACAGCGCGGGCAGATCGGCGGGGCTGTACGAATGGCGCGTGCGGAACTGCACTATTTGGGTGTCGATGCGCGGCAGGTGCGCATCGGTCGCGATCTGCATGAGCGAGGCACCCGATGCGAAGTAACGTTTTTCGTAGTACTCGCGATAGTTGGGCAGATAAATCTTGGGTGTTAGCCCCAGCAACACGCCGCGACTGACGGCGGCGGCGCAGTTGTAGACCGCGTTGCCATGGCGGACCGGCAAGCCCACCAGCATCAATGGCATCAGCTCGTTCGACGCTTCGACCAGGTCGGCCAGCGCCTGTTCGGCGGCGTCGAGCAGGGCGGTCTGGTGGAAGAGGTCGTCGCAGGCGTAGCCGGTGAGCCCGAGCTCGGGGAACAGGCAGACGGCCGCGTGGCGGTCGTGGGCTTGGCGGGCCAGGGTGAGGTGGTGCTCGAGGTTGGCGGCCGGGTCGGCGACGGTGACGGCGGGGGTGGCGACCGCGACGCGCGCGAGGCCGTGGCGGTAGAGGCAGCCGAAGGGGCGCTCGGCGGGGTCGGCGGTTGGGCTGGTGCTGTCGTTGGCCATGGGAATCGCCTAGGCCGCGTATGCTAAGCCAACGGGCGTGTTGGTCGTATCGGTGTGGCCGTTACGGGCCTGTGATGGCGGCGCTTATAGGCCGTTTAAGAGGGACCCATGCCGGGCGGACCTAGCGAACTCATCGCCACCGTGGCTTACATCGTTCTTGAAGTGGTGGTGCGGGCGGTCGTGTCGGTGGCCGTGACGCCGTTTGTGCTGCTCTGGCCCCGCAAGGATCGGTCGGAGGGTTACTGGGTCGCGGTGCGGAGGCGCTACGCCGGTGCCTTGGCTTCCGTCTGGGGCAACTAGCACCTCGATGGCGTGTCGCGTGAGGTTTTATCGGCGGATGAGCGCCCCGTGAGCGGTGGGGCGGGGCGGAATCATCCGTCGCACGCCGGGCTTATGATGCCGGCCACTTATCGGCCCCCTCACCGTCACGCCCAGGCAGGAGCCCCCCCATGACCTTCCCCATCGACATGTCCGCCTTCAAGAAGGTCGAGCTGGACTTCAACCAGACCGAGCTGACCGCCGAGCAGGAGGCCGACCTCAAGTCGAATGTCCAGCTCTGCCGGGACGCGATCGTGTTCTTCACGGCCTGCGGCGCCGCCCGCGGGGTGTCGGGGCACACCGGCGGGCCGTACGACACGGTCCCCGAGGTGATGATCGCCATGGGGCTGATGAACGGGTCGGACAAGGTCCTGCCGATCTTCTTCGACGAGGCCGGCCACCGCGTGGCCACGCAGTACCTCGTCGCCGCGCTGCGCGGCCACCTCACCTTCGAGAAGCTCACCGAGTATCGCACGGCCAACTCGACGCTGCCCGGCCACCCCGAGCTGGGGCTCACGCCCGGCGTGCAGTTCGCGTCCGGCCGGCTGGGGCACATGTGGCCGTTCGTCAACGGCGTCGCCAAGGCCCACCCCGGCAAGGCGGTGCTTTGCTTCGGGTCCGATGGTTCGCAGCAGGAGGGCGACGACGCCGAGGCCGCCCGCATCGCCGTCTCGCAGAAGCTCAACGTCAAGGTCATCGTCGACGACAACGACGTCACCATCGCCGGCCACCCCTCCGAGTACCAGCCGGGGTTCTCGGTCATGCAGACACTCCAGGGCCACGGGCTGTGGGTCGACACCGGCCCGGGCGAGGACGTCGCCAACCTCTACACCCGCATGGCCCACGCGATCCGCACCGACGGCCCGATCGGCCTGGTGAACAAGCGCGTCATGGGCCCCGGCCTGCCGGGCGTCGAGGGCTCGCCCCACGCCCACGACGTCATCAGCGTCGACAACGCGTGCATCTACCTGGATGCTCGCGGCCACACCGCCGCTGTCGACTACCTCAAGGCCATCACCAAGCCCGGCAACCCCTTCACCTTCAAGGGCTCGGACAACGCCAACAAGGGCGCCACGCGCGGCGAGTTCGGCAAGGCCGTCGCCGACATCGTCTCGGCCATGGACCCCGCCACCCGCGCCGACAAGGTCTTCGTCATCGATTCCGACCTCGAGGGCTCCACCGGCATCAAGGCCATCCGCGACGCGGCCCCCGACGTCTACGCCAAGTCGGGCATCATGGAACGCGGCAACTTCTCGATGGCCGCCGGCTTCGGTTTCGACAGCAAGGAGAAGCAAGGCGTCTTCGCGACCTTCTCGGCCTTCCTCGAGATGATCGTCTCCGAGGCGACCATGGCCCGGCTGAACTTCGCCAACGTCCTCTGCCACTTCAGCCACGCCGGCGTCGACGAGATGGCCGACAACACCTGCCACTTCGGCATCAACAACATGTTCGCCGACAACGGCCTCGAGGACGACCACCACCCCGTCCGCCTCTACTTCCCCTGCGACGTCCACCAGATGCGCGCCCTCGTCAACGTCGTGTTCCACGAGTACGGCATGCGCTACGTCTTCAGCAACCGCGCCAAGCAGCCGCCCATCCTCACGCCCGACGGCAAGCCCATGTACGGCGCCGGCTACACGTTTGTCCCCGGCAAGGACGAGGTGATCCGCGAGGGCTCGGCCGGCTACGTCGTGTCCTTCGGCTCGACCGTGCACCGGGCGCTCGACGCCGTGGAGACGCTCAAGGAGCAGGGCCTGGACGTCGGGCTGATCAACAAGCCGTCGCTCAACGTCGTCGACGAGGACACGATGGCCAAGCTCGGCAAGGCCCCGTTCGTGCTGGTCGCCGAGGAATTCAACCGCAAGACCGGCCTGGGCGTGCGGTTCGGCTCGTGGCTGATGGAACGCGGCTACACGCCCAAGTACCAGTACCTCGGCGTGACCAAGGAGGGCTGCGGCGGGCTGTGGGAGCAGATGCCGTACCAGGGCCTGGGCCCGGACGGCATCGCCGACGCGGTGCGCCAGCTGGCCGGCTAAATCGGCTTGTGCCCGATCCGGGCCCGGTCTAGCATCGCGTGATGGGTGAATCGGGCAAGGGGCGCACGACCGGGGCGGGCCGGCCTTCGGCGGCGACGCCGCTGGAGGTGCTCGACGACCGCGTCTTCCGGCCCGTCGCCAGCCCCGAGCCGGCCGACGACACCGCCCCCAACGATCAAGACGAGCACGCCGAGCGCCGCGCCTGGGCGGCGACGATGAGCGAGAAGCTCGCCGACGCCTCGGCCGAGGACGTGATCAAGTGGGGCTACGCCGAGTTCGGCACGCGGCTATCGGTGATGACCGGGCTGGGCTACTCGGGCATCGTCATGCTGCACGCGATGCTGCGGTCGATCCCCAGCGTGCCGGTGTACTTCATCGACACCCGCCAACACTTCCCCGAGACGCTGGCGTTGATCGATCGGCTCCGAGCCCAGTGGGGCCTGCGCATCCAGGTCCTGCAGACGGCGGCGAGCGAGGAAGACATCGAGGCGGCCATCGGGCCCGACGCGTGGACGAACTTCCCCGACCTGTGCTGCCACATGCGCAAGGTCGAGCCGCTGGCCGAGGTGCGCGGGTCGGCCGACGCCTGGATCAGCGCGCTGCGGCGCGACCAGGCCGAGACGCGCTCGGCGATCCAGCCGGTCGAGGTCGACGGCCGGGGCGACGTCAAGCTCTACCCGTTGGCCGCGTGGACCCGGGCCGACTGCTGGGACTACATCAAGCGCAACGACCTTCCCTACAACCCGCTGCACAACGAGGGCTTTCCGAGCATCGGCTGCAAGCACTGCACGCGACGCGTCAAGCCCGGCGAGCACGAGCGCGCGGGCCGTTGGTCGGGCCGGGGCAAGACCGAGTGCGGCCTGCACGATCATCGCCCCGAGGTCTGAGCGGCGTCGCCGGTTCGGCTCGGCCGGTCAGCGGCGCGGCCCCGCCTTGCCGACCCCGCGCAGCCGCTTCACCCGCCGCTTGAGCGCCTGGGCCGGCTTGAGCCACCACGGCTTCTTGGCCGCGTAGGTCTTGGGGGCGGCCCGGAACCGCTTGGCGCACGCCGCGATCGCCTCGTCCGCCGGCTCGACGCCCAGCCAGCGATACATCTCCGCGAACCGCTCGGCCGGCGCCCCCGCCAGGTCATCGAAGCACGTCACGATCGTGTTGTCATCGCCGAGCCGACGGCGCAACGCGTTCATGCTCGCCTCGAGCGAGCCGCCCGCGTCCTCGCCCGCCAGGAACCGCCGCATCGCGCTGCGGGCCTTGAAATAGAAGGCCACCCGCAGCGGAACGCCCAGCCGATCCGACAGCCGATCGAGCAGCGCCTCGTCCTCGGCCAGCGCGCGGATCGTGCCCGGCCCCGGGGTGATGCCGACCGACGTCGGCCGGCGGTCCTGCACCGTCTTGTACACCTCGATCGAGCGGCGCGTGTCGTTCGTGTGCTTGCGCTGCCGGGCGAGCTGGCGGAAGTTCTGGTGCTTGAGCAGCGCCAACACCTGGCCGCGCGTGTAGGGCTCGAGCAGGAAGCCCCGCTCGTCCAGCTCGTCAGACAATTCGTCGGACAGCAGCACGTCGGGGTGACCGGAGAGCGTCAGTCCCAGCTTGGCGACGCCGCGATTCTGCGGGGACAGCAGCAGCGTGAAGCGCTCGACGCGGTCGAAGTAGCCGGTGCGGTCGTCGTTACGCGGCCGCGGTGTCGGCGGCGGCGCGGGCGCGGCGGCGGGGGGGGTGGGCGGCTCGCTCGCGGGCGGGTCGGCGTACCGGCCGAGGATGGGGCTCTCGTCGATCAACGCCCGCAGCGCCGCGACCGACTCGTCGGGCCAGTCGGCCGCCTTGCGCGCCGCGTGCGGCCGGGCCCACAGCTTGCCGGCGCAGGCCCGCACCGCCTCGGGGTTCGGCTCGACCCCCAGGAAGGCGAACATCCGCTCGAACGCCGCCGTCGGGTCGGCGATCACGTCCTCGTGATACTGGATGAGCCGCTCGTCCTCGCGCAGCGTGCCGATCGCCGCCAGGATCTCGTCGTGGACGATGCGCATGCCGCGGATCGCGTCGTCGAGCCGCCGGCCACGGCGTTTCACGCGCGAGCCCACGATGTCGAACGGGTCGCGCAGGTGCACGACCGCGCGGATCGGCACGCCCACGGCCGCACGCACTCGCTCGGCGAAGCCCGGGCCGCCGGCCAGCAGGGTGGTCGCGCGGGCGCCCTTGGCGTCGCCGATGACGCGGGGCCGCTTGTCCGGGACGTTCTGCCACGCCCCGTCGACCTTGTAGTCGTAGCCCGATTTGGCGCGGCCGCGGTTCTGCAGGTGCAGGTCCTGGGCGCGGATCAGCGCGTAGACCTGGTCGGCCGAGTATCCCTCGTCGATCTTGGTGACGGCTCCGAGCTCGTCGGCGTACAGCACGTCGGGGTGGGCCGAGAGCAGTTGCCCGATGATCGAGTGCCCGCTTCGGGCGGGTGAGACGAAGAAGCTGAAGGCCTGAACGCGGTCGAAATAGGGCATGGAGGGCGATTCGGCGGCGGGCTCTGCCGAACGCGGCATCGTGGCGGGCCGGCGAGGCCATGTCAACGGGGGCGAGGTGTGCAAAAAAGGGCGTTCGGTCGCCGCGCCCCCCACCGGCGATGGGTTGACGCCACGGGCGCGGCGGGTTATTCATGCCGGATGACTTTCGCCACGCGGAGGCGTGGTGATCAGCATCGGCCGGGCCGGCCCGCCCGCCTCGCGGAATGAGGCACGCGACCGCCCACCTCCTCCGCCGATCGTCTCATCGACCCGCTCCCCAAGGAATTCACCATGCGCGTACTCGTGCTCGGCGGCGACGGTTTCTGCGGCTGGCCCACGGCCCTTCACCTCTCGGCCCAGGGCTACGACGTGGCCATCGTCGACAACCTCTCCCGCCGCAAGATCGACATCGAGCTCGAGTGCGATTCGCTCACCCCCATCAAGCCCATCAGCCAGCGCCTCGACGCCTGGGAAGAGGTCTCCGGCAAGCGCATCGAGTTCAAGAGCTTTGACGTCTCCGAGAACTACCAACGGATGCTCGACCTGCTGGAGGATTACCAGCCCGACGCCGTCGTCCACTTCGCCGAGCAGCGCGCGGCGCCCTACTCGATGAAGTCCAGCTGGCACAAGCGCTACACCGTCGCCAACAACATCAACGCGACCAACAACCTCCTCGCAGCCGTCGTCGAGTCCGGCCAGGACATCCACGTTGTCCACCTCGGCACCATGGGTGTCTACGGCTACGGCACCGCCGGCATGCGGATCCCCGAGGGCTACCTCAACGTCAAGGTCGACACCGGCGGCGGCAACCTCGTCGATCAGAAGATCCTCTACCCGGCCAACCCGGGCTCGATCTACCACATGACCAAGACGCAGGACCAGCTGCTGTTCTTCTACTACAACAAGAACGACCAGATCCGCGTCACCGACCTGCACCAGGGCATCGTCTGGGGCACGCAGACCCCCGAGACCAAGCAGGACGAGCGCCTCATCAACCGCTTCGACTACGACGGCGACTACGGCACCGTCCTCAACCGCTTCCTCATGCAGGCCGCCATCGGTCACCCGATGACCATCCACGGCACCGGCGGCCAGACCCGCGCCTTCATCCACATCACCGACACCGTCAAGTGCGTCCAGCTCGCGATCCAGAACCCGCCCGCCGTCGGCGAGCCCGTGCAGATCATGAACCAGATGACCGAGACGCACCGCCTCCGTGAGCTGGCCGCCAAGATCCAGAACGTCGTCCCCGGCGCCGAGACGGTCAACGTCCCCAACCCCCGCAACGAGGCCGACGAGAACGACCTGCACGTCGCCAACGACCGTTTCCTCGACCTCGGCCTCGAGCCCACCACCCTCGACGAGGGGCTCATGGAAGAGGTCAAGGAGGTCACCCTCAAGTACAAGGACCGCTGCGATCTGAGCAAGATCCCCTGCGTGTCGTACTGGCGTGAATCCAACCGCGAAGCCGCGGCCAAGCAGCCCGAGCCCGTCGCCGTCGGCAACGGCGTGGCCGTCTGATCGGCCCGCCGCGCCGCGACCGCCACCCCGCCCCGGCATGAGCCAACACTTCGTCATCCTCACCGAGCAGCGATCCGGCTCGACGATGCTCGTGCACATCCTGCGCGAGCACCCCGCCGTCCGCTGCTTCGGCGAGCTGCTCCGCAAGACGCCCAAGTGGATGCTCCTCAAGGGCTACAAGGGCCAGCTCCGCATCCTCGACCAGCTCGACCCCAAGTGGCGCAAGGACCGCCACCGACTCGCCCACCCCGAAGCCTTCCGCGACGTCGCCTACGCCACCGACCCCGGCTACGACTGGTACGGCTTCAAGCTCCACCTCGACCAGCACGACGGCTACCTCGCCCGGGCCGTCGCCCGACCCGAGGAAAGGCTCATCCTGCTCCGCCGCGAGAACCTGCTCGCGCAGTTCTCCTCCGAGCTCATCGCCAAGGCCACCGGGCAGGGCAGCGCAAACACGTCCAACGCCGACGGCGTGAAAAAAGCCCGCGTCCCCTTCCGACCCGGCGACTTCGACAAGCACGTCCGCCAGTCCAACAAGCGCTGGGACGGCCTGCAGCGCGCGATCCGCGACGCCGGCCGCGATAGCGTCTATCTCACCTACCTCGACGCCACCGCCGGCGACGGCGTCTCGCGCACGCTCGACTACCTCGGCCTCGACCCCGTCGCGGGCCTGTCGTCCAACACCGTCAAGCGCAACCCCAGCCGAATCGTCGACCGCTTCACCAACGCCGACGCCGTGCTCGCCCACCTCGACAAGATCGGCCACCCCGAGTGGGCCGAGGAGGGCGACGCCCCCGCTCCCTCAGCGGCCGACGCCGCGTCACCCGACGCGCAGACCTCCCCCGTCGGCCACGCTTGACCCGCCCGACTCGCCTTCATGAAACGCACGTTCGTCGTCCTCACCGAGCAACGCTCCGGCTCGAACATGCTGGTCACCTCGTTCTTGGACCACCCCGAGGTCTGCTGCTTCGGCGAGGTGTTCCGCCCGACCGACAAGTACCGCGACGGGCCC
>JBCBUE010000073.1:0-16375 GCA_039818285.1 Planctomycetota bacterium | reverse complement strand
GTCTTCCTCGCCGCCGACGACGCCGGGTCCGAGGACACCCCCGAGGAGCACCTGTACACCACGCCCGAAGACATGGTTTACGTCTACGAGCGCCTCAGCGCCGTCGAGGGAGGCCGATACATGTTCGCCGCCACCTTCGGCAACGTGCACGGCTCATACAAGCCCGGAGCCGTCAAGCTCCGCCCCGAGATCCTCAAGCAGGGCCAGGACGCCATCAAGGCCAAGTTCGGCCCGGATGCCTACTTCTGGCTCGTCTTCCACGGCGGGTCCGGCTCCGAAAAAGCCCAGATCGAGGAAACCCTCGGCTACGGCGTCATCAAGATGAACGTCGACACCGACTGCCAGTACGCCTTCACCCGCCCCATCGCCGCCCACATGTTCCAGAACTACGACGGCGTCCTGAAGGTCGACGGCGAGGTCGGCGTCAAGAAACAGTACGACCCCCGCGCGTACTTGAAGAAGGGCGAAGACGCCATGGCCGAACGCGTCAAGGAAGCCTGCGAAGACCTCCACGCCGTCGGCAAGACGCTCGCCGCAGTACCGGCCTGATCTCGCATGCAGCGGCTAGAGCAGCGTAGCTTTATGACGTCTCGATCATTCGAGCTGCTGAGGCACGGTGTGCGTGTATCTGAACGCAACATGCTCAGCTCGAGCAAGGTCTATGTCGTAAATTTCTTCGAGACTCCTATAGACGGCCGAATTGAGCGAAGCCGACCTTGGGCCGCGTTGCTGGCCGCGGCAATCTGCCTTGTTTTTGGCGGGTTCCTGCTACTCGCCATCGCCGATCCACATATCGATCCAGTCGATCGTGGAGTCATGATCGCGTTAGGCGGATCGCTTCTCATCGCATCGACTCTACTGATCGCCTGGTACTTCGCTGGAAACGAACGATGGCTGGTATTTGGTACCGGCGCCGGTCGAGTTCGGCTCTACGAGCACAAGCCGACGCCCGAAGCTGTGAACCAATTCGTGACAGCCATGGGTAAATCCAGGCGAAAGCTCTTTGCTGGCTACCTGGCAGAGCATCGAGCAACCGACCCAGAGTTCAATAGCCCTTCGGCACTACTGGCCATGAGGGATCAAGGCCTCATCTCACACGAGGACTACGAAGAGATGAAACGTGCCGTGTCGACACCGAGGTTTGCTGGATTCACACAAAAGTGAAATCCCATCAACTCAGATTCACTTTTATCAGCTATTAAAGTCAGCCTCATCAACTAGTCCCATGCCACGTCCCCCCGCCCAACTCCGCCCCGTCACGATCGAGCCCTTCGCCACCAACGCCCCAGGCTCGGTCGTCATCGCCGCCGGCGACACGCGCGTGCTGTGCACCGCGTCGATCGCCGACACCCCGCCCAAGTGGCTGCCGCGCGACCCCGAGACCGGGGCGTTCACCCGTGGCTGGGTCACCGCCGAGTACAACATGCTGCCCGGCTCGACGCCCGACCGCATCAAGCGCGGCCCCAACTCCCGGGCCACCGAGATCCAGCGGCTCATCGGCCGGTCCCTCCGCGCAGCCGTCGACCTCGACCTCATGCCTGGCGTCGCCATCACCGTCGACTGCGACGTCCTCCGCGCCGACGGCGGCACCAGAACCGCCGCGATCACCGGCGGCTTCGTCGCCCTCCGCCAGGCCATCGACCACGCCAAGGGCAACGGCCTCATCGACGGCGACCCCGTCATCAACCAGGTCGCGGCCGTCTCCGTCGGTATCGTCGACGGCACCGCCCACCTCGACCTCGACTACCCGCTCGACTCCGCCGCCGAAGTCGACATGAACGTGGTGATGACCGACAAACAGCAGTACGTCGAGGTCCAAGGCACCGGCGAGCAAGGTGTCTTCGACCGCGACCAACTCAACGCCCTGCTCGACCTCGCCGGCGACGGCATCGCCGAGTTGATGAGCCTCCAACGCGCCGCGCTAGACGGCTAACGCCGCACGACCATCCGCATCGGCAGCCCGCGTCGATCGACTTCCCGCTCGGGCGGGATCGACTCAACCTCGTCACGCGACCCCGCGGCCACCCAAGCCAGCACCGCCGCGTCGAGCGCATCATCATCCGCCACGGCCTTGCGCGTCACGTCCTCTGCCTCACGCCACGCGGCCAGCGCCGCCAAGACATCTACGCCCATCGCCTCACCAAGCAGCCGCGCCCGTTCATCCCGCCCCTCGGCCGACCGTTTCCGCGTCGCCATTGGCTCGCCGTTCATCACCGCAAACGCCAGTTCGGGATGCGACTCGGCCAACACGTCGCATCGCTTTGCATCGCCGAGCAGCCACGCGTCCACCTCCGCAACCTTCGGCACGATGTGCCACGCCTGCAGCGATATCGCCCGCCCCAGCACCGCCCGATTCACCGCGCACGCCGCGGCGTAATCCTTCGCGGACAACGCCTCCCGACAAGGCGGCGTGAACACGCTCGTCGCCCGCGACTTCAGCCGCCGTCGCGCGGCGACATCACACGCCCGCTGCGCCCCCCCGACGCCATCGCCCTCCAGCAACCCAACCGGCACGTCGATCAGCGTCGCCACCGACCGCCCCACACGTCGGCTCCGCCAACCGCGCGCCGCAGCCCACGCCTCGATGGTCGCAAACAATCCAAACGCGATCGCGTCGTCGTCCCACCTAGCCGCCACCCACCCCGCTCGGCACCCATCCATCCCGACGCCGACGCTCGACGGACCCCGCGTCACCGAACATCGAGCCGACGCAGCGACCACGAATTCCGAGCGATATCCCGGACCGCGAGCATCAACCCGCCCAGGGCCAGCTGCCCCCCGCCGAAGACAATCACGCCGAAGCCGCTGCCCACCACCGCCGGCCCGCCGATCAGCAGGGCCGCCAGCACGTCCGCGCTCTGCGCCGCGATGGCGCCGGTCGCCACCAGCACGCCGACCGAGATCAAGATGACGCCCCCGACCAGGCACGCGATGCCCAAGAGCATCAGCACCCACCCCAGGAACAATAGAACGACGTAGTAGGGGCGCTGGACGGGCGGAGCAGGGGCGGCCGGCTGCTCGCTCACTTCACGCTCTCGAGATACGCGGCGACCAGGTCGCGCGAGGCATTCATGTCGCTCTTGTGGATCGTCTCGGTCACGGTGTGGATGTACCGCGTCGGCGTCAGCAGCGTCACGACCTTCACGCCCGCCCCGGCCCGCTGCATCGTCCCGGCGTCGGTCCCGCCTCGGTGCAAGAGCGTCCGCTGGTGCTTGATCTTCTTGCGTTTGGCGACGGCCTCGACGTCGTTGAGCAGGTCGAGATCGACGATCGCCGCGCCGTCGGCGACGTTGATGCCCGCGCCCGCGCCCTGCCTGGTGACCGACTCGGAGTCCGGCACGCCGGGCGTGTCGCAGCAGAGCGTCGTGTCGAGCGCGACGCCGATGTCGGGCTGCACGCCGAACGCGGCCGTGCCCGCGCCGCGCAGACCGACCTCTTCCTGCACGGTGAACACCGCGTGAATCTCGCAGGCGTGCTTCTTGAGCTTGCGCAGCGCCTCGATCAACACCCAGCAGGCGACGCGGTTGTCCAGGCACTGGCTGACAACGGTGTTGCCGATCTCGTAGAGCGGCGCGAGGATCGTGACCATCGAGCCGACGGTGACCTTGCTCTTCACCTCATCGGCGGGCAGGCCGAAATCGACGAAGAACTCGTTGACCTCGGGGACCTTCTTGCGGTCCTCGGGCGTGGCGATGTGCACCGGCCGGCCGCCGGGGTTCATCACGCCGACGAGGTCGAGCGACGGGTCGTTGACGTCGGGGACGACCTTGACGACGCGAGCAAAGAGGTTGCGCGTGTCGAACCCGCCGAACGGGCTGACCCAGGCGAAGCCCTTGGCGTCGACGTGACGGACGAGGAAGCCGATCTGGTCCATGTGCGCCGCGAGCATGACCTTGGTCGGCTGCTTGGCGGGCCGCTTCTTCTTGCCCTTGGCGCCGGCGGGGCGGGGGTGGATCACGCCGTGCAGCGAGCCCATGGCGTCGGTCTCGATCGAGTCGAAGAGGTCGGCGGTCTCCTCCTCGATGACCGCGCGGATGCGGTGCTCACGGCCGGGGACGCCGGGGGTGGTCGCCAATCGTTCCAATAACGCGATGCCCTTGGTCATGCCGACATGATACCGCTTGCGGCGGTCGGCACCGCCCAAGGCTTGCCCAGCCGGCGCATCCGTCAGGGTCGCCGGTCGGAAAACGGATCGGGCCGGGCGAGGATTCGACGCGACGCCGGGGCAAACGGTTACTGCCTCTGTCCCGGCGAGGCGTTCGTGCCGGGGGGCCGCTCACCACGATCTGGGAAACCCCGATGTCCTCGACCTCCGACCCTCACCGTCACCCGGCGTCCGCGCCCGCCCCGCGGAAACGCCAATGGATCCTCAAGACCGGCGCGGCCCTGTTCGTGCTGGCCGGCGTCGCGGTCGGCTACGTCGCGTGGCAGGTCCGCTCGGTGCCGACGCACTACCGCGCCCACCTCGCCTTCATGGACACCACCTCGACCGACGAACGCAAGGCCCTGGCCGAGACGGCGCTGTCCAAGTTCGACGCCGTGGTCAACCTCGCCTCCGGCGGGCGCTACGGCACGGCTCTGACGCTCGACACCAACGCCGACCTTGGCCGGCGCTCCGACACCGGCGAGGGCTCGGTGCTCGACGATCGATCCCGCAAGGCATCGACCCGGCACGGCGCCGGCGACCCGGCCGACCCCAGCCGCCAAGTCGATACGCACACCGTCTACACCATCGAGATGTCGGCCGAGGAGCTCAACGTCCTGCTTGACGAGGAGCTGGACCAGTTCATGAGCCGAGCCGGCAAGGCACTGCCCGGCGGGGTCTCACGGCCGATGATCTCGTCCGACAACCAGGGCCGATTCGTCACGACGTTCACCCTCTCGGCCGAGGGTGTGCAGCAGGTCGTCTCGGCCTACTTCACGCTGCGGTTCATGCAGAGCGGCGAGGCCAGTCTCTCCGTAGAGCGGTACGACGCCGGCAACCTGCCCGTCCCCGCCGGCCGGATCGGCGAGGCGATCGCCGAGCGGTTCGAGGCCGACCAGGTCCGCGAGATCGGTCGGTTCCTCGCCGAACTCGAAGACTACCGCTTTAACCCCGTCCTCACGGCCAGCGGGGATCACCAGTTGCAGGTCGTCGGGTTCCGCATCGTCGAGGCCGGCTTTGCCTTCGACGTCCGCGTGATCGACGGCGGCAAGAAGCCCCGGCTCGTCGCCCGCGCCGACGGCTGACCGCCGGTCGACCCGCGGCTTAGTCACGCCAGGCGAACGACTCGATCGCCTTGGCCAGCCGCACGTCGAGCTCGGTGACCTTGCCGCCGGCATCGTGGGTGTTCAGGGCGATGTCGACCTTGCTGTAGACGTTGAACAGCTCGGGGTGGTGCCCCATCGCCTCGGCCTCGAAGCCGACGCGGACCAGGAAGCTCATCGCCTCCTTGAACGAGCCGAACTCGAAGCGTTTCTGCAGCTTGTCGTCGGCGTAAGACCAGCCGGGCAGGTCATTGAGGGCGGATTCGATCTGTTCGGCGGTCAGCGGCTCGGCCACGGCGGTCTCCTCGGTTAACTTGATGGCGAGGCGTCATGGTAGCGCCGCCGATGGTTCCGATCCGAGTCACCGATGCAACGCGAAGTCAGGGTCGCGCCCCGCCGGGTCATCGATGTGTGCGACTGGCGCCAGGACGTCGGCGACGGCCGGATCCGGTTCACGCCGACGTCGGAGACGTTTGTCCGCACGCTCGCGGCGCCGGTGCTGTCGGCGATGATCATCGCGTTCATGTGGATCGCCTGGGGCCTGCCGCCGGGGTCGGCCAAGCTGGCGCGGGAGCGGCACGACATCGCGGAGCTCGCGCAGCGGATCGAGCGGCAGGAACAACAGGCCCGCCGCTTCGCGATCTCGGACAGCCCCACGACCCAGCGGATGGCCGAGCAGGCGGCCGACTCGGTCGCCGAGTGGCGGCGGGTGCTGGCCAGACGCAAGCGGGACCTGGCCAACGCCAAGCCGACGCTGGGGCCGACGTACGACGCGATCTACTGGGGCGTGTTCGGCGTCTGCGTGCTCGGCGGGCTGGGGCTGCCGCTGACCTGCGTGATCGCGCGGACGGAGCTGCGCGTCGACGGCGATCACCTCGCGGTCCGCCAATGGCCCGGCCGAACCAGGCGATACCCGATCCGATCGTTCGTCGGGGTCAAGCCGCTGGCGCAGCGTCGGTCTTCCCCGGGAACGGCCGACACGGTGGCGTACGACCACGGCTGGCTGTGGGACTTGGCCGTGATCGCCGACGCGGACCGCCCGCTGCCGCCGGGCTCGCCGCCCGCGCGGACGCTGGTCTTCCGCGTCGAGCTCAACAAGACGCTGCCCACCGGCCGATCGATGCTGCCCGCCGGCGCGGCGAACATCGCCCGGCTGCTGCAGGACCACGCCGGGCTGCACTGCTCGGGCGCCACGACCGGCGAGTTCGCCTATCGACCCACGGGCTTTCTTGGCGCGGCACAGCGAGTCTTCCGACGCCACGACGCCCCGGCGCCCGACCTGAGCCGGCTGCCGCCGCTGGATTGATGGGGCGGGCTCGGGTCAGGCCGAGTCCGTCGACCACGGCGCGACGGCGTCGCCGATGCCGCTGGCGAGATAGCCGCCGTCGACGGGGATGGTGATCCCGTTGGTGAAGCTGGCCGAGGGCGAGGCGAGGTAGATGAACGCGCCGACGAGCTCGTCGTTGGTGCCGAAGCGCCCGCCGGGCGAGTGCTCGAGGATGCGTCGGCCGCGATCGGTGCCCTCGATCATCGGACGATTGAGGTCCGTCGGGAAGAAGCCCGGGGCGACGGCGTTGGTGCGGATGCCGTACTTGGCCCACTCGTTAGCCAGCGAGCGGGTCAGCCCGAGCACCGCGTTCTTGGCGGCGGCGTAGGCGGCGACCTCGACCAGGTCGACGTAGCTGGACATCGACGCGAGGTTGATGATGCAGCCGTCGTGCTGCTCACGGAAGATGTGCCCGGCGGCCTGAGCGGCGCGGAGCGAGCCGGTGACGTGGATGTCGTACAGGCCGTTGAAGTCGTCGTCGGTGAGGTCGAACGTCGGCTTCTTGCACATCACGCCGGCCGAGTTGACCAGGACGTGCAGCCCGCCGAAGACGTCCATCGCCTTGCGCACGGCGTGCTCGATCGAGGTCCGGCTGGTGACGTCGAGCGCCACGCCCGCGGCGACGGGGTCGTCGTCGTCCCGCCCGGCGTTGAGGGCCTCGACGGCCTCGGCGACCTTGGCCTCGGTCCGCGACCCGACGACAACCTTCGCGCCGTGTTTCACGAACCCCTCGGCGACCGCCAGGCCGATGCCCGACGCCCCGCCGGTGATCAGGGCCACCTTGCCCGTGAGGTCGAACATCTCCGTCGCGATCGCCATGCCTGCTCTCCAGCGGGGTCGTGCTTAGCCGACGCCCAACACGCCGGGCCGAGCAGCGTATCATCCCCGCCATGGAAGAAGAGATCGCGATCCGCCTGTACGAACACCCCGAAGCCCTCGCCAAGGTCCACCACGGCGCCTTCACCCCCACCGACGCCAAGGGCTGGGACTACGGCGTTGGCGACAGCCTCGAGCTCGCGGACGCCGATGGCGGGTTCCTCTTCGGCACCATCGAAAAGATCGACGACGAGGTCTACGACGACCCGCACACCGACCCGCCGTCGAGGTTCAAGGTCGCGCGGATGATTCTCGAAGACTGACCAGCCAAGCCTTCAAGGCACCGTGTCGATTAGATTTCCCAGGATGGCCGGCACGATGACGAAGCCGAGCGCGATCAGTAAAGCGGCGATCGCTAGTTTCTTCTTGCCTGTTGATGCCAACCAAGCGGCACAGGCTGGTGACAACAACAGCACAATCGGATACATGCACGTCGTGCCTGTGAATGCATAAATCAAGGTGGTACGGCTAGAGCTGCTTGATACTTCCCTAGCACCTCCAATCAGCATCACATTGCTCATTATCAGTATCGGATATGCCAGAAGACCGATCAGACCCAAGACAGCATTTACGATAGAGAGAACAACGACCGTGATGGTGCCGACCTGCCCGGACATCTCAAATCACCGCTCACGCTTCGAGTTCTCGTACGTGTAATCCGTCGGCTTGCGGAAGTTGTTGAGGTCCAGCGACGCGAAGTACTCGATCGTCTTGGGCAGGCCTTCGTCGAGCGAGATGGTCGGCTCCCAACCGAGCTTGGCCTTGGCGAGCGTGATGTCGGGCTTGCGCTGAGTCGGGTCGTCCTTGGGCAGCGGCTTCTCGACGATCTTGCCGCCCTTGCCGACGAGGGCGAGCACCTTCTCGGCGAGCTGGCGGATGGTGAACTCGCCGGGGTTGCCGAGGTTGACCGGGCCGATGAACGCCGGCTCGTCGCGCGACGCGGGCCCCTGCTCCATCATCGCGATGATGCCGGTGACGAGGTCGTCGACGTAGCAGAACGAGCGGGTTTGCGAGCCGTCGCCGTAGACGGTGAGGTCCTCGCCCTGCAGGGCCTGGACGATGAAGTTCGTGACGACGCGGCCGTCGAACGGGTGCATCCGCGGGCCGTAGGTGTTGAAGATGCGGACGACGCGGATGTCGACGCCGTTGGAGCGGTAATAGTCGAAGAACAGGGTCTCGGCGACGCGCTTGCCCTCGTCGTAGCAGGCGCGGGGGCCGATGGGGTTGACGTTGCCGCGGTAGGACTCGGGCTGGGGGTGGACATCCGGGTCGCCATAGACCTCGGAGGTCGAGGCCTGAAGGACGCGGGCGTTGCATCGCTTGGCCATTCCCAGGACGTTGATCGCGCCCATGACGGAGACCTTGGTGGTCTTGATGGGGTTGTACTGGTAATGGATGGGCGAGGCCGGGCAGGCCATGTTGTAGATCTCGTCGACCTCGAGCCAGAGGGGGTGGGTGACGTCGTGTCGGATGAGCTCGAAGTTGGGCTTGCCGATGAGGTGGGCGACGTTGGTCTTCTGGCTGGTGAAGAAGTTGTCCAGGCAGATGACGTCGTGGCCGGCGTTGACGAGTCGGTCGCAGATGTGCGAGCCGAGGAAGCCGGCACCGCCGGTGACCAGGATGCGTTTGAGTTGTCCGCTCACGTCTCTCTTCCCTCGCTTCAGCGATCGACGGCGACCAGCCGTGCGCCGCGCATCACGTCGAAGGCGACCAGCTGACCGGTTGAAAAATCGGCCAGGCCCTGCCGCGGGTCGGTCAGGCGGCAGACGATCGGCCCGAACCCGGCGTCGACCACGATGGCTCCGAGCCGGGCGTCGCCGCCCACGATCCGGCCCTGGATGCGGCGCGGCCGGCCGATGACCGGCTCGACGAACTTCCCGCCGCTGCCGACCACGTCCACCCGCTTGGCCTCCGCCTCGATCGATCCGCGCAGCTCGCCCCGCTCGTCCGCCGCCACGCCGGCCTCGACCGCCAGGTGCAGCCGATAGTCCGTGCCGGGGATCGCGAGGACGACGGCGTCGCCGGTGCGCGAGACCACGCGGCCCTCGATCGAATGCTTCGCCATGCTGGTTGCCGCACCGCTCATCGGTCGCTCCGCGTGCTCGCCGGTCCGTGTCCCTGACGCCGCCCGGGGCGCGGCATACCATAGCGTCTTCCCTGCCCAGGCAAGGGTCACCACGCCACGGACTCGGCGCTTCCCGCACGCGACGCCGGCCAATCGGCAAACCCAACCCAAACCCCCAGGTCCCGGTGCCCGATCGACGCATCAACCCTCAGCACTGCACCAATCGGCTCCGCGTCGACTACGCCCACGTCGGGCTCTACGACGTCGGCGACCGCACCCTCTGGATCGCCAAAAAACGCTGGGGCGTGACCCCCGTCCGCGTCTCCCACGCCAAGCTCCTCGTCGGCGGCACTCAGGACACCTCCACCGCCGAGAAGGACCGCTTCATCTGCTACTGGTACCACACGCCCAACACCGGCGAGGGCTACGTCCACGGCTACCCCATCGAGTGGGAGGAAGCGCACCTCCTCGTCCGGCTCGACCCGAACTGGAACTACAAGAGCCGAACGTTCATCTCCAACACCGACACGGCCAAGATCGAGAAGAACATCGAGCTGCAGTACAAGTGGGGCCGGGCGATCTTCGAGGCCTACGCCTCGCGCAGCCCGGGGTTCCCGCTGTCTTGGCACATGGTCGGGCCGAGGGCCGCGGACTCGATGTTCTACGTGCAGCGCGTCGAGGCCTGACCCCTAACCGTTGAGCACCAGCCGCATCGTGTTTGCCTCGCGGCCGAGCAGCTCGCGGAGGTAGCTCGTCAGGAGCCGATTCGCGCGGACCACGACGGCGGCGTCCCCCGGGGCTCGGCCGGCCTTCGCGACCTCGCGCAGCGTCTCGAGCGTCTCGCGGCGCACCCGCCACCGCTCGTCCCGCCGCTCGGCGGTGAACCCGCCGGCCTGCGGATCGAAGGTGTAGCGCGGGCCCTCGCTCAACTCGCCCCCCGACGCGGTGTCGACCGTCAGGTCCGGCCGATACCCCGCCTCGTCGAGCAGGGCCCACTGAAACGAAAGCAACGCCGGCGAGGCCGCGACCGACTCGGGGCGTTCGTCGAGCAGGCCGTTCATGAGGGCGAGCAGCGACGCGTAGAGCTCGGGGTGCGGGTCCTCGTCGGCGGTCATCGCGTCGGCGTAGCTCGCGGCGACGCAGCCGACTTGCTGAGCGGTCAGCGACCGCCGCAGGTGCGGCATGGCCTGGGCGAGGTCCCACTCGGTGATCGACGCCAGCTCGGTGCTCGGGCGGGTCGTCGCCGTCACGCGGCCGACGGTCAGCAGCTCGAACCCGCCGGTGAAGCGTTGCACGCTCGACGGGCTCATGCGCTTGGCGCCCTTGGCCAGGCCACGCACCTTGCCGTGGGCCCGGGTGAAGAGCGTGACGATCTGGCTGGACTCGGACCACTCCAGGGCCCGCAGCACGACGGCGTCGTCCTCGAAACGCGGCACGCGGGCATGTTACGCGCCGGGCGGCCGCGCCCTCGAGGCCCGTCACGCGCCAAGCGTATCGACCGGGCCGACGGCGAACCGCGGCGTCTCGACCAGCCGCTTCCACTCGCCGGTCTGCTTGTCGAGAAACTTCACGTCGTCGCGGTGGTACTGCAACGCGTAGGCGACGCGCGGCGTGCCGGTGATGTTCGGGCCCGACCCGTGCACGGTCCAGCGGGTGAACGCCACCGCGTCGCCGGCCCGCATGCGGATCGGCTTGCAGTCCATGGGATCGACGTCGATCTGCTGGTGGCTATCGCCGTCGTCGCTGTCGTGCGACATCCACTGACGGTCGTGCGAGCGGGGGATGACCTGCAGGCAGCCGTTCTCGGGGGTCATGTCGACCAGCGCCACCCAGATGTTGATCGACCCGAGCGACGGATCGTGGTTGGTGTAGTTGTTGTCCTGGTGGAAGTGGAACGTCCCGCCTCCGCCGCCGGCCTTGACCGCGGTGAACGGCAGATAGACGTGGGCGCGTCCTCCGATCAACTGCGACGCGACAGACCGAGTCGCCTCGCCGTTGATCAACGCGTCGAGCAGCCCGCCCTTGAGGTACTGGTTGAACTGACGCAGCTTGTCGGCCGTGGTGGTCGCGGCGTTCAGCCCCTCGCGGGGCACGCCGTTGGCCTCGAGCACGTCGAGCACTTCCTCCCGCAGCCGGTCGACCGCGTCGTCGGCCACGAACCCGGGGAGGTGGACGTAGCCCTCCTCTTTGTAGAATTTGACTTCGGCGGGGTGAAGTTCGAGAGGAGCGACAACGAGGCCTTCTGCAAGGGCTGATTCGGGCATTCGGAAATCTCCAGTTCTTGTCTCATGCGACGAATATCGCCCCGGACGCGCCACGGAGAAATGGACTCGACAGGCAAGATTTTGCACAATCTGTGCATGCAGTCTGACGACCTCACGCTGCTTCATTCCGCCCGTACACGACGATGCGTGGCCCGTGTCGACAAGCGGTTCACCTATCACAAGCTGCAGTTCATCGTCGCCGGTCCGATCGCGCTGTCGTACGACGACCGGGCGTACGAATTGAAAGGACCATGGTGCTTCCCCGCCATGCCCGGGCCCTGGATTCGCTTCGGCGTCGCGCGGCCGGGCGCGTCTTGGGACCACCGCTACATCGCTTTTCAGGGCCCCCGCGTGGACTCCTGGAAGGCGCGGGGTTGGTTACTCGATCGGCCACAACGTCTCGCGCCCCGGCTGGTCGATGAACTCAAGCCGACGTTCGACGCGATGATCCAGCAGGCCAGGCGCGTGTCGCGTTTCGGCCGGCTCCGCGCCACGAACCTGCTCGAACAGACCCTGCTCCGCCTCGCCGAGGCCCGTCAGGCCGCGTCCAACACCGACCTGCCCGAGTGGCTCGCCCGAACGCTCGTCGAGTTGCGACGCCTCGATCGCGAGCCGGACTACGACGCGCTCGCCGGCGCCGCGGCCATGTCCGTCTCGACCCTCCGCCGACGATTCCGACAGGCGACGGGCATGCCTCTTCATGCGTTTCGCATGCAGCACCGCGCCGGCGAAGCCCGCCTTCTGCTCAGCGACACCGACGAGCCGATCAAGGCGATCGCCGAGCGCCTCGGCTACCGCGACGTTTACTACTTCACCCGGCACTTCAAGCAGGCGACGGGCGTCGCCCCGGGCGCGTTCCGCAGGTCGCGTCAGGCGTGACGACGGGTCAGACCGCCAGGGTTGCGAGCTGCTCGTCGACCGTCGCGAGCTCGCGCTGCTTGGCGTCGAGGTCGTCGCGGGTCTGCTGGACCAGGTGGGGCGGGGCCTTGTCGGTGTAGCCCTTGTTGCTCAGCCGCTTCTCGAGGGCGGCGATGGACTTGGCCAGCTCGTCCTTGCGCTTGTCGAGGCGGAGGCGTTCGGTGTCGGGGTCGAGCAGGTCGTGGACGTAGATGGTGATATCGCCGACGACGGTGGAGGCGGCGCCGGGGGGCGGCTCGATGTTGGGGCCGAACTCGCGGCCCTCATAGCCGGCGAGCGTCTCGGCGAACTTGCGTCGGTTCATCACGCTGCGGGCCATCTCGCTGGGCGCCTGGCTGGAGACCTGAACGATCTGCCTGGGCGGGACGTTGTGGGCGGCGCGGACCTCGCGGATCGCGGTGACGATCTTCTGCAGCTGGTCCCAGTCGGCCTCGGCCTGCTCGTCGAGCAGCGAGCCGTCGGTCAGCGGCCAGCTCGCCTCGCAGAGCTGTTCCCAGGGCTCGAGCTTGAGCCCGCGGACCGAGACGTCGCCGATCGTGTCGTTGATCGCCGACCAGAGACGCTCGGTGATGAACGGCATGGCGGGGTGCAGGATCCGCAGCGAGGCGTCGAGGCAGGCGGCCAGGGCACGCTGCTGCGCGGCGTCCTCGCGGACGGTCGGCTTGATGGCTTCGATGTACCAGTCGCAGAGGTCCCGCCAGAAGAAGTCGTAGACGGCGGTGGCGTAGGTCGCGAACTCGTAGCGGTTCAGCGCGTCGTCGCAGGCGCGGATCGTCCGGCCCAGGCGGGAGAGGATCCACGCGGAGGCCATGTCGAGCTCGGGGTCGGGGCCGGCCCGCTCGACAAGATCGCGGTCGAGCAGGTCGAGCCCGAAGCGAAAGGCGTTCCAGACCTTGTTGGCGAAGTTGCGGCCGAGGTCGAACTTCTCGGAGGTGTTGCGGGCGAGGGGCGCGTCGTCGGTGGGCGTGGCCTGGCCGGAGGCGAGGCCGAAGGAGGAGACCATCGCTTTGCCGTCGCGTTCCTGGGTCGGCGCGGCGACCTTCACGCCGCCCGAGGCGGTGACGAACTTGGGGGTGAACGTCTGGCCGGTGTGCGGGTCGATCATGTCGACCGGCATGCGGACGTCCTGGGTGTGAGTGGTCATCGACGTGAGGGTGTAGCGCATGGCGTCCGCGCCGTGCGAGTCGATGATGTCGAAGGGATCGACGCCGTTGCCCAGGGACTTGGACATTTTTTGGCCGTGGCCGTCCTGGATCATGGCGTGGATGAAGACGTCGCGGAAGGGCAGGCGTTGGCCGCCGCCGTCGTTGTCGTCGCGGGTGAAGTACAGGTTGAACATGACCATGCGCGAGACCCAGAGGGTGATGATCTCGCGGGCGGTGCAGAGCACGGACGTGGGGTTCCAGGCCTGCAGCTCGGGCGTCGACTCGGGCCAGCCCAGGGTCGACATGGGCCAGAGGCCCGAGGAGAACCAGGTGTCGAGGACGTCGGGGTCCTGCGTGAGCCCCCAGGCCTCGAGCTGGTCGATGATCTCGCGGTCGGCGAGCGGGTCACGAACGCAGATAAAAAAGGCGGTCAGGTCGAGCTGATCGCGCTCGGAGATGGCCAGGGGCACCACCTCGCCGCGGTACTGCATGGCGATGCGACCCTGCCGGTTCCAGGCGAGCAGCTCCTCGATCATCGCCTCGAGCGCCGCGGGCGGGCCTTCGGTCGGGACCTCGCGCCGCCAGACGGGGATGCGGTGGCCCCACCACAGCTGACGCGAGATGCACCAGTCGCGGATGTTCTCGTGCCAGGCCTGGAACGTCTTGGCGTAGCGCGGGGGGTGGAAGTGGAGCTCGCCCTCCCAGTCGGCGTGGGCGTGGTCGCCGTGGGGGTGGCGGTGCGGCTCGCACCAGGTGCAGTGCGTGCCCCCGCTGCGTTGATCGGGGGCCATGGCGCGCAGCGCCGCGCCGGCGAGGCGGTCGTCGGCGACCTTCACGTACCACTGGTCGGAGAGGTACGGCTCGACCGGGACGTGCGAGCGGTAGCTGTGGCCGACGGCGTGGCGGTAGGGCTTCTGGTCGGCGAGCAGGTCGTGCTCGCGGAACCAGCGGACGATGGCCTTGCGGGCGTCGTCGCGGGGCAGCCCGAGCAACGGCTCGACGGCCTCGCAGTCGCAGTCCTCGATGTCGGTCCAGCCGTGCTCGCGGCTGATGGACGCGTCGGGGGCCATGACGTTGATGGCGGGCAGGTCGTGGCGCTGGCCGATCTCCCAGTCGTTGGGGTCGTGGGCGGGGGTGACCTTGAGGAAGCCCGAGGCCATGCGGGCCTTGGCATCGTCGGAGTCGGGGTCGGGGATGACGACGTAGTCGTCGCCGAGGACCGGGATAATGCGCCCGACGATGGGGAGTCGGACGAACGAGCCGATGCGCTTGGCGTGATTGGGGTCCTTGGGGTTCACGGCGACGGCGGTGTCGCCCAGCATCGTCTCGGGGCGCGTCGTCGCGACGGTGACGTGCCCGCCGGTGAGGGTGCCCTGCTCGTCGCAGAGGGGGTAGTCGAGGTAGTAGAACTGGCCGTCGATGTCCTGGGATTCGACCTCGTCGTCGGCCAGCGCGGTCTGCGAGACGGGGTCCCAGTTGACCAGGCGCTTGCCGCGATAGATCAAGCCGTCCTTGAAGAGGCGGAAGAACCCCTCGCGCACGGCGCGGGCGCGGGGCTCGTCCATGGTGAAGGCCTGGCGGTCGTAGTCGCAGGAGCAGCCCATGGCCTTGAGCTGGTCGGTGATGCGCTGCTCGTACTCGTCCTTCCAGGCCTGGACCTTGGCGATGAACTGATCGCGGCCGGGCTTGCCCTCGGCCTGGTCGCGCTTGTAGTCGATGAGGGACTTGTCGCCCTGCTGCTTGAGGCGTTTGTCGACGACGGTCTGGGTGGCGATGCCGGCGTGGTCGGTGCCGGGCAGCCAGCAGGTATTGTCGCCGCGCATGCGGTGGTAGCGGGTGAGGACGTCCTGGAGGGTGTTGTTGAGGGCGTGGCCGAGGTGCAGCGCGGCGGTGACGTTGGGCGGGGGGATGCAGATGGTGAAGGGCTGGCGATCGCCGGCCAGGGCGGGGCCGGGCTCGGCGTGGAAGGCGTGGCTCTCGGCCCACTGGCGGGCGACGTCCGGCTCGACCGCGTGGGGGTCGTAGGTCGGGGGCAGCGCGGCGGTCGGGGCGTCGGGGGCGGGCATGAAAGGAGTTTAGTGAGGGAGCGGTGGACGATGCGGCAACCAACCGGGCGCTGCGCCTCCGGTTGGCTTGGGGTGGCGACGGGGGAAGCGTCAGGCGAGCGTCAGGCGGAGACGGCCTGGGCGGAGTCGTCGTCCAGGTCGCGGTCGCGGACGCCGATGAGGTAGAGGATCGAGTCCAGGCCGAGCGTGGAGATCTTGTACCGGGCGGAGTCCTGGACGCGGGAGGAGGCGTGGAAGGCGATGCCCAGGCCGGCCGAGGCGAGCATAGGCAGGTCGTTGGGCCCGTCGCCGACGGCGATGACCTGCTCCATGTCGATGCGTTCGATGGAGGCGATGCCGCGCAGCAGGTCGGCCTTGCGCTTGCCGGTGACGGTCTGGCTGACGAGCCGGCCGGTGAGCTCGCCGCCGGCGACCTCGAGCTTGTTGGCGGCGTGGTAGTCGATGCCGAAGCGTTGCTTGAGGCGTTG
>JBCBUE010000072.1:0-16683 GCA_039818285.1 Planctomycetota bacterium | reverse complement strand
GTCGACGTTCGCGGCGGTGATGGTGTTTGCGATGTACCTGGACAGCGCGACGGTGACCGACCTGTACCAGCGGCCGCGTGTGCTGTGGCTGCTGCTGCCGGTCATGCTGTACTGGCTGGGCCGGGTGTGGCTGATGACCAGCCGGGGGTCGATGAACGACGACCCGGTGGTGTTCGCGTTGCGGGACCGGGTCTCGTGGGCGTGCGGGGCGGTGGCGGTGCTGCTGGTGATGCTGGCGAACGATTGATCGGGGCACGTGGGCCGAACAAAAAGAAGCCACGCCGGCCTCTCGGAGCGGAGACCGGCGTGGCGGTGTGCTTCGTCCTGAAGCGCCGGCGGTCCTTCGGTGTGCGGGCGTGGCCGAGATGGGGCCACGCGAGGATCAGGTGCGGGTGACGCTTCGGCGGAGGCGTTCGAGCAGGTCGGTCAGCGGCATGGCGTCGTCGTGGCCGGCGAGGCGGGCGGTGAGGCCCTCGTCGATCTGGCGTTTGAGGCGCTGGTCGGCGGTGATGACGGTCGAGTGATTGCTCTTGCCCATGGCGCGGGCGATCTCGGGGAAGCTCATGGTGGTGAGCTCGCGGCAGAGGCGGATGAGCACGGCGCGGGCGAGGACGACCTGGCTGTGGCGGCCGCGGCCGGCGAGCTGGGCCTCGGTGACGCCGAGCTCCTGGGTGACGACGGCGACGATGTGCTCGTAATGAACGCGACGGCGGGTGGTCGAGTGGTTCTCGCCGTGGATGAGGCGGTCGACCCAGTGGCGGCCGACGGGCTGGGCGGTGGCCTCGTGGTCGCCGGCGAGAGTAATCAGGGCGTGCAGCTTGGTGAGCAGGCCCTCGATCTCGCGGACCGAGCCGTCGGTGCCGATCTGGGCGGCGAGGATGGCCTCGGCGACGGGCTCGAGGATCAGCCCGCGGCGGCGGGCCATCGCGGCGACGAGCTTGCGTCGGGTGTCGCCGTCGGGGCGGTTGACCTGGACGACCAGCCCCTGGACGCATCGGCTGACGAGCTGCTCGGAGAACTTGTCGATCAGCCGGGGGTGGGAGTCGGAGGCGAGGACGACGCGGGCCCCGCCGAGGTCGATCTGATCGAAGGAGTGCAGGAACTCCTGCTGGGTGGAGGACTTGTTGGCCAGGAAGTGCAGGTCGTCGAGGGCGAGGAGCTCGAGGGAGCGCATGCGTCGGCGGAAGTCGTCGAGCTTGCCGGTGCGGACGGCGGTGATGTAGTCGTTGGTGAACTGCTCGCCGGTGAGGTAGAGGACGCCGGCGTCGGGCATCTGCTCGAGGACGCGTCGGCATGCGCCCTGGAGCAAGTGGGTCTTGCCCAGGCCGCAGCCGCCGTGGAGGAAGAGCGGTGAGTGCGTGCGTTTGCCCTCGACGGCCTCGTCGGCGAGCCGGCAGCAGGCCGCGTGGGCGAGCTCGTTGCTGGGGCCGACGACGAACTGCTCGAGACGATGACGCAAGCCCCGTCGGGCGAGCAGGGCCGCGGTGTCGACCGGGCGCCGCCGGCGCTTGCGTTTGGCTTGCTCGCCCGTCGCCGCCTCGTTGGCGGACGGGGCGCTGGTCACGCCGGCGGACGCAACCGAGTCCTGGCGGCTGAAGGCGGCGGGGTCGATGTCGATCTCGACTTGCACGTCGCGCCCGACCGACTCGCCGGCGGCGGCCGCCACGTCGCGTTCGAAGTGGCGCTCGATCCAGTCGGCGACGAAGCGGTTGGGAACGGCCACGCGCACGGCGTCGCGCGTCGGCTCGAACTGGAGCTTGGCGGACCGCTCGAACCACATCGCGTACGGCCGCTGCCCGATCCGAGCCGAGAGCTTGTCGGCGATCCCCGTGTCGTGCGTGGCATGCTCCGCGGTCGGGGTGTCGGGTCGGCTCAGACGGGCGACTGAGTTCACGGGGTGGCCTCCTAGCCGGAAGGTGCGGGCCCATGCGAAAGCAGTGGGCCGAGGACTTCCGGCACATATCACACCGAGCGATGCGAGATCGCGCGGGGTTGGTTGCTGGTGTGTGGGTCCGTCCCGGCTTGAGCGTTGAAGTGGCCCCCCAAAGATCGGCTGGCCCGGCTCTCGCCCGGCAGGACACGAATTTCCTTGCCCTGCCTATGTTTTCCGCACGGCCTTCACGTCCTGGCCCGCGAGCAACAATCCTTTGTCGCGACCGGGCAGCATAGGCACCGACCGCTCGCGCCACAAGCGGCCTGCCTGCTGATCCCGGGTGCCTGTCGTTTCAGAACGTTCTCCCGTAATGCGTTACAGCAAAGCAAGAATAGTTCTCCACCGATTGTGCAAAGCGCCCGAGCAAGTGGAAAACCGTCAGCTATCGACGCCCTCGCCGATCACTCGCATCCAGGCGTGGCGCCGACCGGTGGGGACAAAGCCCTCGCGGCGATAGAGGCCCAGCGCCGGCGCGTTCGACTGATCGACCGCCAACAGCAGTCGGCTCAACCCCGCCTCGGCGAGCATCGCGACGCCGAGCCGGAGCAATCGCCCGGCGATGCCGCGGCGACGCCAGGCGGTCGGGATGCCGAGGTAGACCAGCTCGCCCGCCGACTCGGTGGGCAGCTCGCTGAGCAGCATCACGCCGGCCGGGCTGCCGTCGGCTTCGGTGGCCAGCACCCACTTGGCGGGATCGAATCGACCGGCGGCGCGGTGGCCAGCCATCACGTCCTCGATCGGGCGTACGCCGCGCAGGGCCGGGCAGTCGAGCGTCTGCTCGTAGGACCGCTCGACGGCGTTGGCAAAGGCGCCGGCCCGGGACGCCGCCCACGACTCGAGCCGCAGGCCCTGCCCCGTCAACGCCGCTCGCGCGGCCGCCGACCCTCGGTCGGCGGTCTCGATCGTCCGCGACAGGTACGCCAAGACGGCCAGCTCGGCCATCCCCGCCTCGGCGACCACGCGCCGCTCCGCCGACTGACTGGGCTCCAGCAGCGCCTGCACCAGCCGCACGCGGTCTGGCGGCAGGGCGTCGATCAGGTCTCGCACCGTCTCGACGGCGGCCCGATCGCCCCGGGCCGACCGCGGCCGCGAGACAAACATCATCGCGGCGCGGCCGGGGTTGAGGACGGCCGCGGCCGTGGCCACCGGGCGGGTGCCGGCCCAGGCCGTGCGGATCAAGGCGTCGCCGAGCTGCTGGCGGGCGAGGTAATCGTCGAAGCGGCGGACCGCGGCCTCGCCGCCGTAGGCCCGCCCGGTCAGCAGCAGGGACAGCGCGGCCTGCCGCTCGCTAGGGGCGGGGACGCGGACGGTCCACGACCCCGGGCCGGGGAGGTCGGCCGTCGGGCCAGAGGCGGGCGGGTCGGGTGGCGTGGGCAAGTCGTCGGTCCGGTGCGCGGCGTTGACCCCCCGGGGCCCGGGTACGATACTGCGGCGATGCAACTCCCACGCGTGACGCTTCTTCCAGTGATCGTGGCGACGATCGGCCTGACCGCCCCGGCCGACGCCCAGCAGGCCGGCCGACCCGACATGGGCACCTTCGCCACGCCGCGCACCGCCTCACCGAGCTGGACCCTGGACTTCGATTACCAGGTGCCCCGCGCGATCGCCGTGGAGGACCTCGCCGGCCAGACCCGCTGGTACTGGTACCTGCCGTACACCGTGACCAACCAGACCGGCGCCGACCGGCTGTTCGTGCCCAACGCCACGGTCTACACCGACGCCGGCCAGATGATCGACGCCAACGTCGATATCCCCCCGGCCGTGTACCGCGCCATCGACGCTCAGCTCGACAATGACCTGCTCGAGCCGCCCACGCAGGTCGTCGGCGAGATCCTGCAAGGGCCGGACTACGCTCGCGAGTCGGTCATCATCTGGCCGCACTTCAACACCGACGTCGATCGCTTCACGCTGTTCGTCACCGGCCTGTCGGGCGAGACCGCCAGCGTCGAGGTGCCCGGCTCGGACGAGACCGAGCTGTTGCGTCGCACGGCCGCCCTGAAGTTCGGCTCGCCGGGCAACTACCCGATCAACCCGCAGGGCCAGCCGATCGTCGACCTCGGTCGCGACGACGTGATGCGTTGATCGCACTCTTGCGCTCCCCGCAAGTTCCTATGGATTCGTTGGTGCTAGGCCTAGTGGGGCCGCTGGGCTGGGCGGAACTCGCCTTGGCAGCTGTCATAGCCTTGGGTTTGATTGCGATCGGGCTACGCTTTTTTCGCGGTAAGTCGTAAAACTGCGTGCTCAGGTACTTACAACCCGATCCGCCACGAGCACCCGCGGTAGTGCCTCGTGATCCGCCAAGACACGCACATGCTCGAGGGCGGGCGATGCCTCGGCGATCGCGATGCACTCGGCCTTAGTCGCCGCGGCGATCTCGATGGCGACGTGGCCGGGCGGGTTGAGGGTCGCGCCGGCGGCCTCGATCAGCGGGCGGACGTATTGCAAGCCGTCCGCGCCGCCGCGCAGGGCCGACTCGGGCTCGTACTCCTTGACGTTGCGGTCGACGTCGTCCCACTCGGCATCGGGGATGTAGGGCGGGTTGCTGACGAGGTAGTCGACGCGTTGAGCGCCGAGGGGTTCGAGGAGGTCGCCCTGGCGGAGGTCGATGCGGTCGGCGACGCCGTTGGCCTCGGCGTTGCGGCGGGCGATGTCCAGGGCGGGGGCGCTGAGGTCGGTGGCGACGACGCGGCTGCCCTCGATGTGCTTGGCCAAAGCGATCGCGATCGCGCCCGAGCCGGTGCCGATGTCGGCGATGAGCGGGTTGGCAAAGCCGGGGGTGCGGCGGGCGTGCTGGATGACGTGCTCGACGAGCGTCTCGGTCGAGGGTCGGGGGATGAGCGTGGCCGGGGTGACCTCGAGCATGAGCGAGAAGAACGGCGACTTGCCGACGAGATAGTCGACCGGCTCGTGCTCGGCGGCCCGCTCGACCAGCTCGCGGAAGGCGGCCCGCTCGAGCTCGCTGGCCGGGCGGTCGGCGTCGGTGTACAGCTTGAGCCGCTCGACGCCGAGCACGTGGGCCAGCAGCATCTCGGCCGAGAGTCGAGGCTGGTCGACGCCCTTGCGTTCGAGGTGCTCGGCCGTCCATCGCAGCAGCGCCCGCGTCGTCCACACGTCCGTGCGTTTCACGGCCAGAGTCTAAGCTGACCGCTCCTCCTTCAACGCCACCGAGATCGACCACCGCCCATGAAGCCCCCGCCCAACATCGCGTGGATCGGCGACGCCGCCACCGGCCACCTCCGCCTGCTCGACCAGACCTGGCTGCCCGCCGAGGAGGTGTACCTCGAGTGCACGACCGTGCAGGACGTGTGGGACGCGATCAAGCGGCTGAGCGTGCGCGGGGCGCCGGCGATCGCGATCGCCGCGGCGTACGGGGTGGTGATCGCCGCGCAAGACGCGCCCGAGGCGGTACCGGCGGCGTGCGACCACCTGGCGAGCGCGCGGCCGACAGCGGTCAACGTGTTCGGCGCGCTCGATCGGTTGCGGGCCCACCGACCGCACACGCCCGACGCCCTGCTGGCCGAGGCCGTGGCGATCCACGACGAGGATCGGGCCGCCTGCCTGGCGATCGGCGAGCACGGCGTGCGATTCATCGAGGCGCTGAGCGAGGACCGCCGCGGCGTGCTGACCCACTGCAACGCCGGCGCCCTCGCGACCGGCGGCGTCGGGACCGCCACCGCGCCCATGTACCTGGCCCAGCAGCGCGGCCTGAACTTCAACGTCTTCGCCGACGAGACGCGCCCGCTGCTGCAGGGCTCGCGGCTGACCGCCTTCGAGCTCGCCGCGGCCGGGATCGACACCACGCTGATCTGCGACGACATGGCGGCGCACGTCATGCAGCGGGGGCTCGTCGGGCTGGTGATCACCGGCGCCGACCGCATCGCCGCAAACGGCGACACGGCCAACAAGATCGGCACCTACAACCTCGCCGTGCTCGCCAAGCACCACGGCATCCCGTTCCTCATCGCCGCCCCCACGACCACGTTCGACCTCGACTGCCCCAGCGGCGCCGACATCCCCATCGAGCAGCGCGACGCCGTCGAGATCACCAACGGCTTCGGCAAACCGACCGCCCCGACGCACGCGCAGCTGCCCGACCTCGCGACCTACAACCCGGCCTTCGACGTCACCCCGGCCGAGCTGATCACCGCGATCGTTACGGATCGCGGCGTGATCGACCCCGTCGACGAACCGACGATCGCGCGTCGCTTGGCGTAGATCGCGTCATTGATCTCGGCCACGCTACCTACTCGGCGGGCTGCGGCGACGCCTCGTCCGCGGCATCGACGTCGACTTCGGCCTGCCCAGCCACCGTCGACCACACGCCGTACCGCCGAGCCAGCGCTTCGGCCTTGTCGCGTTGAGCGTCGCTCGACGCCGATCGATACATCCCGCCGATCGACCCGACCAACAGGCGTTCCACCACCTGGCCGCTGACCGCCTCGCCCTCACGAGCCAGCTCGATGAGACGCTCGGCCGACGCCAACACCGCGGCGTAGTCGCCCGTGCTGAGCTCGGCCTCCGCCAGGCTCGTGCGGCGGCTCACGGACTCCGGCTCGAGGGCAGCGGCCCGCGCATAAGCCGTGACGGCTCCCGCCGCGTCGCCGGCTTGCAGCCGCCACCGGCCGAGCCGGTCCCAACTGACCGCATTACCCGGATCGATCTGCGCCGCGACTTCCATCAGTGCCACGGCGTCGTCCGGCCGACCCTGCATCGCTCGGAGCTGCGCCAAGTTCGTGCGCTCGGTGACATACCCGTATGGACGCGGCTCGTCCCCCTCGTGCGATTGCAGCCAGCGCTGCCTGGCTTCCCATCGCCGGCGATACGGCGTGTCGTCCGCCTCGTGCGCGATCACGGACTCCAGCAACCGCTCGGCCTCGGCGACGTTGGCCTCGCGCTGCGCCGCGGTCGTCGCCCGCGGGTCGGTCAGCCGCAGCAGCGCCAGCTGGCCCAGCAGCGACGAGCGAGCGTGGAAATGCATCGGCTCGATGATCGCGAGCGCCTCGTTGAGATAGGCCTCGGCCTGAACCGCGGTGTTGACGGTGAGCCCGTCGGCCATCAGCGTCATGGCCGCTCGACCTAATGCCCGGACATTGCGTGGCGTATCGCGGACCGACTGCAGCCGAAGCGTCGCCTGGCTCTCCCAGACCGGCGCCCGGTCCCAGGTCCGCCAGCCGAGCAGCGCGACCGACACGACCACCAAGGCCCACGTCGCCACGGCTCGCCGCCCGCCATAGCGCGAACCCCACGCCACCAGCCCGCCGGCCGCGATGCACCAACCGATCAACGGCAGGTACAGCAGCCGATCCGCCATCGCCACCCCGATGACGAACACCAGGTTCGCGAACGGCAGCACCGCCAACCAGAACCACGCCACCCCGCCCGCCACCGCTCGGCACCACCGGCCATCGTCGGCCGCTTGACCGTTGGTCTCGGCCGCCCACCCAGAGCCCCACCACGCCGCCCACCCGGCCGCCGCCAGCGTGGTGGCCACCGCCAGCAGCGACGCCCACAGGCGCAGATCGCCCCACCCCGCCACCAGCGGGATCGCGTCGAACGCGTACTCCGCCGCCATCCACTTGGGCAGGAACACGACACGCAGGTCCATCCCCAACACCACCATCGCCGTGCCCCACCGCCCCAGCCCCGAGGCGTCACCGATCGGGTTGACGATCTCCAGGCCGGCGAACGCCGGCTCGTCCGACAACACCCACGCCCGCCAACCCAGCCACGCCACGCCGGCCAACGCCCACCCGCCGTATCGCCACGCCGCGCGCCGCCGGCACGCCGCGTCCCAGCCACGTGCGCCACGCTCGACCCAGTCGCCCACCAGCGCCAGCGCCGGGATCACCACCGCGGACTCTTTGCTGTACCCCGCCGCCGCCCACAGCAACACCGCCCCCGCGACACGCCACCCCGCCCCGCGCACCGCAGCCACGCCGGGCCACACCCACAACGCCGCCAGCCCCAGGACCGCCGCCAGCGTGTCGGCCCGCCCCACCAGATTCGCCACCCCCTCGGTCCCGATCGGGTGCACCGCCATTAGCAAACCGGCGCACCAGCCGCCCCACATCGAGCCCGTCCACCGCCACGCGATTGCCCACACACCCAACGCCACCAGCGCGTGCAGCGCAAGGTTGAGCCGCATGTGCATCCACGCCTCGTCAAACCCCAGCACCGCGAGCTCGACCCAATAGGTCGTCATCGTGACCGGCCGGTACAACCGATTGTCCGCCTGCTCACCCCAGTACGTATCGGTCCACAACGCCCACGGGCCCGCGCCAGGCTGTACGCCCTCGTGCTTCTCGATCACGCCGATCGCATCAAAGACGTACTCGCCCGGCCAAGCCCGCGCGTAAAGCGAGACGGCCAGCGCCACGATCGCGACGCCGAGCACCGCCGTGACGACCGCACGGCCGCGCGTGCTCAACGCCGACTCGTCCCGCTGCTGCATCCGACACAACGTACCGCCGGCGCATGAAAAAAGAGGCGTCGAACCGATCACACGACCGGTCCGACGCCGCGACGCAAGGAATCTGGAACGGAATCGACTTAGCCGTTCTCGCGGCCGCGGGCGGTGGCCTTGAGGCGTTCGCCGTCGCCGTTGCTGGCCTTGATCTTGATCTTGCTGAGGTGGTCGCCGTTGCGATTTTGCTTGGCGCCCATGCGACCGCGGACGTCGTCGAAGGCGGTCGTGCCGGCGTCGGAGGTGAGGCTGACGTCGTCGCCGGAGAGCTTGAACACGCGGCCGCGACGCCTCTGATCGGCGTCGAGCGAGAACTCGATCGAGAGCACGTCGCCGACGAGCTCGCCCTCGACGGCGTCGGCGTTGGTGACCTCCCACGCGCCGCTGTCGAGGCGGTCGCCAACGCGTTCGCCGCCGGCGTTCGTGACGATCCTGCCCTTGCCGGCGACGATCGAGAAGTCGTCGTCGGGGGGCGAGCCGGCGTCGGTCACGGCGGGGATCGACATCAGGCCGACCGAGGCGATCAGTGTGAGGGCGCAGGACAGCATGGGGGAGCGAGGCATGGACTTCTCCAAGAGGCGGTGAACGAAGCGGCCTATCCGGGAACAAGCTTGCGTCGCTTGGCCATGAGTCCAACGGCCCGGCTGACGGGCTATTGCGTGGCGTTAAGAAATTTTCTGCTCGCCCCGAGCGCCCGTTACGCCGCCCGGCGTCCTCGGCCCCACCCCCACCAACCCGGCCTGGCCTCGGCCGCCGCGCCGTACCCCCATCGAGCCATCGCCGCGCCGCAGAGCCGGTCGAAGCGCCAGCGGCGAGCGGGGGACCAGTCGTGCCATCGGCCCTTGGGCTTGAAGTCAGCGGGTTTGGCCGTCGGGGTCCAGCGGGGCTGGGCGGCGTCGGCCGCGGGCATGGCCGTCGAAGACCCGATGAGCGGGGCGGACGTGAGCGCCGCCCAGGGATACGTCGCGCGGTCGAGCCCGAGCCCTTCGAGCAGCCGCTCGATCGTGCCGCGCGGATCGGCGACGAGCGACTCGAAGCGCACGAGCTGCCAGGGCAGCGGCGCGTCGCCCGCGTCCTGGCCGGCGGTCACGTCCCAGAGACGCTCGGCGCCGTCGCTCCATCGGCGTTCCCACTCGCCGGCGGGCAACGCGCTGAACGTCTTCTCGGCCGAGGCCACGACCTCGCGCCCGTCGCGCATCAGCAGCACCATCCGCGCCGTGGGGAACAGCCGAGCAGCCTGATCGATGGCGAAGAGGCGCGGCGTGCGCAGCAGCAGGCGCTGGCCGTCGGCGGCGTCGCCGCGAATCACGCCGAGCAGCCCGTCGCCCATCGCCGCGAGCACGCGGTCGGCCATCGCGTCGCGGTGGTCGTCGGACCAGTGACGCACGGTGTCGGCGGCGTAGTCGGCGAGCAGGTCGGCGCGCTTCAGCAGGTAGTCCTCGCCGGAACGGCCGGCCTCGGCGGCGTGAACATCGGGGTGTTGCCCGAGCAGCCACGCGAGGTGGTTGGTGCCGCAGCGGTTCATCACGCCCAGCAGCAGGATCGGGCGGCGGCTCGACGCTTGCTGGGGCGGGGTGGTCGGGGCGCTGGGCATCACGATCGATGTCGTCACGGCGTCGGCCGGGTCATCACCGCGCGGGGCGAGGTCCGCTAATCCTCGCCCTGCGCGTCGCCGACCAGGCGCGGCAGGCCGACCTCGGCGGGCTCGCGAAGCGTGTGGTCGAACGCGGGGCTGATGGGCGTGGGCTCGGGGTTGACCTCGACGGTGACGGCGCCCGGGCGTACGGCGTGTACGAAACCGGCCACCGGGTGCACCACGCCCGAGGTGCCGGCTGAGATGAACAGGTCGCAATCCTCGAGCGCCGCCTGCACGACCGTCAGCACGTCGGTCGGCAACGTCTCGCCGAACCAGACGATGTCCGGCCGCAGCGCGTGCCCGGCCGACGAGCGCGGGGGGTAGCGATCGTCGTCGACGAGCGGCCGGTTGTCGAAGGCGTCGTAGCGCTGGCCGGTGCGTGGGGCCAGCCAGCGAAACATGGTGCCGTGGATGTGGTGGACGCGGTCGGCGGGGCTGCCGGCGCGTTCGTGCAGGTCGTCGACGTTCTGGGTGACGAGGGTGAACGAGGCGTCGGGTCGATCATCGAGGCGGTGTTGCCAGCGGGCGACGGCGCGGTGGCCGTCGTTGGGATGGCACTTCAGGCAGGCGAGGCGGCGCTCGTCGTACCAGCGGGTGACCAGAGCGGGGTCGGCGGCGAAGGCCTCGGGGGTCGCGAGCTCCTCGGGGCGGTAGTTAGCCCAGAGGCCGGTCATGGCGTCTCGGTAGGTGGGCACGCCCGAGCCGCGGGAGACGCCGGCGCCGGTGACGCAGAGCACGCGGCGGGCGCGGCGGCAGGCGTCGAGCAGCGAGGCATCGGCATCGGACATCGCGGGGCACTCTAGCGGTCGATCGCGCGTTGCCCCGGAGGCCGGCTGTTACCCTGTCGGCCGACATGCCCCGCCCCGGACCTCACGCATGAAGATCGCCATCGCCTGTGACCACGGCGGATTCGCCCTCAAGGGCGAGCTCGCCGCCCTGATCGAGTCGTTCGGCCACGAGGTCGTCGACCTCGGCGCCCACACGTACGAGAAGAGCGACGACTACCCCGATTTCGCCCGCTACATCGGCCAGGCGATCCAGCACGGCCACGCCGAGCGCGGGGTGCTGCTGTGCGGCTCGGGCGTCGGGGCGTCGGTCGCGGCCAACAAGGTCTCGGGCGTGCGCGCCGCGGTCTGCCACGACGCGTATTCGGCCCACCAGGGTGTCGAGCACGACGACATGAACGTGCTCTGCCTCGGGGCCCGGATCATCGGGATCGAGCTGGCCAAAGCCCTGGTGACCGCGTTCCTCAAGGCCAAGTACGACGGCGGCGAGCGGTTCCAACGGCGGCTGGAGAAGGTGCTGGCGATGGAGGCGGAGACCAGCTGAGACGAGGCCAGCGCCGAGACGGGCGATCCTTCAGATGAGCAGGCCTCGAGGACGGTTGAGTACCCAATGAAAAATGCGGCCGCGTAACGGCCGCATCTCTCTCCCTCGATCACCGCTCTCCCTCCCCAGAAACCCCTCATGGCGATCGGTACACAGACTGCAAGCGCGATGCCAACCCAGTGGGTCTGGCGGCGGGCGGTCTTGGCCCCGATAACCGGCCTTGGCATGGCCGCGGCGCCGGTTTCTGCTGAAGACTTAGGCAGTCAGCGGGCGTGGGCTCGGGGGATGTTCAAGGACTAGGCACCTCGGACGGATCGACATCGGCGGTCGAGGGCGGAGCGGCGGGCAGGTCGGCGGTCGGGTCGGCCGCGGTGGTGCGGATGACCTCGAGCAACGCGAGCAGGCTGATGGCGTTGGGCCCGGCGGGGAGGGCGTGATCGGTGAGCGACGCACGCACGCCGTACAGCGCGGCCGGCCGGTCGAGGCCGTACCACAGGCGGGTCGGCGTGAGCTGGAGCCGCTCCACGAAGCCGGCCGCCTGGGTCATGCCCAGCAGCAGCGCAAACCGATCGCCAGGGGTCTGGGCCTGCCGGGCCATCAGGGACAGCCAGCCCAGGCCGGCCGCGGTCTTCCACGTCGGCTCTGGGGCGCCCGCGGGCTCGACACCCATCAGCCCGCCCACCTCGGATCGCCGGCCGCTCTCGGGGTCGGCCAACCGCTGCGTCGAGAGCAGCCCCAGCGCAGCCCGCGTCTCGGCCGGGACGTCGGCGGGCGGCAGGCCGTCCGGCTCGCCGATCGCTTCGCGCGCCCGGCCCAGCCACCACAGGCCCGCCACGTCGCCGCGGGCGAGCATCGCTTCGCCGGCCTGAGTCACGCGATCCCATCGCGTGTCATCCCACGCCAACGCCCCGCCCGCCCGAGCCGACGCCCGAGCCAACCCCCAGAGCGCGATCGTCTCGATCACGCCCCAATCGGTCGCGTCGCCCGCCTCGGCCCGCCAGAGCTCGACCGCCAACGCCTCGGCCAACGCCCCACGCGCCCGGTCGGCCCAGGCCGCCGACCAGATCGGGTCCGCCAACGCCCCCAGCAGCATCCCGCCCTCGACCATGCCCACCCGCGGCGGGTCTGATTCCCCAGCGGGGTCGCTCCAGGCAGACGCCGCCGCCCGCATCGCCGACTCGACTCGCTCCCAGTCGGCGTCGCCGACCCAGCCCGCCGCGCGTGCCTCGGTCAACGCCAGCAAGACGGCCGCCCGCGAGGCCCCCGTCGATCGAGCCGGCTGCCAGCGATCCTGCCCCGGCTCGTAGTCGCCCAGCACGCCGCCGTCGCTGGTCACCCGCGCCAGCAGGTGTTCGGTCAGCCGTTCGCCGGCCCGCTGCACGTCGGCCGCGTTCGCCGCGCCGATCGGCTCGTCGGTCGGCAGCCCCCGCTCGTACATCACCGGCCAGAGCTCGGGCCCCGGGCGCGCCGCGTGCACCGTGTCGAACCGCTCGAGCACCCGCCCCGGCACGGCCATCATCCCCAACGCCACACCGGGCTCGAACCCGGCGCCCGACATCGCCGCAGACAACTGCCGCCCGGCGTCCATATTCGTCGCCAACGCCCAGCCCGGCCAGGCCACCCCGCCCGGCCCGTCGCCCACGACCGGCGCCACCCGCAGGCCCTCGACCCCGGGCACCCAGCCCGCCGCGGCCAGCCCCATTGCCCCACCCTTCCCCACCGGCAGCCGGCGCCGGTCATACGCGAGTTCGACGCTCGCCGTCATCAGACCCGACGCCGTCGCCCAGGTCATCTCCCGCGGCGGCCCGCTGCCAGGCTCGGCGTCGGCCCCACGCCGCAGCCGGCGCTTCGCCGCGCTAATCGCGTCCTCCGTCGCCGTCCGCAGCAGCCCCACCATGTCGACCGCCCCGTCCTCGCCCCCGTCGGGCAGCCGTCTCAGATACGCCTCCCCCGTCCCCATCACCCGCCCCCCCAGCCGCAGGCAGACCCGCACCCCGAACAGACCCGCCCGCTCGGCCCGGCCCAACGCTTCCGCCTCGGTCGGCTCCACCGAGCCGCGACGCACCCACCCCTGCACCAGGTCCAAGGCCACCAGCCCGTCGGCCGGACCGACCGATGTGCCCACCGAGGCCGCCGTGGTCGGCGGATCGAGGCTCTCTTCCACGCCGTCCTGGGCCGCGACCGGGCCGCCCGGCGCGTTGAGCACGCACCACACCGCGGCGATCGCGATGTTGCCAAGACGCCACACCCGCCCGCGACGCCGATCGAAACGAATCCTGCTCATTCGCCGCAAGTTACCACGCAATCACTGCTTACGCGATACCTAACCGACCCCGGCGACGTCGGCATCGCCCTTGATGGGGTCGGGCATGGCGACCGCTCAAGCCCTCCAGCGCATCTTCGACTTCACGTCCCCCGATCGAGCCAGCAAGCGCCGCATCGCGGTGCTGGCCGTGCTGTGCTTCCTGGCGCTCTGCTGAGCCTTCGATCGCCGCCCAGCGCGACACCGCTTCAGCCGTGACGGCGGGGACGGGATCCGGCTGCCGCGAGGCCCACGCCGGCCATCACCAGGCTGACCACCGCGGGTTCGGGAACCACCGGCCCACCGACCTCGCCGGCTGTCGGAATTGGCGAGTACAGGCTCGCGCCTTCCCCAAACCGGTTGGCCCAATAGGTGTAGTCAGCGCCATCGACCACGCCGTCGCCGTTGCCGTCCGCCAGCAGGTCGTCCGCCGTCGTCCCGCCGAAGCGGTTCGCCCAGAACGTGTAGTCCGACCCGTCCACCACCCCGTCGCCGTTGTAGTCGCCCTCGAGCACTCCGGAGATGGTCTGCTCGATCCAGTCGATCACGTCTTGAGTCAGGAGAGTCGAGGCATTGATCTGGCCGTACAGGCCCAACTGCTGCGAGGCGACCGGGAAGACGAACGAATGCACCCCCGCGAGCACGTAGTCCCCCTCGTCGTTCTGAAGCCAGAAGCCGCCGCCCGAGTCGCCGTCCGTCAGCCCGACCTCCGCCGACGTGACCGACGGGAACGCGGGCTCGTCCGGGTCGGAGAAATCGGTAAACACGATGTTGTCGGCGTACTCCGTCCCGAGCACCGTGCCGCCGACCTGTGAGACCCGATTCGTGCCGGCCAATCGAGCCGAGGGGCCCGTCGCGCCGCCGGGGTCCACGCCCGTGCCCGTGTCGCCCGAGCCGGTGAGGTAAGCGAGGTCGCCGAACAGCGACGCGTGGTCGCCCGTGTAGAAACCCGGGAAGGCCGAGGGCGGCGTGATCGGGGTGGACAAGCGCATCAGCGCGAAGTCGAGGCCGTCGGACGCGTTGTTGCCGTTCGTGTCGCCAGGGAACACGATGCGTTCAGCGATCGATGACGTCTGCCCGTTGAGCGTGAAGCCCGCGCGATTTCCATTGTGAGCCGCGGTCAGCACCCACTCGTCGTTGAGCAGCGTGCCGCTGCGGCCACCGCCGCTGTTGGTGAAGGTGCCGCTGAGGTTGAAGGGCGGAATGTCCGCCAACACTTCATGGGCAGACTGGTTGACGTCGTCCCGGATGCTCAAACCCATGGCCGGACAAACCGACAGAAGCGCCGCAACGCCGCCAAGCGGCACGACCCAACCCCGCCAACCCACTCCCGATCGCCAACTCATCACGACGCTCCATCCCCGCTTGCTGGTTCCGGCTCAGACCGGATCGACACCACACCCACCGCTCGAGCAAAACACCATGAATCCGCGTTGAACAACGGAGGAACCCACGCTTAGGCCGCGGCGTTGCGGCCACGACGACGCGTAGCATAAGGCAAGCCCAGCAGAACCAGAAGGGAAATCACGGCGGGTTCGGGCACGGCGATCGGCGAGAAGAGCTCGTTGATCTCGTCGAGGGTCAGGTTGCTGGTGTTGCCGAAACGATTGGCCCAATAGGTGTAGTCGGCGCCGTCGACAAAGCCGTCGCCGTTGCCGTCGGCCAAGAGGTCGTCGGGGGTCGTCCCGCCGAAGCGGTTCGCCCAGAACGTGTAGTCCGCGCCATCAACAACGCCGTCGCCGTTGTAGTCGCCCTCGAGCAGGGCCGCGATGACCTCGCCGATCAGATCGACCGTGAGCGTGCCCGAGGTCTCGCCGGGCAGGTCTTCGTCGGAGTAGGCGATCTCCCATGTCGCGGAGAAGCTCCCGAGCACCGAGGTGTCGAACAGAGCGGTCCCGCTCGCCGAGTCACCCGCGAGGACCTGAGTCAACCAGGGCGACAACGACAGCGTCGAGGTGTCGCCCGTGATCGGCTGGACGCCATCGATGTCCAGGGCCGAGGTAAACCCGGCGGTGATCTCGCGATTGAACACATCGAACAACTCGGACAGCGAGCCGCCACCCGAGTCGAGGGCGACCTCGCCGAAATCGATGGTCAGCGAGGTGTCGGTGGTGCCCGCCTCGAACGAGGCCTCGGCCGACGACAGGCCGGTCACGTCAACCGAGGCGGTCACGAGGCTGTCGTTCAGGTCGGCGGCGGTGCTTGTGACATCGAAGTCGGTCGTCGTCACGCCGGGGGCGGTGACGAGGATGACCGCCGGACGTTCCTCGGCCGACGCCAACGGAGCGACCTCGCCCGTGGTGGAGCCCGTGAAAATCGCGGTCGGGGACGTGATCTCAAAATCGATCGTGTCCGCGCCGGCCGCGGCAACAGGCGTCGCGTCGTTCGACACGTCGACCTGCGCGAGCGTGAAGCCACCGACAATCACGCGGTCGTTGTCGACCGTCGCCTCGGCCGAGAGGATACCGGGCAGCTGATAGTCAGCCACCACGGGCAGATGATCGCTGAAGTCGTGAAGGGCGTTGAGGACGGCGGCTGAGTACTCGACGCCCGTCGTCACGTCGTTCACCGCGGCGTCCACGCCCACGTTGTCATTGCCGAATGCTCGGTAGGAGTGTTCGGGTGTCGCCACGCCCGTCGCGTTGGGGCCGATATAGCTCAGCCCGTCGCCATCCATGAGCTCGCCGGTCACCAGTTGCAGGTCGAAACGGTCATCCATCCCGCCGTTGGCGCCACCGTCGGGGAGTGACTGTGTTCGAGTCGATTGGGTGTTGTAGGTCCGGAAGAAAGCAGACGGCCACGAAGAGATTCCAACCGGGTCGTGCGCCTGGCCGTTGCCCGCCGCGGTCAACGCCCCGTAGCCCGGCTCGGCACTGGAGGTGAAGTTGAAATCACCCAGGTAGACGATCGACTCACCGTCGCCAAGGCCGTCGGCGTTGCTGCGAAGGTTGTTGGCCTCGCTGAGTCGATTCGCTTCGTCGAGATCGCCCGCGTCAAAGTGGACGTTGTAAGTCAGGAAG
>JBCBUE010000071.1:0-16693 GCA_039818285.1 Planctomycetota bacterium | reverse complement strand
GCGGCGGAGGGCAAGGCGGTGCTGTTCGTGAGCCACGACCTCGGGTTGGTCGAGGGGCTGTGCGATCGGGCGTTGTGGCTGTCGAAGGGGCGGGTGGTGCAGATCGGGCCTTGCGGCGAGGTGTTGTCGGCGTACCGGGCGTCGCAGCGCGAGACGGGCGCGGCGTCGTCGGACCTGGCGCACGCGGTGCGGCCGGCGGAACTGGAGCGGTCGGGCGCGGCGGCGCGGCTGCTGGTGGGGTGCGGGGTGAGCGACGAGCAGGGCTTGATCGAGGAAGAGCTGCTGTGGGGGGATCGCGTGTCGGTGACGGCGCGGCTGCGCAGCGGAGCCAACGGGCGGGCGTGGGATGGGCTGAGCGTGGCGGTGTCGATCGACGCGGCGGACCGCACGCGGGTGGCGACGGCGATGAGCCCGGCGACCGTGAGCGTGGCGGGGTCGGGCGAGACGGGCGTTACCGTCGGGCTGGACGGGCTGGTGCTGGCGGCGGGGAGCTACACGGTGGCGTTGACGGTGTACGCGGGGGCCGAGCGGATCGACGAGGTGGCGGACGCGGCGTCGTTCAGCGTGGTGCCTTCGGCGGCGATGGACGAGCGGCTGACGGGGATGGGTCAGGCGCGGGTGGTGTGCGCCGGCGGGTGGAAGATCGAGCCGGCGGACGACGCGGCGGCGCGGGCGGATGAGCGGAGGGCGGCGTGATGAGCGGGCCGGCGTGGTCGGGTCGGGTGTGCCTGGCGGGGCGGTCGCCGTTTATGGGCGGCGCGGAGGTGGCGGGGGAGCGGCTGGCGACGGGGTTGCGGGACGCGGGGTGCGCCGTGTGGCGGTTGCTGGGGGCGGAGAACGTGGTGGCGGATCGGGCGCGGTCGGCGGGGTTCGAGGTGGCGGTGACGCCGTTGGACCCGATCGGCCGGGGGGCGTGGTGGCGGCATCGGGCGCGGGTGCGCGGGATCGAGGCGGCGATCGCGCGGATGGGGGCGGGCGTGGTGCACGCGAACGACTTGCCGACGGCCCGGATGGTCGCGCCGGTCGCGCGGCGGATGGGCCTGCCGATGGTGGTGCATCACCGGTTCACGTATCCGGGGCCGGGGATCGACTGGTTCAACGCGGCCGGAGCGGATCGGCACGTCTACGTGTCGCGGGCGCTTCGGGCGGAGCTTGAGTCGTCGTCGCCGACATTGGCGAAGCAGGCGGGCGTGACGATCCACGATGCGCTCGACCCGGGCGGGGATGCGTTGGGTGAGCGGTTGACGACAGGCGCAGCGGGGGCGATGGATCGCGTGGGGGTGTTGTTTTCGGGTCAGGTGATCGAGCGCAAGGGCGTGGCGACGCTGCTGCGGGCGTGGTCGGCGATGCCGGCGTCGGCTCGGCACGCGGGTCACTTGATGATCGTGGGCGACGACCTGGGCGGGGGCGGGGCGTATCGGCGGGAGATGGAGCGGCTGGCCGAGGCGTTGGAGATCGAGGCGGTGTTCGCGGGGTTCTGCGAGGACGTCGAGCCCTGGCGACGGGCGGCGGGGGTGGCGGTGGTGCCGTCGCACGCCGAGCCGCTGGGGCTGGTGGTGCTGGAGGCGATGCGGTCGGGGGTGGCGGTGATCGGGTCGGACGTGGGCGGCATCCCCGAGATGATCGTCGACGGCGAGACGGGCTTGTTATGCCCGCCGGGGGGCGTGGGGGCGTGGGCGTCGGCGATGGCGCGGCTGATCGGTTCGGCCGAGGAGCGGTCGGCGATGGGCGAGCGTGGGCGTCAACGGGTCGAGGCGCAGTTTGGGCTGGGCCAGCAGGTGCGGCGGGTGATGGGCGTGTACGCCGAGGTCGCGGGAGCGGCGGGTGCTATTGCGGCGACGCCGGTCAGGCGGGCGGCGTGAGCGTGCTGCTGGTGAGCGAGAACTTCCCGCCGCGCGTCGGCGGGGCCGGGGCTTATGCCGCGGAGCTGGCCCGCCGCGTGGCGGGGGTTGAGGTCGGTGTGCTGACGAGCGAGCAGCCGGGCGCGGCCGAGCACGACGCGGGCTACCCGCGGCCGGTGCGCCGCGTGGCCATGGCGTTCGACGACTGGGGCAAGCTCGGCTGGCGCGGGTGGCGGCGGTACCGCCGACTGTGCACGGCGATCCGAGAAACGATCGACGGCGACACGCGCGTGCTGGTGGCGAATCGCTGCCTGCCCGAGGGCGAGGCGGTGCGTTGCGCGGCCGAGAGCGCGGGGGTGGCGTACGCGGTGGTCGTGCACGGCGAGGAGCTCAACACGGCGTCGAGCAGCCGGGAACTGGCGTGGCTGACGCGGCGGGTGTTGCGCCGGGCCGACGGGGTGATCGCCAACAGCCGTCACACGGCGGGGCTGCTCGCGAGCGACTGGGACGTCGCGGCCGACCGGCTGACGATCGTGACGCCGGGCGTGGACACCGAGGCGATCGTGCCGATGGGCGCGGCCGAGCGATCGGTCTTGCGCGGTCGGCTGGGCTGGCGGGATCGCCGCGTGGTGCTGACCGCCGGCCGGCTGCAGGCTCGCAAGGGGCACGACCGCATGATCGAGGCGTGGCGGCGGGTGGTGGCGGCGGTGCCCGGGGCGCGGTGGGTCGTCGTGGGCGACGGCGAGGAGCGCGACCCGTTGCGGGCGTTGGCGCGGGACCGTGGCGTGGCCGACTCGATCGAGTGGGCCGGCCGGGTCGATCGCGCGGCGCTGGTCGATCGCTATCGGGCGTGCGACCTGTTCGCCCTGCCGAACCGCACCGTGGGTGGGGACTTCGAGGGGTTCGGCATCGTGCTGCTCGAGGCTCAGGCGGCCGGTAGGCCCGTGCTGTGCGGTCGGTCGGGCGGGACGACCGAGACGATCGTTGAGGGCGTGACGGGCCGATCGGTGAACGCGGCCTCGACGCGCGAGCTGGCGCGGGGGTTGATCGAGCTGTTGGGCGACCCGGATCGGCTGGACGAGATGGGGCGTGCGGCGCGGTCGCACGTGGTCGGGCGTCACGGCTGGCCGGCGTCGGCTGAGCGGTTCTCGGCGGCGCTGCGTCGGCTCGGCGAGGGCCGAGAACTCCATCGACGCGGCACGCTGCGGCGGGCGGCGTGAGGTGGTCGATGGCCGCGATATGAGCGACTCCCCCGCGATCGCCGACATTCCCGGCCCGACGGCCGAGCCCGGTCGGATCGACGCCTGCGTCTTTGCTCGCAACGAGCAGGACCGCCTGCCTGACGCCGTGGGCAGCCTGCTGAGCGACGCCGCGGCCGACCGCGTCCGCTCGGTCCACCTCATGGTCAACGGCTGCACGGACGACACGCCGGCGGTCGCCCGGTCGTTGGCCGAGCGCGACCCGCGCGTCGTCGTGCACGAGCTGCCCATCGGCGACAAGTGCAACGCGTGGAACGCCTACGTCCATCAGGTCGTTCCGACGCTCGGTGACCTGTCCGCGCAGACCGACGCCGCGGCGCACGTCTTCATGGACGGCGACGTCCGCTGCGGCCCCGACGCGATCGCCGCGATGACCCGACGCCTGGCCGACGTGCCCCGGGCCTACGCCTGCGCCGGCCTGCCGCTGAGCGGGCGGAACCGCGCCGAGATGGCTCGGCTGGTCGTCGAGCGGCGTTGGGTGTTCGGCAACCTGTATGTCGCGCGCGGCTCGCACCTGGCCCGCCTTGCCGACGCCGACTTCCGCCTGCCGCTGGGGCTGATGGGCAACGACCACCTGATCACGCGCGCGATGAAGACCGCCCTGCCCGACGCCGACGACATCGACCACGGTCGCGTCGTCTGGGCCGACGGCGTGGGCTATGCGTTTGACTCGCTGAGCCCCTGGCGGATCGAGGACGTGCGCATCTACCAGCGCCGCCGCGTGACCTACGCCCTTCGGCACGAGCAGCTCACGATTGTCGGCACGGTCCCGCTGGACCGGCTGCCGCGCACGATGGACCCGATCAACCGGCGCGTGCTCGACAAGCTCAACGGGCTGTCGCTGACGCCGTGGGACCTTCGGCTGGCGGTGCGTCGCAAGCTGGGCGCGATGTACCCGGACCTGTCGACGCCCCACTACCGGCGGATGCTCGGCCGGGCCGCCTGACCCCCGGCGTCGACCCACCCGGCGGTGGGATCGGCTCTCGCTTCGTATTGGCCTCAACCTCGGTGACCTCGGCGTGAAACAGCTTGCCTTCATGAGCATCCTGCTTCTCGCCGCCGGTTTTGGCGCGACGCTGCACCCGTTCTGGCCGCTGCTGCTGTACTACTTCCTGGCGGTGCTGCGGCCGTCGTTCCTGTGGTACTGGGCGCTGCCGCACGGCGTGCCTTGGTCGATGATGGCGGCCGGGCTGGTGGGGATCAGCCTGCTGGTGTACGGGTCGCGGGTGGCGCGGCGGGTCGACCTGAACCTGCCGACGGTGCTGCTGGCGTTCATCGCGTTCTGGCTGGTGGTGGCGAACATGACGGCGGTGGACCCCAGCGCGTCGTGGCGTTGGGCCGAGCCGGTGCTGAAGATCGTGGCGGCGGCGCTGGTGGCGACGCTGGTGATCGATCGGGTCGAGCACGTGCGGCTCGTGGCGATCTCGGTGTTCGTGGCGCTGGGTTACATCGCGTGGTACATCAACTCGCTGTACTACTTCGACGGCCGGCTGGACGTGCTGCACGACGGGTTCGGCGGGTTCGACAACAACGGCGCGGCGTTGATGGTGGCGTCGGGGATCCCGTTCGCGTTCGCGGTGTGGCGGATGCCGCGGGAGCACTGGGGGCTGAAGCTGCTGGGGTGGGCGGCGGTGCCGGCGAGCGTGATGATGCTGCACGCGCTGATGTTGACGTACTCGCGCGGCGCGATGCTCGCGTGCCTGGCGGGGCTGGGCTGGCTGGCGATCTGGCATCGGCCGCGGAGCCAGGCGCTGCTGGCGATGGCGGGGTTGGCGGTGTGCGTGGCGGTGCTGGCCGGGCCGGAGGTGCGCAGCCGGTTCAGCTCGGTCGCGGCGTACCAGGACGACGCGTCGGCGCTGCAGCGGATCGAGTCGTGGAACGCGGGGTGGCGGATGGTGTGGCAGCGGCCGTTCACGGGGTTCGGCAGCCGGGGCACGATGCCTTACCTGCAGGCCTACGCCGAGGACACGACCACGCCGGTGGTGCACAACCAGTACCTGCAGTTCGCGTCGGACGGCGGGGTGCCCTTGGCGTTGGCGTTCGCGGCGTTGCTGGTGGTGGCGATGCTGCGGTTCCGGTCGGCCGGTCGGGCGTGCCGGGCGGTCGCCGCCGACGAGCCGTTGCCGCCGGGCGGCGCGGCCGCGGGGTCGGGCGGGTCGGCGGGGATGTCGGACTGGCCGTGGGATCGTCTGGGCGAGCCGGAGCCCAAGCGGGTGCGGGCCTGGGCGCGGTCGGACGCGGACCTGTGGCTGGCGTTGGAGTCGGTGCTGATCACGCTGGCGATCGGCGGGCTGTTCCTGAGCATCGAGGCGTTCGAGCTGCTGTGGATGCTGCTGGGGCTGGGGTGCGTGGCGGCGCGGGTGTCGATGTCGCGCCAGGCGGCCGAGCTGGCCGAGCCGGCGTTCGACGCATCGACCGAGCCCCCCGCGAAACGGCCGAGCGGGCGACCGCCGGTCAAGCCCACGCTGGTGCCGGCGTGAACGGGTCTGGCACGGCGTGTCAGACGCGGTGCGGGTGCGGGCCGAAGCGGGCCTCGTAGAACGGCTGCACGCAGCGTCCGGGCGGGCTGACCTCGTCGAGCCGGGCGTGGTCGTCTTCGGTGAGCTCGATCTCGACGGCGCCGAGGTTGTCCTCGAGCTGCTCCATGGTGCGGGGGCCGACGATGGGGCTGGTGACGCCCGGGCGGTTCATGCACCAGGCCAGGGCGACCTGGCTGGTTGTCTTGCCGTGGCGTTGGGCGATGGCCTCGACGGCCTCGACGACGTCGAAGACGCGCTCGTTGTCGAGCATCGCCTGGCGGTGGTGGCCGGCGTTGAAGCGGGCGTCGTCGGGCGGCTGCTGGCCGCGCCGGTACTTGCCGGTGAGCATGCCGCCGGCGAGCGGCGACCAGGGGATCAGGCCGACGCCGTAGGTCTGGGCCATCGGGATCAGCTCGCGCTCGATCCGCCGATCGAGCAGGTGGTACGGCGGCTGCTCGGTGACGAAGCGGTTGAGCCCAAGGCGGTCGGCGACCCAGAGCGACTCGACGACCTGCCAGGCGGCGAAGGTCGAGCAGCCGATGTAGCGCACTTTGCCCGAGCGGACGAGGTCGTCCATCGCGCGGAGCGTCTCGTCGATCGGGCAGTCGGGGTGCGGGCGGTGGATCTGGTAGAGGTCGATCCAATCGGTCTGCAGGCGACGCAGGGAGGCCTCGCACTGCTCAATGATCTGTCGGCGGGAGTTGCCCCAGCGGTTGGGGTTGAGGCGGGCGTGCAGCTCGGAGGCGGCGAGGCCGTGGGGGGCGTCGGCCTTATGCATGTTGCCGTGGCACTTGGTGGCGAGGACGACGAAGTCGCGGTGGCCGTTGCGCTTCAGGGCTTCGCCGGTGACGACCTCGGATCGGCCGGTGGTGTAGACGTTGGCGGTATCGAGGAAGTTGACGCCGGCGTCGATGGCGCGGTCGATGACGGCGTAGCTGTCGTCGGGCTCGGTGCGTCCGCCGAACATCATGCAGCCGAGGCAGAGCGGCGAGACGCGGATGCCGGTGCGGCCGAGGTAGCGGTAGTCCATGGGGTTCTCCGGGGGGCGGTGGGTGGCGGGCGGGCGGCCGCGCGGGGGACGTTAGCCCGGGTGCGCGGCGGCCGGGCGTGCGGCGCGAGCGTCAGGCGCTGGGGGAGGCGACGGGGTTGGCGTCGCGGCGCGCGGTCGGGTCGTGGTCGCCTGCGGGCCGATCGAGGGCGGACGCGGGCAGCCCGATGCGCAGGCGGAGGCCGACGGGGTCGAGGTCGTAGTCGAGCCGGCCGCTGAGCTGGTGCTCGATGAACCCGCGGGCCAGGCCCAGGCCGTCGCCCTCCTCGATGCGGGTGTCGATGGGGCGGGGGAGCGACTCGGTCCAGGCGATGTCGACGGCGCCATCGGGGCGGCGCGACCACTGGACGCGGACGCGTCCGCCGGGCTGGGTGAGGGCGCCGTGCTTGGCGGCGTTGTTGGCGAGCTCGTGGAGGGTGAGGGCCAGCGGGGTGGCGGCGTCGGCGGAGATGCCGATGTCCGGGCCGTCGATGTCGAAGGCGGCGTCGGCGTCGCCGTAGACGCGGGTCATCGCCGAGACGATGAGGTCGAGGCTCGAGGCCTCGCGTCGGTTGGTCAGCGCCATCTCGTGCGCGATCGCCATGGCCTTGAGCCGGTCGACCAGCCGGCCGCTGAGGGCATCGACGTTGTCGGCGTGGTCGGCGCTCTGGCGGATCAGGGCGATGATCGAGCTGATGTTGTTCTTGACGCGGTGGTTGAGTTCGCGGGTGAGGCGTTGCAGGTCTTGCTCGCGCTCGACTTGCTCGGTGATGTCCTGGACGGTGCCGGTGACGCGGATGACGCGGCCGTCGTCGTCGATCTGGGAGTACGCGTGAGCCTCGACCCAGCGGAGCGTTTGGCCGTCGGGCAGGATGCGGTATCTGCCGTGATAGGGCGAGCCGGTTTTTGTCGAGCGATCGAGGCTCTCCACGATGCGTTTGCGATCCTCGGGGTGGTACTGCTGCAGGTGAGGCTCGAGCGGCGGCGGAGGGCCGGCGGGGTCGTGCCCGAAGATGCGATAGACCTGGCGTGACCACCAGGTGATCTCGCCGACGGGGTCGTACTCCCACGAGCCCAGGCGGGCCAGGGACTGGGCCTCGTGGAGGTGGGCCTCGGTCTTGCGCAGCTCGGCGACGAGGCGCTGCAGGCGCTGCTCGTTCTCGACGGCTCGGCTGACGAACTGGTTGATGGATCGGCCCAGCCGGTCGATCTCGTCGCCTTCGCTTGGCGTGGCCGCCGCGTCGACGCCCTGCGGTTCGACGCAGCGGCTCAGCCGATCGAGCCGACGAACCCACAGCCACCAGCCGACGAGATAGACCGTGGCGCCGATGGTGATGGCCTCGGCCGCGCCGGCGATGATGAGTTCGCCGAAGTGGTCGCCCTGGCCCGGGCCGCCGCTATGAGCGTGGTCGAAGAGCAGGAACTCGGCTGCCGCCAGCACCCCCGCCGCGATCAGGCCGGCCGCCAGCGCGGTGAGCGCGAGCTGGACGGCGATCCGTTGACGGGCCCAACGCAGCAACCGGCTGTCTCCATGGCCCCGGGGTTCGGGGCCGACCCGCGACCGTGCGGGTCAGTCGTCCAGGGCGTCGAACATCGGCGTCGAGAGATACCGCTCGCCGAACGAGCAGCCGATGGTCACGATCGTCTTGCCCTCGTGCTCGGGCATGGCGGCGATCCGCGAGGCGGCGCAGGCGTTGGCGCCCGAAGAGATGCCGCCGAAGATGCCCTCCTCGCTGGCCAGGCGTCGGGCCCAGGCGAAGGCCTCGTCGTTGGTGACGTTGACGGTGCCGGCGAGCAGGCCGGTCTCGAGGTTGACGGGGATGAAGCCGGCGCCGATGCCCTGGATCTTGTGCGGGCCGGGCTTGCCGCCCGCGATGACGGGCGAGTCGGCGGGCTCGACGGCGAAGGCCTCGAAGTCGGGGTTCTTGGATCGGAGGTAGCGGGTGGTGCCGGTGATCGTGCCGCCGGTGCCGACGCCGGCGACGATCATGTCGACCTTGCCGTCGAGGTCGTCCCAGATCTCCGGGCCGGTGGTGGCCTCGTGGATCGCGGGGTTGGCGGGGTTCTCGAACTGCTGGGGCATCCAGGCGTTGTCGGTGGAGGCGACGATCTCGGCGGCCTTGCCGATCGCGCCCTTCATGCCCTCGGCCGCGGGGGTGAGCACGAGGTTGGCGCCCAGCGCCCGCAGCAGGGCACGCCGCTCCTTGCTCATCGACTCGGGCATGGTGAGCGTGAGCTTGTAGCCGCGGGTCGCGCAGACGAAGGCGAGCGCGATGCCGGTGTTGCCGGACGTCGGCTCGACGATGTGGGTGTTGGCGTTGACGTGGCCGTCGCGCTCGCCCGCTTCGATCATCGCCCGGCCGATGCGGTCCTTCACGCTGGCCATCGGGTTGAAGAACTCGCACTTCATGTAGACCCTCGCGCCCTCGGGCGCGATGCGTCGCAGCCGGACCAGCGGCGTGTTGAACACCGTGTCGACGATCGACTCGTAGGCCTTGTGATGCAGCAGGTGCGATTCGGTCAGCGTGGGCATCGTGGGACTCCGGGGCAGGACGGTTGATGCTAGAAGGGGCTTGGGTGACCGACAAGGCCGGTCCGTAAGACGGGCGGAGCCTGAGCGTGATTGCCTACAATCGCCGCCCCGAGCCCGCCCGGGCCGGGTTTCCCCACCCCGATCTCCTATCCGCGAGACCCACCGATGACCACCGCCACCCTCCCCGAACGTCCCGAGGCCATCACCCTGAAGGGAAACCCCATGACCCTGCTGGGTAGCCCGATCGAGGTCGGCCAGCCGGCCCCCGCGTTCAGCCTGCGGGCCCAGGACATGTCGACCAAGACGCTCGACGATTACGCCGGCCAGGTGCGTGTCCTGGTCGTCGTTCCCTCGATCGACACCCCGGTCTGCGACACCGAGGTCCGCCGATTCAACCAGGAGGCCGCGGCGCTGTCCGATGACGTCGTCATCCTCTCGGTCTCCGTCGACACTCCGCCGGCCCTGAAGCGTTGGTGCGGCGCGGCCGGCGTCGACCGGGTCATCAGCCTGTCCGACTTTTACGACCACCAGTTCGGCGTGGACTACGGCGTCCGCATCAAGGAGATCGGGCTGCTGGCCCGGGCCGTGTTTGTCGTCGACAAGGACGGCAAGGTCGCTTACGCCCAGATCGTGGGCGAGGTCGCCGACGAGCCGAACTACACCGCGGCGCTCGACGCCGTGAAGGCCAGCCTCTGAGGCGGGGGGCCCCGCCCCCTTTCTTTTCTGCTTGGCGACCCGGAAAAAAAACGCCCCCGGCCGTGGGGGATTCGACCGGGGGCGTACAGGGGAGAAGAAGTTGTCTTCGCCGAGGCGTTAGAGCTCGTCGGCGGAGGTCGCTGGGTTACCTGACTGATACGCACGGGCGGGCAATGGGTTCGCCGCGGTCAATTTTTTCAGTCCGGACAGCGCGACGCGGTTCGTCGACGTCGCATCTAGAGAACCGATCAGGGCGTGCAAATCTTCCACGGCTGCGCCCTCAATCAGGAACGTGTTGAAATCGTTGGCCCCGCCCTGTCGGACGGCTCGCTCGAAGGCGAACCGGGCGGTGCGGAGGTCGCCCTGCAGCGCCGCCGCGAGGCCGAAGCCGATCTTGTAGGCCTCGACGCCCGGGCTGGCGGCCATGGCCCTGGCGTAGGCCTGTCGAGCGGTGGCGTACTCGCCCAGCGCCAGTGCGTCTTGCGCAACCGCCACCTGCTGCGAGTTTTGCGTGTCCGGGAAGGGGCTGGCCACCGACGGGGCCGGCGGGGGCGAGGCCGTGGCCGGGGCCGGGGCGGCCGGCTCGCGGACGACGACGGTCCGCTCGGTCACGACCGGGGCCTGGACGACGTAGGCGGTGTTGGGCCGGTACGACGGGTAGTAGCCGCGGTAGGACAGGCCGACGCCGAGGTTGGAGCCGCCGTAATAGACGCTGGAGCGGTAGGACGGGCCGAACCCGTAGCCGCAGCCGAACCCGCCGTAGCGATAGCGCGGGTAGACGGGGTAGCCGACGCCGTAGCCGAATCGGTAGAAGCTTCGGCCGTGGCCGTACTTGTAGCCGCCGGAGCTGAAGCCGAAGCCGATCGAGAAGCGGTCGGCCGAGGCAGCGGGGGCGGGCAGGAAGGCGATCGCGGCGGCGGCGAGGCCGAGCATCGTGAGCCGGGCGGCCGCGGCGCGGAGGCCTGGGCGGGCGGGATGAGGGTGCGAGCGCATGGCGTTCCTCCGTGGACTGTCCACGATTCATGGTACGCCGCGGGTGGCCGGATCGATCGTGAATTTCCGGGATTTGGGGCCGCTTATGTCGCTCCCCATTTGTCGACGGCGGGCGTCGCGTCCGGCGCCGGCGAAGGCGACGGCCAGATACCCGAGGCGGAGGCGTCGTCGCTGACGACCGTTCGACCCCGGCCGAGTCGTTTGGCGGCGTAGAGGCGTTGGTCGGCCCGGTCGAGCAGGGTGTCGAGGTCGCCGGCCCGGTCGAGCCGGCGCGAGGCCAGCCCGATCGAGAGGTCGACGTGGGGGGCGTCGGTGCCGATCTGGCCGCCGACGCGTTGATGGAACCGGCGGCGGGCCTGCTCGGCGATGGCGGTGGCCCGCTCGAGGGTGGCGCCCTGGAGCAGGACGACGAACTCGTCGCCGCCGAGCCGGACGGAGACGTCGCCGGCGCGGGTGTCCTCGCGGATGAGCTCGCCGACCAGGGCCAGCACGCGGTCGCCGGCGGCGTGGCCGAGGGTGTCGTTGATCCGTTTGAAGTGGTCGAGGTCGATGGCGATGGCGATGAGGTCGTCGCCGGCGTCGTGGGCCCGGTCGTAGATGGCTCGGCCGACCTCGTTGAAGGCCTTGCGGTTGCCCAGCCCGGTGAGCTCGTCGCGCATGGCCTCGTCGCGGAACTTGGCGATGGCGTGGCGGGTGGCCGACTTGAGCTTGTCGTCGAAGCGGCGGGCGAGCACGCCGGACTGGATGCGCTGACGGATGGCGTTGGCGGCGATGCCGTGCAGGGCCCGCGAGATCCGGCCGACCTCGTCGCGGCGGTGCGTGGGCAGGTGGTCCAGGTCGGTCGGGCTGGCGGCGTCGCCCTGCAGCTCGACCCAGCGCAGCAGCCGATCGACCGGCGTGACCAGCCAGGACTGCCCGACGATCACCATCGCCGGCCCGAGCAACGCCACGGCCACCAGCCCCAGCGGCGTCGGCTGCGACGAGTGGCCGGCCAGCATGCCCAGCAGCACGCCCGCCGTCGCGGTGAACAGCACCAGCCCGCTCACCTTGGCCCGCATCGAGCAGTGCCGCCACCACGGCGTGTCGAGGGGGGGCGGGGGGTTGGGCGACGCGGGCGCGGCCGAGCCGTTCGGCGGGGTGGCCGGCCGGTCACGGGCGGGCGTCGGGGGTGGCTCGGTCGGCATGGGGGTCCCTTGATCGCGGCGCGGCGAGTCCGCGACGAAGTACCAACCGATTCAGCGACGCCGAAGTCGAGCCCGTGTGGGGGCCGGGGCGGGGGCCGACGCCCCGGTGCGCGATCACGCCGCCCGGGAGGGGGTTGGCAAGGGATACCGATGATGCGGGTGGGCGGGGTCGTGCGGGCGAGCCGATTGGCGAGCCTGCTCACCAGGCGGGCTTGAGCTTGCCGTCGACCACGGTGTGGCGGACCGGCTCGATGGCGGTCGCCCGGCCGGAGCGGGGGTCGAGGGTGACCAGGACGCCCGAGACGACCGCCGGGCCGTCGGCGACGTCGAAAGGGCTGGGCATGGCAGTGGTCATGTGCTTGAGGACGCGGTCGACGCGTCGGCCGAGGACGGAGTCAATCGGGCCGGACATGCCCAGGTCGGAGATGTAGGCGGTGCCGGCGACGCCCTGGTGCGAGCCGGGGACGCCGGCGGGGAGGATGCGATGGTCGGCGGTGGGGACGTGGGTGTGGGTTCCGACGACGGCGGCGACGCGGCCGTTGAACCGCCAGCCCAGGGCGACCTTCTCGCTGGTCGCCTCGGCGTGGACCTCCAGGATCACGGCGTGGTCGTCGGGCGTCTCGGCGAGGATCGCTTCGACGGTCTCGAACGGGTCGCCCGCCGGCAGCGGCATAAACAGCCTGCCCATCACGACGATGACGGTGACCGTCGGGCCGTTGCCCTCGTTGGGCGTGAGCGCCATCGCCCCGCGTCCCGCGGCCGCGTCGGGCAGGTTGGCGGGGCGGATGAGCTTCTCGCCGGGGCGGTTGAGGGTGGCGGCGATCTGTTGCTTCTTGAAACAGTGGTCGCCCAGCGTGATGCCGTCGGCCCCGGCGTCGCGGAGCTTGTTGTACTGCTCGGGGGTCAGGCCCGTGCCGTTGGCGGCGTTCTCGGCGTTCACGACGGCCAGGTCGGCCTTGTACTTCGCTCGCAGCAGCGGCAGCCCGGCCTCGACCGCCAGCCGGCCCGGCGTGCCCACCACATCGCCCAGATAGAGCACCCGCATGGGCGGCAGGGTAGCGATTCACGGCGACGGGGCCGATGACGCGGCGTCGAGGCCCGCCGCGGGGGGATTTTTTGGAACGCTCGCGCGGTAAACACCATTGAAATGAAACAATATGAAACAACAATGAACACCGAGCGTTCCAGATTGAACGCGTTTTGGGGCATTTTAAGGCGTATTGGGTGGTAGAAAGCCCTGATCACGGACGATCGCGACGCGATTTGTTTGCTGATTGACCCATGAGGGTTGACTTCATTGAAACGAGTGTCATAATGATGAAACACCGGGACCGACCGGTCCCCCGTATCTCTTCTTTGTTCGCGTGAGTCTTCGATGCCAACCGTTCGTCAGATCGCTCAAGAAGCCGGTGTCTCGGCCGCCACGGTCTCACGGGTGCTCAACCAGCACCCCAAGGTGAGCCAGGCGACGCGGGACCGCGTGCTTCAGGTCGCGGTGCCTCAGGGCGACGCCGGCGCGCCGGTCCAGCCTCGCCAGGCCACGCGAGCCTTGGCGCTGATGTACACCGGCGAGGCCACCCTCGGCTCGCCCTTCGACGCGATCATGCTCGCGGGCATCAGCAACGTCACCGAGGAGGCCGGCTTCGACGTGCTGATGCTCAACTCCCGCACCAGCCGTCTCCAAGGCGAGTCCCACCTGCAGATGCTCCGACGCAAGGGCATCAAGGGCGTCCTGGTCCGCACCAACGAACGCACCAAGGGCATCTGCCGCGACATCGCCCGCGAGCGCTTCCCCATGGTCGTCATCGGCGAACGATTCTCAGAAGACGACGGCGTCCGCTTCGTCTACTCCGACTCCCGACACGCCAGCCGCGAGGCCATCCGCCACCTCATCGAGCAGGGCCACTCGCGCATCGCCGTCATCATGAACGTCGTCGACGACACCGACCACCTCGACCGCGTCGACGGTTGGCGACAGGCCCACGCCGATCACGGCCTGCAGGTCGACGACCGACTCATCCTCCGAGCCCCGGCCCGACGCGAGGGCGGGGTCCAAGCCATGAAGCGTCTCGCCGCCATGCCCGAGATGCCCACCGCCGTCTACATCATCGACCCGCTCTCGGCCCTGGGCGTCATGAACCAGGCGCTGGCCATGGGCATCCGCGTCCCCGACCAACTCGCGGTCGTGGGCTTCGACGACGGCGAGTACCGCTACTCCGTGTTCCCGCAGATGACCGCCGTCTGCCAGAACACCTTCGACATCGGCCGCGAGTCAGCCGCTTATCTCCTTCAGGTCCTCAACGGCACCGTCGAAGGCGTCCAGCGTGGCCGCGCCTTGCCCTCGTGGTTCGAGGTGCACGACTCCAGCTGCGCGATCGAGACCGAACGCCTCGTCGGAGGCCCGGCATGAACTTCATTGATCGTTCCCCAAGACCGTCATTTCCGAACCCTTGCCCGGGTGCAGCGCACCCACTCCGGGCTGCGAATAAGGAGGGTCGCCTGCGTTGAGTGGTGCGTAACCAAGCGGGGCCGTGCCATGCGTCATGGCAAGGTTGAGAGCCGAGATCCGCTCTCCTGCCGCTGAATGCTCGATGGCTCTTGTCTTTTTTCCATCGTGTCGCTTCGAATCTGTTTCGTGTGTCTGACGTTTCGTTTGTTTCCTTGTTTCCCTGGCGGTTGAAAGCCGTCGCATCAAATGGAGGTTTCTATGTTAAGCCTTAAGTCTGGTTTCGTTGCCCTTGTCGCCGGTTCCTCGTTGGCGTTCGTTTCGGCCGCCTCGGCGGACGACGTCATCGCTAACGGTGGCTTCGAGCTCGGCACCGGAACCGACGCCACCGGTTGGCAGGAAGTGGGCCTTCAGCCCGCGCAGCGCGATAGCTCCAACCCGTTCAGCGGTCAGTGGGCGCTCAAGCTCGAAGCCACCGGTACGCCGACGTCCGGTCCCAACTCGGTCGGTCTGCAGAACAGCATCGAGGACGGCGGGCTGCCCAGCCTCCAAGAGCTGAGCACCGTCGACATCAGCTTCCAGTGGGCCAGCGACTTCGGCCCCGGCGGCGTCGCCTCGGTCGCGGGCCGCATCCTGGACGGCACCGGCAACATCGTCGCCGACACCGGCGTGATCCCCCTGCCGGACAACGGCGGCACCTACGGCCTGATCAACCTGCCGCAGCTCAACGTGCCCGCGTTCGGCCCGGACCCCGCTGACGAATACGCCGTGTTTGTCGAGTTCAGCGCCGCCGCTGGCGCCTTCGACGGCTCGTTCTCGGGCGGCTTCGTCGACGACGTCGTTGCCACCGGCACGCTGGTTCCCGAGCCCGCCTCGCTGGCGTTGCTCGGCGCCGCCGGCCTGGCCGTGATCTCGCGTCGTCGCAAGGCCTGATCTGTCTCTGATTCTCGTGCGTGGGGCCTGACCGCCCCACCGCACGTTTCCGTGCCGCCTGCCCCTTTACCCCGAACTCCCTGCTGCCCTCCGGAGCGACCCCATGACCCGTCGTCCCCAAGCCTTCACCCTGATCGAGCTGCTGGTGGTGATCTCCATCATCGCCCTGCTGATCGGCATCCTCCTCCCGACCCTCGGCGCCGCCCGCGAGGCGGCGCGCAACGCGCAGTGCCTCAGCCAGGAGCGCCAGCTCGGCATCGCCACCGCGAACTACTACACCGACAACAAGGGCTTCCTCTTTCGCGCCGACTGGGGTGAGAACAACGACCCCACCAGCCCAGCGCAAGTCGATTGGCATTCCGGCGCTCTCGACTACTACATCCCTCAGAATCAAGGCACCAGCGAGCCCAACACCGACACCGTCTACACCTGCCCCTCGGCCAACGCCGAGCTGACGACCATTCAGTTTCCCAATACCTATGGCGTCAATCTCAAGGTCCACCTCAGCCGATTCCTGCAAGACCCGCAGCACGTGTACGTCCGGTTCGATGACGTGCTTCGGCCCAGCGAAGTGATCTCGCTCGCCGACACGGCCCAGGCCAGCGGCGTCGGGACGGTCGATGTCGCGCTCGCGGCCACGAACGATCCGCTCTTCGACGATCCCACGCTCAGCGAAGCTCCGATTTCGGAGTACAACAATTTCAACGACTGGACGCAAAACGTGGACGACCCTGCGGTTGGCTACATCCCGCGATACCGCCACAACGGTCAGAACGGCATCAATACCAACTTCGTGGACGGCCACGCCGAGTCCAACTCCTTCGGTGACCTGACGTACCGCAACATCAGCAACGCCTATTGATCAGCCGACACCTCGGCTTACAACCTGCCCCCGGAAGCGGTCGGTCGACTTCGGTTGACCGGCCGTTCTTTTTTGCGAAGCACGCCGCCATGAGCCCGATGATCGTGGGGCTGTTTAGCCGGCGAGTTCACTCGCCGGTGACGCGCTCGATCATCGGTGACGCAACCGGCGAGAAATCTCGCCGGCTAAACGTGCCGCGCCGCGCACACCGCTCCCGCGTCCGCGAGCCACCCGCCCCTGAATTGTCAACGAGCCTCGCGCGATCGTCGATGCCGCTTCGCCGACGTTCCACGGCATCGACCTATCTCACGGCCACCTCCGGCGAGGTCGCCCGATCACGCCAGTCGCCGAGGGGAGGGGCGGCGCGGCCTCTGCAGCTCACGCGTCCGTCGATCGCTAA
>JBCBUE010000070.1:0-17111 GCA_039818285.1 Planctomycetota bacterium | reverse complement strand
GAACGAGCCGAGCTTGACGCCGAGCATGGCGGCCAGCTCGCCGGCCGAGTACGTCGTTTCGTGATCGGGGCCGCGCTGGGCCACACGCTGCGCCTCCGCGGCGGGCCGCTATTTGAGGAGTGAGGGGTGCGGGTCGCCGTCGGCGTCAAGCAGCCGCGGCGCCAAGGCGCCATCAAGACCCCTCAGGTCGGCGCGAAGCTGGTCCCCCGACCCCGCCCCGCCGGCGTACGCGTCGGTCACGAGCGACGGCTTGAGGTTACCGTCCGCCCCGACCATCGACGCCTTGAGAACGGACGGGTCGAGCACGCCGCCGCCCGGGAACCCCGACAACAAGATCGCCGCCCCGGTGAACGCGTCGTTGCTCGGCGCGGCGACCGCGTTGAACCCGCCGTCGCCGTGGTACAGCCGGTTCATGTCGGGCCACACCGCCGACGCGAAGCCATCGACCCCCTGCTCGTCGGTCGCCAGCGAAAAGCTCGTCAGGGGCGTCGCCTCGACCGGCCACGACCCGCCCGAGCGCTTGTAGGACCGAGGGCGGCGGTCGCCGTTCGCGTCGGCGTCCACCATCAGTACGCGAAAGTCGCCGTTGACATAGACCAAGGTGGGGCGGTTGACGTTGTCCGTGCCGTCGGCGTTGCGGTCCTGCACTACCTCGGGCGTGCTCCACGCCGAGCCGTCATGCACGATGACCCGGAACTCGTCGTTGCCGCTGGCGTCGTCCTGCTTGTAGAGGATGGCTGGGTTGCCGGCGGCGTCGAGCGCCAGGGCGTACATGCCTAGCCCGCTGCCCTCGGAGATCGTCGCGACGAGCGTGTCGGTGTCGCTCTGTTGCTGCGGCACGCTGACCGGCTGGCCCGCGAGATCGACCAGCCCCGAGCCGGTGTACACCGCGTGATGCAGGTTTGAGTTGGTGCTGCCGTCGCCCGTGCGACGCCATATCCACGAGACGTGCATGTCGCCGGTGTTTGGGTCGATCGCCCAGTTCGAGACGTAGGCGTTGTAGTCCGGGTCTTGGCCGACCTCGCCGTCGAGCAGCATGCCGTTGGTGCCCAGCCCGGTCGCCCCGGCCCACGTCGAGGGGGCGACGGTCCGCTCCGAGACGTGGACGTTGCCCGCTCCCGACCCGCCGTCGCGGTGACGCTCGTAGAGCTTGGACGTGATTGGGTTCCAGACGAGATCGACGTAGGTGGCCGAGTCCTCGGTGCCCGCGCTCACGAGTGGCGCGATGTTCGACCCGAACACGGGCGGGCCGCTCGTCAACGGCGAACTTACGACGTATTTCATCGCGCTGTTGCGGGCGTCACCGATGACGTGCACCCGATGATCCCCATCGATCGCGACGGTGGGACGCCAGTGGTTGTCGTAGCCGCCGGGGCCGAGCTGCATGCCGGTGTTCACGGCCTCCTGCCACGCGCCGTCCATCGTGCGCCAAGTGGCGAAGACTCGGCCGCTGCCGCGGTAGTAGGCGATCGCCTGATAGGTGCCGTTGCTGGCGATCTGGTTCCAGCCCGTGCCCGTGAAGTTCGGCGAGCCCTTGGCCTGGTTGAGCGGGCCGGAGAGCGCGTCGCGGAAGAGGAGGGCTTCGGTCGATCGGAGCGTCACCGACTCGTCGAGCAGGCCGCCGTTGTAGATGGCGTCCATCTCGGCGTCGGTGAGCACCTCGCCGTAGCAGCGAAGCCGGGCCAGCTCGCCGATCCACGGCCGCGAGACACCGTCACGCGAGCCCAGGTACATCGTGTTCGTCGAGGTGCCCGCCGGAGCAGCCAGCGTCGCCCACTCCGTGGCCTGGTCGTTGGTCTTGAGCCCGACACGGTTGTTGTCCGGGTCGTAGATCACGGCGAGGTTGGCGTGTTCCAGGCCGCTTACCGTGATTGCGCTAAGCACCGCGGTATTGGACGACCCGATCACCTGGAGCCGGAACTGACCGGCGGACCGGAGATAGAAGAGCTGCCACTCGCCGCAGACGAACAGGTGTGCCGTGTCCTCGGTCACCGACGACGTTCGTAGCCCCGCCGCCTGGAAGATGGTGGTCCGCATCCCCTGGCTGGGCCGCAGCGCGGCCGTCGCACCTGGGATCGTGCAGTGCTGGTTGTTGTCGCCGGCAAAGAGCGCGGCGTTGGTGGGTTCGAGGACGCCGACGATCGGCCCGATGCCCGTAGTAGGCCCGTTGACCCGCGTGGCGGTCACGCCGCCCACGGCATCGACGTAGCCGGCGGTCGCTTCGTTGAACGGCCAGTCGGCGGTTAGCGTCGCCATCAATCACCCCCTCGCGGTGCATAGTGCTTGAGCCCGAACATGTACGACCCCGAGTCCTTAAGCATTTGGTCCCAAGGCTTCGTCTCGCCGTCGTCGCGGACGCCCACCCGATGAAACTCCGCCGACCAGAACATCCAGCGGACCATCTCCGCGCCGGCCGCGAAGTACAGGTCGGGCAGGCTGCTGTGGCTGATGGTGACGTCCATAGGGAAGGCGTCCCACACCACGAACCCGCCCGCCGTGCCGTGGCTCGACTGGTCGAAGATGATCCGCTCGAACGCCCGTGACTCGTTCTCGATCACGACGCACTCGCTGCGGTTGACGCCGGCCATCGTGTCGCCGAAGTGCGTGCCGATGAGCGCGAGGTCGTGGCAGGCCCAGTGCGGGGTGTCGTGGATGACGACGCCGCCGGGCGTGCCGTTGAAGGTCGTGTTGACGGAGAGCACTCGCCGGCAGCCGTTGATCTCGAGAGCGCCCGGGCCACCCACGCCGTTGAACGTCACGTCCTTGAGCAGGACGTTCTCGCAGTTGTGCAGGCGGAGTTCGCCGGCCTTGACGTCCACGTCCTCGACCAAGACCGATCCGCCCTCGATGACCCGCTCGTCGCGGATAGTCTCAAGACGGATGACGCGGTCGAAGGCCCGGCCCGACCCGTCGAACACCATCGCCCGGTCTCCCAACGCCAGCGCCAGCGCGTCAGGGGGTGGATCGAAGATTTGCCACTGCTTGCGTCCACGCCGAACCGCCGCCGCCGAGAGGCCGAGCCAGCGATCGCGGCGGGTCAGCCGCTTGGCGGGGACGGCCGATCCATCGGCGAGCAGAAACGCCATCCCGCTGTCGGGCAGGTTGCGGCCCGCGGCAAACAGCCGGCCGTCGGGCAAGCGAAGCGACCACCACAGCCGCGGCTCGGGCATCGGCTGAGGCTTGTAGCCGACGCGGTCGTTGAACGACCTGAGCAGTTGGCGCTTGAGCCAGTTCATGCCGCCCCCCGAATCAGCTCGCCGCGGTTCGTGCAGCTCTCGAACCGGACCCCATTACGGATCATCGAGTCGATCATGCTCTGCGGCGAGTCAAACGGCACCCCGGCGAACCTCACCACGCCCTCGGTCTTTTCCAGTCGGAGGCTGCCGCGGATCGGCCGCTTGCTGATCCAGTGGAAGTCCGCGCAGTAATGCACGCCGAACGACGCCGCGTCGTAGCTGCTCTCGGGCGACAGCTCGCCGTTGAGAATCCAAGAGTCCTCGCACGAACTCGCCGCGAAGCCCTGCCCGTCGAACCGTTTGCCCAGAAACCCGTCCCAACGCAGGCCCTTGGCGCGGCCCAGCTCGCAGACATCGGGGTGGGCCTGGGTGTACCGGACCAGGTCGGTCACCTCGACGTTGACCAGCGTGTTGGTGTCCTGAATGCCGTCGTCCGAGGTGTTGGTGATGCGAACGTTCTCGGCGTAATCGCAGCCCTTGAGGCCGAACGCACAGCCCGAGATGGTGGTGTCGATGACGGCATTGAAGCCCGTCTTGTGGTGGTTGAGGGCGTCCTTGCCGTCGCCGTGGTCCCCGACCACCAGACAGTTGCGGGTGATGGTGTCGAGTTCTTCGCCGAACCGGAGAAACGCGGTGTTGCCCTTCGGCCGCAAGATCAGGTCTTGGAACTCGACGACGGTTCCGTCGAGCCTCTTCGACCAGCGAACGGCGTCGTCGATGACGGGCCGCACGTTGTCGGGCCGGCCGTCTTCGGTGCGGCGGCGCGGCTTGATGACGATGCGATGCCCGGGCGGCGCGTCCTTGGGGAATCGGTCCCACGGGAAGGGCTGCGACTTGCCCTCCAGCTCGATCGTCGTGAAGACGGGCCAGTTTATTTCGGCTGGCGGGGTCGGCCACGAGAGGCCGGACGGGCGCTCCACGCGGTCGCTTGCCGGCACCAGCCCCTTGGCCTGCAACGCGGTCGCCGAGTCGATGATGGTCTGGAGTTCGGGGTGGGTCATGGTCTACGGGCGATCGCTGAGGTTGAAGTGATTCCACAGCACAGCGCAAGCATTGATTGGGGTCGTTATCAGCCAAAGGACCGCGAACGCGATGGCGAGCACTGGGAGCAGCGGAGCGGCCGCGAGCCACGTGCAAAGCGATGGGGGCTTGGGAGCACTCATGCGGCCTCAGCCTTCCGTTTCGAGGTAGGCCCGGATGAACGCCGCCGCGAGTTCCGGGACGATTGCATTGCCCGCCCCCCGCAAGACGCCCACGCGGCCGGGTAGCCCATGAGCCAGAGGGAATGCCTCGGGTTCAGCCGACGCCCGTCGCCACTTGGCTTGGGTTCCGCCATCCCGGGTGGGCTCGACGCACTTGACGAGGATGAAGTCGTCCCAGCCTGGCGGGGCAGTTGATCCATCCGCAGCCGCGTCGAGCCGTCGGGGTTCGTGACAGCTGACGCCATGCCCGGCGTGTCCTCGTGATCGCGTGCGGACGGTGTCGCCCAGCCCGTGACTGTCTTGGCAGCAAGGGGGAGCGTCACCCCCGCCCCGTTCCCGTTCGCATACTTCGGGTCCGCCGCCAGCCGTGCCCGCCGAGCAAACTCCGCCTCCACGTTGTCTCCATACTGATTTGCTGCTGGCGTCGGCCAGCCCGCCACATGCTCCGCCGCCCCCTTGAGGTTCCACACCACCTTGCTGTGGTCCCCGCCGCTGTAGCAGTACTTCCCGGTCGCCACCTTCGGCGTCGGCCACCCAGAACAATCGCTGTCGGATGTGCGGCGCGCCGATGCCCGCAGCGCAGAGATCGGCGGCCCCGACGGCATATCCCAGCGCTTCCAGGTCAGCGCGTACTCCGGCGAGCCATTCACGTCCAGCCTTGCTCGCAACCTGCTCTCCAAAGATCGTTGGAGGTCGGCACTCGGCGATGAGCTCCCGAAAAGCCGGCCACAGGTGTCGCTCGTCGGCGGTGCCCCGCTGCTTGCCGGCGCTGCTGAACGGCTGACAGGGACACGACCCGGTCCAGACGGGCCGGTCGTCGGGCCACCCCGCCCATCGCAGGGCGAGTTCCCATCCGCCGATACCGGCGAAGAAGTGGCACCGGGTGTAGCCGACGAGGTCGGCGGGCTTGAGGTCTGCAATGGACCGGCTATCAACTCGCGCAGCCAAGCGCACGCTCCCTTATCGTTGTCGTTGTAGAGGGTGTCACTCACCGCCACCCCCGCATCGGGAACACCCGCTTGCTCGTCCACGCCCCCGCCTCGACCGTGGCCTGTCGCGCCATCGCGGCGGCGTGACGCTCGTGCGCCCACCGGTCGAACGACGGCGCGGCCATCGCGGGCGTGGCAAGCAGCAGCAGGGCCAAAGGGAGCAGGCGGGTCACTTGGTGACTTCGCCCTCGACCTTCTTCACGCCGCCGCCGATCACGTCACGGAAGATGTAGCCCGCGGCCACCAAGAAGAGTTGCGAACCAATGAAGGTGTACCAATCAAGAATTGCATTCGTAAACGCGTCCATTACGCCACCGACCTTTCCGCCGCTGGTGCGGCTCTCTGAGTTTTCCAGTTCGCGTACAGGCTGATCCCCACCGCCGCCGCTCCGCCGAGCAAGAGCACCGTGAACACCCACCCAGGGATTAGGCTTAACGCCATCACCCCCGCCCCGGCCAGAATCAGATAACTCCCCGCCGTCGTCGGGATCAGCGGCAGCCACGTCTTCGCCACGAAGGCCACGACCCCCAGCAAGATCAGCCCCCCGCCTAGCCAGACCATCGTGGCCCGCGTTTTCTGCGCCGCCTCGGTCTCCGTCAAGGGTTGATCGAATGCGCCCGTCGATGTCGCGGTAAGCGACCCATCGGGGTCCACCGACACTGTCGTACTCGGCGGCGACTCTGTTTTCTGCAAGAACGTCGTGCTGCCCGCCTCGTGGCGGGCTGCTACTTTTCCCGCCGAGTCCAGCACTTCGGTTCTTGATTGCTGGGTCGTGCAGCCCGAGAAGGCGACCACCATCAGCCACATCAACACCAGCACCGCGACCGACACGAACCCCACCGCCTGCGGTCGATACGGCTTGTCGAGCCATCGCCACAACGCCACGAGTCGGAAGGCGTCTCTGCCCCCGCTCGCGCCGCCCTGCTGTTGGTTGCCGACCACAAGGGCATGGTCGCGCGATCAGCGACCAAGCGGGAGTAGCAACTGATGAGTCTGTTGCGCTACTTGCGCACTTGACCGCTGAATCGTTCGGGGATGCCGTTCCGCGTACCAGTCGCGCTCGTAATCGTCTTTGGTGAAAGCGAGCGGAAGCTTATCCGCCGCTTCGTCAATGTGCACCAGCCACGTTCGGCCGATACGGTCCGCCGCCATGAATCCCGTCAAGCACCAGTGCTGGAGCGTGCGATGCCTGGGCGCGTCGTCACCCAGCCGCTCTACCGCGTGCTTGGCGAGCTGTTCGAGGCTTAGGGATTGGCGGTAGGGGTCAGGCATGAGGAGTTTTCTTGCGACCGCGACTGGAAATCTCGGCGGCAACAACCCTGCTTCGCGTGACGGCCGAGTCGGCCTCATCAACAATTCGGCGTAATGCAGCCCTTAGCACGGCCGCCGCGCCAAACTCTGGCTCCTCTCCCGGGGCAACGCCCTCATACGTCGTGAACCGGTATCCGCAGTCCTTGCACTGCCGCCGCCGCCTCACCGACATGTCGCTGGGTCGGGAGTCAATCACGTCGGTCTCGCCACCACACTTGACGCACCTCAAGAGCCACCCCCTCGCAAGTACGCCTCTGCCCGCCGCATCGGCTCGGGCGTGGGGTTGACATGTCGCTCGACGGCGCGGCGGGCCTCAAAGTCGCTGCCGAATCGACGGGCCAACGGGTGATCAAGCGCCGGATAGTCGCCATCCACCGGGTAGACGCAGACGCACCCGTTCGGGCCGACGCTGTAGGTGAAATCGCCGTCTCGGGTGGCCCACCCGTGGGATTCACCGTTGCCCCAGCACTCAAACCAGAGCACGCGGTCGAAGCTGTCGCGGTAGGGGGTCATCGAGCCACCTCCCCCGCCTCGCCCTGCGTCTCGCGGGCGGACTCGGCGGCTGCGCGGGTGGCATACAACTGACTTGGGTAAACCTCGAACTCGTCACCACCCTCGCTACGCACATCGACGATGGGTTCGCAGCCCGGTCCAGATTCATCATCGACTCGAAGTCCCATCACGCCGCAAGCGACTATCTCCCCGTTAATCGGGCTCCACGCCCAATGATTCGACTTCTCTAAAACAACAGGCTGACCACTCTGATCGTGATGCACCACCCCCCGCAGCCGTTCGTCTTGCTTGTCGGCGGGCGGGTCGATGAGTTCGGCGTGAGATCGCTGATGTATGTGGCCGCTGTCATCCTGTATGTAGAAGCCTTGCTCCTTCGAGCGGATTGCCAGGACGCCTTCAACAGCGCTGTCACTTTCTGGTGGGTCGTAAGGGGTCGGGCTTGATACATCCCACGCCCTCACCCGCTTCCCCCGGTCCTCATCCGTCGGCACGCGGGGCGGGTCGGGGTCGGGGTACGCCGCCTTGGCTTGGGCGTAAGCCTCCGTGTGATCAAGTTCGTCGGTAGGATTTGATTGCTGGCGAATCATGCCCTCGACAAACGCATCTCGTGCAATCTCAAGCTCCGCCGCCGTGTACGTCGCTTTCGGGTGGGTCATGGGGTTCACCAATCCTCGTCTTCGTCGCGAGGGAAGAACGCCGATAAATCAGGGGACTCAAGCCAATTTTTGATTTGGCCGTCGTCGGTAATCGTGAAGTCGATGTAATCACCGGAGTCCCCGGGTATCGCGTCATCTGGAACGTAGTCTTCAAGCCTGGCAATCTCTTCGCCGTTCGGCCCCAGAAGCGTGTACACCCCAGCGTCAGCGACCTTCATAAAAATGTCACAGGGCATCACCATCCCGGGCCAATCGCGTATCTGCCCGGTGTCCATGTCGACGGTGGCACACCATTGATCTCCCTTGCGAAGCGGGAAGTCATAGGGCATGTCTTCATCTTCAAAATCAACTGGAACGCAAATCGTGATACCAGCAACTTCAACTTCGGTCGGTTTCATTACAGTGACTTTCATCGTCGTTCTCCTTGTGGGTGGGGTGGGGTCGGGAATGCTCATTGCCGGTTCGCTGTAGAAAACAGCAAGTTCGTGGTCTGTTGGATCTCTCGACGCAAGCTTGCGAGTCGCCCATCTCAGGCCGGCCTCGCCCATTAGCCGCATCTCCGCCGCCGTGTACGTCGCTACCGGGTGGGTCATGGGGTGTCTCCGGTGGGTGCCGCTGGCGTGGATCGCGCCAGCAAGTCGTTGATCTCGACGGCGCGGCCCGCCGGGACATGCATCACGGCACCGGCCAACGCTGTTCGCATCGCCTTGATGGTGGCCTCTGGGTCGTCCATCCCGGCGCAGGCGTTCACGCACGAGACAATGCGGCGGGCGTCTGCTTCACTGAACAGTTCAAACTCTTCGCCCTTGTTGATGCCAACGCCATCGGGACCATTCACGCCCCGCGATATCACCTCTTCGTCCTCATCTGCAAGCCCGCCAAAACTGTCGTGCACTTCATGTACGGACCACGGTTCGGGCGTATGCGTCGCATGGGTTGCACCGGTTCCTGCTTCAGCCATCGTCGTTCTCCTTGTGGGTGGGGTGGGTCTCAAGCCATTGCTGGTGGGATTGATGAAGGCGCTTCCACAACTCGGCAGACGTGCCAAAGACCTTGCCCAGCGTTTCCGCCGAATCGTCATCCATCAACAGGCCCTTGATGCTGCTCGCGTACAACCAAAACTCAGCAATGAATTGGGCTTGCCCGGCCGGAAACGGCCCGTGCATCTGAAAGCGGGCGATGAACCCCTCCTCGGTCCACCCGCGAGCGTCGCATTCCTCTTGAACGTACTCGTGCACCGGGAACTCGCCCGATGGCTCTAGTTGCTGCTCAAGTAAGTTCACGCCACCCCCTCCCCGCTTGCCCGCTCCGCCGCGATGGCCTGCTCCTTCTTCTCGAACTCGATCACCCACACCCACGGGTTGTCGCCCCATGCGTGGCCGGGCTTCTTGCCGTTGATGGAGTCCCAGAGAGTTCGAAAGCTGTGCTGTGGAGAACAGCTCTCGCGATACTCCGGGTTCAGGTAGTGCTTGAATCCAACGGGGACTCCGGGCGTGCCGTGACCGGGTAGGCGGGACGGATGCGTAATCTCGATCCCCTCGGCCATTGCGTCTTCTTGGCTGATGCTCTGCACCCGCTCCACCCGAACGCCCGTCACCGTAAGCCGAGGCGCGGACCACCACAGGTGCTTCGGCAAGAATCGGCCCGGGCGCGACTTGCCCATCCAATCGCGCTTATTCCCGCCCAACCACTGCGACCAGATCGTTGCGTTTGCGGGGAGGTCGAGGGGCTTGGTGTCGTCGTGCTCCGGCGTGGTGGCCCATGTCGTGCGGGGCACAAGACTGTCACCGGGGACGACCCGCGAATAGACGCGATGAACGGTTTCTTCCGCTGGACGTGGCACCTTGAGATAAGGCCCGGCGTTGCCCGCCGGCGACGGGCCGGGGTCTACCCATGCCGCCGAGAAGTCCAGCTCGTCCCACAGAGACGCCGGGCACAAGTCGCCATCGAACAGCGAACGCGAGCGCGTCACCACCCGCCGCGTTCGCGTCTTCCGACCCGCCAGAATGGCCCGCACCATCGGGCCGGTGAACAGGATCGGATGCTCTTTCGTCATCGTCTCTGCCTCACTCATCGCTGGCTCCTTGGTCGTGGGGGGTGGTCACCCAGGGGTAGTGGTTCAGCATGCGCTTGCCCGTTTCGATGATCTCATGCGGGCTCACCGTGTCCGCCTTGTGGGGCTCACAGGTGCTCACCGCCCAACCGAGCACGACCGTCGCGCCGTACTGGCTGGACAACCGATCCAGCACGTCTTGTGACTCGGAATCGGAGTGGGTCATTGCGCCCTTACGCATACGTCTCCACCTTCCATTGCTCCTTGTCCCACTGCTCGACGCGGTGCGCAAACCACGGGTGCTGCTCGGCAAAGACCTTCCACTTCACGCGGGCGTCTTCCTGCCACCACCCGCCTTTAACCTCGACCACCTCGATCAAGCCGTCGGTCCGAATCAGCACGAAGTCGGGGGTGTACCAGGTGCGGTCGGCGAGGCGGAACTTGACGGCCTCGAACATGACCGCGGCCAGCTCGCCGGCCAGGACGCGGGGCTCGACGCGCTCGCGGCGAAACCGCTCTTCGGTCTTGTTCATCCGTCGCGCCGAATTGGCGGCGCCCGCCTTGGCCGGCACGCCCTGGATGCCGAGGCGGTCGGCGACCTCCTGAAACTCGTTGGGGGTCAGCGGTTTCACCGGTTCGCCTCCTTGGTTTTCGGGTCCAGCCAGTTCGCCACCCGGCGCAGTAGCGCCGCCGCGTGACGCGCCTTGACCTTCCCGGCCGCCATGCGCGGCAGGTACATCGCGAGCCGCGCCGCCGCCTGCTCGACGGTCATGCCGATGTCGGGGCGGTTGTGCACCTGGCGGCTGAGGCCGGGGTCGTGGTAGGTCATGCCTCGCCGCCTTTCATGAGCAAGCCCTGCTCGCGGAACGTCAGCGACTTGCCATCGAAGAGAAAGCCCACCTTGCGCCCGGTGCCGACGCCGTTTCGGGCCTTGGAGATCACGAGGTGCCGGTTGACCTCGCGCGAGTCCCGGGCGCCCTTGACGTCCGGGTCGGTGCCACACCAGCGCGACTCCGGCTCGGGCAGGTACTTGAGCCAGATCACCGTCTGGGCGAATCGAGACACCGAGGCGCCGCCCGACACCTCGTCCATATCGACGCCCTGGGCGCCCTTGCGCGGGTGAGTGACCGCGACGACCGAGACGTGATGCCGCTCGGCGGTCTGCTTGAGCGCCGCGATCAGCCGCTTGTCTTCACGCCACACGTCGCCGTCGGCGTCAAGCATCGAGATGGGGTCGATGGCAACCACCCGGTGACCGTCGCGGGCCCGCTCCTCGGCCCAGCGAATCGCCTGGTCGTGGGTGAACATGCCCTCGGCCGGCGGCTCGTACAGGCAGCGGCCGAAGTTCTGCAGCCACGCGGCGTGACGCGCCCGCATCGCGACGACCTCGGCGCCGTGCTGCTCGACCCACCCGATGTCGGTCAGGTGACCGTTGCGCTCGCGTTGAGCGAGCGCACGACGCAGGTGGTACTCGCGACCGTCCTCAAGCATCAACACCGCGGGAGTCGCCCCCACCTCGTGCCAATGCGCCGCCGCCTGGAGCAGGAAGAAGCTCTTGGTGGCGCCGGGCGACCCGCAGAGGATCGTGAGCGTCCCGGGGAGCAGCGACCGCGTCAGCCCCGTCACGAACCGCCAGGGCCACGTCTGCGGGCGCCGCTGGCCCGACAAGATCGCTTCGAGCTCGGCGTCGAACGCGTCGAGCGCGTCGTCGTCCGGCTGGGGCGTCGGCGCGGGCTCAACGCGGACGCTTCGGCTCTGGGGGCGGTAGTGCTCGCGGCAGAGGCCCGCCGCCCCCTCAATCGTCATACGGCCGTAGGTCGTCTGCCCGCGGCGCTCGTCCCACTTGGGACGCATGAGGCCGGACTGTCGGAACAGCCGGTCGATCCGATCCGCGTCGCCGCCGCACCAGAAGGCCAGCATCCCGCACAGCGCGGCGTCGGCACGGGACCGATCGTCGCCGTACTCGGCCGCGTCGCCGCGCCAGAGCCGGGCAAACTTGGGGCCGCCGGCCGAGCGGGCGATCCGCTCAAGCAGCGAGGCGTCGTCCAAGTTGACGGGCGGGGCCGGGTCTCGAGGGGGCGCGGGGGAAGGGTGGGGAGGGGCGGCCCCGAAGACGCGGCCGTAGAGCCCCGCCAAGGCCGCGGCGAAGTCGTTGACCTCCGGGGGCGTCCCGGCCAGCCGATCGCCGGTGATGGCGAAGTACCGGCCCTGGTCGTACATCTCGAGCTCGCCGAACCCCTCGACGGCCTTGGTGCGGCACCGGTCGCCCGGCTTGCTGCCGCGGCCGATGAGCTTGACGCCGCTGCCCGAGGGAGAGACCTCGCAGTACGTCGAGAGTCGGTCGATGATTTCCCACGCCTGGGGGGTGGGCCTGCCGTCGATCAGGCAGTCGTCGAGATCGACGCCGCAGAACGGGTCGTCGGCGGTGAAGACGAATCCAACGCCCGCCGCGCCCATCGCGCGAGACGCCTCCGACGCGACGTCGAAGGACGACCACGTCGCGGGGTCGGTCGACGACGCCAGCTCGCCGCCCGCGCCCACGGGCACTTTGGTCCGCTTGCCGCCGCGGGTCTCGTAAACCCACACGACCCACTGGTCGCGGCGACGCAGCTCATCGGGGATGGATGAGGTAATCACGACGGACCCCCGTTCATGCCGGCGTACAGGGCGTCGAGCTCGTCGGGCGTGGTGTCCTTGCCCTCGCGGTCGATCCCGTCGCCGGGCTTGGGCGGCGGCGTGGGCCGGGACTTGGGGTGCAGGCCCTGGTACTCGTTCGCCATCGCGTCGTCGATCGCCGCGATGGCGGCGGCCTCGCCGGACCTGGCCAGCTTGGCGAGGCTGCGCTTCGCCCCCCCCTCGGTCACGCTGGGGAAGCGGCTGGCGCGGCGGTAGGCCAGCCACTCGCCCCACTTCTCGCGAAACGCAGCGGAGTCCAGGGCGTCGGGGATCGGCACCCCCCTTGCATCCCCCCGTGAATACTCAGAGTCAGAAACAGAAGCAGACGCGCGTATCGAACCGTTGGGTAAACCGTTGGGTTTCTCTTGGGTTTGCCCATCGGTAACCGACCGCTTGGGGCGGCCTCCCTTGGCGCCGTTGCGCCGATTCTTCTCTACCTTGGCCGTCGCTTCGGTTTTGACCTCGTCGAGCCGGCGATTTTTCAGACGTCCCCGACCGTCCTTCTCGAACTTACGGGTGAGTGACGACCAGATTTTGTCAAACTGATCGTCCGTCACGCGCAACAGTCGAGCGAGGCGGGTCGGGTCCGCGGGGATTGAACCCTCGATCCACTGGCGCTGCAGCAGCCGTATGTAGGCTCCGTACTCGCTGAGTGACATCAGGGCGCAATCCTCGTCGGCCTCAAGGTCGTAGACCCAGAGGGGCATGTAGGGGATGTGGGGGGTGGGTGGCATGAAACGTCCGTGCGGTACACCAGCGACGCCATCCCGACGCCGCGAAAGGCGCCCGCCCCCGCGAGGGGGAGAACGCCGGGGAGAAGTCGGTTGTCAGAACGGGATGTCGTCCTCGGGAATCCCGCCCGCCGGCACGGGCGGGGCGGGCGGCATGTTGGGCTTGCCCGCAGCCGGCTTGGACGAGCCCTTCGCCCCGTAGAACGCCCTCAGCTTGCTGCCGTGGCTGGCTTGGATGCCCCCGATGTCCGCGGTGCTCGCGCCGCGGCTCAAGCCCGTCTCGTCGTACTTGTTGAACCACTGCACCTTGTGGCGGACCTTGCCTTTGTATTCGTCGGCCTCAACGACGATCGACACCGGGTTGAAACGCGAGGAAGACAGGTCGGTCGGGTCGCCGTCCCACCCCAGCACGTCGCGAGCCGTCTCGTTGGCCATCTCGTTGAGGCTGCCGTCCTTCTTGATGATCCACAGCGCGCCGCGGGCGGTGATGCCGTACTCACGCCAGTTGTGCCAAGCGTCTGCGTCGTACATCTCTTCAATCAAGACGTCGAGCTCGAGCGCAACAGCGCCAGAGTCCGCCTTGACGATGCGGGCGTCGGAAACGCTGCCGCGGAAGCGGCCGGCTCGGTCAATCCATCGGGTCTCTTCGGACATGGTGTTCTCGGAAAGGGGTTAATCGGAAAGCATGGAACGCCAAAGCGACGCGTCGCCCTCGGCGTAGACGATGGGGTCGCGGAGCGTTCGCGACTTGGCCATGTGGGTCGGCAGCTCATGCGGGTAAATGGCACGTGTGCCCGAGCCGGTCGCCTTGCCGGCGTCGTTCACGGCGACGTCGTAGCCAACGAAGAGCAGGTGATCGAGCCACTCCTTGACGGCCAGGCGAATCGAGTTCTTGCCGGACGAGGGAGACTGCAAGCGAGGCTCGTAACGCAGCCAGTCATCGCCGGCGGGGTTGGGCACGCTGCTCGTGCAGTCATGCATGATCAGCACGACGTGGTGGCCCCTGCGGTGCAGCCGTTCGAGATCGCCGACCAGCAGCATGAACGCCTCGTAGACGTGAGCCATGCCTTTGCCGAAGCCGTAATCCTCGATGGACCGAATCGCGTTGCCCTTCTCGTGAGGCACGTTCTCAATGACGTGGCGGACCGCCATCGCCTCGGCACGAGTAGCGGTGTCGAGCACGATCGCCGAGCCGTCCGGGAAAAGGCCATCGGTCGAGAGACAGTCACGCAGATCGGCGAACGACGACACGCCGTTGACGCGCTGCACGTCCAGATCGGCCGACCCGCCCTCAAGATCGATGAAGACGGGGGGGTCGCCGACCTGGGCCAGCAGGGACGCCAGCGTCGACTTGCCGACGCCGCCGGTGCCGTAGATGCCGACGCGGTGGGCGTGCCGTGCCGTGCCCGATGAGATCGAGAACGACGGCGCCGACCGTTTCGGCGTGCCGTTCTTCGTGGGTGGTGGTGGTGCGGGACGGGTCATGCGTATGCCTCCGGGTTGGAAAGTTCGGGGTGGACGTCGTCGATGAAGTGAAAGCCGACGGGTGCGGATTCGGTCGGATCGATGCCGCTCGCGCAGATGTCGAAGTACGAGCAGCGGTACGGCTTGCTGCACGACTGCGTGTTGCGGAACCAGCGGCCGTGGAGCTGGGCCTCGCGGAGCTGCTTGGCCTGCTGCCACAACTCGTGGCCGAACTCGTCGAGGTCGGCCTCCAGCCGCGGGATTTCGCGACGGGCGAAGTAGTGGTCCGGCCGCTCGGCGATGTCGGCCGAGAGCCGAGCGCCAAACATCTTGGCCGTCTCACGCGACGGGGCATCGCCGGACATCTCCTCGTCGAAGTACCGGGGCCAGGACGCAAGGTCGGCCTTGACTGGTTTCTTGGGTCGAATCGACGGCTTGCGGGTGACGTCATAGACCACGGTGTCGACGTCGTGACCCAGGCGGCGCGCCGCCAAGACGTACATCGAAATCTGCTGATCAAGCCGAAGGCGACGCCAGTAGTCCGAGGCGGTGTCGAGCGATTCGCTCGTCGTCTTGTACTCCTGAACGGCGAGCCGGCCATTGGGCAGGCGGACGATGCGATCAATCTTGCCCGCGAGCCGCCACGTCGATGACGGACGATTGGTGTCGGGATTAACCAGCGGCAGATCGAACGACTGCTCGGTCGCGACGACTTCGAACTCGTCCTCGGCCCAACGCCAGGCGTGGCCCATGAACAGCCGCTCGACCGTCTCCCGCTCGATGTCCCAACCCTCGTAGTCCTCGACCCAGCCGGGCACTTCGGCGTAGTTGTCGCGAACGGCGGCAATCGCGGCGCTGATCGACTCGGCGTCCGCGGTTTCTAGGGCCAAGTGAAAAGCCGAGCCCATGCGCAGAGGCGAGCCGGTATCGATTTTCCGCAGGCCTAGTTCGTACTCGAAGTAGTGCTTGCGCAGACAAGTCTTGGCGCAGGACATGCGCGAGTGCGTCAGTCGAGGCGAGGCGGCGAGTTGGGGCAGGGCAACAATCACCCGACACCCCCCATCACCACCGGCAGTGTGGACGACCAGCACCACGCATGCATCGCCCACCAGCCCGAGACGCCAACCACCACAACGGCGGCGCGGCCGGCGAGTCGCAGCAGGTGCAGCGGCGCGTTGAGGACGGCCAGCCGGACAGGGGGCGCAACACGGGGGTGGACACGCGCCGCGCGTCGCTGCGCGGCGCGGGCGATCCGCTTGCGCGACTTCACGACGCGCGGGTCATCTAGCGGCAGCCCGTCCAGCGACTCGGCGTCGGCGGCGAGGTCTTTGCGGAGGTCGCGGATCATTGGTTCTCTCTCCGATTAAAAAGCCAGCTCGAAGCCCGCTCGCCGCACCACCACACACCGCGGCCAAGCGCGAGCATCAGTTCAACAATCAATCGCAAGACCCACCCCCGATCCGCTCGACACGACACCAGTAGTCACCGCGCCGCGCCTCGTAGCCGAGCTCACGCAGGCGACGCAACGCGCGACGTAAGCCGCCGAGGCCGCAGACCACCGACGGACAGCCGACGTGCGGCGTGTAGGTGCCGGTGAAGGGCAGCAGGGTGGTGATGCGGTAGGGGGTCATGCGGCACCCCCTCGCGTCGCTTGCCGCGCGACCTCGAGCTGACGCCGGCTGGCGATCACCCCCCGGCTGCACAGCCACGCCTGAAACGCAGCGCTGCCGTAACCACGACACATCTCCGCGTACGCCCGCCGCGCGTCGTCGCTCAGGTCTCGCCAGTCGATCCAGGTCACGCCGCCACATCCAGACGGCCGCCGAGGCTGTCCGGCGAGGCCGGCGCGGGGTTGTCAAGAAAAACGCCCGGCAAGCACGACGACCCGCCGGCCACAAGTGCCATCGAAGTCACGCGGGGGGTCGTGCCATGCCGAGCGCAGGAGGAGGCAAGACGCCGCCGCGCCGCACGCGCAGCGCGGAGACGCCCGGGGAGAAAACGGTCGCGGGACGAGGCCCGCAGGCGGAGGGTGAGGGTGAGGTCAAGCATCGGCGTTCGCCTTCCGCTGTTGGCGCCACAGCTCGACCGCGTCCAGCAAGTCGTGGTCGGTCAAGCCGAACGCGTCGATCACCTGTTCGCGGTGCAGCAGGCTGGTCAGGAGCCGGGGGACCGCGCCCTTGGCCGCGTAGCCGCGACGCTGGGCGAGCCGTTCGGCAAGCTCGACGTCGGGTGTGTCGAATTGAACCTTGCGCGGTGCGGTGAAGGGCATCAGCCGACCCT
>JBCBUE010000069.1:0-17454 GCA_039818285.1 Planctomycetota bacterium | reverse complement strand
ATCGCCGACAGCACGGTCGCCATCGAGCTCAACCAGCCGATCGAGCTCGAGCTGGATGGCTTGTCGGAGCACTCTGCGACGCCGCGGCGGGCTTCTTCCACTTCTTGCCCGTGTCCAACAGCCGCGCCTTGATGGTCGCGGAGTGCTCCGACAAGCCATCCAGCTCGAGCTCGATCGGCTGGTTGAGCTCGATGGCGACCGTGCTGTCGGCGATGCTCGCCTTGGTCTGCGGGTTGATGGCCGCGATCATTTCCGACACCGGCTGAGCGACCTTGACCGCCAGCTCGACCTCGTCCTTGAGCTCGGGGTCGATCGCCGTGGCCACGCCGCCCGCCAGCTCGACCACTTCCTTGAGCGTGGCCTGCTGCTCGGACTTGGGGTCCTCGATCGGCTGGATCGAGATCGACGCCGACACGCTCAACGCCCCGCCCCACGGCCCGCGATACGCCACGGCCCCTTCGAGCGCGACGAACCGTTCAAACCCCTGCGCCGCCGTGGCCTCGGCAACCGCCCGGAAGGGCTCGCGCTTGGCGTCGCCGCCCGCCTTGATCTCCAACACCACCTGGTCGTCGTTGTCGATCGCCGTGGCGTCCATCGACAGCTCGATCGCGTCGATCACCAGCACGATCTCGTGATCCTTCTGCTCGCTCGAGGCGGCGATCGGCTCGACGTTCAGGCCGATGCTCAGGTCGGTCGTGCCGCCGTCGCGCTCCCGCACGAACGAGCACGGCCCGGTCGGCACCTTGCGGTCGGCGCCGCCGTCGGCCAGCTTGCCGAACGAGCCAAAGCAGTGCATGTCCATGTCGTCTCGGTTCTTGGACGCCGCGAACATCGCCAGCTGGCTGAACAGCCCCAGCCCCGCCGACACCGCGGTGCCGTAGCCCGGCATCAACCCGGCCAGCGTGCCGCCCGCCTTCAGGAAACCCGCCAGACCCGTCAGGAACGCGCGTTCCTCCGCGTCGGACTCCACGATCTTCGCCTCGACGTTCAGCAGCCCCCCGGGGTCCCCGGCATAGAGCACCCGGCCCGCCTTGGCGGCCACGTCGGCGTCGAGGTCCGGCCGCTTCTTCCAGTGCAGCACCGTGACCTGGTCGCCGATCCGAAGCTCGATCCACCCCTTGTAGAGCAGCTCGCCCGCCACGGCCAGGCGGCTGAGCGTGACGTCGCCCAGCGTCACCTTCACCATCCCCGCCTTGGCCGCCTTGGTGGGCGGGTTGAACCGGGGCGGTTGCATCCCCGATCGGTCGGCGCGCGGCAGGGTGACGCGACGGTCGACCGAGATGCGGGTCCCGCGGCCGCCGCGAGGCGTGGTGCGACGGGTCGAGACCGGCGATGCGTGATTGCGAGGGCGGGCGTGATGTGGCGGCATGAGGAGCGTTCCCGGGGTGGACATGAAGACACGGAAGGCCGCCGTGGCGCGCGCCACGCCGTCGGCCGATCCGGACGGCCAGCATGCCGTCACCCCCTTAACGCCCGGTGCGAAGGGTTTGTCACTTGGCGGAAAATCAAGGGAATTCCCCTGCGGCGGGCTCACCAAACACTCATCCAGCCGCGACGCGCCGCCCCTCGGGGCCCGCCACGACCACCGCCCCGGGCCCCGACGCTCGCCCCCGTACACTCGCGCCCTCCGCCGGGCCGATGTCTGACCCGGCCACCCCTTCCCCTCCCACCCAGGAGACCCCCATGGCAGATGGCGACACCACCGTCGTCGGCGCCGACTCGCACTTCAAGGGCGAGCTCAGCTTCGAGTCCACCGCACGCATCAACGGCAAGTTCGACGGCCAGATCACCGGCAAGGGCGAGCTGCACGTCAACCAGAACGCCCTCTGCAAGGCCGACGTCGACGCCGGCGGCGTCCAGGTCGACGGCCGCGTCGAGGGCAACCTCAACGCCAACGACACCGTCCGGCTCAACGCCAACGGCGCCGTCAAAGGCGACATCACCGCCGCCAAGATGGTCATGGCCGAGGGCGCGGCCTTCTACGGCATGTGCGCCGTCGGGCCCGACGCCAAGCAGCAGACCACCAAGCCCAGTGGCGGCCAGCCCCCGCAGGGCGGTCAAGGCGGCCAGCCTCCCAAGAAGTAGCCCGGCCCCGTCGCCGATCGACCCGCGGAATCGTCCGTAACGCGGTCGCGCCTGCTCGCGCGAACGCTTCCCGGTCGCGCGATCTGCCCCGCTCCCTGAGCGCCGGCTCAAGCGCGCCCGCCCCGAGCCGATCGGCCTGCGCGATCCCTCCGACCTCACCGCCCCCGGAACCGCACCCGCCCCGGAACCCGTCCGTCCATGGCCCGACACACCGGCCCAAGACAGGTCCAGTGCTACCACTGCCGACACCGATTCGAGGTCGGCGGGCGGGCTCAGTCCACGTCGTGCCCCAGCTGCAACAAGCCGGTCATCGTCGCCGACATCGAGGTCAAGGCCGGCAAGGTCCGAGGCCCCATCCTCGACGACTTCACCTGCGGCAAGGTCGTCATCCACAAACGCGCACGGCTCATCGTCACCCGCAACCTCGTCGCCAACGGCGGCGTCACCGTCCACGGCACCCTCGACGCCAAGACCATCCACACCGGCGGCCCCGTCCACCTCGGCAAGACCGCCGACTACAAGGGCGACCTCCAAGGCCCGTCGCTCAAGATCGATAAGGGCGCCAAAGTCAAACCCTCGATGATCGAGGTGCCCAGCGACCCGCTGGGGATGTCGGGCACGCCGCCAAGCGAGCCTAAGAGCAGCTAGAACTCAATGTTCCCCGGTTTCATATCAAGGTAATAGATGCCGTACTTCCACTGGAGTTGGCTGACGATCGACGACGCGATACTCGCCTGCTGTTCATCGTCAAATTTCTCATCGATTCGCGCGGCGACGTGCTCGCGCCAAGGAATCGGAAAGTCAGGCGGGCTGTCGAGCGTCACCTGGCCAAAGTCAAGGAGGTATGGCGGCCTGACGGCGGTCATCTCGATGATCAGGCAGTCGTCATCGTGGCCCACCAGCTGAGGTACAGAGAACATGCCGATGCGACTCACGCGGCGAGCACCGAGCCGCCGATACACCAATAGCTCAGTTTGGTAGGTATGCCGCCGCTCGTGGACCTTGACCGCCGAACCACGGCTAGTGGCGTAGACCGCGCCGTGGTAGCCGAGACCGAGTCTCTGCTCGATCCGGTCGGGTCGGATAAACTCCGCTGCAATCTGTTCAGGATTCATCGAGATGAGTGAGACTAACCGCGCTGCGTTCGGTGGACAGCCCTTCACGACCGACGTCGATCTATGGCTCGAAGTCGGCGACCAACAGATCGAGCTGGCGCAGGTCGGCCCGACCTTTATCATTGCGACTCGCGCCGAGTCCATCCCATCCGGTGTCGCCAACGTCGCCATCAGCGTCGATGGATCGGTGTACCGCCGCTCGATCCGGTTAATCCACGGCATGACACCCAACGACACGATGACGCCTATCGTGCCGTTGGATGACGATCTGCCTTTCTGATTCATCCCTCCTTAGAAGAGCGGAAACGGCAACCGACTCAACGGCTTGAGCGCCAGCCTCAGCAAGGCCGACTCGTCGTCGTCGCCCGCTATGCGGTTGGTCTTCAGTGTGCCGCAGCCGGTGCAGCGGTGGATGATCGCCCACTCGCCGTCGGCGCGGACCTCGACGCCGATCGGCTCCATCGGCGAACGGCACTTGGATGCTCGATCACCCGGCTGGTGATCGACGTGCAGCGACCACAGGCAGCGCGGGCAGTGGTTGCGGTGACGCGTGCCTAACGCACGCAACGGAACTTCGGCCTGACAATGAACACAGCGAAAGCCCTTGGGGCTTGAGGGATTGGGGTTGGACAAGGGGTGGACCCGAGGGGGTGAACGGTGCGGCGCTCACTCGGGCGGCCCGGCCGGGCGTGCCACAGCCTCGGCGCGACGGCGTGAGACTTCCGTCGGGCTGAGATGTCGGGCCGGGCTTTCAGGCAGTCGTCTTCAACACGGCCAGAGCGTATCACGCCGGGGGCGGCGCGTCGCCGTGCGTCACGCGACCCGGCGCGACGCGGGCAGCACCGGCATCGCCTCGCTGTCCTGCATACGCGATCGGGCGCGGTCGAACTCGTCCAGCCGGCGAACGAACGCGGCGACCACGTCGGGATCGAAGTGGCTCCCCGAGCCCTCGACGATGATGCCGACGGCCTTCTCGTGCGTCATGGCCTTCTTGTACGGCCGCTCGCTGGTCAGCGCGTCGTAGACGTCGACCAGCGCGATGATCCGCGCCTCGAGCGGGATGCTGTCGCCGCGCACTTGGTTCGGGTAGCCCCCGCCGTCCCACCGCTCGTGGTGGCAGAGCGCGATCCGATGGCTCTTCTCGATCAGCTCGTCCTCGCCCATCGTGCGGCTGACGGACTGCAGCGTCTCGGCCCCGATCAGCGGGTGACGCTCGATGACGGCCCGCTCTTCGTCGGTCAGCCGGCCGGGCTTGAGCAGCACGCTGTCGGGGATGCCGACCTTGCCGATGTCGTGCATCGTCGAGGCGACGGCGACGTCGTCGATCCACTGGTCGTCGATGACGGGGTGTCGCTCGCGCAACTCGTCGGCGAGGATCGAGGCGTACTGCGCAATCCGCTCGAGGTGCGAGCCGGTGTCGGTGTCGCGCGACTCGGCGAGCTTGGCCAGGCCGCGGACCAGTGCGTTGCGCGTCGCCAGCCCCTTCTCGACGCGGGCCTTGACCTCGTGCTCCAGGCCCTGGTTGATGGCCTCGAGCGCCCGGTCGTGGCGGCGCATCAGGTGCGAGATGAGCAGCGTCGTGACAATCAGCACGACCGACCCGCTCGCCACGCCGGACCAGATCATCGGCAGCGTGATCCGGTCGCCTGCCAGCGCCAGCGCGTCGACCGGCTGGTGGACGTTCAGCCGGCCGTTGATGCTTGGCACCTCGGCGGTGGCGACGAGGTGGAAGCCGCCCTGCATCGTCTGCATCCGCCCGGTCGAGACAATCCCGTCGGGCAGCTGCGCGAACGACACCTCGCGGCCGTGGTCGTCGGCGAGGGTCATGTCGGCGTAAGACATCAGGTACAGGTCGGGGTTCTGCCGCAGCTCGGGGTGGCAGACGATCCGGTCCTGCGCGTCGAGGATGCAGACGTAGCCCTGCTCGAGCAGGTCGACCTGCTCGACGAGCCCCTGCAGGCGTTGCCAGTCCGGCGAGCCGCGCCGGATGTTCTTGGGGCCGATCTCGCGGATCGTGTCCGCCATGACGTTGGCGGTGTGGACGTTCTGATCGAGGATGAGCCGCTCGAGCGACGCCGACGCCCGGGTCTGCGCCAGCCAGACGGTCGCGGCCCAGCCGGCCAATAACACGGCGGCCTGCGCCAGCACGGCGATGGCGATCAGCCGACGACGCGATCGCCGGGTGCTCGCGGCGCCCCCCACCAGCGCTGGGTTGTGCTTCGATCCGGCCACGTCAAGGCCTCGCCACGGGCAGACAAAGAACGCACCCCTTGGCACCCATCGGCGCGCTGGCGCGTCCGCTTTATCTCGTTGCGGTGGCAACCCGGCCCGGCTCAGGATTGTTCCCGCCCGCGGGCGATCAATACCGATCGATGCTCTGCCCGCCGTCGTCCTGCATGCTGAACGCAAGCTGGTTACGTTCGGCGTCGGCGTCCTCGTGGCGGAGGTGGCGCGAGCCGTTGTCCAGGTCGATCTTCGGCGGGCCCAGCAGCTCGCACGCGGCGTCGAGGCCTTCTCGTTGCAACAGGTGCGCGAGGGCGTCGGCGAGGTCGCCCGTCGCGGCGACGCGCAGGCCGTTGACGCGGAACGCCGCGGTGCGGTCGTCCTGCGTCAGCTCGATCACGACATCGGCCGTCGACTCCGGCGTGCGCGAGGCGTCGCGCAAGCGGCGGTAGACATCATCGAGCTCGCCGTTGAGGCGCGTCCCCTTCTTCGCAGGCGTCGAGTCACGAACGATGAGCTTGACCGTGCGCGTCAGCCGGTCGGGCGCGAGATCGAGTGGGATCACGTCGTCGACGACGAGGTTGGCCTCGCCGCGACGACGGTCGATCTTGCCGGCCAGCAGGACGATCGCGTCCGTCTCCTGCAGGTAGTGGCTTGTCATCGCGAAGGTACGGGGGAAGACCACGGCGTCGATCTTGGCCGACCGGTCTTCGAGCGTGAGCATCGCCATCTTCTCGCCCTTGGCGCGGGTGACGGTCGGGCGGATACGCGTCAGCATCCCGCCGAGCACGACGGGCGTGTCGGCCTTGAGCTGGATCGCCGTCGCGACGTCGCAGGTGGCGAAGCGGGTTAGCCCTTCGCCGGCTTCCTCGAGCGGGTGGCTGGAGACGTAAAGCCCCATCGCCTCGCACTCGAAGTCCAGCGTCTGCTTGGTCGACCACGGGGCCACGTCCGGCAGCGGCTGCTCGACCACGGCCGACGCGTCGTCCGCCGCCGCCTCGGCGAACCCGCCGAACATGCCCATCTGACCCGACGCTCGATCGCTCGCCGCGCGTTGCCCGGCCTTGACCGCGGCTTCGAGGCAGTCGCACATCGCCGAGCGCTTGTCGATGCCGTGCACCGAGTCGAACGCCCCGCACTTGATCAGCGCCTCGATCGTCGCGCGGTTCACCTCGCGCAGGTTCACCCGCTCGCAGAATTCGTACAGCCCCTGGTACGGGCCGCCCTTTTGCCGTTCGTCGATGATCGCGCCGATCGCCTTCTCGCCCACGCCCTTCACGGCAAACAGCCCGAAGCGGATCTGGCCGGAGTTGGCCGTGTGTTCCTCGCCGTCGTCGAACACGACGTTGAACGCGACTTCCGAGAGGTTGATGTCCGGCGGGCGGACCTCGACGCCCTGCGAGCCGTCGGGCTTGCGGACCTGTCGGCACTCGCCCATGTACTCGACGACCTTGTCGGTCGAGACGGACTCGTACGTCAGCACGGCCGCCATGTACTGCAGCGGGAAGTACGTCTTCAGGTAGGCCGTCTGATAGGCGACGATGGCGTAGCCGGTCGAGTGCGACTTGTTGAAGCCGTAGCCGGCGAACTTGAGGATCAGGTCGAACAGCTCGACGGCCTGCGCCTCGGCGAAGCCGTTCTTGCCGGCGCCCTCGATGAACTCGCCGCGCGCGGCGTCGATGGTCTTGGCCTTCTTCTTGCTGATCGCCTTGATGATCGAGTAGGCATGGCGGAGCGGGATGCCGCCGAGGCGGTTGAGCACCTGCATCACCTGCTCTTGATAGACCATGATGCCGTAGGTCTCGGCGGTGATGGCGTCGACGTGCTCGTTGACCGGCGGGACGGGGGATCGGCCGTGCTTGCGGTCGTTGTACTCAGGGATGAGGTCCATCGGCCCGGGGCGGTAGAGCGCGTTGGCGGCGATGAGGTCCTCGAGGCGGTCGGGACGCATCTGCATGAGCAGGTTGCGCATCCCGCCGGACTCGAACTGGAACACGCCGGCCGTCTCGCCGCGTTGGAACAGCTCGAAGACCCTGGGGTCGTCGTAGGTGAGGCGCTCGAGGTCCAACGGATCGACGTCGGCCGCTGCGCCGACGGTTTCGCGGATGGTGGCCTCGTCGAAGGACTGCTGGATAAGTAGCTTCGCGCGCTCGATGATCGAGAGCGTGCGCAGGCCGAGGAAGTCCATCTTCAGCAGGCCGACCTTCTCGCAGGTCGGGCCGTCCCACTGCGTGACGACCTGGTCGGTGCCGGCGGGCTGGTAGAGGGGGACGATGTTCTCGAGCGGCTGGGTGGCGACGATGACGCCGGCGGCGTGGACCCCGGCGTGGCGGTGCATGCCCTCGAGCTTGCGGGCAGTGTCGTAGACCTGATTGACGCGCGGGTCGCCGTCGCACCAGTCCTTGATGTCGGGTTCCTGCTGCCAGGCCGAGTCGAGCGTGGTCTTGAGGCCGTCGCCGATGAGCTTGCAGAGCTTGTCGACCTCGCCCAGCGGCAGGTCGAGGACGCGGCCGACGTCGCGGATGGCGGCGCGGGCCTTGAGCGTGCCGAAGGTGATGATCTGCGCGACGTGGCCGTACTTCTGGCGGACGAACTCGATGAGGTCGCCGCGGCCGTCCTGGCACATGTCGATGTCGATGTCGGGGTACTCGGAGCGGTCGGGGTCGGTGAACCGCTCGAACAGCAGGCCGTAGTCGATCGGGCAGGCGTTGGAGAGGCCCAGGCAGTAGCCGACCATGGTGCCGACGCCCGAGCCGCGGGCGTTGACGGGGATGGCGCGGTTGCGGGCCTCGTTGACGAAGTCCCAGACGATGAGGAAGTACGCCGAGATCGACTTGTCCGCCAGGACCTTGAGCTCGCGCTCCATGCGGGCGCGCTTCTCGTCAGTGATGCCGTCGGCCCCGTACCGCCAGACGGCGCCGGCCTCGGTGAGCAGGCGCAGGGCCATGTCGCCGTCCGCCTTGAGCTTGGCCTCGTCGAGCTTCACCGGGTTGCCCTTCTTGTCGAACATCGACACGGGCTCGATCGTGATCTGGTTGCGGAAGTCGTCGAACCAGGCGTTGGAACCGGCGGGGTGGTCGGACTTGAACGCCGCGGCGTCGATGGCGTCGGCCGCCGAGCGATCACCGACGAACTTGAGCAGCCGCTTGCCGATCACCGGCTTGACGACCGGCGCGTGGTTGGCGGCGAAGTCCAGTTCGACGTCGCAGCGGTCGGCGATGCGCACCGTGTTGGCCATCGCCTCGGCCATGTCCTCGCCGCAGTCGGCGTTGTCGCCCTCGAAGTGGCCGGCCATCTCGCCGGGCGACTTGACGTACAGGTCCTTGGGGTAGAGCAGCCGGTTCGTGTCCGACTTGACCTTGCCCATCGAGATGCAGCACAGCGTGTCGTGCGCGTCCCAGTCGTCGGCCGTCAGGAAGTGCGCGTCGTTGTCGCAGACCAGCGGGAGGCCGAGCTCCTTGGCGAGCTTGATCGTGTGGCGGTTGACGCGGCGCTGCAGCTCCTCGGCGTGGTACTGCAGCTCGAGGAAGAAGCGTGGCCGACCGTCGGGCCCGGGCTTGAACGTCTTGGCGTGCCACTCGGCCTCGGCCTTGGCTTTTCGGTAGTACGCCTCGTCGCCGGTCTGGTCGTACTTGACGAGGTAGTGCGCGATGGACGAGCCCAGGTGACCGTTGATGGCGATCAGGCCGTCGGACCAGTCGGCGAGGGTCGACTTGTCCATGCGGGGCTTGAAGTAGAAGCCCTCGAGATAGGAGTCGCTGGACAGCTTGAGCAGGTTGGCCCAGCCGGCGTTGTTCTCGGCGAGCAGGACGAGGTGGAACCCGCCATCGCTGACGCCAGTGAACTCGCGGTTGCGGCGGTCGGACGGTCCGTCGACGTCGGGGGCGACGTAGGCCTCGATGCCAAGGATTGGCTTGACGCCGGCGTCCTTGGCCTTGGTGTAGAAGTCGACGGCGCCGAAGAGGTTGCCGTGGTCGGTGACGGCGACGGCTTGCATGCCCAGCTCGGCGACGCGTTTGACGAGCCGATCGAGCCGATTGCCCCCGTCCAGCAGGGAGTACTGCGAGTGCAGGTGGAGGTGGACGAAGCGGTGGTCCGTGGCTTGATGGGCGGTGGCGGGGTCGTCGTCCATGACCCCTGCAGCGTATCGCGGGGCGGCGCGCGGTCAACGGGCATTCCCGGCCGTGCAGAAGGTGTCGGCAAGCCAACTCGCTAGGCTAAGCGTTCCGGCCTTTGACCCAGGAGTAGCCATGCCCTTGCCGATCGCCTTGCAGATGTACACCGTCCGCGACGTCATGAACGAGGACGTCGACGCGGGCTTTGCCCGGGTCGCTGAGATCGGCTTCGAGCACGTCGAGTTGGCGGGGCTCTACGACCTGCCGGCCGCCGAGATCAAGGCGCTGCTCGACAAGCACGGGCTCACGGCCCTGGGCAGCCACACGATGTTCGCCAACGAGCCGGACTCGCTGGGGCCCGCCGTGGAGGACGCCAAGGTGATCGGGCAGACGCTGATCGCCCAGCCGTTCTGGCCGCAGGATCGCCGCTCGGTGGCCGGGTACGAGGACGTGGTCGCGGCCGCTTACATGGCCTCCCAGGCCCACCCGGGGCTCACGTTTGCCTATCACAACCACGATTTCGAGTTCGAGCCGGTCGAGGACGGGCGGACCGGTTTCGAGGTGCTGTTCGAGGCGACGACGCTCGCGTCGCAGCTGGACGTCGCCTGGGTGTGCGTCGGCGGGCAGGACCCGTTGGCGTGGATCGACAAGCTCAAAGGCCGCGTGCCCGCGCTGCACATGAAGGACGCGAAGTTCTCGAACGGCCAGCGACAGCTCTGCGAGGCGGGGACCGGCGAGGTCCCGCTCGAGGCGATCGCCAAGGCCGCGCCCGACGCCGGCGTGAAGTACCTGGTCGTCGAGCAGGACAACTCGTGGATCGACGACGACCCGATCAAGTCCGCCCAGATCAGCCTGGACTACCTGAAGTCGATCAACCCCTGATCGGGGCCGGCCGGGCGGCGCCTCAGTTCACGATCGGCCGGCGAAACACCCAGTGGTTGGCGTTGCTGACGGTGACGAGCTCCCAGTCGTCCTCGGCCATGCGGTTCAGCGAGGCCTCGTAGGCCGCGGGACCCGCCTCGGCGTCGCCTACCAGCCTGTCCTGCGGCAGCACGCGGTACTCGTAGTTGGCGTTGGCCATCGGCTGGGCGGGCAGCATGCGCGGGGCCTGCAGGGCGAGCAGGACGGTGACGGCCGCGACGGCGACGATCCAGTTCGAGCGATTCATGCGTGGTCTCCGGGGTGGGTCTCGGGCGTGGTCTGGGGTTCGAGTTCGGTGCCGCAGTACTTGCAGTGACTGGCGTCGGCGTCGTGGCCCTCGCTCATGCAGGACGGGCAGGCCTGGGTGGTCAGCATCGCGGCGCGGCGGCGCCGGCTGCGGTGGTTGACCAGCTCGGCCGACACGAAGCCCGTGGGCACGACGATCAGCGCGTAACCGATGAGGATGATCAGCGAGGCCAGCACCTTGCCGACCACCGTGACCGGCGTGACGTCGCCGTAGCCGACGGTGGTCATGGTGACGATCGCCCAATACATGCCCTGGGGCATGTTGCGAAAACCGTCGTTCACGTCGTGCTCGACGAGGTACATGATTGCCCCGGTGACGGAGACGACCATGAGCACGGTGTAGACGAAGACGAGGATCTTGTTGCGGGCCTGCCACACCGCCCGGGTGATCTCCATCTGCTCGTCGAGCAGGCGGACGAGCTTGAGGATGCGGAAGACACGCAGCAACCGCAGCAACCGGACGACCAGCAGCGTCTGAGCGCCGGGGATCAGCAGGCTGAGGTACGTCGGCAGGAAGGAGATGAGATCGATGATCCCGAAGAAGGAGCGGGCGTAGCGCGTCGGCCGCTCGACGCTGATGAGGCGGGCGACGTACTCGACGGTGAAGAGGATGGTGAAGCCCCACTCGATCGCACGCAGCAGCGGGCCGTGCTGTTCCTGGATGGGCTCGACGGTCTCGAGCATGACGGCGACGGTGGACCCGATGATCGCGAGCAGGAGCACGACGTCGAACGCCCGGCCGAGGGGGGTGTCGGCCTCGAAGATGATGGTGTGCATCCGGTGCCGCCAGGGGGCGGGCGGCGACGGGGACGGCGCATCGGGCATCGCGCCAGCGTACGCGCAAACAAAAACCCCGGCCGCGACGGGCCGGGGTTCGAGTTCGTGGAATGAGATGGGGTGGGTCGAGGCTTACCAGCTCTCGCTGCGCCGGCCGCCGCCGCCGCCACCACCGCGGTAGCCACCGCCGCCGCCGCCGCGGTTGCCGCCGCCACCACGGAAGCCGCCACCGCCGCCGCCACCCTCGCGGGGACGGGCCTCGTTGACGTTGAGGGTGCGACCCTCGAACTCCTGGCCGTTGAGGGCCTCGATGGCCTGCTGGGCCTCGCCGTCGTCGGGCATGGTGACGAACGCGAAGCCGCGGGGCCGGCCGGTCTCGCGATCGTTGATCACGGCGACCTCGTCGACCTGGCCGTAGTTACTAAACAGACCCTCGAGCGATTCCTCGGTGGTCTTAAAACTCATGTTGCCTACAAAAATCTTCATCTTCGGGACTCCTGGCAAGGGGTCGTAGAACGGGTGACCGCCTGGAGTTCCCGGCTGAGATGTCTCATGCTCACGGGTCGAACCTGGACGCGTCACGGACGGCCGACCCGCGGGGAACGGGGCGGCATGAATCGGAGCCGACGCTTGACGGGCGAACGACTCGGCCGACACACATGGCCGGCAATACGACGCGACACGGGCAGGCGCAACGTCGAAGCGGTGCCGTGGTGGCACCGGCCGCGCAGTGTCACAGCGCGGCCGGCGGGCGTCAAGCGGGGTAACCCGCGGGGGGCGGGGTCAGGCCGCGGCCGAGCGGACCGTGGCGAGCAGGGCGGGCTGGCGTTCGAGCACGTCGGCGGTCCGGTCGAGGCCGTGCTCGAGCCGCTGCATCCCCTCGATCAGGTTTTGCAGGCCGTGCCGGACGCGGAGGTGGGCGGGCTGGTCGTTCACGTCGTTGACAAGTCGCAGGGTCGGGGTGCTCATCGGCGGGTCTCCAAGGCGGGACGAGGGTCGATTTGACCGATCAAGACTCCGATTCAGACCGGATGGGCGATCGGCCAAATCGTCCACGGGCGGTCGTTGGGGTGGGTTTCTGCGGGTCGCAGCGATCGTCCGGCTGGGTCAGGGGGCGGGCGGGCGGTGGCGACGGTCATCGAGGGATAGCATGCCGGGATGAGACGAGTCCGGCGGAGCGACAACGCGGCTCGACTGGAGATGACGCCGCTGATCGACGTCATTTTTCTGCTGCTGACGTTCTTCATCTACGCCCTGCTGCTGATGGTGCGGGCCGAGGTGCTGCCGGTGGCGCTCAGCGGCGTGGCGGGGACGGGGGCGGCGGGCCAGGCGGTGGTGAACGTCGTGACGGTGCGATCGGACGGGACGCTGGCGTGGAACCGGGACGCGGTGGACGAGGCGGCGGTGGCCGAGCGGATGGCCGAGGCGGCGGCGGACCCGGCCCGGCCGACCGTGTACGTCGCGATGGAGGCCGGCGGGCGGGTGGACCGGGCGCCGATGCTGGTGCGGCTGTGGGAGCTGGCCAACCGGGCGGGGCTGGACCGCGTGGTGATGGTCGGAGCGCCGGACCCCGGCTGAGCCCGGTGCCCGGTTGCCACGCGACTCGGGGGGCGGCGGGGGCTAAACTGTGGCCGAGTCTTTGTCACGCGACGAGGTAACGATTCCGTGCAGATCCGACTTGGCGGGCGCCGGCGCCGGCTGGAAACGCCCGAACAGATGGTGCGCGAGACCAGCGCCTTCCTGACCTGGGCCCTGCCCCGGGCGGGTCGGCTGCCGCGCGTGCCCACGCGTCGGGTGAGTGAGGGCGGGTTCTCGTCGATGGCGTCCATCCCCGGGGCGCGCCAGCGGTTGGCGCGGTGGTGGACGGTGTCGCTCGAGACCGTGGAGCGCACGTACCGGCAGGGATCGCCCTGGGCCTGAGCGCCGCGGCCGATTCGGCAAGGATCGGCTGAAGCCCCCCGCCCGTTGCGGTCGATGAGCCAAGAGGCCGGCGTCGCCGGCCCGCAAGGAGCAGACCATGGATGTCAAAGCCAAGATTCGACCGGGGTATCAGGCTCGTCTGGGGATCATCGCGCTGGCGCTGCTGGCGTTCGCCGCGTGGTTCTACTACGACGGCGCGATCGCCTATCCCAAGAAGCAGGAGATTCAACTCGCCTACCAGGCCCTGGCCGAGGAAGGCCGGGCCGGCGAGTGGCGCGAGGTCGCCGAGGCCAATGGCTGGCCGACGGAAACCCCCGAGGCCCCGCTGAGCGACACCTCGATCCGCACCCAGTTCCTCATGGGCACCCTCTGCCTGCCCATCGGCCTGTACTTCGCCGTGGTGTTCGCCATGGCCAGCCGGCGCTGGGTCGGCGCCGCGGCCGACGGCCTGCACGACCACCGCCGCCGGCTCGCCGCTTGGGAGAGCATCGACTCGATCGACGACAGCCGCTGGAAGACCAAGGGCATCGTCTGGGTCCACTTCACCGACGCCTCGGGCAAGGCCGACAAGATGCTCCTCGACGACTGGAAGTACGACCGCGACGCCACCCGCGCCATCGTCGATCGCCTCCAGGAGGAGCGTCCCGAGGCCTCGACCGACGGCGAGCTGGCCCGTCAGGAGCCCGCCGACGCCGAGTCCGACGCCCCGACCGAGGCGGTCCGCAGCGACGCCTGAGCGGCCCTGAGGCCGATTCTCGCCCTTTTTTTAGCGCATTGCTCACCACCCCGTGCTTTAATGAGCCCACGGAGGTGAGATCGCGTGCATCCCTCAATCGCGGCAGGTCGACGCGCGTTGGACCGAGCGACGCGCTGGCGTCGGCTCTGGCCGTGGTCGCCGCGGGTCCGCCAGCGCGCGACCAAGTGCCCGGCCTGCGGCTCGGCCGTGACCTCGCCCTTCCCGGCCGTCTGTGGCCACTGCGGCACGACGGTGCACGCCCCACGCGTGGCCGTCGCGGCGTACCGCGAGCCCGGCGCGTACTAACAACCCCTGCGTGCGTGGCCTCAGCCCAAGCCGATCAGGCCGACCGGCGGAGCCGACGCCCGATCGACCGCATGGCCGACTCGGCTTCGCGGATCTGATCGTCCAGCGCCTCGCGGCCGTGCTCGCCCAGCCGGGACCGCAGCCGATACAGCCGGCGGGTGCGGTCGGCCGCGACCTCGAACTGCTCGATCAGCCCGGATTCGTTCTCGATCTGAATCGGTTCCATGCGTCCTGCTTCCTACTGATCCTGAGTCGTCCCGGTTCTGGCGTCCGCGGGGTCCGTCGCCGCGTCACGCCACGCTTGATCCGTCCGATGTGATCGGCCGAAAACTCGGCCTCATTGAGTCAAACCCTCAGCCCGTCACCCCGGCGCGGCCCACCACGCCCGGGCTCAGCGATTGTCGCTGAGCATCAGGTCCGGCGAAAACGCCTCGCGAAACTCGAACACGCCCACAAAATCATCGAGAGAATCCTCGTCCGTCCGGCGCATCAGCCCGGCCTCGACCATCTCGAAGACGATCCGGCCAAAATCCTCGCACCGCAGAATCCCCCATCGGCTCAACACCGACCGGGCCATGAGCCCGTACTGATCCACCGCGAAGTCCCGAAGCCCATGGCAGAGCTGGCGGCCGCTGACGTGCCGGTCGTCCTCCTCGGCGTCGCCCGCCTCGTCCCACTCGCCGTGCGTGTGGCGGACGGTGTAGTCCAGCCCACGCTGCACGAACACAAACGCGTCGAGCGGGTATTCGCTCTGGCCGGCGATCTGGTTGAGGTCAATCTCGGGCATCACGACTCACTGGTGAACCCCGCCATCATATCTCGCCCGCCCCCGCGCCGGCTACCTCCCCGGCCTCGGGGTTTCCGAGCCCGCCCCGGCGATCGCCCCAGACCCGCCAATCCGACGCACCCTCACCCCACGACAGCGACGCCGCGACCACGCCTTTACAGTCCTCGCATGCCCGACCCGCAGACAACCGCCCACCCGCTCACCGAGACGCCCCTGCAGCGGCGCAGGCTGTACGTCCTGCTGATGATGGCGGGCCTGTTCCTGGGCACCCTGGCGATGCTGAACATCCTGGGCATCAGCCGGTTCATCGTGCTGTTCAGCTACACCCCGTCCACGACCGACGCCGACGCCGTCTTCGCCTGGGGCCAGTGGGGCGCGATCTCATTCGCCCTGGCCGTCGGCGTCCTGCCCTACCCGCTGACCTTCCTCTGCACCGACCTCATCAGCGAGTTCTACGGCCGGCGCACCGCCAACTTCATCGTCTGGGTCGGTCTCATCCTCAATCTCTGGGTGCTGCTCATCCTCTGGCTCGGCGGGATCATGCCCGCCGTCCCGCCGATCGACCCCGAGACCCAGCTGCCCGACCCCGACTCCTACGAGTACGCCTTCTACTACATCCGCAAACTCACCTTCGGCGCCGTCGCCGCGTCGATGATCGCCTACCTGTTTGCCCAGTTCGTCGACGTGCAGCTCTTCCACTTCTGGAAGCGACTGACCAACGGCAAGGCCCTGTGGCTGCGCAACAACGCCTCCACCCTCGCCAGCCAGTTCGTCGACACCTTCGCCGTCATCACCATCACCCACTTCTACGCCAACGCCCTGCCGATCGACCCGGGCCGGGCGATCTGGCCCCAGCTGTGGCTGTTCATCCTCACCGGCTACGTGTTCAAGGCGCTGGTGGCCCTGGCCGATACGCCCCTCATTTACCTCGCCGTCGCCATCCTCAAGCGCTACCTGAAGGTCGACCCCGTCGAAGAGCACACCGCGGCCTCGGGCGTATGATCGCTCGCATGGCTCGCCCCACGCCCTCGCTGCGCCAAGCCCGCCGCGCGGCCCTCGCCGCGGCGGTCGCGCTCGTCGCCCTGGCGGGGTGCGAGTCCGGCCCCGCCACCGCGCCCGCCACCCCCGGCGAGCCCACCCGCCAGCTCTCGCCCGACCAGGACGTCAACCGAGGCCAGCTCCTCCGCCAACGCGGCGACCTCACCGCCGCGCTCGACGCCTTCAACGACGCCCTGGCCGAGAACCCCGACCTGGTCGACGCCCACCTCGGCGTCGGCGACGTCTACCGCGACCAGGCCGACTACCCCCGCGCCGAACGCGCCTATCAGCGCGCCGCCACCCTCGACCCCACCAACTTCGACGCCCACTACTACCTGGGCCTGACCCGTCAGTTCCTCGGCCGCATCAACGAGGCCATCGCCTCCTACCGCCGCGCCATCGCCCTACGCCCCGACGCCCCCGAGGCCCACCGCGACCTCGCCGCCGCCTACCTCCAAGGCCGACGCCCCCAGGACGCCCTGGCCGCCGCCGAGCGCGCCGTCCAGCTCGCCCCCGACGACCAGCCGTCGTGGTTCAACCTCGCCGCCGCCCAGTCGCTCACCGGCGACTACGAGCAGGCCGTGCAGAGCTACCGCCGCGCCGCCGAGCTCGGCCCGGTCCCCGACCCCATCGCCCTGGGTCTCGCCGACGCCCACCTCAAACTCGGCAACCTCGACCGCGCCGTCAACACCCTGCTCACCCTCACCGCCAACTCCCCCGACTCGGCCACCGCCCACGAACGCCTCGGCTACGCCTACTTCCGCCAACGCAAGTTCGACTCCGCCGACGCCGCCTACGAACAGGCCGTCCAGCTCAACCCCGCCAGCACCTCCGCCCTCAACGGCCTGGGCGCCACCCGCATGACCCAGTTCCTCCTCGCCTCCCGCGACAAGCCCGGCGACTTCACCCTCCGCGACCAGGCCCGCGCCCTCTGGCGACGCTCTCTCGAGATCGACCCCAACCAGACCGTCATCATCGACCTGCTCAACCGCTACGCCGGTCTTTAGACCGGCGAATGCGGAATGATGAGTGACGAATGCGGAATGGTGGATCGACACCGCCCAACCATTCCGCACTCATCATTCCGCATTCGCCGGTCTAAAGACCGGCGTAGCGGTTGAGCAG
>JBCBUE010000068.1:0-17491 GCA_039818285.1 Planctomycetota bacterium | reverse complement strand
CCGTGCGCCATGGAGATCAAGCGCCTCGTGGCCGATGGCGCACGGCGCGTAGCGGTAGCAGAACCCGACCGCCAGCGGGGCGTCGGCCGCCTTCATCGCGGCGATCATCTCCCCGCCCTCCTCGGCGCTCATGGCCAGCGGCTTCTCGCACATCACCGGCAGGCAACGCTGCGCGGCGGCCAGCACGTTGGCCTTGTGAAACGGCGCCGGCGAGAGCACGGCCACCGCGTCGAGCCCGCAGTCCAGGAACGGTTCCTGCTCCGTAAAGGTCAGGGCCTGGGGGGCGTGGCGGTCGCGGAACCACGCGACGCGGTCGGCGTCGGGGTCGAACAGCGCGTGGATGTGCACGCCGGGCGTCTCTTTGATCGCGTACGAGTGGCCATAGTCCGCCACGACGCCGCAACCCATCAGACCGATCTTGTAAGACATGTTGGGGTGACTCGTGGGATTGCGATTCCGTGAGCACGGCCGGCGGGCCGTGGGTTACTCGACCTCGAGCAGCTCGACCTCGAACACCAGCGTCTCATCGGGGCCGATGCGCGGCGGGGCGCCGCGGGCGCCGTAGGCGAGGTAGGGCGGGATGATAAACCGATACCGAGCGCCCTCGCTCATCAGCTGGATGCCCTCGGACCAGCCGTCGATGACCTCGTCGACCCGCAGCCGCGTCGGGCGATTGCGTTTGTAGGAGTCGTCGAAGACCTGGCCGGACTCGTTCCAGCCGCGGTAGTGCACGACGACGGTGTCGGTATACCCGGGCGATCGGCCGGTGCCGGGCTCGAGCACGACGTAGGACAGGCCGGAGTCGGTGGTGACCCGGCCGTCGGCGCCGGCGTCGTCGGGGGCCTGGTCGGCCTCGTACCGCTGGATCAGGCGCTCGTCGAACTCGGGGTCGCGGCGAACGTTCGGGTCGGGGTCGCACCCCGCGAGGCCGACGGCCGCGATGAGAGCCAGCATCCCCGCGCTGCATCGGTTCGTCGTCATCGGTCAGCCGCCTCCCTTGAGCTCGTTCGGGCGTTCGTCGTTGTTTTCATCCGTCGTGTCCTCGTTCTCTTCCTCGGGCTTCTCGATCGGGTTGCCGGCGTCGTCGAGCTCTTCGGCCGGCTCGTCGTCGCTGGCGTCGGTCTGGATGACCACGGGGTCGGGCTTGGTCTTGACGTAGGCCTGGTTGCGTGTGATGCCCTTGGCGGCGCGGATGCCCCACACCGAGGCCCGGCCGTCGGTGAGCGAGTCGGGGTCCTCGTGGTCGCGGCTCGGCGGGCGGTGCTCTTCCTTGAACAGGTGCACGGTCTGCGTGGGGAACGCGAAGCTGACGCCCAGCGCGTCGGCCAGGCGGACGATGTCGCGGAACAACCGGTCGCGCTCGCGCAGCTCGGTGTTCCAGTCGGGCACCTCGAAGAACATATACAGCAGGACCTGCAGCGAGGACTCTCCGAACTCGTTGCAGTACACCTGGTAGTAGTCCTTGCGGGTGTAGGGGTGCAGGCGGATGAGCTCGCGGATGCCCTCGGTGAACGCGGCGAGCTGTTCGGGCGAGGTGTCGTACTGCACGCCGAGCATGGTCTTCCATCGCCGGTACCGGCGTCGGCCGTAGTTGTCGACGACGGCGCGGACGAGGTTGGAGTTGGGGATCGTGACCTGCGAGTTGTAGAAGGTGCGGACGCGGGTGGACCGGAAGCCGACCTCCTCGACGATGCCCTCGTGGCCCTCGATGACGACCCAGTCGCCGACGTGGAACGGCCGATCGAGCAGCACGGCGATCGAGCCGAAGAAGTTCTCGACCGTGTCCTTGGCGGCGAACGCGAACGCCACCGAGCCGATGCCCAGCGACGCGACGAGCGGCCAGATGTCGATGTTGATCGCGCGGGCGACGTAGACCACGCCCAGCACGACGACGAAGATCTTCAGCGTCTTACGGATCAGCGGGATGAGGACGTCGTCGACGCGCGTCTTGGTCTGCGTGGCCTTGAAGATGAAGTACGCGCTGACGAGGTCGACCAACCGCCACGCCGAGGCGATCCCCGCCAGCGACGCAAACACGGCCAACGCCCCGTTGATGATCTCGAACGCCACGCCCTCCAGGCCCGTCGCGCCGATCAGCAGCAGCCAGAACGAGGCCATGGCCAGCAGACCCAGCGGGCGCATCGTCTTGCGGATCGTGTCCTCGTCCTGATCGATGAACGCCTGTCCGGCCAGGCGGCGGGCGACCAGGCCCAGGATCGCCCGGACGATCAGGTCGAGCGCCAGCCCGATGAAGATCACCGAGACGATGGCGATCCACTGCCAGTACTTGAGCCCGAGCAGGCCGTGGGCGACCAGGTCGGTCGGCAGGTTGGCTTCGATCAGCTCCACGGCGCTGGGCGCGATGTCGGTCACGCCCTCGACCGGCGGCAGCACGCGCATCGTCTGGTATAGCTCGGGCACCTCGCGCATCGTGCCGGTCGTGAATCGCCACGCCCCGTCGGTCGTCGAGCGGGCGATCACGACGGCCCCGGGGAGCGAGTCGAGCGAGCCCAGCTTGAGCTCACGCAGCACCTCGGACGTGCGGCCGTACAGCCGGTGCGTCCGCTCCCCGGGCGGCGCGGGGAAGTACACGAAGTCGTCCCCCGTCGCGACCGCGGCGTCCGAGGCGGCCTTGAGCTTGGCGTAGTCGACGAACTCGATGCGATTGATGACCGCGTAGAGCTCGTCGGCCAGCTCGCGTTCGTCGATGTCGGTGAGCGGGCCGAAGTCGATCGCCGTGAGCGCAAGGTCGTAGTCCGGCGGGGTCGCTAGGATGCCGCGACGCTTGACCTGGTGCATCCCGTCGATGAACGTCGCGATCGTCTGCCGGGGCGAGGCGAGGGTGATCGGCGGGGTGGGCAGGCCGGCCGACCCGGCTTCGCCGGCCGATGCCGACGAGCCGGTCAGGCCTGTCCCGGGCAGCGACTGGGCCGTCGTCGGCCGGGCGGCCAGGCAGACCAGCAACGCCAGGCCACACGACAGCCAGAGCGCCCCGTTGAGCCCTCTGTTCGCGATGGACAGCACACGCACGCCGGTCACCATCGGGTCAATGTACTCCCGCCCCGCGATCCGCTCAGCCCCGGATCACCCGGACGTTCTCGCGTCCGTCGTCGCCGGCCGGGCGGGTCGCGACCGGCCGCGAGCCCCCGCCGATCGAGAACAGCGCCAGCACCCGCGCGATCAGCGAGCCGACCACGAACACCGCCGCCGCGACCAGCAGCGCGGCCGCGACAAGGATCAGGATCGGCACCACGACCACCAGCAGGGCGGCGGTCAGGGCCAGGCGGGTGACCCACCCGGGCTGCTGGCGGACCCGTTGGAACGTGGGCCCAAAGCGGGGGTGGTCGCGGATGAAGACGGTGTAACGCTCGAAGGACATCACGCCATGCTACGCAGGCGGGCCGGGTTGGGTTTGCGCCGGTCGTGGGGATCGACGGGGCTGGGCCGGCGATGCGGGTCGCAACAGCGATACGCGACGCAACGGCGTCAAGTCGGCCCCGATCGGGGTCGATACTCACGGCATCGGGCCCCGGAGCGCCCGGACCGAATCACACCCCCTGGAGGGAGGCCCTCGATGTCCGCCGCCACCCCGTCGACCTCGTCCGCCGGGTCGAACCCGATCGTCGCCGACGCCATCCGCGAGATCAGCCACATCGCCACCCTCCCCGAGGTGACGATCAAAATCATCCAGCTCGTCGAGGACCCCGACTCGACCGCCCAGGACCTCAACAAGGTCATCTCGAACGACCCCGCCCTGGGCGCTCGCATCCTCAAGGTCGTCAACTCCGCCTTCTACGGCCTGCCGGGCCAGATCGGCTCGATCAACCGAGCGATCGTGCTGCTGGGCCTCAACGCCGTCAAGAACATCGCCATCGCCGCCTCGCTGGCCAAGCTCTTCCGCGGCGGCAAGATCTGCCCGCACTTCGACGCCCGCGACCTGTGGAACCAGTCCATCGCCTCGGCCGCCGGCACCCGCCTGCTCGCCGAGCGCATCGGCCTGGGCCTGCCCGACGAGGCCTTCCTGGCCGGTCTGATCCACGACCTGGGCATCATGGTCGAGGTCCAGGCCCGTCGTGCTCAGTTTGTCGAGGCCGTCGGCGGGGTGCTCGACGGCACGTACCCGACCCTTCGCGCCGCCGAGCAGGCCATCATCGGCGCCGACCACGAGGCCTTCGGCGCCGAGCTCTGCAAGACCTGGAAGTTCCCCGCCAGCTTCGCCCACGTCACCGGCTTCCACCACCGCCCGATGGAGCTGGCCGCCGAGCACCGCACGCTCACCGGGCTGGTCTTCGTCGCCGACGTCATCTCCCGCAAGCTCGAGCTCGGCTTCACCGTCGGCGTCGAGACCGACGAGGTGCCGGACGACCTGCTCAAGTCGCTGAACCTCACCGCCACCGCCATCGACGAGGTCGCCGCCCAGGTGCCCGCCGCGATGGACGAGGCCCGCGCCATCTTCTCGCAGGCCGCCTGAGACCGGTATTCATCCCACGGGGCCGGAGGAACGCCCCCGTGACCGTCTCTCTTTCCCTCCGGGCGGCGATACAGGACGTATCGTCGCCTTTTTTTGTGCGCGTTTCTCGCGCAACCAAAACAGATTGATGACAAAGCATTGATTCAGTACGCACGGCGTTGCGGTATTACTCCACCCACCGGGTAAGTCATGACCGATCCCACCTCGCCACCGCCGCCTCCCGACCGAGCGCTCCGCTCGATGCAGGACATCCGTTCGGACGAGGAGGCGCCGATCGACGCGGGCGCGATCCGCATCCTGCCCAGCCGGTACGAGGTCTTCATCGAGTCTCAGCGCGTCGAGCTGACCCTCACGCAGTTCCGCATCCTGTCGATCATGGCCAAGCGCCCGGGCTGGGTCTTCACCCCCGAGCAGATCGCCCGCTCGCTCGCTCGGGACGGCATCGAGGTCGAGTCCTCGGCCATGCGCAACCACATCTACATGATGCGGCGCAAGCTCGGCCGCTCCGGCGGCAAGCAGCTGCAAACCGTCCGTGGCGTGGGCTATCGCGTCGCCACGGACGCGGGCTCCCCGCCCTCGGCGGCCAAGGACAACGCGGTCGGCCCCTCGGACCCGCCCGCCGCCGAGTGAGTCCAACGCCCGCCCGCCCGACGCCGGTATCATCCGCCCGATGCCACCGGCCGACCCCAAAAAAATCGTCCTCGCCTACTCCGGCGGGCTGGATACCTCCGTCATCCTCCCCTGGCTCAAGGACCGCTACCCGGGCGTGAAGCTGGTCGCGTTCGCCGCCGAGTTGGGGCAGGGCGACGAGCTCGACGGCATCGAAAAGAAGGCCTACGCCTCCGGGGCCGACGAGGTCATCGTCGCCGACCTGAGGCGCGAGTTCGCCGAGCAGTACTGCTACGCCATGCTGCGGGCCCACGCGGTCTACGAGTCCGACTACCTGCTGGGGACGTCGATCGCCCGGCCGTTGATCGCCAAGCACCAGGTCCTCGCCGCCAAGCAGACCAAGGCCGACGCCGTCGGCCACGGCGCCACCGGCAAGGGCAACGACCAGGTCCGATTCGAGCTGACCTACAAGGCTCTCAACCCCAAGCTCAAAATCGTCAGCCCCTGGAAGGACCCCGCCTTCCTCGCCGACGGGCTCACCGACCGCGAGACCGCCATCGCCTACGCCAAGCAGCACGGCATCCCCGTCGATCAGACCACCAAGAAGATCTATTCGCGGGACCGCAACCTCTGGCACATCTCCCACGAGGGCGCCGAGATCGAGCACCCCGACCAGGAACCCCACTGGAAGAACTGCCTGGTCATGTCCGTCCCCGTCGAGAAGGCGCCGGCCAAGGCCCAGACGGTCCGCATCGCCTTCGCGAAGGGCAACCCCGTCTCGATCGACGGCAAGAAGATGCCCGGCGAGGAACTTATCCAACGCCTCAACAACATCGGCGGCCAGCACGCCATCGGCACGACCCTGCTGGTCGAGAACCGCCTCGTCGGCATGAAGTCGCGCGGCGTCTACGAGACCCCCGGCGGCACCATCCTGTACGAGGCCCACAAGGCGCTCGAACAGCTCTGCCTCGAGCGCGACCTCTGGCACGAGAAGATCCGCCTCGCGACGCGCTACGCCGAGCTGGTCTACAACGGCCAGTGGTTCCACCCGCTGCGCGAGAGCCTGCAGGCGTTCATGGATCACGCCAACCAGGTCGTCACCGGCGAGGTCACGCTCAAGCTGTACAAGGGCAACGGCACGGCCATCGAGGCGACCTCGCCGAACTCCCTGTACGACGCCGACCTCGCCAGCTTCGCCATGGGCGACTACGACGTCACCGCCGCCCGCGGGTTCATCGATCTCTACGGCCTGCCCATGCAGGTCCGTGGCGCAAAGCAGAAGTTCAAGGCCTGATCCGCCCGCTCCGGAGCCACCGCATGGGCAAGAACATCGCCATCATCATCCTCGCGCTGGTGCTGATGCTCAGCCTGGCCGGCAACGTCATGCTCGGCGCCGCGCTGTGGGTCACCGGGCAGCTCGCCGTGGCGAACATCAACGCCGGCTTCGGCGGGCTTGTCGGGTTCAGCATCTCCGAGACCTACCCCGCGCAGGTGAACAACGGCGACAGCTTCGTCATCACCGTCGACGTGACCAACACGCTGACCACCCCGATCGAGGTCTACGAGATCGACCTGAACACCCCCCTGCTCGACGGCTTCCGGGTCGATTCGGTCACGCCGACCCCCACGGCGATCAACGACTACTACAGCTTGGCCGGGTACGTCGAGTACATGCTCAGCCACTCGATCCCGGCCGGGCAGACGCAGACATTTACGTTCAACTGCACGGCGATCCAGGCCGGCATGTGGTCGGGCTCGATCGACGTCTACGACCCCGGCCTCGCGGTAGAGTCGCGTGTCATCACGATCGACGTGCGGTAGCCGGACGGGTCGGGCGGGCATGGTGTAGCCTGCGTGCCCGTTTTTACCCGAGGAACCCTCATGCCCCACGCGTCCGCCGACGAAATCCACGCCGCCCTCGCCGCGGTGACCCGCGCCGCCTCGGTCTGCCAGTCCGTGCACCGCTCGCTGGTGACGCAGGACACGATCACCAAGAAGGACAAGTCGCCGGTGACCGTGGCCGACTTCGCGTCGCAGGCGATCGTGTCGATCACCCTGCGGGATGCGCTGGGCGCGATCCAGCTCGTCGGCGAGGAAGACGCGGCCGACCTGCGTGGCGACGACGCGGCCGCCACGCTCGACAAGGTCGCGGCCCACGTCGGCGACGGGCTCGACCGCGCCGCCTCGCCCGACGAGGTGCTCGACGCCATCGACGCCGGCGCGGTCGACCCCGACCCCCCGACCGGCCGGTTCTGGACCATCGACCCCATCGACGGCACTAAGGGCTTTCTACGCGGCGACCAGTACGCCGTCGCGCTGGGGCTCATCGAGGACGGCAAGCCCATCCTCGGCGTGCTCGGCTGCCCGAACCTCGAGGTCAGCGGTCGCAAGGGCCTGCTGATGGGCGCCGTCGACGGCCAGGGCACCACCTTCAGTCCGCTCGACGGCAGCGTCGACCTCACCCCGGCCCACGTCGACCCGGTCGACTCCCCGGCCGGCGGGCGCTTCTGCGAGTCCGTCGAGTCCGGCCACTCCGACCAGGGCTCGTCCGCGAAGATCGCTGAGCTGCTGGGCATCACCGAGCCGCCGTACCGCATCGACTCGCAGTGCAAGTACGCCGCGGTGGCCAAGGGCGACGCGACCATCTACCTCCGCCTGCCGACCCGCCCCGGCTACGTCGAGAAGATCTGGGACCACGCCGCCGGCGCCGCCTGCGTGACCTGCGCAGGGGGCACCGTGACCGACATCGAGGGCAAGCCGCTGGACTTTACCCAGGGCCGGACCCTGCAGAGCAACCGCGGCATCATCGCCACCAACGGCAAGTTCCACGACCGAGTCGTGTCGGCGGTGCAGCAAGTGCTGAATGGTTGATGGTGTCCCGGCGTGCGCCGATCAGGCCAGGCTTCCCTTTGGCTCATCGGTCGGGTTGTCCCATTCTGCCTGCATAGCGGCCTTGATCCTCGCGAGTACTTCGTCGCGATCCCGGCCAGAGGCTTGCTCGTAGGCCTTTGCAACATGCTTGGCTAAATCGACCAGCATCAGCCCCCAACTGCCCGGGTCATCCCAAAGGGAGGGATCCAGAGTCACATGCTGGGCGCCGTGTGCGGCCCAGACGCGAGCGATCTCGCGAGATTTAGGGTCTTCGTGAACTGTCGGGGGTGGCTGTAGCTCTCGCATGATGCGCGGAGCGTAAGGCTCTCAGGCCAGCACATCAACGAGGCGGCCCTTGAACGGCTCGCCGGAGACCGAGGCCTGCTGGACGTCGGCCGCCTGCTCGATCAGCTTGTTCACGGCGGCCCCGTCGGCCTTGAACTGATTCAAGGCCTTCTTCGCCACCGCCACGCCGACCTGCGCGTCGGTGGGCAGCTGTGCGAGCGAGGCGCCGGAGCCGATGCCGTTCACGGACATACGGGGGATATCGACCGGGTTCGGCGGTGGACTTGAGCGGGCGCGTGTCCGATAAGCCGCCGCTTACTTCACGTTCATCATCTTGCCGGCCTTGGCGGCCTCTATGGCGGTCACGATCACGTTCATCGCCTGGTAGCCCTCGTCGCCGTCGATGGCGGGCTTGCGGCGCTTGAGGATCGACTCGGTCATCATGTCGGCGACGCCCGAGGAGACCTGCTTCTCGTTGGTGGCGACCTCGCCGACGACGTGCCGCTCCTTCTGCCCGTTGGCGTAGTCGACCATGACGCCGAACTCATCGTCCTGGCTGACGCGCATGACGCCGTGTTGGCAGTAGAGGGTCGTGCCGTTGTCCTCGAACCCGCCGTAGTGGGTCCAAGAGATGGTCATCGTGCCGATGACGCCGGACGCGGTCTCCATGACGACAAAGGCGTTGTCGTCCAGCGGGATCGGCTTGCCGTCGACGGTCTTCTTGTCGAGGGTCTTGATCGAGCCGCCGACGCGGACGATCTCTTCGCCGAGCAGGAAGCGCATGAGGTCGGCCTTGTGGATGCCCAGGTCGCCGCAGACGCCCATCTGGGCCGGGTCCTTCTGGAAGAACCACGACTTGGCGCCGTCGATCGACCAGCCGTCCGGCCCGGCGTGCTTGAAGGTCGTTTCGAACGTGAGCACCTTGCCGAGCTTGCCGGTATCGAGGATCTCGCGGGCCTTGGCGTGCGGCGGCATGAGGCGCTGGTTCATGCCGATCATGAGGTACTTCTTGGCGTCGGCGGCGGCCTTGATCATCTTCTTGGCGTCGGCCCGCGTGCCCGCCATCGGTTTCTCGCAGAGCACGTGGTAGCCGGCCTTGCTCGCGTCGACCGACATCGGGCTGTGCAGCTTGTTGGGCCCGGCGACGACCACGGCGTCGAGCTTCAGCGACGCGTCCTTGAGCATCTTCTTGTAGTCGGTGAACGCGGCCGCGCCGTACTGGTCGGCCAGCTCGTTCACGCGATCCACGACCGGGTCCGCGATCGCGGCGACCGTCGAGCGGGGGTGGGCGTGGATCTCAGGGAGGTGGCGACGCTGCGAGATGGCGCCGCCGCCGATGACGCCGTAACGAACGATCTTGGCCATGATGGGCTTACTCCAGACTGCAAGGTAGGGCCCGGAAGCATACCGGGGACGGCGCCGCGCCGCCCGGCCGCGGACGGCGTCCCGGGGGTTGCGGCTGGTCATCGGGCCACGCGTCGTCGCGGTCCGGGTCGACCGATCAAGGCGGATCGGCTGCCGCACGAACAAGCAGTCGCGCGCCGCAGCGCCATTCGGGGTCTCGATGTGCCCGCTTTGTGTCCGTGGCGCGGGTAGCACTGGGGCATGGCCATATCCGTCGCTCCCGACGTGGAAGAGATGGGAGGCGGGCCAACGTTTAGTTTCCTGAACCGCCCGCTTGCTCGTCGGTGGAGGCCGTCTGATCGGTGGCCGGCGTTGCGAGCGGTGGGGTCTTGAGCCCGTAGAAGATGGAGTACAGGACGGGCAAGAAGACCATCGTGAGCACCGTGCCAAAGCTCAGGCCGACCATGATCGTGACCGACAGGCCGACCCAGAACACGTCGCTGAGCAGCGGGATCACGCCAAACACGGTGGTCGCCGAGGCGAGCACGACGGGGCTGAGGCGTGACTGGGCGGCGCGGATCAGCGACTCGTTTCTCGGATGCCCCGCCGCGACCTGCACCTCGATTTCGTCGATCAGGACGATCGCGTTCTTGAGCATCATGCCGACCAGGCTCATGAGCGCCAGCAACGCCACGAAGCCAAACGCCGCGTTGAAGATCAGGAACCCGGCCGTCACGCCGATGAACACGAACGGGACCGTGAGCAGCATCACGATCAGCGGTCGGTAGGCGTTGAACAGGGCCACCAGGATCGAGAGGATGATGATGACGGTGGGCCCCAGGCCGGGGATGAGGCTGAGCTGCGAGTCGACGGTGTCTTCCTGCTCGCCACCCCATTCCATGGTGTAGCCTGGCGGGAGCTGGATCGCGTCGAGCGCGGCGAGCACGTCGCCGCGGAGTTCGCCGAGGCTGACGCCGTGGATCGGGTTGGCCTGAACGGTGATGGTGCGTCGGCGGTTGTGCCGCCCGATCACGGGGTCCTCGAACTCGATCGCGATCCCGTCGGTGACCTGCGCGAGCGGGACCGTGTCCGTCGAGCCCGACGGATTGACCTGGAGCGACTCGAGTGTGTCGAAGCCCTCGCGCTCGGCCTCGGTGCGCCGCATGATGATCGGCAGCAGGTCGTCGCCCTCGCGATACGTCCCGACCTGCTGTCCATCGAAGGAGAGCAAGAGCGCGCTCGCGACATCGTCGCGGGCCACGGCTGACCAGCGGGCCCGTTCTTGATTGAACCGAGGCTCGAAGCGCGGTACCCGCTCCCGCCAATCCGTGCGCACCGGCCCCGCAAGCAAACTGGCCTCCACGACGGCGACAGCTTCGTCCGCTACCGCCCGAAGCTCCGCGCGATCGGCGACCGCCGGCCCGCTGATTCGAAGCTCGAACGACCACGTGTTCGACGGACCTACGCCGTACTTGCGAAGCGAGATCAAGCTGTCGGGCATCTGCTCGGCGAACCAAGGTTCGAGCTCGACGAGCAGGTCGTCGATATCGGCCACGTTGTCGACGTTGACAATGACTTGAGCGTAAGAACCCAGCGGCGGCTCGGGCTCCACAGGCAGGTAAAAGCGTGGTGGACCTGCACCGATGTAGCTCGTGACGGCGGCCACCCGGTCGTCATCCAGCAGGTGCTGCTCCGCGAGCGTCAGGTCGTTCGATATCGATTGAATCCGCGTGCCTTCGTACCCGTAAACGTCGACCATGAACTTCGACATAGATGAGTCGGGGAAGAAGAGTTGACGCACCTGACCAAAGCTTGCCACCGAGGAGACGAGCAGCACGATCATCCCCGCCACGACGAGCAGCCTGAGCTTGATGACGACGACCAGCAGGCGCCGAAACGCCGACATCAGGGGTGTCGCATATGGATCGTCAGTCGTTGACTTGGGGTCTTTGACGAAGTCGATGCACTGTACGGGAGTCAGGGTCACGGAGACCAGCCAGCTCACGAGCAACGCCGTCGCGATGACGGTAAACAACGTTCGGCAGTACTCCCCCGCGCCTTCGGTCGAGGCGAAGATGGGGTAGAAGGCGATCGCGCCGATGATCGTCGCGCCCAGCAGCGACCACGCGGGATCGCGGCCGGCGGCGATCGCGGCGTCGCGGCGGTTCATCCCACGCTTCAGCCGAGCGTCCATGCCGTCAGCGACGACAACCGCGTTGTCGACCATCATGCCCAGCGCGATGATCAACGCCCCGAGCGACATCCGCTGCAGGTCGATGCCCACGACCGACATGACCAGGAACGACCCCAGGATGGTCAGGATCAGCGCCGAGCCGATGATGAAACTCATCCGCAACCCCATGCCGATCGTGATCACGACGATCACGATGATCACGGCCTGCATGAAGTTGACGAGGAACCCCGACACGGCCTCGTCGACCACGTCGGACATCCAGTGCACCCGGTTGACCTCCACACCGATCGGCAGCGTCGGGATCAGCTCGTCGAGCCGGTTATCGATGGCCTGGCCGACCGTCACGACGTTGGCGCCCGGGGCGTTCGCGATCGAGATCCCGATCGCGGGCCGCCCGTTGTAGCGCATGATCTTGAAGGGCGGGTCTTGGTAGCCCTCGCGGATGGTCCCGATGTCGCGCAGCCGGATCAGCTCATTGCCCTGCCTCTCGCCGTCACTCGCCGCTTCACGGATCGTGAGCTCGCCGATGTCGGTGGGCGAGGTGAAGGCGCCGGTGGGGCTGATCCGCAGCCTTCGACGCTGAACATCGAGACTGCCGGCATCGGTGACCAGGTTCTGGTCTTCGAGCGTGGCCTGGATGTTCTCGCTGGTCAGCCCGAGGGCCGAGAGCTGCGTCTCGGAGACGTCGAAGTAGACGACGCGCTGCTGCTCGCCCCACAGATCGACGCGAGAAACACCGGGGACCACGCTCAACTCCTTGCGGAGGAACTTGGCAAAGCCCTCCAGTTCCGCGGGCGTAAAGCCCTCCCCGATGACCGCGAGCTGCATCCCGTAAACACTGCCGATTTGATCGTTGACCATGGGCGGCTCGGCGCCCTCGGGCAGCGAAGACTGCGTGTCGCGGACCTTGCTGCGCAGCTCGTCCCAGACCTGCGGCAGCACGTCAGACCAGTACTCGGGCTTGATCTCGGCGGTGATGCTCGACTCACCCGCGCGTGAGATCGACTCGACGAGCTTGAGTTGCGACATCTCCTGTAGCGCGATCTCGAGGACGTCGGTCACTTCGAGCTCGACTTCTTCCGGGCTGGCGCCCGGGTAGAGCGTCGTGATCGTCGCCTGCTTGATGGAGAACTCGGGGTCCTCGAGTTGGCCGAGCGAGAAGTAGCCGGCGACGCCCGCGATCGCGACCACGGCGGTGAGGAAGTAAGTCACCGCCTTGTTCTTGACTGCGAATTCGGTAAGCGACATCGCCGAGCTCCTCTACTGCAACTGTGGCGTGACGGGCAGCCCGTCGCGCAGGAAGCTGACGCCCGCCGTGACGACGATCTCGCCCCGCTCGATCCCGTCGCTGATGATGTAGCCCGTGCTGCCCAGCCCGCGGACCGTGACCGGCCGGAGGGCGACGGTGTTGCTGTCGGGATCGACGATCCACACCGATGCCTCCTCGCCTTCGGCGGACGAAGCCAGCGCGGTCGCGGGGACCACGAGATCGGAGCCGAACGAAGTGCCATCGAGGACCGGGTCGGCCGAGGCACGCCCCGCCATCCCCGGGAGGATGGTGACGCCGTCCGGCTGATCCATGACCAGCTTGACGGGGTAAGTGCGTGTGGTGTCGGACGCCTCGGTACCGATCTCCGCGATCCCGGCGGGGATCTCGATGCCCGGATACGCGTCGAATTCGACACGGACGTTGGTGACATCGGTCGCGACGGAGATCAATGACTCGGGCAGGTTGATGACGAACTCAATCCGCTCGGTATCCAGCAGCCGAATGATCGCGGAGCCGGCCTCGACACTCTCGAAGTTGTCGGCGTAGGTCGCGACGACGGTGCCGGCAAATGGGGCCAGCAGACGCGTGTCCACGAGCGCGTCCTGCGCCGTTTTCAGCGTCGCCTCGAGGGCCAAGATGTCGGCCTCGGCCACGCCGACGGCCTCGCGCGACTCGTCGATGGTGGCCTGAGCGATCGCGCCGGCGTTCTCCCGCTGGATGTTCAGGTTGCGCTGCAGGTCGGCGTTGGCCTGCTCGAGCTGGGCCTTGGCCCGCCTCAGGCTGCCCTCGGCGTTGCGGACGTCGGACTCGAAGTCGCGCGGGTCGATGCGGGCCACCAGGTCGCCCTCCTTCAACTCGTCGCCGACCTTGGCGGGGAAGACGATCAACGGTCCCGAGACACGGAACGCCAGGTTCACCTCGCGATCCGCCTCGGCCCGGCCTGGGAAGCTCCGCGACGCCAGCGGCTCGGCGTCGCCCACGCGGATGGCGCGCACCGGGCGGATCATCTCGACCGGCTCGGGCGACTCCCGCTCGCACCCGGCGACAGAGACGATGCCCAACGCCGTCGCCGCCAACGTGCAATAGATCCCAGGGGTCCGATGGACACGTCTTGAGGGCGGAGACATCGCTCAGTTCTCCTGATCGGGGTCGTCGAGGTAGGTTTCATCGATGGCCGAAGGGGGCGCGAAAAGCCGGACGCCGCCTTCGGTGTTGTCGGGGTCGAGGATGCCGCCGTAGTCGGTGCGGGCCCGCATCTCTTCGGCGGCCTCGGCGGGGACGAACTCGTTGCCGACGCGGCTCTCCCACCCGCCGCCCAGCGCCTTGTAGGCCAGGATCAACTGCTCGGCGATCGCGCCCAGGCTCTGAGCGGCGTCGTCCTGCTGCTCGGTGAGCAGCGTGTTGGCGTCGTTGACACGCACGAAGTTGACGCTGCCCTCGGTGTACTGGGTGGTCGCGAGCTCGAGCGATCGGGCGGCGGCCTCGGCGCTCTCGGCGAGGAAGTCGTACTGCTCGCGCGTGCGCAAGAAGGAATAGAGCGCGTCCTCGACCTCGGCGGCGGCGTCGAGCACCGTCGCGCGATAGTCGGCGACGGCTTCCTGATACGCCGCGTCCTGCACGCGGATGTTGTTGGTGATCCGGCCGTAGTTGAGGATCGGCCAGTCGACGACCAGGCCGATGAAGCCGGAGAAGGACTGGGCGTTGACGACGTCGATCAAGTCGGCGCCGATCGCGCGGGGCGGGTCGGCGGTGGACGTGGCAAGACCGGTCGAGCCGGTGATGGAGATGGAGGGCAGCAGGTCGGCCGTCGCGACGCCGATTTGAGCGCTCTGCGCCGCGGCGAGGCGCTCGGCCAACCGCACGTCTGGCCTCCGCCGGAGCAGTGCGGCCGGCGCTCCGACCGCGATCTCGGGCGGTGCGATCGGGATGCCGGTCGAACCGGCCAGCTCGGACTCCAGCAGTTCTGGCGGGCGACCCAGCAGCACGCACATCGCCAGCTTGGCGGACCGCAGGTCTGCCTCGAGGCTGGGGATCGTCGACTGGGTGTTGGCGAGCGTCGAGCGGGCCTCGGTGACGTCTAGCTCGGTGGTGGCGCCGTTGCGGAATCGCACGTCGGCGATCTCCAGCGAGCTCTCCTGCGACGTCACGTTCGCCCGCGCCAGCTCGAGCCGGACTTCGGTGGTGCGGATGTCGACGTAGGTCAACGCCACCTCGGCGAGAAGCGACACCAGGACGTCGTCGTACTCCGCGATCGAGGCGAGCAGCACGGCGTCCTCGGTCTCGATGCCACGCCTGAACTTGCCCCAGAAGTCCAGCTCCCAGGCCACATCCAGGCTCAGGCCCGCCGTCGCGAAGTACCGGTCGTCACCGGCCGAGGTCTCGTTGCGGCTGATCGAGTTGTTGTCCAGGTTCCCGTTGATCGCCTGTTCTTGCGGGAAAAAATCGCCCACCGCGATCCCTCGGCTGGCGCGTGCTTGCACGACGCGCAGGCCGGCGGCCTCCAGATCGAGGTTCTGTTGATAGGCGATCTCGACCAGGCGATCCAGAACGGGGTCGTTGAAGACCGTCCACCAGTCCGTCACGGCCGCCCGGTCGCGCGGGAACGTGAGCGTCTCTTGCTCGAGCCAGTCGGGGTTCAGCGGGGCGGTCGGCTGTTCATAATCGGGGCCAACCATGCAGCCCTGGAGGCCGAGACAGAACGACGTCGCCGCAATCAGCCGCAGATACGTCGAGCTTCTGCCGCTCATGTGCCCCGCCGCTGAAAACCACCCAACCGAGTCGTGTCCATCCGGGTGTCCGTGCCACGCGAGGCTTAGGGGTGCCGATCTCGCAAACGCCTGTCCACGCGGATACTATCCATTTGGAGAATAAACGCAACCGCGAATCAGAACGGGCTTGGCCGACTCGACAGGCTCGCTGGACCGCACCCAAGCACGGCCATCGATGCGTGGCGTCGAGACAGCCTGTCGCGACGGGCCGCCGCATCAACGGCTTCAATAGCCAGCGTTCATCTGAGGGCGTGCGGCGAGACGGGGTTGCAGACTTCGATCGCTGAGCAGAGCGAAGCCGGGCGTGCGACGTGTCGCCGCAACCACCCTCGGTTGCGGTGTTCCGCGTTCAGCAGAGGTCGCGTGCGGCTCTCTTGGGTCGTTCAGACGCGGTCGACCCTGCAGCCAAGGCGTCGGGAGCGTTGGTCCAAACGAACCGCAAACTGATCTCGGCGTTACCTCGAATCGCGAACGCGAAAGAATGCGGTCAACACTATCGAGCCGAGCCCGCGGAAACGCGTTTGATTCCTTCGAGCGAGACCTCAATGATCAGGTCCGCGATCCGATTGACATCTTTCTTTGAAAGTGTTTTCTTTTTGAGTCTCTTGAGAATAATGCTACGACCCGTGCGGAGCATCACGCACTGGAAGATGACGTTGAACGTCAGGATCTCGAGGGTCTCTTCATCGGTGATATCGGGTCGGATGGCACGAATCACGCGTTTCATCGATTCGTGTCCCGGTGCAACGATCTTCCGATAGAAATCCCGGTTCAGAGCGCGTCCGGGCATCCCTTCGCTCTCCATGTACAACAAGGACACCATGGGGTTCTCGCCCACACGTGCCTTGATGGTCGCCAGCGTTAAGACCAACTCTTTGAATGTATCGACAGCCTGGGTCTTGGTCATCCGCGAGGACGCGGGCACGCGCGGGAAGTGCTTGTAGATCAGGTCCGGCTTGAGTTCGTCGATCGCTGCCTGGAAAAGGAGGTCCTTTGACCCAAAGTGATACCTCACGCTTCCGTGGCTCACGCCGGCGCGTTCGGCGATCTCGCGCAACGAGGTCTCTCGGTACCCCTGCGACGTAAACAGATCGGTCGCGGCGTCGAGCAGCCTCTGCTTGAGGCTTGTATCTACGGGAGACATAGCAAATTGCCTTGCGTCTTCGTTGATGGTGAGAGTCGTCGATCGCGAATCATGTCGTCCAGAAATCCTGAAAACGAGTCCTCTACTTTAAGCGTTTCGGGGCGCGTCGTCGATGCGAAAACGGCGACCCTCCCCGCGCGATTGAGCGACGTCGAGCCCCGGTGGTGCAAGGACACGGGCGGCCGGGCTCCGGCTCCCTCGGCGGGCGTGACTGGATCCGGGCCGTGGATCGTCGATGGTGACCATGCCGTTTGCGCTCGTCTTGTTGACGTGCTTTCGACCGTGAGAAGACCGCAATCGACTCGATTCAAGCGGTTGGGGTCATCTGCTTAGCCGGATGTGAATGAGGCCGATGCTGAACGGATTGAAAACTGGCACGCGGGCTTCGGCTGAGCCCCACGCCTTTTCGTTGATTTTCAATCAACCTTCAATCGACGTTCATCAGGTAGTCGCAGGGTGTTCTGGCGTCTGTCGTTTCACGCGTAGCCCCCGCCGGCGACGGCGTTGGCGTCGCGGCGTTCCTTGCCGAGGCGTT
>JBCBUE010000067.1:0-18336 GCA_039818285.1 Planctomycetota bacterium | reverse complement strand
GCCCCAGCGATCGACGGACGAGTGAGCTGCAGAGGCCGCGCCGCCCCTCCCCCCGGCGACTGGTGTGATCAGTTAGGTCGATGCCGTGGAACGTCGGCGAAGCGGCATCGAAGATCACGCGAGGCTCGTTGACAACCTGCGCCCTCGTCACCTCAACTTCCTCTATCAGCTGCGACGCGTAGCGTCGCAGCTGGGGGAGTTGACGGCCCGGCTGTCAAGCTTTCCAGAAGGCGTCGCTTTCGGCGGGAAGCGCCTCCACCATCCAGATGCGATGGATCAAGCCATCCTCCACCGTCATCAGTTGCGCCGTGAAGTTGTGCAGGCGTCGTCCCTTCCGCCGTGCTCTGATCTCGATCATGGCCATCGCTTGATGGCTCGACACGTCCGCGATCTGAGTGGCCTTGATCGAAGGACGAACCCCGGGCAGGTCGAGCGCTTCGACCGCGGTCATATAGGCATCCCGCCCCACGAGTCGGGCGGTGCTGGCGTCGGGCTGCGTGACGTCGGCAACGACCTTGTCGGCGAGGAGCTGAGAGGCGTTGGTCAGGTCCGCCTTGTCGAGCGCTTCGATGAATTCACGGACCACCGTGGATGGGCTGGCTGTGTCCATGGGCCGACTCGATACGGACCGATCAGTGACCCTGCGCGGGCGTCGCGCCGGCTTCGGACGGGGCGTCAGCGATGTCTGAGGGGGCGGCGAGGTCGGTGGGCTTGCCGTTGTTGCGGCGGGCGGTCATGTCGCTGTCGGCGGGGTCGTCCTTGCGGTGCTTGTTGGCGTTTTCGTAGCGTTCGATGCAGCCGAGGATCTCGTGTTTGGCGGCGTCGGCGCCCTCCCAGCCGAGGGTCTCGACCATGTTGTTGCCTTCGAGCTGCTTGTAGGTGCCGAAGAAGTGCTCGACCTCGCGGAGGTAGTGGGGCGGGACGCGCCACATGTCGCGGTAGTCCGAGAAGATGGGGTCGGTGTTGGGGACGGCGAGGACCTTGAAGTCGTTGTCGCCCTTGTCGGTCATGCGGAACAGGCCCAGGACGCGGGCCTCGATGAGGCAGCCGGAGAAGGTCGGCTCGTTGACCATGACGAGGACGTCGAGGGGGTCGCCGTCCTCGGCGAGGGTGTGGGGGATGAAGCCGTAGTCGCCTGGGTAGTGGGCCGAGGAGTAGAGGTAGCGGTCCAGGCGGATGATGCCGGTCTCTTTGTCGACCTCGAACTTGGAGCGTCGGCCCTTGGGGATCTCGACGATGGCGTGGACGATGTGGGGGATGTCGGGCCCGGCGGGGACGTGCATGTAGCGGTTGGGCAGTGACATCGGGCCTCCTTGCGTCGTGATCGAGCGGGCGGTCTTCCGTGCGGGTCAGGCGGTCTGGGTAAGCATATCGGCCGTGCGGCGGACCGGGTTCAGCTGGCTTACGCCGGGATGACACGGCCTTGGCGGCGGTGGGGTACGATCGCCCGATGACTTCGCCCGCCCCCTCGACCGACGCCCCCGAGATCGCCGACCCCAAGACCCTCCGCGCCGCGATGGACTCGGTCGTGCATGGCCTGGCGCTGGACCCGAATCACGGCGACGGGCAGCGCGTGCTGGACGTCATCCACACGGCCGTCAAGCTCGTCGGCGACGGGGCCGAGACCGGCGAGCTGAAGCTGATCAGTCGGGCGCTCAAAGAGCTGCGGTACGCCCTGAAGGTGTTCCGCGAGTACCGCCACATCCCGAAGGTGTCGATCTTCGGCTCGGCCCGCACGCCCGAGGACCACCCCGACTACGAGCAGGCCAAGGTCTACGGCCGGGAGATGGCCCGCCGCGGGTGGATGGTGATCACCGGCGCCGGCGACGGCATCATGCGGGCCGGGCACGAGGGGGGGCGGCGGGAGAAGTCGTTCGGCGTATCGATCCGCCTGCCGTTTGAGACCAACGCGAACGACATCATCCAGGGCGACGAGAAGCTGATCACGTTCCGCTACTTCTTCACGCGCAAGCTGACGTTCATGTGGGAGTCGTCGGCGGTGGCGTTGTTCCCAGGCGGGTTCGGCACGCAGGACGAGGGGTTCGAGGCGCTGACGCTGATCCAGACGGGCAAGGCCCCGATCGTGCCGATCGTCATGGTCGACGGCGAGCCGGGGCCCAACAGCTACTGGGCGACGTGGGACCGCTGGGTGCGCGAGCAGTTGTTGGAGCGCGGGTGGATCAGCCCCGAGGACACCTCGCTGTACAAGCTTTGCGAGACGCCGGCCGAGGCCGCCGACGAGGTCTGCCGGTTCTACCGCAACTACCACTCGCAACGGTTCGTCCGCGACACGCAGGTGTTTCGGCTGCATCGGGCGCTCACCGACGCGCAGGTCGACGAGCTCAACGAGCGGTTTGGCGTGCTCGTCAAAGAGGGCGGGCGGATCGACCAGGGCGGCCCGATGAAGGAAGAACGCGACGAGCTCCCGGAGATGCCGCGGCTGCACTGGCACAGCACCAAGCGGGCGTACGGCAAGCTGCGTCAGATGATCGACGCGATCAACGCGTTCGACGCGGAGAATCACCCGGAACTGGGGGACTGGCCGTGCCCGACGCAGGTCGGCACGCCGCGGGACGCGGACCTGGCGTGAGCCGTTGAGCGGGGCGGTGCGTCAGGGCGTGGGGACTTCGGCGAAAGCGGCGGGCACGGGGGAGGTGGCGCGGTCGTCGTGCAGCCGGGCATAGGTGGCGTAGCCACCGCCGACCGGGCCGGAGGAGGCGCCCATCATCGCGGCGGCCCCGGTGGCCGACACGCCCAGGCGGGCCTGGCGCGAGGTCGACCAGGACCCCTCGTCGATGGAGACGTTGGACCGGACGCGCCGGTGGTCGTTGGCGTCGAGGGTCGCGTAACCGGGGCCGGGCTGGCTGGAGCAGCCGACGCCCAGGAGGGCGACGCCGCCGAGGGCGAGGGAAGTCAGCCACGCCACACTGGATCGTTGAGTGCGTTGCATATCGCACTCAACCGATACGGCGGGCGCGGCGGCCAGCGGAACATCGGCCCGAGGGCGATCGGGTCCGCCGATGCGTGGGGTGGTTCGGGTTGTAACGGTGGCGCGGTCGGGGCAGCGGCCGCGCGGGCCCGGCGTGACATCTCGGGCGAGGGGCGCCGGGCGTTCAGAGGTCCAGCGGATCGATGCCCAGGGCCAGGCAGCAGGCGACGGCGAGTGCCTGAGCGAGCACGATCATGCCGAGCACGGCGGCGAGCCGAGTTTGGCCAATCGCGGCGAGCGCGGTGTCGAGAACCATCAGGGTGCAGAGCCCAGCGATCATGTCAGCGATCCGAGACGAGAAGCAAGGCGAACAGAAGCCACCAGCGGGAAGACGAGAAAGACCCACGGGCTCTGAGTTTAATCGACCACACGGCCCGCAGCCAAGAAGAAAACGCGCCCAGACGCCGCGAATTGGCCCCTTGGGCGCCCCTGAAAGGCGGCCTCAGCCGGCCCGCAAGGCCCGTACGGTGCTGGCGACGTCTTTGCCGTCGACCGCGGCGCCGGCGCCCTTGAGGTGTTTCATGGCCACGCCGGTGGCCGCTCCGTCGTTGGGCGCGGCTCGGATCGCGTCGGCGACCGGGTCGAGCTGGGCGGCGATCTGCTCGGGCGAGAGCGTCTGGGGCAGCATGGACCGCAGCACCGCCAGCTCGGCCTGGGCTTTTTCGACCCCGGCGGTGTCGCCGCGGGATTCGTAGCCGGCGGCGGTCTCCTCGGTGCTCTTGACCATCTTGCGGACGATCTGCTGGGCCTGCTTCTCGTCGAGGGGCTCGGCCTGCAAAGCCTGCGCGGACTGCAGGTCGCCCAGGACGACCTTGAGCAGGTCGCGCTCGAAGGTGTCGCGGGCCTTGGTGGCGGCGAGGACGCGTTGTTTGAGCTCGTCGATCATGCGGCGGGGTGAGTTTGGCGTGAGGGGGTCGGGCGGGAGTGGGCGTATGGTACGGTCCGCCCTCGAATCGACCCGACCGCCCCGCACGCGAGACCTACACCATGCAGTTGCAGCAAGCCATTCAGCTCGTCCAGCAGAAGTTCGCCGCCGAGACCCAGGGCCAGACGGAGGGTCCGGCCGTCGAGGCGTACCACGATGCGTTCGAGAAGTTCCCGGTGCTGATGGAGATCGCGACGCAGGTGCTGGGGGTGCAGATCATCCAGCAGAACATCGTGCGCCAGGTGCAGCAGAAGCAGCAGGCCGAGGGCGGCAAGGACGGCGGCGAGGCGGTGGAGGGGGTGGGCCCGTTGGGTCCGATCTCGGGCGGGATGGCGCCGCAGGGCAAGCCGAGCTGATTCGGCCGGCCGGCGGTCGAGCTCACTGCTCGGGGACGAGCAGGTAGAAGCGATCGGCGCCGAACTTCTGGCACATGCCCGTGGTGAGGTCGCCGTCGTCGATCAACTCGTCGATCTCGAGGAGGACGTCGTCGCCGGGGTAGTCACCGTTGTTGAAGTGGACGCCCACGCCGCCGATGGGGCCTGCGTCGCCGCCGGCTTGTTCGGTGTCGTAGACGCCGCCCAGTGGCGAGCCTCTCTCAAACGCGCCGACGCGGATGTAGCTCTCCAGGTCGCTGTGCAGCGAGCCCGAGGAGCCGTCCGGGACGGGGTTGCCGGTCTCGATCATGTAGACCTGCAGCGATCGGCCCATGCTGGTGAGGTCGTTGGCGAAGGCCGAGTAGAGGGCGGGGGTCGTGGCGTTGCTGAACTGGGGCACGACGATCGCGGCGAGGATGCCGAGGATGACGACGACGATGAGGATCTCGATGAGCGTGAAGCCGGCCGCTCGAGGGCGGCGCGGCGGGGTCGGCATCGGCGAGTCGGCGGCGAGACGCATGACGCTGTGCATCGACCGATACATCGGTTGGCGCGGCCATCGCGGTTGCCGTTTTTCGCGCGGCGGTGCCCGCGGACGTAGGATGGTCGTCATGACCCCTACCACCCCACCCCGCGTCCGACGCCTGCTGACGTGCCTGACCCCCGCGATCCTCGCCGTCACGGCCTGGGCCGCCCCGCCCGTCGCGGCCCAGCCGGCCTCGACCCAACCCGCCCTCCAACCCGCTCCCTTTGACAAGGCCCTGCTGATGAACCCCAACGACCCCGCCTTTAGCGCTCAAGCCCCCGACACCGCCACCGTGAAGTTCTCGACCAGCCGCGGCGACGTCGTGATCGAGCTCTACCGCGACTGGGCCCCCCTGGGCGTCGACCGGTTCTACAACATCGCCAAGGCCGGCCTGTTCGACCAGGCGGCGTTCTTCCGCATCGTGCCCGACTTCATCGTGCAGTTCGGCATCCCCGCCGACCCCGAGGTCGCCGGCAAGTGGGGCGAGGCCCGCATCAAGGACGACCCCGTCACGCAGACCAACGCCCGCGGCACGCTCACCTTCGCCACCGCCGGCCCGAACACCCGCACCACGCAGATGTTCATCAACCTCAAGGACAACGCCTTCCTGGACGGCCAAGGCTTCGCGCCCATCGGCAAGGTCGTCGAGGGCATGGACGTCGTCGAGTCGCTCTACGCCGGCTACGGCGAGCGGCCCGACCAGTTCGAGATCAAGTCCCGCGGCAACGCCTATCTCGACGAGAGCTTCCCCAAGCTCGACAAGGTCGAGACGACCGCCGTGTCGGGCGACTGACCCCGGCCCGATGTCCGATCATTCCGCGTCGGGCGCGCGGCGGTTGGCCTTGACCTCCGACCGCCGGCGCTTGTGTTCCAACCGACGCCGCACGACCGACCGCGGAACGCGGGTCGGCCGGCGCGGCTTATCGGGCTGAAGCGCGAGCTGCAGCAGGGCCCTGAGCTTGCGCAGGGCCTCGGATCGGTTCTGCCACTGGCTGCGCGACGACGACGCCTGGATGACGACCCGGTCCTCGGCGATCGCCGGCGACGACAGCTCCCGCAGCTTGCGCATCGCCGAGTCGGGCAGCTGCTCGGCCAGGTCGTCGAACGTCACGGTCAGGGTGGCCTGGGTGGCGGTCTTGTTGACGTTCTGCCCGCCGGGCCCGCTGGAGCGGTCGAACCGCCAGGCGATCACCCGGGCGGGGATCACGTGGCCACGGTTCAGTTGCATGTCTTGGTCGGCGGTCACCCCGTCAACGATACGGGCAGAGGCGTCTGATCTTCGATCACGTCAGCCCCGGCCGACGATCGCGGCGAGGAAGGCCATCACCAGCGACAACGGACGGGCCTGCCACGGCGCGGGCAGCCAGCCGGGCTTTCGATCGGCTGGTTCGGTGGGCTCGGCTTGGGCGACGCGACGGCCGGCGACCACGAGGTGCAGCGTGACGCCGCTGAGCCGCCACCACGTCATCAGGCCTGTCAAGGGCTCGACCGTCGGCAGGACGCCCGCGACACGCCGCAGCCGCCACGCCTGACGCAGGGAGACCAGACGGATTTCGAGGCCGTCCTCGACACCGACGACGTGGAGCGTGCCGTTCGGCTCGTCGACCCGCAGCTCACCCTCGCAACGCAGCGGCGGCGGTGCCCCGCGGGCGCGATCGGCGTCGGCCACGCGTCAGCCGCCCGTGTTTTGCGTGCGGACCTTCAGGACGCCGTTGAAACGCCACTTGGCGTGCTGCGCGCCGTCGCCGATCTTGCTGGGGATGTCGATCTCCATGTTCTGGAAGTCGTAGGTGATCTCGGCGTTGGAGCCCGTGAGGCGCTCGTACAGGCCGTGGGCGAGGTCGGGCCAGTTTTGCGGTTGATCGGACATGGGGTTCTCCTGTGCGGTAAGTGCCCATCACGCTAGCGCGAGGACAACGAAGCGGGGCGTCGATTCGATCCGTGCGACAGAGTGTCGGGTTTTCGCGGTCCGCGGCGTACACTTAGGCATGCTCACGAGACGAGCGAGGCGGGTGGGACGCGGGCCGGTCGGGGCCTTCGCGGCGGGTTGCTGCGTGGGGCTCGCGTTGTTGCTGGCGGGCCTGGTCGGCGGGGAGGCCATGGCCCAGAGCGTCTCGCTGGGCGGCGGGGGCGTGACGTTCAACATGCGTCGCCCGCCGCCGCCGGGGCAGGGGGCGCTGCCGGGATTCATCTTTCAGAGCGGCGAGGCGCAGCTGGTCGACCCGTCGTTCGACGATCGGCTGTACCCGATCTCGGTGAACGGGTGGTGGGGGTTTGCCAATCAGCGCGGCCGGATCGTGATCTGGCCGCAGTGGGACTGGTGCGACTACGTGCACGACGGGGTGTACCGCGTGGTCGTGGACGGGTGGACGTACTACCTGCGGCTGCTGGCAAACCCGTTGCCGCACGAGGCGTCCAACGCCGACGGCACGCCGCGCGGGTTCGCGTTCGCGGATCGGTTCGCCGACGGCGTCGCGGTGGTCGGCGGGGAGGGCGACTTCTATCTCATCGACAAGTCGGGTCGGCGCGTCGGCGACGTCTCGGCAGACCTGATCCTTCGGATGTCCGAGCGGGTCAACGCGGCGCTGGTGGACGGGCGGGTCGGTTACCTCGATCGCGGCGGCCGGTGGCTGATCGAGCCGGCGTACCCGGTGGGGCGTCGGTTCCATCAGGGGATGGCGGCGGTGCGACTGCCGGGCAACGCCCCCGACGCGATCGGCCCTTGGGCGATCATCAACAAGCGCGGGTCGGTGCAGTGGGCGGACCGTTCGTCTCGGGTGGAGCGGCTGGGGGACTTTCGCGACGGGATGATGCGGGTGAAGGTCGACGGCCGGTGGGGTTACCTGGATCGGGCGTACCGGGTGGCGATCAGGCCGGCGTACCTCGACGCTCGGCCGTTCTCGGGAGGACGGGCGGCGGTCCGTGACGAGCTGGGGTGGTTCCTGATCGACCGCAAGGGCCGAGCGCAGGGCCGGGATCGGCTGGAGGATCTGTTCGGGTTTCCGTTCGAGGGCCGGGTGAGCCTGGCTGAGTCGGGCGGGCGGGCCGGGCTGGTGGGGCGGACGCAGCGGTGGGTGGTTCGGCCGGCATATCCCTGGGCGTACGCGGAGTTTCGGCTGCTGGTGCGGGCGGGGCTGGACCGCCCGGTGGGCGACTTTCGCTACGTGGACATCGCGGGCGGTCGGGTGTTTGACCCGCGGGGCGCGTTGGAGGGCGTGTCGGACCTGAGGCGCCGCAGCCTGGCGCTGGCGGTCAGTCGGGGCGAGCTGGTGCTGCCGCCGCGGGTGGCCCCCCCGCCGCGGCGCGATCCGACGGCCCCGGCGTACCCGCCGGAGTACCTCGAAGACCTGCAACTTCCTCAACCACTTCTGTTTGAGGCCGACCCGGCGGCCGGCGTGCTGCGTTAGACTCGGGAACGAGGCGATGAGATCATGCCCGCTCGCTGATGGCCCGATGTTGAGTCCGCGGTGAATCACGGTTGGATGAATCCGGCAGGGGGGACGCGTCGCTTGCTCGTCGTCTGGGGGGGTGTGCTGGCGTTGGGCGTCGGCCTGGCGGGGTGGCGCGGGGGTGTCGCGAACGCGACCGAGCCGGTCGAGCAGGTCTTCCCGGACCGTTTTGCCGGGGAGGGGATCGTCCGTCGGGCGGCCAAGTGGAACGACCAGCCCTTGCCCGTCAACATCCGCAATCAGTGGGGGCTGATCAACCAGCGTGGCGAGCTGATCGTCGAGCCACGCTTCGACTGGACGGACTACCTGTTCGACGGGCTGGTGCGCGTGGAGCTGGACGGCCGAACGGGGTTTATCAACATCGGGGGAGACTGGGTGATCGACCCGATTTTCCGTTACGCCGATCGTTACGCCGAAGGCTCGGCGATCGTGAGCGACGGGCGTCGGTTTGGGTTCATCAATCGGCGCGGCGATCAATACGTGGACTTCCTGTACGACGCGGCGCTTCGGTTTCGTAATCAGCGCGCAGCGGTGATGGCCAACGGGCTGATCGGGTACCTGGATCGGCGCGGCGAGTTAGCGGTCCCGCTGAAGTATCGCCGAGGCCGATCGTTCTCCGAGGGGCTGGCGGTGGTCGAGGAACCGCTCGGCCAGCGGGCGACGCGCCTGCTGTTCATCGACCAGAACGGCGAGGTGGCGTTCGACGCCAGCGAGGCGGGGATGACGGCGTTGGGCGATTTCAGCGACGGCCTGGCGGCGTTCGAGCGCGAGGGTCGGTGGGGCTACGTCGACAAGGCGTTCGAGGTGGTCATCGAGCCAACGTACGACGAGGCGCGGGGCTTTCTCAGCGGTCTGGCGGCGGTGCGATCGGGCGATCGGTGGGGTTACATCGACAAGGAAGGCAATACGATCGTCGAGCCGGCGTTCGACTGGGCGTGGGACTTCACGGACGTGCTGGCGATGGTGTCGGTGAATTCGCGGTACGGCTACATCGATCGGGCGGGGAACTTCGCGATCGCGCCGCAGTTCGACGAGGCGGCGCCGTTCTTCCGGGAGCTGGCGCGGGTGGCTCATTCGCCGAGCTTCGGGTACATCGACGTCAAGGGCAGGCCGTTGTGGGACCCGCGCGGCGTGACGACGGGGATCCTCGACTTCACGCGGATCCAGCCGGACGGCAGCCCGACGCGCATCCCGCTGCCGCGCGCCGGACGCACCCGCCCCGCGCCCTACCCGGCCGACTGGTTGTACGACCCCGAACTGCCCAGGCCCGCGACGCGAGGGCGGATGTGATCTCGCGGGGGCGGGCGTGGATCGTCGGTCTGGCGATCGGGTTGGCGGCGACGGCCGCCGTGCTGGCACAGGAAGGATCGCCGCCCGCGAAGGCCTCGGCGGCCCCCTCGGCGCTGACGACGCCCGCCGCGCCGATCGACCCCTACGACCCGCGATTCACCTGGGGCGACACCAACGCCTCGACCGCGCCCGCCTTCGTCGCCGCCGAGCTCGACTTCGCTCAGCACGTGTCGGATGAACTCAACGTTCGGCTGCGCCTGGTCGAGACCGACCACTTCCTCTTTTTCACCGACGTCTCCGAGCGCGAGGCCCGCGCGTGGGAGGGCGTGCTCGAGCTGACCTACGAGCGGGTGGCGTGGCGGCTGGGCGTGCCGGAGGGGGTCCACCTGTTTCGCGGCAAGGCGACGGTCTTTCTGTTTCGCGATCGGGCCGACTTTGTCAGGTACGAGAAGCGGTTCTACGGCCACGACGTGACGTACGAGGCCGGCATCTGCCACCAGCACCCCACCGGCGAGGTGCGGATCGCCTTCTATCGCATCGATCACGAGCGGGCCCTGCGGCAGCTGATGATCCACGAGACCGCGCACGGGGTGATCCACCGGTTCCGTTCGGCGACGCGTATCCCCGACTGGCTGAACGAGGGGATGGCCGAGTGGACCGCCGACAAGGTGCTTCAGTTTTCGCCGCCGTTCAAGCAGCGCGAGGCCGTCAGCAAGCGGGCGATCATGGACCGCGGCCGTCGGCTGGGCGACGCGTTCTGGACGGACGGGCAGTTCTCCGCGGCCGACTACGGGGCCGCGTACGGGCTGGTCAAGGTGCTGCTGCGCAAGGGTCGGCCGGCGTTCTGCGATTTCATCGTCCGGCTGAAGGACGGCACGCCGTACGACCGGGCGATGCAAGCTGTCTACGGCTACGACGTCGAGGAACTCGTGCGCCGCTACGGCCACACGATCAACATCCGCGACCTCAAGCCCTGACCCCGGGCGTCACAGCAACGCGACCGGATCGACGTCGATCGCGGTATGCGCGTCGCTCACGAGCCGATCGTGGTTGCGGGCCGAGGTGAGCACGCGCTGCAGCGTCCCCGCGTCGTCCGCCAAGAGCACGACCTGCTCGCGGTGGTGGTCGGCGAGCCTGGCCATCGCGCACGCCATCGGGCCCCGCATCGTCGCCCGTTGCTGCGCGGCCTCGCGGTCGATCGCCGACTGCACCGCGTCGGCGGTCGCCGCCGCCCGGCGATGGCACGCCGCCTGGTCTCTGTCACGCAGCACCACCCGCGCCATCCGCCGCCACGGCGGCAGCCCGGCCTCGGCCCGCGTCGCCAGCTCGGCCTCGGCAAACCCGGCATAGTCCCCCGCCACCGCCCGCGCGATCGCGTCCACCGTCGGGTCGAACGACTGCACGATCACCACCCCCGGCTCGCTCCCCCGGCCCGCCCGGCCGGCGACCTGGGACACGAGCTGGAACGTCCGCTCGGCCGCGCGGAAGTCCGGCAGGTGGATCGCCGTGTCCGCGCTGATCACGCCCACCAGCCGAACGCCCGGGAAATCAAGGCCTTTCGCGATCATCTGCGTGCCCAGCAACACGTCGATCTCCCCCGCCTCGAACCGGCTCAGCACCCGCTCGTAGTCGCCTGGCCGGGTCATCGTGTCCCGGTCCATCCGCTCGACCCGCGCCCCCGGCAGCTTCTGAGCGAGCTCGGTCTCCACGCGCTGCGTGCCCAGGCCGAACAGCGTCGTCCGCTTGCCGCACACCGGGCAGTGCTGCTCGAGCATCCGCTGCGCCTCGCAGTGATGGCAGCGCACGTACCCCCGCGGCACGTCGCGGCCATTCTCGTTGCTCGCGTCGCCCCCCCGCAGGTGAAACACCATCATCGCGTCGCACCGCTCGCAGGCCATCTGCCATCCGCAACGATGATCCGGGCACGCGACCCAGCTCGCAAAGCCCCGCCGATTGAGCAGCACCAGGCTCTGCTTGCCTTTGTCGAGCGTGGTGCGCAGCTCGTGCTCGAGACGTTGGCTGATCAGATGAATGCCGCGTTGCGCCCGGCGCTCTTCGACCAGGTCGACGACCTCCACGCGCGGCACGTTCAATCCCGGCACGCGACGCGGCAGCTCGAACAACCCGTAACGCCCGGACTTCGCGTGGTGCCAGCTCTCCAGGCTCGGCGTCGCGCTGCCCAGCACCACGGCGGCCCCGGCCATCTGGCCGCGCTTGATCGCGACGTCCCGCGCGTGATATCGCGGCAGCTGGTCCTGCTTGTAGCTCGACTCGTGCTCCTCGTCGACGACGATCAGCCCGACGTCGCGCATCGGCGCAAACACCGCCGACCGCGCCCCCACCACCACACGCGCGTCGCCCCGACGCACCCGCTGCCACTGCGCGTGCCGCTGGGCCGGCGTCAGCCCCGAGTGCAGCACCGCCACGCCGCCGGAAGCTCTCCCCTCGCCGGCTTGCCCCAGGCGCGCCACGAATCGCCCGACGGTCTGCGGCGTCAGCGCGATCTCCGGCACCAGCACGATCGCCCCTTGCTCCGTCTCCGCCAGCAACCGCTCGATCAACCGCAGGTACACCTCGGTCTTGCCGCTGCCCGTCACGCCCCGCAGCAGGTGCACCCCGAACGCCCCCAACGCATCGCCGATCCGCGCCACCGCCGCCGCCTGGTCCGCGCTCGGCGTCGGCCGGTCGCTCAGCCGCGCCGCGACCCGCTCGGCCGCCACGTCCAGCCCGGCCCGCAGGTCGACCCGCGTCTCGATCGAAACCACCCCCGCCTCGGCCAACCGCTCCACCGGCCCCGCCGACCGCACCCCCGCCGCCGTCAGCAACGCGCCCAGCTCCACCCCATCCTCGTTGGCGCCCGTCATCGCCGCCAACACCGCCCGCACCTGCTTGGTCACCCGCAAACCCGCTTCTCGCAACGCCTCCTCCCTTCGTCCTTCCGACCCCTCCCCCCTCCCGCCTTCGCCCCCCCCCTTCCATCTCACCACCTTCTTCTTCGCCAGCCCCGCCCCGCGCTTCACCCCCCCCGGCAGCACGCTCGCGAACACCATCCCCAGCGGGCACGCGTAGTACCCCGCCACCCACTTCGCCAACTCGATCAGCTCCGCCGGCAAAGTCAGCCCGTCCCCGTCCACCGACAGCACCGCCTTAACCCGCGCCGGCTCCAGCCCCTCGCCCGGCCCGTCCTCGACCGACCGCAGCCCGACCACGTACCCCGACGCCGGCTTGTTCCCTCGCCCCAGTGGCACCGCCACCCGCGCCCCGACCACGACGCCCGCCATCCCCGCCGGCACCGCGTAAGTCAGCCCGTCCCCCGCCACGTCGACCCCCTGCTCGACCGCCACCCGCGCATACCCCGCCGCCGGTCGATCGTCGACAAACAGTCCCGCCATTCCCCCGTTGTACCGAGACGCCGCCCCAGCATGCCCCGCGACCCATCCCCATAAACTCACCCCGTGCCGCAGAAGACGAAAAAAGACCCCCGCGACACGCCGGCCATGCGGCAGTACACGCGGTTCAAGGACCAGCACCCCGACTGCCTGCTGCTGTTCCGCATGGGCGATTTCTACGAGCTGTTCTTCGAGGACGCCGAGGTCGCCCACCGCGTGCTGGGCGTCACCCTCACACAACGCACGCAGGGCGTGCCGATGGCCGGCGTGCCCTACCACGCCGTCGAGTCCTACCTCCGCCGACTGATCCAGGCCGGCCACCGCGTCGCCATCGCCGACCAGGTCGAGGACGCATCGCAAGCCAAGGGCGTTGTCGAGCGCGACGTCACGCAGGTCATCACCCCCGGCACGCTCACCGACGACCACCTCCTCCCGCCCGACACGCCCAACACCCTCGCCGCCGTCGCTTTTCTCGACGACGACACCGCGGCCCTCGCCTGGGCCGAGCTGTCGACCGGCTCGTTCCTCACCGCCTCGCTCACGCCCGCCGCCGCGCGCGACGAGCTCGCCCGCATCGCCCCGGCCGAGCTGCTGTACTGCCAGACCGCCGACGGCCAGCCGCCCCAGCGCGTCCGCGACCTGCTGCCCGGCGACGAGTCGGCCGTGCTCACCCCCGTCGCTTCGCACCACTTCCGCCCGGCCGAGGCCGTCCACCTGCTGTGCGATCACTACCGCACCGCGCACCTCGAGGGGTTCGGCTATACCCCCGATGATCCCGACCTGCCGCCCGCCGCCGCGCTCGTCGCTTACCTCACCGACACGCAGCGATCCGTCGTAGACGCCGACCGGCCCCTCCGCCACCTCCGCCCGCCCCGCAAGTTCGCCCCCGATGAGCACCTCGTCCTCGACCACACCACCCTCCGCGCCCTTGAGGTCGAGACCACCCTCCGCCACAACACCGCTCAGGGCTCCCTGCTCGACACGCTCCAAGCCTGCCGCACCGCGATGGGCAAGCGCCGCCTGCGCGACTGGCTGCGTTACCCCTTGGCCCGCCGCGAGGCGATCGAACAACGCCAGCACGCCGTGACCACGCTCATCGACGACGATCGCCTGGCCCGCGAGCTCGCCGCCCCGCTGGACCGCCTGCACGACGTCCCCCGCATCACCGCCCGCCTCGGGCTCGGTCGGGCCACCCCGCGCGACCTGGTCGCCCTCCGCCGATCCACCGCCGCCACCGCCGAGCTCGCCGCTCTGACGTCCGGCAGCCCGGCCCTCCAACACCTGCACGAGCCACTGCACGCGATCGCTCAACCCCTCACCGATCTCGCCGACCAACTCGCCGCCGCCACCGTCGACGACCCGCCGGCCCACCTCCGCGAGGGCGGCCTCATCCGCGACGGCCACGACGCCTTGCTCGACGAACAACGCTCCCTGCAACGCGACGCCCACCACCACCTCGCCGCCTATCAGCAAGAACTCACCGAGCAGACCGGCGTCGCCTCGCTCAAGGTCGGCTTCAACAAGGTCTTCGGCTACTACATCGAGCTCTCCGCCGTCCAGGCCAGCAAGCTCGACATGGACCACGAACGATTCGCCGGCTGGGCGCGAAAGCAGACGCTCAAGAACGCCGAGCGTTTCGTGACGCCCGAGCTCAAGGACTTCGAGTCGCGCGTCCTCGGTGCCCGCGAACGCGCGATCGCGCGCGAGCAGCAGCTCTTTGCCGAGCTATGCGCCCTCGCCGCCGACCAGACGACGCAACTGCAGACCCTCGCCGACGCCGCGTCCGACCTCGACGTCCTGCTCTGCTTCGCGCATCACGCCCGTCGGCGCGACTACTGCAAGCCGACGTTGACCGACGCCCCCGGCCTGCACGCCACCGACGCCCGCCACCCCGTGCTCGACGACCTCCTACGCGACAAACTCGTCCCCAACGACATCGCCCTCGGCCCATCACCCGACCACCCCAACACCCTCGACCCCACCCTCCAACTCATCACCGGCCCCAACATGGCCGGCAAGTCCACCTACATCCGCACCGCCGCGCTCATCACCCTGCTCGCCCACACCGGCGGCTACGTCCCCGCCAAAGCCGCCGCCGTCGGCCTCACCGACCGCATCTTCACCCGCGTCGGCGCCGCCGACGAGCTGCACACCGGCCAGTCGACCTTCATGGTCGAGATGACCGAAACGGCTCGCATCTGCCACCACGCCACCGACCGCTCCCTGGTCATCCTCGACGAGGTCGGCCGCGGCACCTCGACCTACGACGGTCTGGCCCTCGCCCACGCCATCGTCGAGCACCTCGCCCAACGCGGCTGCCTCACCCTCTTCGCCACCCACTACCACGAGCTCACCCGCCTGGCCGACGAATTGCCCGAAATCGGCAACCTGCACGTCGCCGTCCGCGAGTGGCAGGGCGAGGTGGTCTTCCTGCACCGCGTCCAGCCCGGCTCGACCGATCGTTCCTACGGCGTCCACGTCGCCCGGCTGGCCGGCGTGCCCGACCGCGTGATCGACCGGGCTGACGAGTTGCTCACGCAATTGGCCTCTTCCACCCCGTCCGCGATCCCCTCCACCGACGTCGACACGCCGTCGGACGATCCCGACCACGGCCTTGCTCGGCGCGATTCGACGCTCCCGCTGTTCGCTCACGAGCCTCCACCCCACCCGGCCCTGGAAGACCTGCGAGCGGCCGATCTCGAAGCCATGACACCGCTCGAGGCCTTCGATTTTCTCCGCCAGATAAAGAGACAACTGGAAAACGGGCGCGTCGAGAATCGCTCGATGCGGGATTGAAGTTATCGTTAAAACATATTTCACATGTACTTAAAATCGTCTGCTCAGGCTTGCCTGTCCTGCATGGCCGCTTGCGCAGCCTGCCAAGCCCGTCTGGCTCGATTGTGTTACCCAATTTCTCAACATCGCGTTGACCCAACCCCCGCGCGTGTTATGATTTGGGGAAATCCGCCCCCCTCACGGCCCGTGAGACGTCTCCCCCGCGTCTCCGGGCCGCTTTTTTTCCTGGCCTTAATCACCGCCCCGGCATTTCGACGCGGCCCGTTCGAGCACCCTCGATCGGGATCAACGCGGCCGCCCGGGGCTGTCATGATGTGTCGATGACGACGCGATCGCGCTCCGTTCTCCTCCCAGTCGGCAACGTGCTGGTCCTGATCGCCGCCGGCGTCTGGCTGGGCACCATCCTCTCCTTCGGCCTGTCGGCGGCCGCGACCTTCCGCACCCTTCGCGCCCTGCACCCCACCCTGACCGACCCCGCCCGCCCGGTCGACGCCCCCGGGTTCGCCGGCCACCCCTTCGACGCCGGCCAGCCCAGCTTCGTCGCCGGCTCGGTCGTCAACGCCCTCACCGTCGCCTCGCTCTACCCCGTCAGCGCCTCGGCCGTCGTCCTCATCCCCGTCGGCCTCGTCCTCGTCCGCCTCGGTACCGGCCACCACCCCTGGCTGCGCTACGGCCTCGCGATCGTCGGGCTGCTCATCGTCCCGGTCGTCCTCGGCAACGACACCGCCATGGCCCGCGACCGCGCCGCCATGGACAGCCGCGAACTCACCGCCCCCGAACGCGCCGACGCCCGCGCCGACTTCGACGCCAAGCACAAGCTCTCCGAACGACTCTTCGGCGTCCTCGCCCTCACCCAACTCACCCTCATCGTCGCCACCGCCTTCGCCGTCGCCCATCCCCGTGAGTCCGCCGATGCCGAGCGCAGCAACGTGAACTCACCGGACGTGCCGCCCAGCGACGCTTAGCGTCACGCCTGCTCGATCCATGATCTATGCCACTTCATCCATGCCGCGCGCCGCCCCCAAGCTCACCATCGACCCCACCCCCGCCGCCCGGCGCCGTGCCCGTCGCATCGACGACAAGCTCATCGATCTCTACCCCCACGCCCACTGCCGGCTGGACCATGACAACCCCTGGCAGCTCCTCGTTGCCACCATCCTCTCCGCCCAGTGCACCGACGAGTTGGTCAACAAGGTCACGCCCGATCTCTTCAAGGCCTATCCCACGCCCGAGGCGATGGCCAGGTCCACCGTTCCCGCCATCACGAAACTGATCAGGCGCGTCGGCCTGTTCAACAGCAAGGCCAAGAACCTCCACGCCACCGCCGTGCTGCTCGCCGAGGATCACGCCGGCCAAGTCCCGCGCACCCTCGACGAACTTGTCGCCCTGCCCGGCGTCGCGCGCAAGACCGCGAACGTCGTCCTCGGCAACGCCTTCGGCATCAACGTCGGCATGGTCGTCGACACCCACATCGGCCGGCTCGCGCACCGCCTCGGCTTCACCACCGCCGACCCCAAGAACGCCGTGCAGGTCGAGCGCGACCTCATGGCCCTGTTCCCCGCCGATCGCTACACCGACCTCGCCCACCGCCTGATCTTCCACGGCCGGGCCCTCTGCACCGCCCGCAACCCCAAGTGCGATGAATGCCCGCTGAGGCGAAGCTGCCCGAGGCATGGCGTCGAGCAACTCAAGATCTAGCGCCTACGCCGCGTCGCTGAAGTCGGACCAGCGAGACCAAGGCCCCGATGTAACCCGGAAAGCCGGCAAGAGCGATGGGCCCCAGAATGGATGCTGGAAGCGGAATCCAGCCCAAGAACATCACGCTCGGCAAACCCGCGCACAGGAGCGTCGTGGCGATGCTGGCCGCGGAGAACCCAAAAGCGACGCGAAGCAGGCGTTGCGAGATCGTGCTCATGAGAAATCCTGCGATGCCGAGCCCGATGCTCGCCACAAACAGGATCAGCATCAGACCCACCATGACCACGCCGCGCGGGTCGAATCCAAGCCCGATCTGTCCCAGCACCGTCATAATCTTCCCACCCTAGTTGAACCTCGGCACCAGGAAAGAGAGTCAAAACCCGGTGAACAGTGAGACGCCGACACAAGCGCCAAGATCGACTCGGAGCCAAGACACCCGCCGGTGGTGGCTCGCCGGCGTCGTGATGCTGGTGTTCGTCGTGTCGCTGTTCCTGCCGGTGTTCTACCGATCGGACGGCACGCACGTCGCCCCGGGCTGGGCGGCGCTTGTCTACGGCTGGATGGCCGTGCACCCGGCGTGGCTGGCCAACCCGCTGTGGCTGGCGGGGCTGATCCTGCTGGGGTGCAAGCGGTACCTCGTCGCCGCGATCCTCGCGACGCTGGGCGTGCTGCTGGCCCTGTCGACCTTTTCCCTGGTCGGCGCGAAGATGTGGACCGGCGACCTCACCGTCTTGGCGATCAGCGCCGGTTACTACGCCTGGCTGGCCAGCCAGCTGATCCTGGCCGGCGGGGCGTTCGTGCTGTGGCGCTCGGTCGGGCGTCACCACCGACAGGCGTGAACGTCGTCGCGAATCGCGACCCGATCGCGGCCGGATTTCTGCTTGGGGATCGAGGAGGGTG
>JBCBUE010000066.1:0-18776 GCA_039818285.1 Planctomycetota bacterium | reverse complement strand
GAGGTGGCCGTGAGTTAGGTCGATGCCGTGGAACGTCGGCGAAGCGGCATCGACGGTCACGCGAGGCTCGTTGACAACTTGAGTGTCCTGTGACCGGCGAGCGGGGATCGCTTGGTGGTGCGCGCCATGTGGCGGGTTTAGCCGTGTTGCTTGGGGCGTCCGGCGGAACGACGGGCGGCGATTCTGCGGCATCGGCGCGTCAAAACGTGCGGATGACGCCGATGACGACGCCCTGGATCTGCAGCTGGTTGGGATTGACCCAGATGGGCTCGAACTGCTCGTTGGCGGGCTGGAGGCGGATGCGGCCGTTGGATTCCTTGTAGTACCGCTTGAGGGTGGCCTCTTCGTTGTCGACGAGGGCGACGACGGTCTGTCCGTTTCGGTAGGCGTCGCGTTTCTCGCAGACGACGAAGTCGCCGTCGGCGATGTGGTCGTCGATCATGGATTCGCCGCGGACTTGAAGGACGAAGAGGTTGCCCGTGACACCGCCGGAGCCGGGGGTGAAGAGCTCGGCGAGGTCGAGGTGCTCGCGTTGCTCGACGGCCTCGATGGGCAGACCGGCGGCGATGGAGCCAACGAGCGGCAGGCGGGTGTGGGACTCCTCGTCGGGGAGGGTGAGGTCAGGCGACACCTGCAAAGAGCGGGCTTTGTTGGCTTCGCGCAGCAACGCTCCCTTTTTGATGAGCGCTTCGACGTGCTCGAAGACGGTGACCTTGGAGACGCCCAGTTCGTCGGCGAGTTCCTGCATGGTCGGGGAGTAGCCCCGTGCCGCTCGGACGTCGCGGATGCGGGTGAGGATTCGGAGCTGCTTGGGGGTGAGGTTCATCGGAGGTCGTCCCAGGGGTAAGAGAGGGGACCGCGGCGAGGCGGTCGGACTGGAGATTGGCTCGCAGGGCGTCGACAGCGGCGGCCAGGCCGAGCAGGTCGCGCCGCTGAGTAGTGAGCCAGGCGACGGCGGCCTGCAGCGCGGCGAGCCGGCCGTCGTGATCGACGACCCGGCCCGTTCGGTCGTATGCACCGGCGATCGGGGCGCCCGCGGCGGGCTGGTGCTCGAAGCTGTCCTGCATGCGAGCCGAGGGGCCGCCCATGTCGCCCGCGTCCGCCTCGTCTTCGGCGGGGAGCACCCAGGTGGCCAGGGAGGCGGCGGACTCGTGGTCGGCGTTGGCCTGGCTGGCGTCGCCGACGCCGCGGGAGCGGGTGAGGCGCCGGCCCTTCACGCCGATGCGGGTCGTGAAGTCGCCTCCGGGGCCGAGTTGGACGAGGGGGAGTGCCATGGGCTTGCCTGCCTTATCTGGGGGACGTGGGGGTCGACACCGCGACATGTGGGGGTGTCTATGGGGTTGCCGTCCCAAACTTCGGCGGGGTCACGCGGCCCGCATCACAATTTCGGCAGACTTGTTCGGTAGAAGTTTACCAATCGAACGCCAAACCGCAAGCCTCGTCCCGCTGAGGGCGTGGAATCGCCGATCGGTGGCTCGGCCGGGTCCGGTAGCCGGGGAACGCCGATCGGGCCGTCCGGCGTTATGGGACGAGTTTCGGGTCCCGTTCGGCGACCGCCGGTACGCTCTGCACGCATGGCCGACGCGTTCGCCTCCACCGACACCGGTCGCTCCGCCGAGCTCTCACCGCACACGCAGGTCTACGAGCTGGACGACCGGCTCGAGCTGTCCCTGGGCGGCTCGCTCAGCGGCGTGCGGGTGGCGTACGAGACGTGGGGCACGCTCAACGCGGCCGCCGACAACGCGATCCTTGTCTGCCACGCGCTGACCGGCGACGCCCACGCCGCCCGCCACGACCCCGATGACACGCCCGGATGGTGGGACGCGCTGATCGGTCCCGGCAAGCCGATCGACACCGACCGGTACTTCGTTGTCTGCACGAACGTGCTGGGCTCGTGCTACGGCACGACCGGGCCGGCGTCGATCGACCCCGCCACCGGCCGGCCGTACGGCCCGGACTTCCCGGTCGTGGTCGTGGACGACATGGTCAACCTGCAGGCCAGGCTGATCGATCACTTCGGCATCGATCGGCTGTTCGCGGTCGTCGGCGGGTCGCTGGGCGGACACCAGGCGATGTGCTGGGCGACACGCTATCCCGAGCGCGTCGTGGCGTGCGGGGCGATCGCGACGTCGCCGCGGCTGACGGCCCAGGCGCTGGCGTTCGACGTGATCGGCCGCAACGCGATCGCCCGCGACCCGCACTTCGCCGAGGGGCGTTACTACGACAAGCCCGACAGCCCCGACATCGGCTTGGCGCTGGCGCGGATGCTCGGGCACATCACGTACCTCTCGCCCAAGGCGATGCACGCCAAGTTCGACGCCGACCGCCTGCGGCCGCGCGACGTGGCGACGGACTTCGAGAAGCGCTTCAGCGTCGGCTCGTACCTGGCGTACCAGGGCGACCGCTTCGTGCGGCGGTTCGACGCGAACAGCTACGTGACGATCTCGCTGGCGATGGACTACTTCGACCTTGGCCAATCGCACGCCGAGCTGTGCGCGACACTCAGCCGGTCGCGTTGCCGGTGGCTGGTGCTGAGCTTCACGAGCGACTGGCTGTTCCCGCCGAGCCAGTCACGTGAGATCGTCGACGCGTTGATTGCGCAGCAACAATACGTGAGCTACTGCAACGTGGCGTCGGAGGCGGGGCACGACGCGTTCCTGCTGGAAGAGGACGTCGCCAACTTCGGGCCGATGGTCAAGGCGTTCCTGGAGACGACGACGACCGGGCGGGTGTATGCCGAGCCCGCGGCCGACGCCGAGCCCGACGAGCCGACGGCCAGCGTCTTTCACTCCAAGCGGATCAACTACGACGCGATCGTCGGGCTGATCGAGCCGGGCTCGTCGGCGCTGGACCTGGGTTGCGACGGCGGGGAGCTGATGTCGCGGCTGGCGCACGAGCGGGACGCGCAGCGGCTGGTCGGCGTGGAGATCGACGAGGGGATGATCACGGCGTCGATGCGGCGCGGGTTCGACGTGGTGCAGGCCGACCTGGAGCGCGGCCTGCCGGCGTTCGGCGACAACGAGTTCGACTACGCCGTGCTGTCGCTGACCCTGCCTGCGATCGTGAAGACCGAGATGATCGTCGACGAGATGGTCCGCGTCGGTCGGCGGTCGGTCGTGTCGTTCCCGAACTTCGGGCACCGCACGATCCGCGAGGCGATCCAGTCCGGCCGGTCGCCGCGCGACACGCAGTTCCCCTACGCCTGGTGGAACACGCCCAACCGCCGGTTTCTCTCGATCGACGACTGGCTGGACTTCTGCGAAGCCCGCGGGATAACGATCGAGCGGGCCGTCTGCCTGGACACCCAGGGCAACCGCGAGATCGGCGCCGACGAGGACCGCAACCTGCTGGCCGACCTGGCGATCTTCGTGATCAGCCGGGCGTCTTGACGACCAAAGCGCCCCGGGCAGGGCTCGAACCTGCGACCTCTGCTTTAGGAAAGCGGTGCTCTATCCAACTGAGCTACCGGGGCTTAGGCGCGAGTCAGCCGGCTCGATGACGAGATCACCAAGCCCGGTTTCGCGGCGGCGACACTGTAACGGGCCGAAACCAACGGGCCGAGAAGCCCGTCGCGGCCCCGACGAAGACGCAAAAGAGTCATAATTATGTTTGCATTATGTGAAACCACCGTTAGCATGCCGGCCTGTGAGGGAAACGATCCAGGACATCCCGGCAAGCGTTTCGGCCATCCCTGCGCCCGAGGCGTCGCCCCCGATCGGTCAGCTCACGCTCGTTCACGGCGCCCGGTGGGTAGTCGCGACGCTCAAGGCAGACATGCGTTGGCACTGCGACGACCCGGACGTGGTCACGATGCTTCGCCGCGCGTCCGGCGTGGAGGCGCTGGTCAAGGCGATGCCGGACCTCGACGCCCCGACGCTGCAACGGCTTGGGCGTCACGCGATGTACCGGGCGGCCTGCCGCGTCCGCGGCCGGGTGACCCTGCCGACGGCCCCGGCCACGCGCGACCTGCAGCTCGCCGGTCTCTGAGCGGCCACACCCCCAGAACGTCAACGACTCAGCTCGCGAGGATCGTCTCGATGCGATCGATCGTCTCACGATCGATCGGGCCGGCGTCGAGGCACGCGGCGCACTGCTCGATCTGCGACGGGCGGGACGCCCCGATCAACGCCGTCGTGACCGCGCCGCCCGCCGGCTGATCGCGTAGCACCCAGGCCAACGCCAGCTGCGTCAGCGATTGGCCTCGCTGCTTGGCGATGTCGCGCAGCCGCAGCGCCTTCGCGCGTGTGCCATCGACGCGCTCGGCCGTCATGAACGGCGAGTGCTCGTTCGCCGCGCGCGAATCGGATGGCACGCCGTCGAGGTATTTGTCGGTGAGCTGCCCGCCGGCCAGCGGCGAGAACACGATGCTGCCCATGCCGTGTGCGTGCAGCACGGAGGTCAGCCCCTGCTCGATCCACCGGTTGAGCATCGAGTAGCTGGGTTGATGGATGACCGGCTTGACGAACCCGTTTGCCTCGCAGACGCGGATCGCCTCGGCCGTCTGCCCCGGGCTGTAGTTCGAGATGCCGACGTACAGCGCTTTACCCTGGCGGACGATCGCGTCGAGCGCCCCGAACGTCTCTTCGAGCGGCGTCTCGGGGTCGGGCCGGTGGTGGTAGAACAGATCGACGTAATCCAGCTTGAGTCGACGCAGCGACTGATCGCACGACGCGATGAGCGACTTGCGCGACCCCCACTCACCGTAGGGCCCGGGCCACATGCGGTAGCCGGCCTTGCTGGAGACGATGAGTTCGTCGCGATAGGCGGCGAGGTCGTCGCGGAGGATGCGTCCGACCCGTTCCTCGGCCGCGCCGGGCGGCGGGCCGTAGTTGTTCGCCAGGTCGAAGTGGGTGACGCCGAGGTCGAACGCCTTGAACAACATCGCCCGGCAGTTGGCGTGCATCGACGCCTCGTCGGGCGACCGGAGCGAGTCGGTGCCGGGGTCACCGAAGTTGTGCCAACAGCCCAGGGAGACGGCCGGGAGCATCAGCCCCGACTGGCCGCAGCGGCGGAACCAGCCCTCGGGGCGGGCGTCGTAGCGGTCGGCGGCGGCGGCGTAGTTCTCGGGGGCGTCAGGCATTCGGGCACGTTACCCGGCCCGACCCCCGCGGTCAGTCGGTCGCCGCCGATACGCCCGCCGCGACCGGCTCCTCGGCCAGCCCGATGATCTCGCGCATCGCCGCCTCGTCGAGCGGGTCCTGGCTGATGGCCACGACGATCGGGTCGTTGAGGTGCGCTTCGGCGACGCGACGCAGGTCGTCGGCGGTCACGGCCTGGACGCGGTCGAGCAGCGCCTGGCCGCCCGAGTCGCTCACGCCGTACAGCTCGTCGAGCGCGAGGTTGGTCGCGCGGGCGGCGTTGGACTGCTTGCCGGCGAGCTCGTCGTTGAGGAAGCGGGCCTTGGCGCCGGCGATCTGGGCGTCGTCGAAGTCACCGGCCTTCACGCGGTCGACGACCGCGATCACGCGGCGCAGGGCCTCGGGGGCCTGCTCGGCGGAGGTGTTGAAGAGGATGTTGTAGTTGCCGTCGCGTAGGCCGGTGGTCATGTAGCCACCCGAGGCGTAGACCAGGCCCGGCCCCTCGCCACGCAGGGCCTGCTGCAGGAAGCCGGACGGGAAGGCGGAGAGCATGTTGCTGAGCACCTGGAGGGGGACGTAGTCGGGGTCGTCGCGGGTGATGCCCGGGCCCAGACCGATGACGACCGCGGCCAGCGGCTTCTCGGTCGGGTGGACGACGAGCCGGGCGGCGTCGTGGGTGGGCGAGGGAGCGACGTCGATGGTCGCGCTGCCCGCGAGGGCGCCGAAGCGTCGGGCGATCGTCTCGCGCAGGGCGGCCGGGTCGATGTCGCCGACGACGGCGAGCACGGCCTGCCGGGGGTCGAGGGTGGCGAAATGGAAGGCCTTGAGCTGATCGGGCGTCAAGGCCGCGACGACCTCGGCCTCGCCGCTGGGCGCGGTCTCCCACGTCGTGCCGCCGTAGTACGCCCGGCGGAAGTGGTCGCCGACCTCGGTGTTCCACCGATCGCCGCGGGACTCGATCGCGGCGACGAGGCGCGACCGCAGCCGGTCCCACTCGTCGGCGGGGAAGTCGGGCGCGGTCGCGGCGTCGGCGACCAGGCCGAGCACGGTGTCGAGGTCCTCGGCGAGCGCGCCGGCCTGGATGAACGACGTGTTGTTGCCGCCGCCGGAGCCGAGCGAGGCGCCCAGCGACTCGACCTGGGCGGCGATGTCGGCGTTGGTGCGGCCGGCAAAGCCGCGGGTGAGCATCGTCGCCGTGGCGTTGGCGACGCCCTCTTGGCCGGGCGTGTCGGCCAGCAGGCCGCCGACCCAATACAGGTCGATCGCGACGGCGGGGACGACGGTCGAGCGCTGCAGGATCACGCGAAGCCCGTTGTCCAGCGTGAAGCGCACCGGCCCGTCGGTGGCGATCGTCTCGGCGTCCGCGTCGGCCTTGGCCAGCGCGGCGCGCAGATCGCCGACTAGCGCGGCGTTGTCCAGGTCGACCCGCTCGGCCGGCAGGGTCGCGGGGTCGACGTCGTCGTCGCGGTCCATCGTGGTGACCTCGCCGTCCTCGCTCAGCGGGTTGAGCACGACGGTGATCTGCTGATTGAAGTCGATCACGGCGTCGGCCGCGGCCATCAGGTCGGCCGGGGTGATCCCGTCGATCGCGGCGAGGTACTTCTGCGAGTAGTCGGGGTCGCGGGTCGAGATGATGTCGCGAGCCAGCGACGAGGCGACCGACGCCGCCGACTGACCGGACTGCGCGATCCGCGACTTGACCTGCCGCTTGACGCGATCGAGCTCGGCCTGCGTGACCGGCTCGGTCTTCACGCGCTCGAGCTGGTCGTGAACGACCTTCGCGACCGACGCAATCCTCGCCTCCTCCACGCTGGCCGCGTCCATGCCGTCGAGCGGCTGGAAGTCATCGGTCAGTTCAGCGTCGACGCCGAAGAACCCCTCGCCCCAGGACGCCGACCAGTTGTACGCGTCGATCGACGTCACCCAGCCGCGCTCGTCGCGGAGGTCCTGCACGAGCCGGGACGACTGGCCCTGCCCGAGCACGGCCGACAGCAGGTCGAGCGCGTAGTCATGCTCGGCCCCGAGCTTGACGCCGGGGAACACCATCCGCAGCCGTGTGCGCTGCACGTCGGCCGAGCCGGTCACGTTCACGGGCTCGGTCAGCGCGGGCTCGATGGGCAAAGACACCTCGGGCAGCTCGCGCGGCTGGGCGTCGGCCCACAGCTCGGCGACCCGGTCGACCACGGCCTTGGGGTCGATGTCGCCGGCGACAACGAACACGACGTTGTTCGGCGGGTACATGCGGTGGTAGAAGTCGACGATCTCGTCGCGCGAGACGTCCATGAACTCGTCGAGGTAGCCGATGGTCGGGTGGCGAGCCGGGTGGGCGGTGAAGCGGGCCTGCTGGGTGAGCTTCCAGAAGATCCGGCCGGGGTCGCCCTGGCCCATGTCGAACTCGCGCTGGATGACGTCCCGCTCGCGGTCGTACTCGGCCTGAGGGATGGTCGAGTTCTGCATCCAGTCCGAGACGCGGTCGATGGCGTCGTCGGTGTGGTCGGCGGTGGTGTTGATGTAGTAGCGGACGGTGTCGAGCGAGGTCGCGGCGTTGGTCTGGGCGCCGATGCGTTGGAGGATGTCGTTGGAGTCGGCCTCGGGGGTGGTCGACGTCGTGCCGCCGGAGATGAGGTGCTCGAGGAAGTGCGACAAGCCGGCGCCGGTGTACTCCTGCTCGTAGATCGAGCCGGTCTTGGTCCAGGCCTGCACCGAGACGACGGGCTGAAGCGGGACGCGCTGGGCGGCGACGATCAGGCGGTTGGGCAGTTCGACGATGAGGCGGTCGGGGCGGTCTTGCAGCACGGCGTAGGCGGTCTCGGTGGGGGGCGTGAGGTCTTTGTCCCCATCGCCGGGCGAGACGGCCGCGGCGGGCGGCCCGCCCGGGAGGCTCACGAGCAGCGCGACGATCGCCGCGACCGGAAATGGCCGGCGAAATGTGGCGAAGAGTGCGGGGCGGCGGCTAGGGTCGTTCATGAAATCGTTCCTCTCGGTGATCCCGATCGTAGTCGCTGGCCTGGCGGGGGGTGTCGTGGGCGTGGCCGGTGCGGCGGAAGGCAAGGCGATGGACAGTGATTCGACGGTGGGCCCACCGGGGTTCGTTTACGAGAGCTCGCTGCCGGCGGGCTTCCCCGAGCCGGGCCCCATCGAGCGGGCCGTGGTCAAGCGATACCCCGCCGCGCGAGCCGTGCAGACCGAGACGGGCCAGTTTATGCGTCTGTTCGGCCACATCAGCCGCGAACGGGTGTCGATGACGACGCCGGTCATGATGACCCCCAACGACCCGAGCGAGCCCAGGCCCGACCGAGGCGGGATGTCGATGGCGTTCTTCTATCCCTCAACGCAGACCGGCGAGGCGGGTCCGGACGGATTCGACGACACCGTCGAGGTGGTCGACATGGGTCAGCGGACGGTCATCAGCTATGCCTTCTTCGGCAATCCCAGCTGGGACCAGGTGGACGCGGCGCGGGCGGCGATCGCCGAGCAAGCCGAGGCCAAGGGCCTGGAACCGACCGGCGTGTGGTCGCTCATGGGCTACAACAGCCCGAACGTCCCGCCGGCCCGACGGCTGTACGAGGTGCAGCAGGAGGTGGCCACCCCGAGCGCCGCCGAGGCCGACGCCGAGCCCGCGACGCCCTGATTCGGGGCGTGGCGGGGGGGAACGGGTCGGGTTATGATGCCCGGCTCGGCGCCACCGTAGCTCAGTTGGTAGAGCAGATCTTTCGTAAAGATCAGGTCGCTGGTTCGAGTCCAGTCGGTGGCTCTTCGGCCCAGGCCATCGCGCCACCTTAGCTCAGTTGGCTAGAGCAGCGGTTTTGTAAACCGCAGGTCGTCGGTTCGAGCCCGACAGGTGGCTTGACAGAACACTCCGCCGCCCGATCGGCGGCCGCCCGATTTTCCCCGGAGCAACCTTCCCGATGAGCGACACCACCGGCGACATCCGCGACGTGGCCATGTCCACCAAGTACCTCGACTCCGGCCGCGAGGCCGAGGAAACCTTCGATCGCCTCGGGGCCGTCGAGGCCTACGAGGCGGCCTACACCGCCGACCCCGACAACCCCGACGTCTGCTTCCGCCTGGCCTACAGCCTCGACCTGCTCGGCGAGGAAGACGAGGCCATCCACCTCCTCGAGGGCGCCGTCGCCAGCGAGCGGCCGCACCTCAACGCCCTGCTCAACCTCGCCGTGCTCTACGAGGATCGCGGCAAGTACAGCCAGGCCGAGCGCTGCCTCCGCCAGGTCCTTAACACCGACCCCAACAACGAGCGGGCCCGGCTGTACATCAAGGACGTCCTCGCGACCAAGGCCATGGTCATCGACGACGAGCAAGAGAAGCGCGACGAGAAGGAGATGGCCCTGCTCGACACGCCGGTCACCGACTTCGAGCTCTCCGTCCGCACCCGAAACGCCCTGCGCAAGATGAGCATCCGCACGCTGGGCGACCTGCTCAACGTCTCGGAGTCCGAGCTGCGCTCCTTCAAGAACTTCGGCGAAGCATCGCTCGACGAGATCAAGGCCATGCTCGCCCAGAAGGGCTTACGCCTCGGCCAGGCCCGCGAGCAGTACCAAGAGCAGGTCAAGCAGAAGATCTACGACCAGCTCACCGCCCAGGGCGGCGACGACGAGACGCTCAACCAGTCCGTCGGCGAGCTCAACCTCTCCGTCCGCGCCCGCAAGGCCCTGACGCTGCTCAACGTCCAGTCGATCGGCGACCTGGTCATGAAGACCGAGGCCGAGCTGATGGGCGTCAAGAACTTCGGCATGACCTCCCTGGTCGAGATCAAGGAGAAGCTCACCGAGGCCGGCCTGAGCCTGCGCACGATCGAGAGCTGACCGTCGTCTCAGTCGCGACTTTGCAAGCCCGTCGAGCCGATCGCCGGGCTTTTTTTATCGCGCGTACGCCGCGCCGCCGGCGGTGGGCTGCTTACTGAGGCGGTTGTGGACATACAAGCCCTCGAGAAGGAACTCGCCGGCCGAGGCGAGGTGCTGAGGGTTGTCAGGGTCGAGGCTTAGGCCCTTGGCGGTGTCGCGGGCGGCCGCGGTGAGTCCGTCCACATGATCAAAGCTGGCGACGGTGTCGGCGGCCGAGACGTCGTCGCCGACGGTCAACCGCAGGCCGTCGTCGAAGGCGTCGGCGATGGCGGCGTAGTCATCCGGGTCGGCGAACTCATCGAAGAGCTTTTTGGCGGCCTCGCCAAGCAGGGAGACGACGAGCTTGTCCTCGGTCTCGTCCTCGTCGTCGGCGAGCATCAGCTCGATCTTGCCGCGCGTGGCGGCGGTGACGTGGCCGAGGTCGCAGACGCGGGCGGTCACCTCGGGCTCGCCGGTCACCAACGCCCGCCGCTCGGCCGAGCTGACGAGCGTTTCCAGCATCGCGATCGACGCACGCACCGACACACCCGAGGCCTGGTTGATGTGCGACGAGGTGCGGGCCATGCCGATCGCTTCTTCGATCAGCCGGTGCAGATAGGCGGGCACCTCGACGTGCGGCGTCGAGCCGTCGCCGTTGCGCGACGTCCAAGCGTTGGACGCGGTGATGGCGATCGCCTCGTCGGTCGTCTTGGGGTAGTGGGTGCGGATGACCGAGCCGATGCGGTCCTTGAGCGGGGTGACGATCCGGCCGCGGTTGGTGTAGTCCTCGGGGTTGGCCGAGAAGACGAGCATGACGTCGAGGTTGAGGCGGATGGGGTAGCCGCGGATCTGCACGTCGCGTTCCTCGAGCACGTTGAACAAACCGACCTGGATCCGTGGCGAAAGGTCGGGCAGTTCGTTGACGGCGAAGATGCCGCGGTTGGTGCGCGGGATCAGCCCGAAATGCATCGTCGACTCGTCGGAGAGGTACCGGCCCTCGGCGTGCTTGACGATGTCGATCTCGCCGATGAGGTCGGCGATGGTGACGTCGGGCGTGGCGAGCTTCTCGTGGAAGCGCTGGTCGGGCCCGATCCATCGGATGGGCGTGTCGTCGCCGAGCTCGGCCACGCGTCGCTTGCCCAGGGCGGTCATCGGTTCGAGCGGGTCGTCGTGCAGGTCGAGGTCGACGAGGACCGGCAGCCAGGGGTCGAGCAGGCCCGGCAGCATACGCAGCATGCGCGTCTTGGCCTGGCCACGCCGGCCGAGGAAGAGCATGTCGTGGCGGGCGAGCAAGGCGTGGACGATCTGCGGCTCGACCGTGTCGGCGTAGCCGGTGACGCCGGGGAACAGCGGCCGACCGTCTCGGAGGCGGGCGATGAGGTTGTCGCGGAGCTCCTGCTTGACCGTGCGGTAGCGGTAGCCGGTTTCGCGGAGCTGGCCGAGCGTGGCGGCGGCGGGGTGGGGCGGGGCGTCGAGGGGGGCGGTGCTGGACATCGGTCCAACACTAGGCGCGGCGGCGCGGCGGATCAGGCCTGGAGCGGGGCGGGTGAAGCAAGCGGCGGGGGCGGGTATAGTCGCGGGTTCGATTGATCGCGGCCCGGCGACGACGCGTGTGGCGTCTTGGGGGCCCGGCCGTGGCAAGGGGACGGAGCCAACGCGTTGTCGCAGGGCGTGAGTCGGATGCTGGTGGCCGTGAGCTCGCCCTGGGCGAGCGAGAAGCTGGCCGAGCCGATCCGCGACCTGGCCGCCCGCCTGTCCGCCGAGGTCGTCGTCGCCCACGTCGCGACCCTCCACGAAGAGGACGAGCACGAGTCGGACGCCACCCAGCGCGGCGAGCAGACCCTCAAGCTCATGACCGACGGCCTGCGCGAGGCCGGCCTCGAGGCCGAGGGCGTCATGCTCTTCAGCGACGACACCTCCAAGGCGATCCTCAACACCGCCCGCGCCCGCCACTGCACCATGATCGTCCTGGGCCTCACCGGCAAGGGCGTCCTCAAGCGACTCATCGCCGGCGACGTCCCCGCCAACCTCATCCGCCAGACCGACCTGCCCGTCCTGCTCTGCCCGGCGAACTGGGACGGGGTGGTTTAAGAAACGGCCGGGCGTGCCGACTTCGGCGGCCGCGCCGCCGCCAGCACCAGACCCACCAAGAGCAGGAAAACCGCGACACCCAGGGTGATTGTGGACGGCCCCCAAACGCCGAACCAATCTTTCATCGCGATCCGGCTCGGGTCTCGTTGATCATAGAGGATGTCCACCCGGGACCCCTCGCGCGACGGGAACTCCGACGAGCTGTACCAAGGTCGTACGCGATGCGTCTGTCCATCGACGCCCTCGAAGACGAAGGTGACCGAGTACGAGTAGCGTGGCCCTTCGTCGTCGGTGCTGCGGTGTCGCTCGATGTCAACGGCCGTCGCCTCGACCGGCAAGGCGTGACGGCTGAAGCTCACAGCCCGATACATCAGCCACCCACCGATCGGCGCGGCCAACAATCCGGTCGTGAGAACCAGCCAGCCGATGCGACGGATCGCGGCGTATTGACGACCCCGGATCGCCCGGCCTTGCTCGCTCAGCTGTTTGTCGGCCATGGCACTACCGTAGCCGGATCGCTATCTCAGCCTCGCGACGCCGAGCTCACGCATTCGCAGAACCGACGCGACTCGCGGCTCACCGATAACTCGGCAGGTAGTCCTTCTCCGCGTCGAACATCTCGTGGGTCATCTCGCGGATCTGGCCCGGTGTGCAGACGGCCTGACACAGCGGGTCGTGAAGCAGCGCGTGCACGGCGGCCTCCTTGCTGCGCTCGATGATCGCCGTGGCCGCCAAGTCGAAATACGCCATGTTGCTCGCGCAGACGTGGGCCATCTGCGGCGGCAGGGCGCCGTAGCGCGTCGGCTGCACGCCGTTGCCGTCGACGTAGCAGGCGACCTCGACGGCGCCGTCGCCGGGGAGGTTGGTGATGAGCTTGCCGGCCTCGCCGATGGGGAAGGCCGGGGCGCCGGCGCCGCGGCTGTGCGGGCCGTGCGGGGCGTTCATGACGTTGCCGTGGATGCGGTAGGGCTGATCCTTCTCGATCGCCTCGACAATCCAGGAGGCGTACTCCCAGGAGCGCGTGAGCTCGATGGTCTTCTCGCCGGACACCCACTGGGCCCGCTCCTCGTCGGCCTTCGTGCGCCACTGCGGCCAGTTGCTGGCGTAGAAGCGCGACCCGCCGTGATACCCGAGGCGGAGCAGCTTCTGGCCGGCCTCGCTCTTGCGGTAGTACGGCAGGTACTCCGAGAGGTGGCCGGAGGACTCGGTGATGAACGCGCCGAAGTTGACGCACATGTCCTTGCGGATGAGGTCTTCCTGCTCGTACTCGCGCGGGGGGCGCTCCGAGTCGTGTTTCCAGAACTCGTCGTTGGCGTTGTCGAAGCGGACCTTGCCAGCGTCGGCCTCGGCGATGCCCGCGGCGATCTCCTTGCGGAACTTGTCGTAGAGCAGCGTCTCGTAGAGATCCTGGCCCTTGTGCTCCAGGCGGGTGAACCACGCGAGGTGGTTGATGCCGGCGCACTCCCAGCTCAGCTCCTCGTAAGGCACGTCGGCGTACTCGGCGAGCAGGTGGCTCGTGCCCTGCACCGAGTGGCAGAGCCCGACGACCGGCACCTCGGGCACGGCCCGGGCGGCGGCGAGCACCATCATGCTCATCGGGTTGGTGTAGTTGAGCATCAGCGCGCCGGGGCACAGCTCGCGCATGTCGCGGAGGATGTCGAGGAACACTGGCACGGTGCGCATGCCCTTGAACAGCCCGCCGGGGCCGAGCGTGTCGCCGATGCACTGGTCGACGCCGTACTTCAGGGGGATGTCGTTGTCGAGTTCGACGCAAGCCAGGCCGTTGACCTCGACGCAACACACGGCGTAGTCGCTGCCGGGCAAGGCCTCGCGACGATCGGTCGTCGAGCTCACGGTCCAGCCGGTCTTGCCCGAGTCCGCGATCATCCGCTCGACGACCTGGTGCATCATGCCGAGGCGGTCGCCGTCGATGTCGACCAGGCGGAACGAGCCGGCGTCCGAGCCGGGCGTGAGCAGGAAGTCGCGGGCGAGGCGGGGGCAGAAGTTCGACCCGGCGCCGAGAAAGGTGATCTGGATCGGCCGCTGGAACTTGCCCTTGAGGCCTTCCTGATTGTCGGCGGCCTTGGTGTGGGCGGCGGCGCCGACGACGTTCTCGTCGAGCGGTTCGGCGGGGGCGTCGGCGGCGGGCTTGGTCGTGGCCGTGGTCATGGCAGGCTCCAGAAGTCGAGGTTGTGATTCCAGCTGAAAGATTAACCGCGAAAAACCGCTAATCAACGCCCAGAACGTGATGGTGGGTTACGATGATGTGATATGACCTCGCCACACAGACCCTCGGAGGCGGTCGGCGGATTGCCCCTCGCGCAGCCGATGCTGTGGGCAGCGCTCTTCGGCGGCACGCAAACGGCTCCGGTCGGGCATCGCTACTACTTCGACAACCGCGAGCGAAGCGACCCGCGCTGGTTCGTGCAGTCTTCGCTGTCCGGATCGATCGACGTCGCGCTCAACGGCGGCACTTACGCCGCGCCGACCGGCGCGATGACGCTCTTGCGCTACAGCGAGAACAGCCAGTACGGTCAGCGCGAGCCGCTGACCCAGCCGTACCGCAACCGCTGGATCGCCCTGGACGGCGCCGGCCTGCACGATCACCTCGCCTCGATCCGCGACGCCACCGGCCCCGTGCTCCAACTCGGGCTCGACCACCCGCTCCACGATCAGCTCGCCGGGCTCGTCGGCCTGCTCGAGCCCCAGCGCTCGATCGACGCCACCCGCGTCGCGGCCACGGTGCATCAGTTCGTCATGGCCTTGGTCGACTTCGCCACGTCGTCAAGGCGCGGCCAGCAAACCCCCGTCGACCGCGCGATCGATCACCTGCTCGAGCACGCCCTCGAACCGATCGACACGCAGACCGTCGCCGCCCGCTACGGCGTCAGCCGCGAGCACCTCTGCCGCGTCTTCCGCCAACGCACGGCCCAGTCGCCGGCCCGCTACCTCGACGGCCGGCGTCTCGATCACGCCCTGGCCCTGATCAACGCCACCGACCTCGCGTTGGAGGACGTCGCCCGCCAGTCGGGCATGAGGTCGGCCAGGCACCTGGCCGATCGAGTCCGCGCGCGGTTGGGTCGGCCTCCCAGCGACCTCCGCCGCCGCGGTTAGCCCCCACTCGCAAGTCATCGGTCGATCGCCACGACCATCGGCCCGTCGGTCGCCACGATCGTCAGGTCGACCGCGTCGCTGTCGAGCCCCAGCAAACGCGCCACGGCCCGTCGATACGCACGGAGCTGGCCGCCGTGCCGCTCACGAAGCGAAGTCGCGAACGCTTCATCCGACGCGCCGGCCGCGCGGCGATCGGTCTTGTAGTCCACGACGCAGGCGGCGATCGCGCGACCGGCTCGATCTCGCGCGACCGTCACGCGGTCCACCACGCCCGACAGCGCGGGATGCCTGTCCGTCGCGGCAACCGCCAGCCGACGCTCACGCCAAAGCTCAGCCCACGGTTCACCGCCCTGTCGTTCGCCCGAAAGACAACGCTGGACCGCGGGATCGGCCAGCACGCGCGACAGCTGCGCGATCGTCGCCTCAGCCGCCGCCCGGTCGAGGCCGAGCCGCCCCGCCAGCCCGGCGAAATCACCCGCGCTAGGCACGCCGCCCGGCCGATCGACAAACCCCACGCGCTCGAGCAACGCGTGCATCGCCGAGCCTCGCCGGCGCCCCGCGCCGCCGTCGAGCAGCCGGCCGATCGACCCCGCCTCGAGCGTCGACTCGTCGCCGCCGTCGATCGCCGACGGCGACGCCACCACTGCGCCGCGTGCCGGACCTGCCTTCAAACGCCAAACCACCGCGCTCCCTGCCTCGTCGAGGTCCGCTGATGTCGTGCCACCCGCCCGCCCGCCGACGCGCTCGTCGCCCCCCTCGTGCACGATCGCCGCCTCGGTCGGTCGCCACGCCTCGGGCGCGACCGCCGACATCACCAAGCCGCCCGCCGTCTTGCTCAGCCCGCCGTCCTGTCCCGTGTCGGCCTTCTCGGGCATCGGCCGCGGCAGCAGCACCACACGCAGGTCGCGCTTCGCTCGCGTCATCGCCACGTACAACGCGCACAACTCCTCGTAACGCTGCCGCTGCTCCCACACGCGAAACGCCCGGCCGAACCGCTCGTCCAGCCACAGCATCTCCTTCCTGACCCACGGGAACACCGCCTCGATCGGTCCGCACGGGTCGTCGCCCGCCCGCAGCTCAAGCCACGGCCCGCTCGACTTGGCCTTGCGATCCAGGTCCGGCAGCACGACCGAGTCGAACTCCAGCCCCTTGCTCGCGTGGATCGTCATCACCGCCACCCCGGAAGACGCGCCGACGTCCACCACCGCCGACTCGACCGCCGCCACGACCCCTCCGGGCCGAAGCGGGTCGATCGCCCCCGACTCACCCTCCAACCAGGACACCAGTCGACCCAACGCCTCGGCCGACGCCTCGTCGCAGGCCTCCGCGACGGCCGCCGACCACCGCGCCACCGCGCCCGCCGGCCCCAGCTCCACCAGCTCCCGCCGAACACGACGCGCGGCCGACGCCCGACCGTCGACCGATCTCGCGCCATCGACCGACCCGAGCCCGATCGCCGCGCCGATCGGACCGGACGCCACGTGAAACGCCGCCGCCGCGTCGTCTTCCCGCTCCGCCAGCCGCATCGCAGAAAGGACCGCCTGCACCGCCGGGTCCTCCGCCAGCCGTCGCCCCCCCTGCAGCGACACCGCGACCCCCGACGCCCGCACCCCCGCGTCCTGCCGCAGCGCATGCAGCATCGACGCCATCGCCGCCCGCTGCCGACACAGCACCGCGATCCCCCGCCCCGGCTTCGACGCCAGCATCTCGCCCACCCGCCGGGCGACGTGCCGACAGTGCGCCGGCTTCCAGCCCGATCCCGCGACCGCGTCGTCCGCGGCCTCGTCTTCGTCGGCGTCGCGCTCGACCGCCCCGCTCGTCTCCACCACAAACGACCCGGTCGACGCCTGATCACCCAACCGGTCGGCGGCGCTGTGCTCGGTGAACGCGGCCCCGAACCGTCGCCCGGCCTCGCCCCACACGCGCGCCGCTTCCCCGCCCGCGCTCAGCACCCCGAGCACCCGATTCACCGCGCCCAACACCGTCGGCCCCGAGCGATAGCTCGCGTCCATCGACTCGACCACGCCCCCGTATCGCTCCGCCACCAGCTCGCCCACCCGATCGAACAGCTCGACCCGCCCGCCCCGCCAGCCGTAGATGGCCTGCTTCGCGTCGCCCACCGCAAAGAACGTCCGCCCCGTCGTCGCGTCGCTCATCACCTCCTCGGCCGTCTCGCGCACCACCCGCCATTGACTCAGCGAAGTGTCCTGAAACTCGTCGATCAATAGGTGCTCGACGGACGCATCCAGCCGATAGAACAGGTCCGCCCGCTCGGCGTCGTCCATCGCCGGCAGCCGCCGCGCCAACCGATCCGTCACGTCCTCGAACCGCACCACCCCCGCCTCGGCCATCACCGCGTCGAGCTCAGCGACGTAGGCCGACCCCAACGCCCACAGCGCCTCCCCCCGCCGAGCGACCGAGCGCAGCAGCCCCCGCCGCACGAGTTCCAGCGCGTTATCGAGAGCGGCGCGGAGATCGCCCTCAATCGGCGCCCGATCGAAACTCGCCTCCTCGCCCGGCCCGACACCGACCAGTGACTTCAGCAGCCCTTTTCCGACGCAATCATGCCAGCGTCCGGCGCGGAGATTCTCGATCAGCCGCCCGATCCCGTTGATCCAGGACTTCCGCCGTTGACCGGCTTGAGTCAACGGCACCCGATCCTCAAGCGCGATCAACCGCTGGGCACACGCCTCGATCGCGTCGGGCTCGACACGCTCGACCGCGCCCAGCGCCGACCAAGTGGCCGCGTCGGGCGCCTCGCGCACCACCTCCTCCAGGCCGCCCAGCAGCTCGACCAACGCCTTCGTCACCGACCCGCGCGTCGCATCGCCGTGCACCGCGCGCAGCCGATCAATGAGCGTGGCAAAGGCCTTGCCCCCCTCGCCAGCCCGCTCGACCAGCCGCTCGACCGCCGCGAGGCGCAGCCGCGCCGCCTCTTCCGAGTCGCCGGCGATCGTGCGCACCGCCCGGCCCGCGCCCAGCTCCCAGCCCAGCACGCCCGACATCCGCGCCAGCCACGCGTCGATCGTCCCGATCGACAGCCGGTCCAGCCGATCGACCACGCGCGCGAGCGCCGCGTCGCACCACCCCGCGTCGACCGCCACCTTCTGGCCGGTCAGGTCGCGCATCTCACGCTCGATCTGCCCGCGCTCACCGCCGCGGTCCAGCCGCGCGTCGGCCAAACGACGCAGCACCCGGGCCCGGACCTCCCCGGCCGCCTTGCGCGTGAACGTCGTCGCGACCAGCGTCGACGGATCGGCCCCGATGCCGAGCAGCGCCATGTAACGGTTGGTCAACCGGTGGGTCTTGCCCGTGCCCGCCGACGCCCGCACCACGCGATGCGGCGTCGCCTCGCCCATCAACACGTCGCCGCCGGCGCTCACGAGCCGCCCCCCGCCCAGCCGCTCCGCCGAAGCAACCCCGCCCGATCCACCGCGTTCACGCCCGCCATCGCCGAGACCGCGTCCGCCCGATCGATCGCCCGATCGACCGGCCAGAAGCACGGCCCGCCGACCAACATCTCCCCCACCAACCGATCGCGCAGCGCGTACGCCGACGCCAGCAAGCCCGGCCCCCACCGCTCGACCGACTTCCCACGACCCACCACCGCCGGCGACCACCCCGCCCGATCGGCCTCCTTGGGCAGCAACAC
>JBCBUE010000065.1:0-18832 GCA_039818285.1 Planctomycetota bacterium | reverse complement strand
GCGGTCGACCCCGGTCTTGCATGGGCTCGTACGTGCCCTGCCGATGGGGGACGAGCCGGCGCACGGGGCGTTCCTACCCCCAGAAGAAAGGCAACCGTGGCGCGCGCAATCGTGGTTGCCGTCGTTAGCCGCCGCCATTGGGCGGCGTGGTGTTCGCTCTCGCCACGCCGCACCGCCGCCCAGGGGCAGCGGCTAACCGCCTCACGACCGTTTCCCGCGCGCTCGCCTAACGTCCCGCATGACACGCTTACCGCTCGCCGTCTTCGCCGTCGCTTTCGCCGGCCTGCTTGCCTCGACCGTGCGCGCCGCCAATGTCGAGATGCCGACCTACGAGCGAGAGGTCGCGCTCAAGTTCCTCGACCAATGGACCGGCACCTGGGAGGGCACGTTCGTCGTCTTCCACCTCGACGGCCGCGTCGCGACGACGCTGCACGTCAAGCAGCGTTACTGGTGGGACGGCGACAATCAGCGGGCCGAGTTCCACGAGACGAACGCCGACACCGGCGTCGTCACCACCGCCGACGCCCGCAACTACGTCGACGACCAGGACCGCCTCGTCTGCGTCGTCGAGAAGTCGACCGGCGAGACCAGCACGCACTACGGCCGTATCACCGGCGCCCGCCTCTTCTGGTTCAACAATCTCCCCGGCCGACTCGAGTCCTTCAACGAAGCCATCGAACGCGTCGAACCCACCCCCACCAACCCGCAAGGCAAGGCCTACACCATTACCGGCTTCGGCATGTACGGCCAAGGCGACCACGCCCAACACTTCACCTTCGCCGGCCGATACGACGCGGTCGCGGAGTAACCGTTGCCTGCCGTCCATTAGCCCCGGCTTCCAGCCGGGGTCACCCCGGGTAAAACCCGGGGCTAATGGCCTCGCGATTACGCAAACTTGGCTTTGATTTGGTCGCGAATTTCTGCCTTGATTATTCTGTCAATCTCGACACGCTGGACGACATGATCGAGGACTTCGAGTCGTTGATCGCTGCTTAGTCTTGCTCGATAGATGCCGTGCTCCAGGCAGAACATCAGCACGATGCCTGGGACAACAACAAGCCCTGAGCCTATCGACATTGCCGTGAAGAACTGATTCATGGGGCCGGCGAATTGCCATCCCCACCAAAGAATCACGGCCCCACCAAGCAGTAGGGATAAACAAAACAGGCAAACAAAGCCGGGCGGCGAGTATTTTGTGCAGCAGGCTTCGTGAAGATGCTGCCGCAATTTCTCGCGGAGCTTGTCCGGGTCGTTTTTGAACTCCCGACGCACATAGACGGCGTTCTTGCCCGCAGTCAGCTTGTAGTCCTCAAACCGATCCACATAGTCAGATTAAACGTTGTGGCGGTCGCGAATTTGCAACCGCATCTAACCAAGATTTGCAGGCTTGCGAATCGAGATCAATTCAATCGATATAACGGCAGTGAACTTGTCGTGGCGTCGACTTCGTTGGTACCGAGCCCGACGCGCAGGCTGGATTTAAGCGCTGCGTGCGATGATTCGACATATGCCATCGCGATTGACTTATCCAGAGTCGGCGACTTGCAGCCTGACGTGATGTAGCCGACTTCTTCGTCGCCCGCGTAGACCTTCATGCCCTGGCGGGCGGTGCGGGGGGAGTCGAGGACGAGGCCGACGCGTTTCATCTTGGGGCCCTCGGCGGCGATCTTCTTTAACGCGTCCTGGCCGATGAAGGGCAGGCCCTGGTCGCGTTCGTCCTTGTCGAGGGTGACGGCGAAGTCGAGCCCGGCGGAGAGGGGGTCGATGTCTTCGGCGAGCTCGTGGCCGTAGAGGGGCATGCCGGCCTCGATGCGGAGGGTGTCGCGGGCGCCCAGGCCGCAGGGCTTGATGGTGGCGATGTTGCTTTCGTCGCGCAATAAGAGCTTGACGGCCATGGCGGCCATGTTGGCGCCGAGGATGATCTCGATGCCGTCCTCGCCGGTGTAGCCGGTGCGGGAGATGGTCATCTTGAGCACCATCAGGTTCTTGACCGCGAAGCCGTACTTCTTGAGCGACGGGACTTCCTTGGAGAACTTGCCCACGACGTCCATGACCTTGGGGCCCTGGATAGCCAGCATGGCGGTCGACTTGGTCTGGTCCTCGACCTTGGCTTTGAACTCGTGCGTCTGCTGCGTGGCGGCGATGTGGTCGAGGACCTTGTCCTTGTTGGCGGCGTTGCAGACCATCAGCCAGTGGTCGTCGTACCGATAGACGAGGACGTCGTCGATGGTGCCGCCTTGCTCGTTGCAGAGCAGGGCGTAGCGGCATCGCTTGTCGTCCATGTCGGAGAGGTAGCGGGTGCAGAGGGTTTCGAGCAGCTTGCGGGCGCCGCGTCCGGCGAACTTGATGCGGCCCATGTGGGAGACGTCGAAGAGGCCGCCGGAGTTGCGGACCTGGTGGTGTTCTTCGATGACGGAGCCGTAGGAGATGGGCATCTCGTAGCCGGCGAACTCGACCATCTTGCCGCCGTGGTCGAGGTGGTATTTGTGAAAAGGGGTCTTGAGCATGGCGGGAGGGTAGCGGAATGGGGTTAGCCGCCGGCCTCGGCCGGCGTGGTTGTGTGTACATCTCGCGCGGAGCGCCGCCCAGGGGCGGCGGCTAACGGGGCGCGGTGTGAGGGGGCGTTACTCGGCCGCGGCAAGGGGGGTGTCGGCGGGGACGCCGAGATAGGCCAGGGAGCGTTCGAGGACTTCTTTGACGGCGGGGGCGGAGACGACGCCGCCGTAGTACTCGTGCAGGCCGTTCTGGGGGTCGGTGATGAAGCAGCCGACGATCATGCGGGGCTCGTCGAAGGGGGCGCCGCCGACGAAGGAGGCGAGGTAGCGGTTCTGGTAGTAGCCGCGTTCGAGCACGGCGGCGGCGTGGGTCTCGGTGTCGACGTCGTGGTCGGCGTTGAGGTTGACGTGGCTGGGGAGCTCGGCGGTGCCCGTCTTGCCGAAGACGGTGTAGCGGTCGGACTGAGCGTGTCGTCCGGTGCCCACGGCGACGACGCGGCGGAGGACGTCGCGGGTGTGGCGGGCGACGGCGGGGGTGAGGACGCGTTGCATGATCACGTGCGGGCGGTCGGGGTTCTTGAGGACGATGGAGACGGTGGGGAGTTGGCCGTCGGAGGCGATGGCGCAATAGGCGCGGAGGACCTGCAGGGGGGTGACGGCCACCTCGTAGCCCATGGGGATGGAGGAGGGGGTGTACTTGGACCAGGTGTCGGCGGGGTGGAGCAGGCCGGGGGCCTCGTGAGGCAGGCCCGAGCCAGTGAGGGTGCCGATGCCATAGGCGGCGGCGATGTCGTGGAGGGCTTGGGGCGAGACGCGGGCGGCGACCTTGGCCATGCCGATGTTGGAGGACTTGATGAGGACGGTGTCCCAGGAGACCTTGCCGGGCGGGTTGTTGCCGACGTCGGTGAGGGTCCGGCCGTAGGGCGTGCGCCAGCGGCCGCGCTGGCAGTCGATGATCTCGCTGGGGGTGGCGGCGCCTTGCTGGGTGAGGCCTGCCCAGACGAGGGGCTTGAAGATGGAGCCGGGCTCGAAGACGTCGGTGGCGGCGCGGTTGTGTCGGGCGTCGCGGGCGGCGGGGTCGCGGAAGGTGGCGGGGTCGAAGGGGGGGTAGTTGGCGATGGCGAGGAGCTGGCCGTTGCGGGGGTCGATGGCGACGATCTGGCCCTCGACGGCGTGGGTGCGGGCGATGGTTTTGGCGAGGGTGTCCTCGGCGATGGCCTGGAGGGTGGCGTCGAGGGTGAGGGTGAGCGGCTGGCCGTCGGTGGGGGGCTGGAGGCCGTCGGCGGGCGCCCAGAGGGGTTGGCGGGCGGCGTCGCGGAGGAGGTCGACCGATCCGGGCGTGCCGGTGAGGCGGCGGTTGAAAGTGGCCTCGAGGCCGGCGAGGCCGGTGTGGTCGTCGCCGACGAAGCCGAGGACCTGGCCGGCGAGCGGGCCCTGGGGGTAATGGCGGACGGGTCGGGCCTGGGTGGCCAGGCCGGCGAGGGGCTGGTCGTCGGGGCCGCGGACGGGCAGGGCGTCGAGCTGGTCGTCGGAGAGGCGGTCGATGAGCGAGACGTAGCGGGTGTGGGGGCGTTGGCGGAGGCGTTCGCCGAGGGTGCGGTCGATGTCGGCGGGGTTGACGCCGAGGGTGAAGCCAACGCGTTCACCGAAGGAGCCGAGGTCGGCGATGAGCGCGGGGTCGGCGAAGAGGCGCTGGCCGAGGGCGGAGGTGGCCAGGACGCGGCCGTGGCGGTCGGTGATGTCGCCTCGGCGGGCGTGGATGGCCAGCGGGGAGGTCTGGCGATCGATGAGCGCGAGCGTGCGCGGGTCGGGGTCGATCTGCAGATGCGCGGTGCGTGCGATCAGGGCGAGGAACGCGAGCGTCAGGCAGGCGAGGACGAGGCGGGCGGTATAGCGGAGCCGGGGGTCGGGCGATCCAACCGGGCGCTGCGCTTCCGGTTGGGTTGGGGCGGGCGGGGCGCGGCGGGTGACTCGAGGCAGGGCGGCGCGGCTCATGGGCGGGGGGCGTCGATCGGTTCGAGCGAGCGGGCGTGGGCGACGACGGGCGGTTCGGCGGGCCTGGGGTCGGCCAGCGGCAGGTTGGCCTCGCGGACCGCGGCGGCGATCGCGGCGGGGGCGGCGGCCTGCTCGATGCGATGACGCAGGCCGGCGGCCTCGTGTCGGGTGGCGTGCAACCGCTGGTACAGCCGGGTGACGTCGTGGGCGGCGGCGATCTGGCGCTGCCGCGCGTCGAGCACGACCAGCGCGGCGGCGGCGAGCGCGAGGATGGCGACGAGGAGCTTGGGGAGCATGGGGTCGGCGACGCGAGGAGCGGGCGGGTTACTGCGGCAGGGTGAGCGTCTGACCGGGGCGGACGGTGTCGGGGCTGTCGAGCTTGTGGCGGTTGGCGTCGAACAGGTCGGGCCAGCGTTCGCCGTTGCCGAGCGTGTCGCGGGCGATGGTGAAGAGGGTGTCGCCCTCCTCGACCGTGTACGTGCGTCGGCCGGAGAAGGCCTGCGTCGGGTTGGCGCGGCGTGCGTCGGGGCGGTTTTCGGCGGGGGCGGGCGTGGCGTCGAGGCTCGGCAGGACGAGGCGTTGGCCGACGCGGATGGTGTCGGGCGAATCGATCGTGCCGCGATTGGCTTCGAGGAGGTCGCGCCAGCGGTCGGCCGAGCCGAGGTGCCGGGCGGCGAGGCGGCCGAGGGTGTCGCCGGCCTGGACGGTGACGGTGCGTGGGGCGTCGACGCGGCCAAGGTCGATCGAGGCGGTCTGATCGGGGGCGTTGCGATGGGGGATGAGCAGGCGCGTGCCCTCGATGACCCGGCCGTCGGCGGGGACGACATCGGGGTTGTGGCGAGCGATGCGCGGCCAGGCGTCGCCGTCGCCGAGGTAGCGCTCGGCGATGGCGTACAGCGTGTCGCCGACTTCGACCCGGTGTACCAGGGTGGGGCGCTGGGGCGTCGGCTCGATCTCGGCGACGGGCCCGGCGGCTTCGTCCGAGCGATCGCGGGTCGGCGCGGTCTCGTCGATCGCCTCGATCTCTTCGGGCGTCGGGATCGGCCTTGGGTCCGGCGAGAACAGCCGCGGGGCCAACAGCCGTTCGGTCGAGCGTTCGGCGGTCGCCAGTTCGAGCGGGGTTGGCTCGCGTTCCTCGGGCGGGGCGATCTCGGCCGCCGCGCGCTCGCGTGCCAGACGCTGCGCCTCGCGCGACTCGGCCAACGCCCGGTCGATCTCTTCGGGCGTGGGGATGAGCTGCTGGCGCTCGGCGCTCGGCCGCGGCGTGACGGTCTCGCGCGGCGCCGGGGCCGGCCCGGGGGTCGGACGCGCGGCCGTGACCGTCGAGTCGATCAATGGGTCGGCCGGCTCGGCGCGGTGCTGCACCGCCACGTAGTCGCTCACGATCACCGCGACGAGCACGATGATCGCCAGTCCGATGAGCAGCCCGATCTTGGTTTCCCGTGTCATCGACTCGTTCCGTCCGGGGCGGCGGCCACTTGCCCGCCCGGCGATGCCCAACACGCCTCGCCCATCCGTTGGCGAGGCCCTGATCACGGCCGCGGCGGCGTCTGGTGCGTCGACGTCGCCAACTCGGCCACGCGGAGCTTGGCCGACCGGGCCCGCGGGTTGGCTCGGCATTCCGTCTCGTCCGCGGTGACGGGCTTGCGGGTGACCCGAAGCAGGCGCCCCTGTTGCGCCGCCTCGACCCACGCTTGCTTGACCCGTCGATCCTCGAGCGAATGGAAGCTGATCACGCCGACCCGGCCGCCCGGTTCCAGCAGACGCTCGACCTGATCCAGCAGCCGCTCCAACGCGACCAACTCGTCGTTCACCGCAATCCGCAGCGCCATGAACGTTCGCGTGGCTGGATCAACCCGGCCGCCCGCTCGCGGCCCGTAGGCCCGGCGCACGAGCCGGGCCAACTCCTGAGTGGTCGATATCGGCCCCTCCCGCCGGGCCGCCACAATATTGCGGGCGATCCGCCGGCTCAGTCGCTCCTCGCCGTACTCGTAAATCACATCCGCCAGCGACTTTTCATCGAGCTCGTTCACCAGCTCCCCCGCCGTCGGCCCGCCCCCCGTCGCCCCCGTCACGTCCAGCCGCATGTCCAACGGCCCGTCCGCCTGGAAGCTCAGCCCCCGATCCGCGGCGTCCATCTGGTTCGACGCGAACCCCAGGTCGGCCAGAACGGCGTTCGCTCGCCCCAGCCCCAACCGATCCCGCACCGCCTCCGCCTCGGCGAACGTCGCGTGCTCGACTTGGACCGTCGCCCCGACCCGCTCGGCGATCGGCGCCAGACGCCGGCGCGTGTACGCCGCGTTGTCCGCGTCCCGGTCCATCGCCAGCAGCACCCCGCCCGGCCCGATCCGCTCCAAGAGCGCCGCCGCGTGCCCCCCGCGACCGGCCGTGCAGTCGATCACGACGTCCCCCGCCCCCGGCCGCAGCAGCGTCAACACCTCATCGAGCAAAACGGGCACGTGCCCCGCGTCGTCGGCCATCGCCGCAGCCTAGCCGCCGCGCCGCGTGACCTACACTCGCCGCATGCCCAAGCCCGAGATCCGCAGCACCACCATCGTCTGCGTCCGCCGACCCGACGACCCCGCCCGGGTCGCCATCGCCGGCGACGGGCAGGTCACCATGCAGCAGACCGTCGCCAAGGCCGACGCCGTCAAGGTCCGCAAGCTCGACGGCTTCGGCGCCGAGGCAGCCGGCGTGCTCGTCGGGTTCGCCGGGTCGGCCGCCGATGCGTTCGCCCTGCTCGAACGCTTCGAGGGCAAGCTCAAAGACTCGCCGCAGAACATCACCAAGGCCGCCGTCGAGCTCGCCAAGCTCTGGCGCACCGACAAGGCCCTCCGCCAGCTCGAGTCGCTGCTGATCGTCGCCGATCGCTCGGTCAGCCTGCTGCTCTCCGGCACCGGCGACGTCATCGAGCCCTCCGGCGGCGTCCTGGGCATCGGCTCCGGTGGGTCGTACGCCACCGCCGCCGCCCGCGCCCTGCTCGCCCACACCCAGATGCCCGCCCCCGACGTCGCCCGCGAGTCGCTGACCATCGCCGGCGAGCTGTGCGTCTACTCCAACACGCACATCACGGTGCTGGAGCTGTGACCACGGGCGCTGGCCGCCCCTCGCGTCACCCGATATATTGCTCGGCTCGCCCAACACAGCCCGTGTGGCGGAATTGGCAGACGCGCCGTCTTCAGGTGGCGGTGGCCGCAAGGCCGTGCAGGTTCGAGTCCTGCCACGGGCATTGATCGACGACAGCCCCTCGTTCGCGAGGGGTTTTTCGTGCGCCGGTCGGGTCGCTCACCCCGCCTGGCAGGGTCGCAGCTCTTCGAGCGACTTGACGCCGTCGACCATCCCCTCGCGGGTCAGCGTCGCCGCCTTCTCGCCGTTGGCCGCCGCCTTGGCCTGGGCCTCGATCTTGGCGAAGACCGCCGCGAGGTCGGCCGTGGTGTCGAGCGTGTAGCCCGCGTCGGTGAGCATCGTGTAGAGCTTCTTGGCCTCCTCGCCGCGCGCGTTGAGGTACCCGCCGAGGAACAGCGAGTTGGCCGGCTGCATCGCCATCGGCTCGAGGCTGCGCAGGTGGTGCTCGCGACCCGCCGCGACGCGCACCTCGGCGCGCGGGCACATCAGCCGAAACAAGCACAGCACCCGCAGGCAATACCGAGGCGTCAGGTCCACCGGCCGGTTCATCAGGTTGCCCTCGAACGGCAGCAGGAAGTTCACCGGGATCGACTCGGCGCCCATCTGCCGAAGCGTCGTCGCCAGCGCGACCAGCTCGTCGCGTGTCTCGCCCATGCCGACGATCAGCCCCGAGCACAGCGCGATGCCCGCGCCACGCGCCGCGGCCAGCGTGCTCTGCCGATCCTCGTACGTGTGCGTCGTGCAGATCGACGCGTAGTTCCGCGGCGACGTGTTGAGGTTGTGGTTGTACCGATCGACCCCCGCCTCGGCGAGCACCTCGGCCTTGGCTTCATCCAGCAGCCCCGCCGACACGCACACCTCGATGCCGACCTCGTCCTTGATCCGCCGCACCGCCTCGGCCAGCTTCTCCGTCCGCCCCTTCGACGGCCCGCGACCGGCGAACACCATGCAGTACCGATGCGCCCCCGAGGCCTGCGCCGCCCGCGCCTCGTCGAGCATCTCGTCCAGCGACTTCATCGGGTACGGGTTGATGTCGGCCGTCGACGACTTGGCCTGCGTGCAATAGGCGCAGTCCTCGGGGCAGTGCCCGTTCTGCGCGTTGTTCAGCACGTGCACGCGCACCGCATCGCCGTAGTAGTGCCGACGCACCGCGTACGCCGCCGACAGCAGCGCAGGCAGGTCGATCACCGCCGCGTCCCCATCGTCCAGCAGGCCAACCGCAATCGCCGGATCCAACGCCTCGTCGTTCAACGCACGCTCGGCCAGTTCGGCGGCCAGCGACAGGCTCGACAGCGACGACGCGACGGCGGTTTCAGCGATGCTCATGGCCGCGATCATAGTGAACCCCGCCGCGCATTCCGTCGCAAGTGATCTCCCTAGCGTGGACCTTCCCCCATACGGGTAATTGCGAACCCGTCACACGATGACACGCCATCGGGTGTTCTCTAGCATGGCTTGTCCCAACAAGGGACATCACATGCAACACCCCAAGACGTCGTGGCTCGAGGACTTCCCGGCCGTTTCGTACGACCAGTGGCGACAAACCGTCGAGCGCGATCTCGCCGGCGTCCCCTTCGAGAAAAAGCTCGTCACCCACACCTACGAGGGGATCGATCTCCAGCCGATCTACACCGCCGATGACTGGCCCTGCGACGGCGACCCCTCCGGCTTCCCCGGCTTCGCGCCCACCACCCGCGGCGTCACCCCCCTCGGCGGCTCGTCCTGCGGCTGGGATATCCGACAGGAACACGCTCACCCCGACCTCGCCGCCTCCAACCAGGCCATCCTCGATGACCTCGCCGGCGGCGTCACCTCCTTGCAACTCCGCCTCGACGCCGCCGCCCGCATCGGCCTCGACGCCGACCACCCCGCCGCCGCCGAACTCGCCGCCCGCGACGGCCTCACCGTCAACCACACCGACGACTGGGACGTCCTGCTCGACGGCGTCTTCCTCGACATCGCCGGCCTTGCCCTCGAAGCCGGCGCCGCCGCCATCCCCGCCGTCGCCCAGCTCGTCGCGCTGCTCCGCCGACGGCACGTCCCCCTGGACAAAGCCCGCGGCTCGCTCAACGCCGACCCCCTGGCCGTCCTCGCCCGCCGAGGCGAGTACCCCGTGCCGATCGACGCCGCCATGCGCCAGCTCGGCGACCTCGCCGTCTGGACCGACCACAACCTCCCGAAGTTCACCGCCGTCCGCGTCGGCATCGCCCCGTACCACCACGCCGGCGCCACCGCCTCGCAGGACCTCGCCTTCTCGATGGCCACCGCCGTCGCCTACCTCCGCGCCCTCACCGACGCGGGCCTCTCGCCCGACGCCGCCGCGCGGCAACTCATGTTCAGCTTCGGCGTCGGCACCAATCTCTTCCTCGCCGTCGCCAAGCTCCGCGCCGCCCGCCGCCTCTGGGCCCAGGTCGCCGCCCACTGCGGCGTCTCCGACGACCTCGCCCGCACCGGCATGACCATGCACGTCCGCACCTCCAAGCGCGTGCTCACCCACCGCGACCCGTACGTCAACATGCTCCGCGGCACCGTCTGCACCTTCGCCGCCGCCGCCGCCGGCGCCCAGATCATCACCTGCGAGCCCTTCGACAAGGCGCTCGGCCTGCCCGACGCCTTCAGCCGACGCATCGCCCGCAACACCCAGGCCATCCTCGCCGAAGAGTCCCACCTCGCCCAGGTCGTCGACCCCGCCGGCGGGTCGTGGATGGTCGAGTCCCTCACCGACCAGCTCTGCGACAAGGCCTGGCCCATCTTCCAGGACGTCGAGCGACAGGGCGGCATGGCCGAGGCCCTCACCTCCGGGTGGGTCAGCGATCAGATCGAGTCCGCCTTCGCCCCGCGCAGCAAGAACATCGCCCGACGCAAGGACGCCGTCACCGGTGTCAGCGAGTTCCCCAACCTCGCCGAACAACCCGTCGAGGCCCGCAAGGCCGACCGCCCGTCGATCATCCACACCGCCCACGAGCGCCTCCGCCACCAGCGACACGAACGCCACCCCGACGCCCAGTCCGCTCTCGACTCCCTCGCCGCCACCGCCGCCGTCGCCACCGACCCCGGCATGATCACCGCCCACGCCGTCGCCGCCGCCGAGACCGGCGCCACCCTCGGCCAGCTCTCCGACGCCGTCTTCGGCGACCGCGAGGGCGTCTTCATCGCCCCGATCGCCCCCCACGCCTACGCCGAGCCCTTCGAGAACCTCCGCGACGCCTCCGACCGCTTCCTCGCCCTCACCGGTGAACGCCCACGCATCATGCTCATCAACCTCGGCCCCGTCGCCCACCACACCGCCCGCGCCACCTACGCCCAGAACTTCTTCGAGGCCGGCGGCATCGAACCCCTCCCCACGCCACCCATCACCGGCGACCTCAACGACATGGCCAACGAGGCCGCCGAACGCTTCTGGGAGTCCCAGACCACCATGGCCTGCCTCTGCTCCTCGGACAAGCTCTACCCCGACACCGTCCCCGACGTCGCCCGCGCCCTCAAGGCCGCCGGCTGCGACCAGCTCGTCCTCGCCGGCGCCCCCGGCGACCACGAAACCGCCTACCGCGACGCCGGCGTCGACCGCTTCATCTTCATGAAGTGCGACGTCCTCCACACCCTCACCGACATGCTCGAACACGCCGGCGTGCTGCACCCCCAAGCCGACTTCACCGCCTGACCGCGCACCGCGAGACGCGCCATGACCATCCCCAACTTCGCCGACATCCCCTTCAACGCCGACGACCGCTGCGCCACCACCAAGGCCGACTGGGCCGACGCCGCCTCGGCATCGATCGGCCACCCCGTCGACGACGCCCTCTGGAACACCCCCGAGCACATCGCCGTCCCGCCCGTGCTCACGGCCTCCGACCTCGACGACGTCGAGCACCTGCACACCATGCCCGGCCTGCCCCCCTTCCTCCGCGGGCCCTACGCCACCATGTACGTCATGCGCCCGTGGACCGTCCGACAGTACGCCGGCTTCTCCACCGCCACCGAGTCCAACGCCTTCTACAAGCGCAACCTCGCCGCCGGCCAAAAAGGCCTCTCCATCGCCTTCGACCTCGCCACCCACCGCGGCTACGACTCCGACAACCCCCGCGTCGTCGGCGACGTCGGCATGGCGGGCGTCGCCATCGACTCCATCTACGACATGCGCACCCTCTTCGACGGCATCCCCCTCGACAAGATGTCCGTCTCCATGACCATGAACGGCGCCGTCCTGCCCGTCATGGCCCTGTACATCCTCGCCGCCGAAGAGCAGGGCGTGAAGCCCGAACAACTCAGCGGAACCATCCAGAACGACATCCTCAAGGAGTTCATGGTCCGCAACACTTACATCTACCCGCCCGAGCCCTCGATGCGGATCATCGCCGACATCTTCGCCTACACCTCGCAGAACATGCCGCGGTTCAACTCGATCTCCATCTCCGGCTACCACATGCAGGAAGCCGGCGCGACCTGCGACCTCGAGCTCGCCTACACCCTCGCCGACGGCCTGAACTACTTACGCTGCGGCATCGACGCCGGCCTGTCCGTCGACCAGTTCGCCCCGCGCCTCTCGTTCTTCTGGGCCATCGGCATGAACTTCTTCATGGAGGTCGCCAAGCTCCGCGCCGCCCGCCTGCTCTGGGCCAAGGTCGTCAAGCCCTTCGACCCCAAGAACCCCAAGTCCATGTCCCTCCGCACTCACTCTCAGACCTCCGGCTGGTCACTCACCGCCCAGGACGTCTACAACAACGTCGTCCGCACCTGCGTCGAGGCCATGGCCGCCACGCAAGGCCACACCCAGTCCTTGCACACCAACGCCCTCGACGAAGCGCTCGCGCTGCCGACCGACTTCTCCGCCCGCATCGCCCGCAACACCCAGCTCTTCCTCCAGCAAGAGACCGACACCTGCAAGACCGTCGACCCCTGGGGCGGCAGCTACTACGTCGAGTGGCTCACCGACAAGCTCGCCCGCCGCGCCTGGGACCACCTCCAGGAAGTCGAGCAGGCCGGCGGCATGGCCAAGGCGATCGAGCAGGGCATCCCCAAGTCGCGCATCGAAGAGGCCGCCGCCCGCACCCAGGCCCGCATCGACACCGGCGCCCAGACCGTCGTCGGCGTCAACAAGTACCGCCTGGCCAAGGAAGACGCCGTCGACGTCCTCAAGGTCGACAACACCGCCGTCCGCGAACAACAGATCGCCTCGCTGAAAAAGCTCCGCGCCGAGCGCGACCAGGCCGCCACCGACGCCGCGCTCAACAAGCTCGCCAACGCGGCCGACGACAAGTCCGCCAACCTGTTAGCCCTCGCCGTCGACGCCGCCCGCGCCAAGGCCACCGTCGGCGAGATCTCCGACGCCCTCGAAAAAGCCTACGGCCGGCACGAGGCTGTCATCCGCACCATCCGCGGCGTCTACGCCGGCGAGGCCGAGATGGTCGCCACCGGAGGCGAATCGCCCATGCAGCAAGTCAAGGACAAGGTGGACGCCTTCGAGAACGCCGAGGGCCGCCGCCCCCGCATCTACATCGCCAAGCTCGGCCAGGACGGCCACGACCGCGGCCAAAAAGTCGTCGCCACCGCCTTCGCCGACCTCGGGTTCGACGTCGACATCGGCCCGCTCTTCCAGACCCCCGAAGAGGCCGTCCGCCAGGCCGTCGAGAACGACGTGCACATCCTGGCCGTCTCCTCCCTCGCCGCCGGCCACCTCACGCTGGTCCCCCAGGTCCGCGCCGCGCTGGCCGAGCACGCCCGCGACGACATCATGATCGTCGTCGGCGGCGTCATCCCCCCGCAGGACTACCAAGCCCTGCACGACGCCGGCGCCGCCGCCATCTTCGGCCCCGGCACCGTCATCCCCACCGCCGCCGGCGAACTCCTCGACGACCTCGCCAAGACGCTCGGCCACGAGGCCGCCGAGCCGGCTAAGGCGTAGTAGAAGTGAACCACAGAGACACGGAGGCACCGATTCAAGACATGTAGCACCGCGGCTTGCCGTGCTCTCTGTGCGTCTGCGCCTCTGTGGTTAGGTTCACCTAATGCCCGACCTCGAACATCAAGCCGACCTCCCCGAAGGCGCCAGCAGCCTCTCCGTCGATCCCGCCGCCAATGCCGATACCCCCGCCATCAAGCGCCCGGCCCCGCGCCGCCGCGACCTAACCATCGACGACTTCGTCCAAGGCGTCGAGCGAGGCGACCGCGCCATCCTCGCCCGCGCGATCACCCTCATCGAGTCCTCCAACGAGCAACACCAGCGCACCGCCCGCGAGGTCCTCACCCGCCTCATGCCCCGCACCGGAAGCTCCCTGCGCCTCGGCATCACCGGCGTCCCCGGCGTCGGCAAGTCCACGTTCATCGATAAGTTCGGCATGCAACGCCTCGCCGAAGGCCGCAAGGTCGCCGTCCTCGCCGTCGACCCCTCCTCCAACGTCACCGGCGGCTCCATCCTCGGCGACAAGACCCGCATGGCCCAGCTCGGCCGCGCCGACCACGCCTTCATCCGCCCCTCCCCCGCCGGCCAGACCCTCGGCGGCGTCGCCTCCAAGACCCGCGAGACCATGCTGCTCTGCGAGGCCGCCGGCTTCGACCTGATCATCATCGAGACCGTCGGCGTCGGGCAGAGCGAAACCATGGTGGCGGAAATGACAGACGTGTTCTTGGCGCTCATGCTTCCGGGGGCGGGCGACGAGCTGCAGGGCATCAAGCGCGGCCTCATCGAGCTCGCCGACCTCCTCGCCGTGAATAAAGCCGACGGCGACCGCGTCCCCGCCGCCCAACTCGCCGCCAGCGAGTACCGCACCGCCCTGCGCTGCATGCAGCAGCGCCACCCCGACTGGCCCACCCCCGTCCTCACATGTTCCGCCCACACCGGCGACGGCCTCGACCAACTCTGGCGAAAGATCACCGCCTATCACGCGTTGCTTGAGTCCGACGGCTCCCTCGCCGCCCGCCGCCAATCGCAAAACCTCAACTGGATGTGGCAGCAGGTCGATGACCGTCTCCGCCGCCTCTTGCGCGACCACCCCAGCGTCCGCGACATCACCGCCGACATCGAACACCAAGTCACCGCCGGCCAACTCCCCCCCACCGCCGCAGCGGATCGCATCCTTGATGCCTTCGCGGGGCGTTAAACCGCAGAGGACGCAGAGACAACGCCGCACGACACTCAGCAAGTTCGTCCACGCTTTGAGTATGCACTGGGATTCGCGCGGACTCGACCAGCTAGCCCTCGCAGAAAAGTTTCACCGTCGTTGGTGTAGCTAGCTACTTCATCGTCGTTAAGAGTGAATTCAACTCCAAACTGTCCGACACGGCCACATAGAACATTGATCTCCAATGACCCATCAGACTTCTTGCGAAGCTCGAGTCCATACTCGTGAAACAAAATGTGGCCGCGAAATGTCATGCTCTGCGCCTCTGCGGTTCAATCACTCCGCCTCGAACCACCTCGACTCGGGCAGCCGAAACACCCCATCCGCCCCCGGCGGGAACGCCAGCACGTCCACGACCGCGTCGCACAGCAGCGGCCCATAAAGGTGTGGAAAGTCCTGGCCAATCTCCTCGGTGTCCTCGTACTTGAGCTCGGCCGTGAGGCGGTCGGTGTCGACGACGAGCAGGACGAGATCGCGGCGTCCTTCGAACAGCAGGTTCGCCGTGCCGGGCGTCTGGGCCGGCGTTGACAGGTGGATGAACCCCTGATCGCCGAGGCTGGGGGTCGTGTAAGCGCCGGTCGGCTCGGCGCTCTTCCAGGACTCACGCGTCGTGATGTGCAGGATGATCGACATGGCCGATCGCCTCGATGGTTAATTGGTTTTGTCGCGTTCTTTGAGGAACTTCTCGGCCGGGGCGGGGAAGAGAACCAGCAATAACAGATCACGCTCGCTCTTGATCAGCGCCCCGTGCTCGCGGTAGACAGCGTTGAGGTCGATGTCCGGCACGCGGTCGGCGGGCCGGCCGGTGAAGGGCTCTTCGCCGCGGGCGACCTTCTCCATGACCTCGGGGTCGGCCGGGCCGGGCAATCGGCCGTACTTGCCCATCATCATGTCGCGGAACGGCTCGGAGACGAACGCGTAGGGCGCCCCCTGCATCGCGTTGAACGTCGCCTGCGTGCCGACGATCTGGCTGGTCGGCGTGACCAGCGGCACGTACCCCGCGGCCTTGCGCACCCTTGGAATCTCTTCCTGCACCTGCGGCATCAGGTCCAGCTTGTCCTGGTCCTTGAGCTGGTTGTAGAGGTTGCTGAGCATCCCGCCGGGAATCTGCGACTCAAGCTGGCTCTTGTCGATCGGCGGGTAGCCCCTTGGCTCCATGATCTTCTGCTCGATAACGTCGCAAGCCAGGGTGCACTTCTCGCGATCCTTCGAGCTGAGCAGCTCGATCGTCTCGTCGATCGCGGCTTTCATGTCGTCGGTCGGCTCGCTCGGCCAGGGCCCGCCAAACTGCTCGGGGTTCTTGTCGACCGCGGCCAGCTCTTCGCGGATGGTGCGTAGTTCGGCGTCGATCTTGTTCGCGTTGGCGAAATCGATGCCGAGGTCCACGCCGAGCGCGTCGGCGAAGAATTTGATGAGCTCGGCCGGCGGCTGCGAGGTCGCGCCGGCCATCGGCCCGTAGGCCGTGTCGAGCGCGTCGACGCCGGCCATCAAGCCGACGACGTACGACGCGATCGCCAGGCCATTGGTGTCGTGGGCGTGGAGCGTCAGGAACTTCTCGGGGAATCGCGTCTTGGTCGCCTCGATCAACGACCACGCGTCGGCCGGGTGCAGCAGGCCGGCCATGTCCTTGATCGCCAGCGAGTCGGCGCCCCAGTCGATCGCCTGCTCGGCAAAGCCGATGAAGTGGTCGTTGTCGTGCACCGGCGAGGTGGTGTAGCTCATCGCGGCCTCGGCGTGGCCGTCGAAGGTTTTCGTGGCCATCGTCGCGGTGATGAGGTTTCGGTGATCGTTGAGCGCATCGAAGATGCGCATCCGGTGCGTGACGTTCGACGTCGTCGCGGTGCGTACCGCTTCCTTGAGGAACGCCGTCACGACGTTGTCGGGATACGGCGCGTACCCAAAGAGATTCTGCCCGCGGCAAAGCGATCGGATGTGAATCGGCCGGTCGTGTTGGTCGAGCAGGGCGGTGAACTGTTCGAGCCGATCGAATGGGTTGTCGTTCGTGAAGCGCAGCGCCGCGTCGAGCGTGGCCCCACCCCACAGCTCGATGATGTCGTAGCCGGCGTCGGCGACCATGGGCAGCACGCGCATGCACTGCTCGGTGGACATGCGGGTGGCGAGGAGGGATTGGTGTCCGTCACGCAGCGAGGTGTCGATGAGCTTAGCCATGCGTGAACTCTACTTCGCCGGTGCACGTGCGACCAACTCGCAGTTGTCTGTTAATGCGCGGGTGTCTTAGGGATCGGTCCCACGGCGCTTGCAGGATTCGCTATGGTGCGGGCGTTGGTTCGACCGGGTTCGAATCGGCCTGACATTGCGAGGTTTCAGCCATGATCGAAGCCAAGGCGGTGAATCACATCGGCATCGCGGTGCGCTCCCTCGACGAGCACCGGGCGTTCTACGAACAGACGCTCGGCGCGGTGTTCGAGGGCATCGAGGAAGTCCCTGATCAGAAGGTGAAGGTCGGGTTTTTCCTTGTCGGCCCGCCGGGGCACGAGGTGCGTTTAGAACTTCTCGAACCGACGGCCGAGGATTCGCCGATTGCTGGCTTCCTCGAGAAGCGCGGCGAGGGTCTCCACCACGTCGCCTACACCGTCAGCGACATCCAGTCGCGGATCGACGCGCTTAAAGAAGGCGGCGTCCGCATGATCGACCAGACGCCGCGCGGCGGCGCGCACGACACGAAGATCGCCTTCCTTCACCCCAAGGCGAGCCAGGGCGTGCTGACCGAGCTCTGCGAGCCGGCGGAGGGCCATTGACATGACCGAGCCCACCGCACGCAAAGACATGACGATGGCCGACCGTCTCGCCGAGCTGGCCAAGCACCGCGCGAGGGTCGAGGCGATGGGCGGGCAGGCCCGCCTCGACAAGCACCGCAACCAGGGCAAGATGGACGCCCGGGAGCGCCTCTCGGTCCTGCTCGATGACGACACGTTCCAAGAGATCGGCGCCTTCGCGCGGCACCAGTGCCACCTGTTCGGGATGGACAAGAAAGAGGCCGCCGCCGACGGCGTCGTGACCGGTTCGGGCGCGATTGACGGCCGACTGGTCCACGTCGCCAGTCAGGACTTCACGACCCTCGGCGGGGCGGCCGGCGAGACGCACTGCGACAAGATCGTCGCGATGATGCAGGCCTCGATGAAGACCGGCTCGCCCTTCGTCTTCGTCAACGACTCAGGCGGGGCCCGCGTGCAGGAGGGCATCGACGCCCTCGCCGCCTACGGCCGCATCTTCTACAACAACACCCTTCTCTCCGGCCTGGTCCCGCAGATCAGCCTCATCTGCGGCCCCTGCGCCGGCGGCGCCGCCTATTCCCCGGCGCTCACCGACTTCATCATCCAGACCAAGCACGCCCAGATGTTTATCACCGGGCCTTCGGTCATCAAGCAGGTCACCGGCGAGCAGGTCACCGCCGAAGAGCTCGGCGGGCCCGAGGCGCAGATGACCTACTCCGGCGTCGCGCACTTCATCGCCGAGGACGACCGACACGCCATCGAGCTCTGCCGCAAGCTGCTCGGCTACCTGCCGGCCAACAACATGGAGGAGCCGCCCGTCCTCGAGCCGACGGGCCCGATCGTCGACGACCCCTCGCTCAACGACATCATCCCCGACAACCCCAAGGCCCCGTACGACATGCACGAGGTCATCAAGCGCGTCGTCGACGACGGCGACTACCTCGAGGTCCTCGCCAGCTTCGCCCCCAACATCATCGTTGCCTTCGCCCGCATCAACGGCCGCACCGTCGGCGTCATCGCCAACCAGCCAATGCAGATGGCCGGCTGCCTGGACATCAACGCCTCCGACAAGTCGTCTCGCTTCATCCGCTTCTGCAACGCCTTCAACATCCCGCTGGTCACGCTCGTCGATGTGCCCGGCTTCATGCCCGGCGTGCAGCAGGAGTACGGCGGAATCATCCGCCACGGGGCCAAGATGCTCTTCGTGTACTCCGCGGCCACCGTGCCCAAAGTCAGCGTCATCCTCCGCAAGGCCTACGGCGGGGCGTACCTGGCGATGTCCGGCAAGGACCTCGGCACGGACCGCTGCGTCGCCTGGCCGCGCCTTCGGCGCCCATGACGGCGATCTCGGCGGTCGGCCAGG
>JBCBUE010000064.1:0-18924 GCA_039818285.1 Planctomycetota bacterium | reverse complement strand
AATCCAGTCTTCCTGCGTCGGAGTGACCGCCAGAACCGAGTAGTACGCCATCGTCAAGATCCCCTGTGCTCCGACTCACTTCTGTCTGAGTCAGCCGGTTTAGCTCGCATTGCCCTTGTTGGGGCCATCGAGCACACTACGACTGACATCCACTATGGACAAGTACCCACATTTATGTAAGTATTGGATACGAGTGATCGTGCGGATGTGAAGGAGACACCATGGCCCGCGACTACAACTGGCGAACTGGATGCGACGTTGAGGCCACTCTTTCCGTGATCGGTGGCCGCTGGAAACCCGTGCTGATCTGTCATCTACTCGATGGACGCAAACGTTTCGGCGAACTTCGGCGTCTAACACCAAATGCGACCGAGCGAATGATCACCCTCCAGTTGCGCGAACTCGAGGCCGACGGCGTTCTCACCCGCCACGTCTACGCCGAAGTGCCGCCCCGCGTGGAGTACGAGCTCACTGAATTTGGTCGATCGCTCGAAGCGATTCTCACCGTTATGCGGGAATGGGGCCGCGGTTTCAAAGCGAAGCGTCGAGCCGAGTGCGTCTGCGAATAGCTGAACGGCGGTTTGAACTCGTTGAAAGGAATTCCATGTGGGCACACTCGCTCTACGGTTGAGAATGGCTTATCATTTTCGCTCGATGCGGGTTTGTGTCCCCATCCGGCAGCAGGAGATGCCTCATGAGTCAGCCGCAAACGACCGCACCCCGCCTCCCCGTCACCGTCCTCTCCGGCTTCCTCGGCTCCGGCAAAACCACGCTGCTGGCGCACATGCTCGCCAACCGCGAGGGGCGCCGCATCGCCGTGCTCGTGAACGAGATGAGCGAGGTCAACATCGACGCCGACCTCGTCCGCCAGGGCGACGCCCAGCTCGACCGCGTCGAGGAGGAGCTCGTCGAGATGTCCAACGGGTGCATCTGCTGCACGCTGCGCGACGACCTGCTCAAGGCGGTGTCGCGTCTGTCGCGGGAGGGGAAGTTTGACTACCTCTTGATCGAATCCACGGGGATTTCCGAGCCCTTGCCGGTGGCGCAGACATTTACGTTCGAAGATGAAGAAGGGAATTCGCTGGCGAAGCTATCACGGCTGGACACGATGGTGACGGTGGTGGACGCCTCGACGTTCCGGGCCGAGTTCCACGGCCAGGACGACCTGGTCGATCGCGAGATCGGGCTGTCGGACGAGGACGAGCGGACGATCGCGGACCTGCTGACCGATCAGGTCGAGTTCGCCGACGTGATCCTCGTGAACAAGTGCGACCTGGTGGACGAGGCGGAGCTGGCGGAGGTGGAGGCGATGATCCGCACGCTCAACGCCGACGCGAAGCTGATCCGGACGGTCAACTCCGAGGTGGCGTTGGACGAGATCCTCGGGGCCGAGCGCTTTGATATGGACAAGGCGATGAGCTCGCCCGCTTGGATCAAGGAGCTCAACGAGGAGCACACGCCGGAGACCGAGGAGTACGGGATCACGAGCTTTGTGTATCGGGCGCGCCGGCCTTTCCACCCGCAGCGGCTGTACAACGCGATGAACGGCACGGGGCTGGGCACCACGCGATCCAAGGGGTATTGCTGGCTGGCGACGAAGCACGACTTCGCGGCGATGTGGTCGCAGGCGGGCGGTTCGTTCCGGGTCGAGCCGGCCGGCCGATGGTGGGCGACGGCGCCGCCCGATCACCAGCCCGAGGAGCCGGAGCTCAAGCAATGGATCGCCTCGAAGTGGGAAGAGCCGTTCGGCGATCGCCGGCAGGAGGTGGTGATGATCGGCGTGCGGATGGACGAGGCGAAGGTCCGGCTGCTGCTGGACGCCTGCCTGCTGACCGACGAGGAGATGGCGCTGGGCCCGGCGGGTTGGGAGGAGCTCGAAGACCCGTTTGCGCACTGGGCGTTCGAGCCGGTTGAGGCGGCGTGAGGTTGGCGGGCCGGTGAGCGGGCGTGACCGACAGCGGGGTTAGCGATCGGCTTGTGGGCCTGTGCGCGCACGCAGCAGACGGTTCTGTGGACGGAAGCGCGATGTGCGTTGAACCCCGGGACGCGTGGCGTCCCGGCTGCGGGTGAGTGGGATGTCATGGGCCTGTGATTCAATAAGCTCAACCGAGCCGGGGGCGAGAGCGTGTTGCGTGAAGACCTCCCGGGTGGCCGGCCGCGTGTCGGCCGTGGCGTAGCCGCCCCGCATGCACAATCGCCCACGGCCGTCCGCGGCCGTGCCACCCTCGGTCACACGCCGTCTCGTCGCGACCGCGCCGCGTCGGGAGGTGACCACGCAAGACGGTCTAAGAGGGTGGTTGTGCGCGCTGGGGGCGCCTGTCATCCCGGGGGTAGGAACACCTCGCTCATCCTGTGTGCTGACCCCCATGGCAGACACGCGTTGGCCGGGCATCTGGCGAGGCGGACCGTCGACGGGTTGTCCCCTCCGCACCGCGGAGAGCGGGCGGCTGACAGGGTTGGCGACCAGGCTGCCGGAATCGTTGACTCGACGCGTGTGCTAGATCAGCGGGCCGCATGATTCGGCCCGGTGTACAGGCCGCGCCGCCCCGCCCCCGACGACTTGCGTGTTGTGAAGCTCTTGCCCTGGAAAGTTGGCGAAGGGGCGTCGGTGGCACGCGGGGCTCATTGACAGGTCGGTGCGCGTGCGTGGTTCACCCCCGGCAGGGCCCGGGGCTAACGGGCGGGTGCGTCGGCGGAGGCGAGGCCCGGGGCGGCGGGTCGTGTCGATCCGTATAGTCGCCGGGTGCTCAAGTATCGCCTGCCCCTTGGCGCGTTGATGATCGTCGGGTTGATCGTGCTGCTCGCGCTCGATAACGAGCTCGATCGGCTGGACCTGCGCGGGACGGTCTGGCAGACGCTGTTTCTGGGGCGGGCCTATCTGCCGGCGGGGCTGCTGGTGCTGGCGATGTTCCTGGTGCTTCAGGCGTTGCTGCTGCGGGAGATCGTCAAGCTGATCCGGGCGACGGGGTCGTCGGCGGACGGGTTGATGGTGTGGCTGGCGGGTCTTCTGGGGTGCGTGCTGATGTACATCGTGCCGGCGGGGCTGGACGGGTCGGCGACGGTGGCTATCCACGCGTCGGTGATGATCGGTCTGTTTGTGCTGGCGTTGGCGCGATACACGTCGGGCCGGCGGACGGACGGGGCGATCGTGGCGGTGGCGGTGGTGATGTTCGCGTTCGTGTACGCGGGGCTGCTGCCGGGGTTTTTGCTGGCGATCCGGCGGTGGCACTCGGCGTGGATGCTGGGGTCGATCCTGCTGGTGATCAAGTCGGCGGACATCGGGGCGTATTTCGTGGGGCGGTTTTTGGGTCGGCATAAGCTGATCGAGTGGCTGAGCCCGAAGAAGACGTGGGAGGGTCTGATCGGGGGGCTGGCGGTGGCGACGGGGCTGTCGGTGGGGCTGGCGGCGTTGTCGAACCACTACGGGTGGGCGGGGGCGTGGGAGAGCGTGGGGGATCGACGGGTGTACGTGCCGATGGAGCTGGGGCTGGTGTACGCGGGGCTGGCGGGGTTCACGGTGGCGGCGGTGGGTCAGCTGGGGGACCTGGCGGCGTCGGTGTTCAAGCGGGACGCGCAGGCGAAGGATTCGGGGACGGGGGTGCCGGGGTTCGGGGGGGTGCTGGACGTGGCGGATTCGCCGATTCTGGCGGCGCCGGTGGCGTATTGGCTGCTGGCGGCGGCCCCGCATGTTTCCTGAGCCCGGCGGGCCGATATACTGAACGGTTCGGCGACGCGTCGCGTCTCCGGGGTCCCACGCGCGTGCGGCCCGCCCGATTTCGTCCCTCGTTGGAGTTCCGCCCATTCCCCGCCGTTTCAAGCCGCAGCCCAAGGACACCGGCAAGCGCCTGCGTGTCAACGAGCAGATCCGCATCTCCCCGCTCCGTTTGATCGACGAAGACGACAACCCCGTCGGCGTCGTCGATGTCGAAGACGCCCGCCGCCGTGCCCGCGACGCCGGTCTTGATCTGGTGGAGGTCGCGCCCAAGGCCGACCCGCCCGTGTGCAAGATCATGGACTACGGCAAGTGGAAGTACGCCCAGCGCAAGAAGGAGCAGAAGGCCAAGGCTCACTCCAAGCAGAGCGAGCTCAAGGGCATGCGGCTTCGGCCGAAGATCGACGGGCACGACCTGGGCATCAAGGTCAGCAAGGCCCGCGGGTTCCTCGAGGACGGCGACAAGGTGCAGTTCACGATGCTGTTCCGCGGCCGGGAGATGGCGCACCAGGACCTGGGCATCAAGATCATGCGTGACGTGTTCGAGAAGCTCGAGGACGTGGCGAAGGTCGAGGCGATGCCGAAGATGCAGGGGCGTCGGATGACGATGCTGCTGACGCCGGACCGCACGAAGAAGGAAGTGGCGAAGGCGGCGGCGCAGCCGGCGGAGGCGACGGCGCAGGGGTAAATACCTTTCCGCTAGGCGGTGGCCAAGGTTTCGGGAGGGACGGCTTTGCTGTCGTCGCGTTTAGCTCTTGCGCGAAGACGGCGACCTAAGACGGTGGCAAGCAGATATGTCATGCCATTAATCGAGCTGAGAAATGTGATGTACGTGAAGAAGAGCGTCATGATCGAAAGGAAAAGCATGGCAAACATGCCAAGAAAGGTGTACGGAAAGATAGGGTTCGGGCTCCAGAAATTCTGAAGTATCAAGCCGAGTAGAGCTTGTGAAACTAGGCCGAATCCGGGGGCCACAATCAATAGGTGAAGAAGGCCAAGCAATGGGGATGCAATCCGTTGCCATGCCGATAGCGGACTTCGGTCGTCAGCGGGAGCAAATGGATTGGTCCAGGCATCCATACGATCCATGACTCAAAGCTTAGAGGCAGAGCTTCCTGAGCATGCAAACTAAGCCGCGGCGGCGGTTGTCGTCGCCTTGCGTTTGCCGAGGACAATGATCGGGGCGTTGGGTGAGTCGGTGTTGATGTTGGCCGACATGGGGGTGAAGCCGCCGAGGAGGTTGAGGGTGGCGAGCAGGCTTTGTTGGGTGAAGCCGTGGCGTTGGGTGGCCGCGGTGTGATTCGTGGGCGGGTCGATGAGGATCAGGGCCAGGCCGTCGGGGCGGAGGACGCGGCGGGCTTCGGTGAGCTGGGCGACGGGGTTTCGGTGGGTGTCGAGGGTGTCGAGCAGGAGAACGAGGTCGGCCGAGGCGTCGTCGAGCGGCAGGCGGCGGTGGTGGGTCTGGTGGCGGTACTCGGGGGCGGCCGCGGGGTAGGGCTGGTTCTTGGTGAGTTGTTGGGTGCGGGCGATGCGGTCGGCGTCGCGGTCGAGGGCGACGACCGGCAGGCCTTGCTGGGCGAGGACGTGGGCGGTCGGGCCGGCGTTGTCGAGAAGGACGGTGGTCGGCTGTTTGCCGGTTTCTTGGGGGCCGACCTGTTGGGCGGCCGAGAGCGCGGCGGCGGCGTGGATGCGCAGGCGTTGCTGGGCGGCCTGATCGTTGGCGAGGGCGGCCCACTCGTCGGGGTCGGCGGGGGCGTGCGTGGGGTGGGTGAAGGGGGTGCCGAAGACGGCGGCGTTCCACAGCAGCGGCGAGCCGGCGTATCGGTCGGCGACGTGTTCGAGGTCGGGGACGACGCGGGAGAAGCCCCACTTGTTGGCGAAGTCGTCGAAGGTCTTGCCGGAGGCGGCGTCGCGGTCGGCCTGGGTGTCGCGGGCTTGGCGTTGGCCGTGGCGGTGGACGAACTCGATGCCGGGGTGGCCGACGCATCGCCAGCCTTTCTGGCGGACGCGCAGGCCGTAGTCGATGGTCTGGCCGCGGAGGAACTGCTCGTCGAAGGGGCCGACGTCGTCGAGGGTCTCGCGTTTGATGCAGTACATGCAGCCCATGGCGTGGTCGACCTCGACGGGTGTGGTGAGGGCGTAGCGCGGGAGGCCCTGGCCGACGTGGTGGTAGCCGCGGGGGTGGAGGATGAAGTCGCCGAGGGCGTGGATACGGCCGGTGGGCGAGAGCTGCTTGGGGGCGATGACGCCGAGGTCGGGCGGGCCGGCGGCGAAGAGCTCGATGAGCTTGGACGCCCAGTGGGGCGTGAGCATCTCGGTGTCGCCGTCGAGGCGGACGAGGATGTCGCCGGCGGATCGGGCGATGAGGTCGTTGGTGGTTATCGCGAGGACGCCGTGGTGGGGAGCGACGGTGAGGGAGAGGAAAGGCTGGCCGTTGCGCCAAGTGGTGTCGGCCCATCGGCGGAGGGTGTCGAGGGATTCGTCGGTGGAGCCGTCGTCGTGGGCGAGGAGCTCGAGGTCGGCGGGGTCGTCGGCGAGGGTGTCGTGCAGGGACTGGAGGAGAAGCTCGATGAGGTCGGTTTGGCCGTCGAGGGAGGAGGCCGGACCGTTGTTGAAGTTGGGGATGAGGATGGAGACGCGAGGCATGGGGTGGTTTGGCGGTGTGGCGGTGTGGTGGTGTGGTGGTTTGGTGATTGACCCAACCGGGCGCTGCGCTTCCGGTTGGCTTGGGGGTGGTTGGTGTCGTGCGGGGTCAGGCCGCGGCGGCGGCGGGGGTGTCGTAGCCGAGCTCGGCCATGAGGGGGGCGGCGTGGCTGTTGTAAGCGGCGAGCGCGGCGTCGTCGAAGTGATGGACCCAGTCGCCGACGACGCCCTTGCGGTAGAAGCCGGCGGCGCGGGTCTCGTTGCCGTTGGCCTTGCCTTCGGCGCGGGCCTGGAACGAGCCGGCCTTGAGGCAGGCGTCGACGGCGTCCTCGCCGGGATCGACGCCGAGGTGGCCGCACATGGCCTTGACCTGGGCCTCGGGCTGTTCGTGGAGCCGCTCGTAGCGGACCTCGAGGTAGCGTTCGCCGAGGTCGGGGGCGGCGGCGCGGGCGTGCTGGATGTAGGGCAGCCAGTGCTGGGTGACGGTGTAGTCGACGTAGCGTTTGAAGTCGGGGAAGCGTTTGGTGAAGGCCTCGCCCTTGGTGCGTCGGTTGTGGTGGTAGCCGGAGACGCAGACGTCGCGTCCGTCGCGGATGACGTGGATGAACTTGGCGTTGGGGAAGGCCTGGCTGAGCTGGGGGATGCACAGGGCGTGCTCGGGGGTCTTCTCGCCGATGGCGGCGACCTCGGGGTGGGCGCGGGTCCATCGGGCGAGGGAGAGGCCGACGGTGGCGGCGAAGAGGAAGCGGACGTCGTTGGGGCGGAGGTTGCCGTCGGCGCCGGCCTTGTGGCGTTGGTTGTAGGCCTTGGCGAACTGGCCGAGCAGGGGCAGGAGGACGGGGGCGAAGTAGGCCTCGCCATGGCAGCGGACCTCGGGGTGTCCGTCGAGGAGGTTCTGGACCCAGGTGGTGCCGGACTTCTGGCAGCCGACGACGAAGAAGATCTGCTTGTTGAAGACGGCGTCGAGCTCGGCGAGCTGGTCGGCGTGGGCGTGGGTGGCGGCGGTCATGCGGCGGTCCGGGAGGGGGCGTCGTGGTGGGGCAGGCGTTTGCGGAAGGCGGGGTCGTCGCGGTCGACGAGGGTGGCGTCGATGACGGCCAGGGCGTGGGCGAGATCGTCGTCGGTGAACAGGCGGTCGGCGGTGCCGCCGGCGGCGCGGGCCTTGAAGGACGCGGGGTTATTCGGGTCGGTCGGGGCCAGCGGCGTGCCGGCGTAGGCGGGGGTGGAGCCGAGCTCGCGCATGCGGTCGAAGGAGGCGTCGGCGACGACGGGGTCGATGAGGTCGGGTCGGACGGGCAGGCCCAGGCCGGCGATCGTGTCGGCCAGCCGAGCGGGCGGGTCGTCGCGGAGGGCCTCGTAGGTCAGGCCGCGGGCGTGGGGGAGCTGGCGGCGGAGCTCGTGGCACTGGTTGGCGAAGGCGATGAGCTTGGCGACGCCGTAGCGGGTGGAGCGGATGAACTCGGCGGGCGTGCCGTCGAAGACCTTCACGCGCTGAGTGGCCTGGTGATAGGCAGAGCGGAGGGTGTCGATGGGGTCGCGGCCGAGGAAGAGCAGCGGCCGGTTGGCCAGAGGCTTGGGGTCGATCGGGCCGAGCTGCCAGTAGTGGCGCCGGGCAACCATCGCGGCGGCGAGGTGGGTCCAGGCGATGGGGTAGCCGGCGGCCTTCTCGATCGCGAAGGCGTGGGGCAGGCCGCTCGCGCCGGCGACGCGGGCGAGGTAGTCGTTGAGCATGAAGCGCAGCCAGGTTCGGCCGGACTTGGGGTAGGAGACGACCGCCGCCATGGGGCCGTTATCGGGCGTGGCCGAAGCGTCGCTTGACGATCGGTTCGGCGCGGGTCGCGGGTCGCGGGGCCGGGCACGGGGTTGGGGGGGCTTGATGGTTATCGGTCGTTGGATGGGCGGAAAGAAAAGAGGCGACGGCCCGAAGACCGTCGCCTCGCATCAGTGATCGGAGGCTCGCGTGGCGAACGTCCGTGTCAGGGTCGTTGGGGCGTTTAACCGAGCAGCGACAACACGGCCGAGGGCTGGGAGTTGGCGATCGCCAGCGAGGACGTGGCCGCCTGCTGGAGGATCTGAGCCCGGGTGAGCTCGGCGGTCTCGGCGGCGAAGTCGGTGTCGCGGATCGAGGACTCGGCGGCCGAGGTGTTCTCGAAGGCGACGCCCAGGTTGTTGATGGTGGCGCCCAGGGTGTTCTTCTGGAACGCACCCAGCCGGCCGCGGAGCGAGGCGATCTGAGCGATCGAGTCGTCGACGATCTTCTGGGCCTGGTTGAGGTTGCCGTCGACCACGTTGGACGACTCGCCGTTGGCCAGGTCGGACAAGAAGCCGTTCTGGACCGACCCGAGGTTGCGGGAGGCGACGTTCTTGATGCCGATGGTGGCCTGGTTGATGATGTCGACGTTGGGGCCGATGTTGAACTGAGCGCCCCCTCCGGTGATGGTCAGGGCCCCGGCGGCGTTGAGGTCGCCGAGGGTCTGGGAACCGGAGACGGTGAGGGTGGCTTCCAGGTCGAGGAAGTCGGAGTTGACTCGCAGGATGTTGCCGCGAGCGGTGGCTTGCACGCCGTTGACGGTGGCGCCCAGGTCCTGGCCGTCGTCACGGATGGCGTTGGAGGACTCGAGGGTGGCCAGCGTCACGCCGCCGGTGGTCTGCGACTCGTTGTTGTTGGTCGCCGAGAGTCGGAACACCGAGCCGGCCTGGCCGCCGTCGTCGACGATGTCGATCTCGACGAACTGGTCGGAGCCGAGGGTGTCGGACTTGAAGACGATGCCCGAGCCGGAGGCGACGGCGGAGACGCCGGTGACCTCGGTGAACTTGTTGACCTCAGACGTGATGTCCGCCAGGGCGGTGCCGGAGGTGAAGGTGAACTCCCGCGAGCCCAGGGCGCCGTTGACCTCGAAGGTGAAGCTCGAGGAGGTGGCGGTCAGGTCGAGGGCGCCGTCGGTCGAGAGGAACAGGCCGCCGTACTGGGCCGAGGTGTTGACCAGGATGTCGACCTGGCGGTTCTCGGTGGGCGAGAGCTTGGCGGCGTTGATCGTAAAATCAGTCACGGCCGAGGCTTGGCTCGACACGGTGAAGTCGTACGTGCCGTTGAGCAGCTTGGTGCCCTGGAAGCTGGTCGACTGCGAGATGCGGTCGATGGTCTGCAGGATCGAGTCGATCTGAAGCTGGTTGGCTTCCTTCTCGTCCTTGGACAGGCCGGCGTCGTTGGCCGACTGACCGACGAGGGACTGGACCTCGAGGAGCAGCGAGCTGATCTCCTGCAGGCCGCCCTCGGCGATGTTGACCACCTGGTCGGCGCGCTCGGCGTTGCCGATGGCCGAGGTGATCTTGGCCTGCTCGGAGCGCAGGGCCTCCGAGGCGATCAGGCCGGCGGGGTCGTCCGCCCCGCGGTTGATCCGCAGGCCGGTCGAGAGCCGCTCGAGCGAGGTGTTGAGCGAGGTGTTCTGAGTGCCCAGGTTGCGCTGGGCAATCAACGACTGCACATTGGTGTTGATCCGACTCATCGTCGCAATCCTCCGTGAACACGCGAGTCCGTGTTACGTTCGGGGTGAAGGGTCACAGCTGGCTCCAGCCAAGAACGTTCACGGATCTCCGATCCGAACCCTGATGCTTGAGCGGGCCGCACCGTGCGACCCGTCGGTTTCCGGAACGGTCTCTGGCTCCGCCGACCGCAAGCCCTTCTTCGGTCTGCTCCCGGCCGCGGAGCCTGCCGAATCGGACGTTGGCCTTATCGGAACCTGTTGCCGCTGCCGGCGTTCCAGACGGCTTGGTCCGACCAGGCCGTCCGCACGGAGTCATCGACACAACCCCTACCCCCCTTAACTTCGCCACCCTCGCTTTCTTCGCCCCCACCCCACCGACCCGCCCGATCGGCAATTCTTGCGCACGCGACACCACCCACGCGAAGCGCGGCCCCGCCAGCGCCGACCCAAGGCGGTCAGTTCGCCTTCAGCCGGTCGTACTCTTCCTTGTTGATCTGCACCCGGTTGCCGTCCTTGTCGGTCTTGTGGTACTCGCAACCCACAAGGGCGAACCCCGCGAGCACGAACGCGGCGACGATCAGGCAACGGGCGGTGGCGGAGCGGATCATGCGGGCCTCTCGGGTGAGGGAACGCCCGCATGGTAGCGGTCGCCGGCGCATGAAAAAGGCCCCGGCGTGCTGCCGAGGCCTTGGGGGGCGATGCGGGTTGGTGTGGCCGGGGTCGGCCGCGTGGGCTTACCCCAGCAGGCTGAGCACGGCCGAGGGCTGGGAGTTGGCGATGGCCAGCGAGTTGGTCGCGGCGGCCTGGAGGATCTGAGCCCGGGTGAGCTCGGCGGTCTCGGCGGCGAAGTCGGTGTCGCGGATCGAGGACTCGGCGGCGGAGACGTTCTCGTAGGCGACGCCCAGGGCGTTGATCGTCGAGCCGATCACGTTGGACTGGAACGAGCCCAGGCGGCCGCGGAGGCTGGAGACCTGGCTGATCGCGTCGTTCACGACCGTCTGCGCGTCGGTCAGGTTGCCGTCGATGACGTTGAGGTTGCCGCCCGAGCCCAGCGAGGCAAGGGACGCGGCGTAGTCGTCGCCGTCCTCGTCCTCGAGGGTCTGGTTGCCGAGGCTTCGGGCGTTGACGGCGCCGATGCCCAGGCGGACCTCGTTGGTGATGTCGACGTTGGGGCCGAGGTTGAACTTGGCGCCGCCGCCGGCGATGTCGAAGAGCGAGACGGTCCCGACCGATTCATAGGCCGAGCTGGAGAGCGTGACCTCGAGGTTGAGCGAGTCGGTGGCGATGGAGGCCTTGGCGCCGTCGCCCTGGAACTTCACGCCGTTGATCGAGCCGGCCACGTCCTGGCCCTCGTCGCGGATGGCGTTGGTGACGGCCGAGAAGGCGGTGGCGACCGAGTCGCTGGCGACATCGGCGTCGGTGGCACACAGCAGCACGACGCCGTCGCCGCCCTGGCCGGCGACCGAGGTGATGTCGATCGAGACGAAGGCGTCGGAGCCCAGCTCGGTGGAGTACAGGAAGACGCCGTCGTCGCCGCCGGCGGAGTCGGCGGTGGCCGAGATGCCCAGGACGTCGGAGTAGGTGTTGATCGCGGTGGCGATCGTGTCGACGGTCGTGCCGGAGGTGAACGAGAACGATCGGCTGCCGAGGCTGCCGGCGAGCTCGAAGCTGAAGACCGAGTCGGCGTCGTCGTCGAGCGAGAGGTCTTCGCCGAAGGACAGGAACAGGCCGGCGACCTGGGCCGAGGCGGTGATGGCCGCGTCGACCTCAACCCCGCCGTTGGCCGGGAGGCTGGCGTTGTTGATCTGGAAGTCGGACAGGCTGGTCGACTGGTTCGAGACGGTGAAGTCCAGCGAGCCGTTGAGCAGCTTGGTGCCGTTGAAGGTGGTGGACGAGGAGATGCGATCGATGGTCGCGAGGATCGAGTCGATCTGCTGCTGGTTGGCTTCCTTCTCTTCACTGGAGAGGCCGGCGTCGTTGGCGGACTGGCCGATCAGCGACTGCAGCTCGAGCAGCTGGGCGCTGATCTCCTGCAGGCCGCCCTCGGCGACGTTGACCACCTGGTCGGCACGCTCGGCGTTGTCGATGGCGGCGGCGATGGCGGCCTTCTCGGAACGCAGCGACTCCGAGGCGATCAGGCCCGCGGGGTCGTCCGAGCCGCGGTTGATCCGCAGGCCGGTGCTCAGTCGCTCGAGCGACGTGTTGAGCGTGGCGTTGTTGGTCGAGAGCGACCGCTGGGCGATCAACGACTGGATGTTCGTGTTAATCCGACTCATGGCTGTCTCCCGTCCGCTCGTAAGCGAGATCGGCTGCTCGAGCGGCAGGTGCTGATGCCGGGTGTCCCTGGATCAGCCTCGGCCTGACGCCTGGTCCCGCGGGTGCCTCAGCGCCGACTCGGCGCCGCGGGGCATCCGGGTCGGTCGCCCCGAAACCTTCGGGGCTCACCGCAGCGATCGACCCGAACTCACCCCCGGTTCAACCCAAACACCCAGAACTCAACCTCCCCCACTCTCGCCCGGCGCGCACCACCGGCATACCCCGAACAACCCGACCGCGGCTCTCGCCCAGCCGTCACAGACGGACCCCGCTCGATCGTGGCTAACTACCCCTCCCTGTCGTCGCCGCTGATCTGACGCAGGTGCGCCTCCGTGCGATCCAGCTCGCGACGCAGGTAACGGACCTTCAGCAGCGACTTCACGCGCGTGATCAGCTCGAGCTTGTTCACCGGCTTGGTGACAAAGTCGTCCGTCCCCGACTCGACGCCACGCTCGATGTCCCCCAGCTCGTTCAACGCCGTGACCATCATCACCGGCAGCGTCCGCAGCCGCGGGTCTTCCTTGATCTTCCGGCAGACCTCGAACCCCGACATCCGCGGCATCATCACGTCCAGCAGCACCAGGTCGGGCATCGGCTGGTCGAGGTCTTCGAGCCGTTGCATCGCCTCGACGCCGTCGGTCGCGGTCTCGATCTCCAACGGCAAGGCCTCGAGGTAGGCCTGCAGCAGCTCGAGGTTCTGCTCGTTGTCGTCGACGACGAGGACGAGCGAGCCGGAGACATCGACGTCTTCCTGAGCGGGGTCGATGACCTGCGTGGGCGGCGGGGGCGGCAGCGGGGCGTCGGTGGTCATGCGGTCATGGTTGCAGACGGCCGAGCGTCGTGTCCAGCGCGGCCCGCAGCGCGGCCAACGCGGGCTCCGGCTCGGTCGCCGCCGCGAGCCGTCGACGCAGGGCCGTCAGGTCGCCGATGTCGTCGACGTCGTGCCAGGCGTCGAGCTCGGCCAGCCGCAGCCCCGCCCCCTCGGCCGCCGCTCGGGTCTGGGTCATCACCCGCTCGCTGCCCCAGTCGATCCCCCGCAGCAGCGCCGCTCCCCGATCGGCCGACCGCGCCGCCAGCGTCCAGTACCCCCCGTCCTCGACCCGCCCGACCGCCGCGTCGGCATCCGCCAACGCGTCACCGATCCCCGCCCACGCCCCCGCCGGCGCATCCGGGCTGTCCACGCCGAAAAACGCCACCGCCCCGCCCCCCCCCCCCCCACGCCACACCCCCAGCCGGTCCCCGAGGTCGCCGTCCCCCTGATCCACCACCAGCCAGCCCTCGACCGACACGCCCAGCCGATCCACCGCCCCCGCCACCGCCACCACCCGCGGCCCGGGCCATCCCGCCGTCAGTCGCGCCAGCACGCACGCCATCATCGCCCGGTGCACCGCCGCCGCCGCCTCGGCCCCGATCGCCGGGATCAGCCGTGTCTTCACCCGCCCCGGCTCGCCGGCCTTGGCCATCACCACCGCCGTTATCCCCGCCCCCGAGCCGTCCCCCGCCCCCGTCCTGCCGCGTGGATCGCCCATCGCCGCTACCATACGCGGCTCGCCATTCCGTGCCTCCGCGACACCCGCCCCCCACTCGACCTCACCATGGCCAAAGCCCCCGTCATCAAGTCCCTCTCCGTCTGGGAGGATCGCTGGACCGTCCCCGAGCTCGATGCCCTGCTCAAGACCCTCGAGGCCGAGAAGCGGGCGTCGTTCAAGAAGATGATCGCCGACTTCGACGCCTTCCCCGGCACGCGGCGGTCGCTCGTCTGGCACGGCGAGAGCTGGAAATGGGCCCTGCAGTTCGACCTCACCCACCCCGAGAGCGGCGCCGAGCTGGGCACCATGGCCTATCTCGTCTTCTTCATCGAGACGCCCACCGTCTGCGTGCCCTTGAGCAACGAGATGGTCGCCGCCTTCCCCATCCGCCGGCTCAACCGCTTCATCCGCGAGGCCATCCGCGGCGCCAAGTGCGCCGTCGACGTCCACTGGTGCCTGTTCACCCCCTCGGCCGGCTTCGAGTTCGAGCACCTCAACGACCTCTACAAGCGCAAGCACAAGTTCCTGCTCAACCCGCCCGAGGCGATCGCCGGCTACGAGCCGGCCTAACCCGGCCGCCACAACCCCCTCTCAGACGAGCGGCGCGGCGTTTTCGTCGCGGCCGGCGCCTGTCTATTGACCCGGGGCCCCGACGACCGATAACGTTCAGCAGACGTGCCCCGGAGACGATCCGGGGCTGGAACACCCCGGCGGCCGACCCCGCCCCACGCCGTCTGTCGGCGGCTCGCGGCGGGACCACCGGCGACGGCTGGGACGCACCCCCCGAAAGGAGGTGATCCATGACCGATTGTGACTGTTGTTGTTGCCACGAGACCCCGGACCGCGTCGAGCTCGGCTCGAATCGCTCCGCTCGACGCGCGACGTCTGTTTCTCTGAGCAATAACACGGCTGCGGAAGCCCTGCGCTAAGTCGGCTCGACGGGGCCGACGCCCCGCGCAACTTCCGTTCCGACAGATTCCTCTACGGCCCGTGGGCTCCCGCCCGCGGGTCGTTTTTGTTGGGTGCTGCGATAGGCTTGGGAGATGACCGGGCCGGCACCATCGATCTATTGCAAGCGCTGTAGCTACTGTCTAAAGGGTTTGATCGCCCGAGCGTGCCCGGAGTGCGGCCAACCGTTTGATGCCGACGATCCGCGGACGTTCGATCGATACCCGTGGAGGTTCCCGTGGGATGCTGCCACGGCGTCGGTGCTTTCGATTGCCACAGTAGTGATGACCGAGTTGTATTACGGCGTCGGGCGTGTTTATCGTGCGCACGGGTACCCCGGGGTGGCCCGAAATACATGGGGCGTCATTGTTGACCCGTACGAGCTGAGTCATGACTTGAGCGGCCTGCTTGTGCTCGGGCCACTCTTCATCGCGGCCTTTGGCGCTTGTGTCGCGGCGATGCGAAACGCACGACACGCTTGGCATCAACGCTACTTTGCTGCGCTGGCGCTGACAGTCCTGCTGGGTTACCCCCGTTCGTGGCAACTGATCGACAAACTGATCTTCGCACCGATCGAAGGTGTCGGCCTCATCTAGTCCGCCACGGTTGATGTGATGTCGAGTGAGAGCACCATCGCCAGATGACCGTCCGGCTCGGCGAACGGCTTGAAGCCATGATGCAGGTACATCGCCAGCGCGACTTCATTGCGCTTGTGCACGCCGAGCGAGACGCGGCGGTAGCGCTGGCGCAGTTCATCGAGGTGATGCTCGAACAGCCGCTCACCCACGTGGTGGCCGCGGTAGGGCGGGAACACGGCGATCCCGACCTGCGGGGTGTGTTTGTCGTAGAACGCGCTGCCACCCAGCGGCGGGCGTAGCAGCCGGCTCCACACCACGCCCGCCGGCCGGTCGTCGATCACGGCGACGAGCCCCGCGTCATCGGGTTGCGACCCCCAGCCGGCGGCGAAGCAGGCGATCTCCGGCTTGTGCAGGATCCTGCGAGGTCGACGCGGCTCGTCCGGCGCATCCCACAGCGCCAGGTAGAACGCCTCCCACAGCAACGCCTGATCGCTGGAAACAAGCGGGCGCAGCGTGGGCGTCGGCGTCTTCATGGTCGGGGACCATACACCGGCGCAAGAAGAAGCCCCGCAGACGCGCGAGGCTTCTTCACGGATGGCGTTGGTTGGTATGGCTTACCCCTCGGACATCTGCACCTCAACGACGCCCTTGGCGAAGTGCTGGTAGGGCTCCCAGAAGTTGCGGGCCATCGAGTCGGGGAAGACGTGCATCTCGCGGGCCTTGAGGGCGGCGATCAGGCCGTCGGCGACGACGTCAGCGGGCTCGGCGATCTCACCCAGGCCGGCGTCGGTCGCCATGTCGGTCGCGATCGGGCCGGGGTGGACCGACACGACGTGGGTGCCTTGCTCCTTGAGCTTGTCGGCCAGGCCCTGCGTGAACGAATAGGCCGCCGCCTTGCTGGCCGAGTACGACGCGAAGTCAGCGAAGTTGCGCATCGAGGCGACGGAGTTGAGCTGGGCGAACGCGCCGCCGCCGTTCTGCTTCAGCACCGGGGCGAAGGCGTGCGCCATGCGGAGCAGGCCGTGCACGTTGATCTCGTTCTCGTAGGCATAGGCCTCGAAGACGCCGGGATCGAGTGGGTCGGCGGTCTTCAGGACGCCGGCGTTGTTGACGACGATGTGCACGTCGCTGGCGGTCGCGGCGGCGGCGGTGATGGTCTCGGGCTTGCCGAGGTCGAGCTCGATTGGCACGACCTTGTCGCCGTGTGCGTCGACGAGCGGCTGGGCGGAGGCGGGGTTGCGGACGGCGGCGTAGACCTTGACGGCGCCGGCGCCGATGAGGCCTTCGACGATCGACTTGCCGATGCCACGGTTGGCGCCGGTGACCAGAGCGACTTTGCCTTGCGGATCGATGGACATGAGGGGGCTCCTCGTGAGGGTGGGCCGCGACGCGCCGCCGCGGGGAGGGAACGGTAGGCAAGGCGTCCTCGCCCGGGTGCCTGTTGCAACAACAATTGTGCCCCGTGCCCAGATATTCCCGCGACGCCGCGATGGCCCTCCCTCCCGCGCCCCTCGCTTCCGTCTTCATTCAGCCGCCAACACCCGGCCTCACGCCCCGTTTCGAGGCGACGCCCGGCGCTCAGCCGTACACGACCTCGCGGATCGTCCCGGCCCGGCGTTGCTCCTCGAAGTAGGCGATCGTCTTCGCCAGCCCCTCCTCGAGTTCAACCTTGGCAGACCAGCCGAGCCGATCGCGGGCGCGCGACACGTCCAGGCACCGCCGCGGCTGGCCGTCAGGCTTGGTCGGGTCCCACTCGATCCGGCCGGCAAACCCCGTGAGCCGCACGATCGTCTCGACCAGTTCCTTGATGGTGACCTCGCGGCCGTTGCCGAGGTTGATCGGGTCGGGGTCGGCCATGGTCTCGGCCGCGGTGACGATGCCCTCGGCCGCGTCCTCGACGTAGAGGAACTCGCGCGACGCCGACCCCGTGCCCCAGCACTCGATCTTCTCGGCATCGGCCTCGCGGGCTTCGACGCACTTGCGGATCAGGGCGGGGATGACGTGGGAGGTGTGCAGGTCAAAGTTGTCGTTCGGGCCGTAGAGGTTCACCGGCACGACCACCGCGGCGTTCATGCCGTACTCGCGGCGGTAGCCGTCGAGCATGACGAACAGGGATTTCTTGGCGACGCCGTACGGGGCGTTGGTCTCCTCGGGGTAGCCGTCCCACATGGTCTCTTCGCGGAAGGGCGTGGGGCAGTGCTTGGGATAGGCGCAGACGGTGCCGGTCTGCACGAACTGCTTGATGCCACGGCGGCGCCCGTGCTCGATGAGGTGCATGCCCATCGCGGCGTTGGCGTAGAAGAACCGACCGGGGTGCTCGCGGTTGGCGCCGATCCCGCCGACCTCGGCCGCGAGGTGGATCACCACGTCCGGCGTGGCGTCCTCGTACAGCCGGGCGACATCGGCCTCGACGGTCAGGTCGTAGTCCCGGCGCCGGGGGACGAACAGGCGGTCGTCGCCGACGCCGCGTCGGCGTAACGCCTCGCACACGAACCCCCCGAGGAACCCGGCGCCGCCCGTGACGACGACGCGATCGCTGGACCAATCGACGATGCTCATGCCCGGCAGGATAGCGGCCAATCAGCCGCCGACGCCGTGCTCGCATCTCCCGCGGCGGGTTAGACTTCACGGCCCGACGCCGTTGGCTGGACGCGGCGTCGCCACCCACGGTGGGGTGGCAGAGTGGTTGAATGCAGCGGTCTTGAAAACCGCCGTGGCCTTCGGGTCACCAAGGGTTCGAATCCCTTCCCCACCGCTTACGTCCTTGATATGACACGATTGTGTCCCCAGTCATCAGCCTGAATCGCTGTTTCCCCGCGGCTTTCTCGTGATTCCGGGTGTCTCCGTGAGAATCTCACGCGGGCGTAGATGACGGATAACTCGCCCCCATTGAGCGAGTGTCTCTCGTGCCTGTGTGCGCTTGTCCCCGAACCCGTACCAATCGGAGGGTGAGCTTTGGAGCTTCATCCGGCCAGGATAGCCTGGCCGGATGAAGCAAAGACTCGCACACCAACTGGTACTGAAACGGATGTAGGCGCACAGCGCGGCGATCATCTCTCCGGCTCAGCGAGCGAACTACTCACCCCCGATCCTCTCACAACAGGTGGACCAATGATCCCGAGGGGTCAGGGTGTAAACGCATTTCAAAACACGAAACAGAAGTCTGACAGTGCCGCGGCCAGCAACGCTTGCCGCAGCCTTGGATTTACCATTCGGACACTCAGGCCGAGCGACGGCGCAGACCAACGACACCCAGGGCAAGCCCCAACAGTGCCAGAGAAGCAGGTTCGGGGACGGCGAAAGTCGCCACGGCCGCGAGCTCGGCGTCGCTCGCGAGCAGCGCTTGGGCGTCTAGGCCGACGGCGCCGAAGCCGAAGTTGCCCAGCACGATCCCCGCGTCCAGGCCGTTGACCACGCCGTCGCCGTTGAAGTCGCCGGTCCCCCAGCTGGCGTCGGCAACGCCGAAGTTGCCCAGCACGATCCCCGCGTCTAAGCCGTTGATCGCGCCGTCGAGATTGGCGTCGCCCAGGGCGCTGCCGAACAGCTCTTCCACCCAAGTGGCCAGGTCGCCGCTGTCCACCAGGCCGTCTACGGGCGACGACAGATCGAACGCCGCGTCGTTCGACCCGGCATTCACCATGTCGCGAAGCAGCTCCAGGTCAGCCAGGGTCAGGACACCGTCTTGATCGAAATCGCCCGTAGACGGCCTGGTG
>JBCBUE010000063.1:0-19107 GCA_039818285.1 Planctomycetota bacterium | reverse complement strand
GTTCCTATCTCTGGCGAGTGGGCGATCGTGGCGCGCGCAAGTCCGGCCGTTAGCCCCCGGCTTGGCCGGGCGCTAACGGAGACTGGTCAGGCGTTCGGGGCGAGATCACCCGCGGCGGTAGAACGGTCATCGACCTGAGCCAGCCGCGCCACGCACACCGACCACGTCACGCCAAACGTCTCGGCGTGCGTCATCGACGTGCGCAGGCCGGCGCGATCGAGCAGGTCGGGCATGACGTTGGGCGGGCCGAACGACGCCCAGCCGATCATCGCCTGCCCGTCGGACGCCAAACGCTCGGCCAGACCGGCGACGCAGCGGTCGAGCGTCTGCGCGATCGGGCCCAGCTCGTGCCAGGGTCTGGCGTCGGCGGCGATCGGCAGGTTGCCGATGATCAGGTCGAACCGGCCGGCGTCGGGCGGCAGGGCGTCGTAGAGGTCGCCGACGATCGGTCTGACGACGCCTCGCGGCAGGCGTCGGGCCCGCTCGACAGACGCGACGTTCGCGGCCGTATCGGCGACGGCGTCTTCGCTGAGGTCGACCGCGACCACCTCGGCCGCCCCGCGCAGCGCCGCGGCGATCGCCAGGACGCCGCAACCGGTGCCGAGGTCGAGCACGCGCCTGCCCGACAGGTCGGCCGGCATCGTTCTCGCCATCAGCGTTGGGGCGTAGGTCAGCCGGGCGTCGGGCGAGAACACCGTGGGGGAGACACGCAGCCGCACGCCGTCGATCGTCGGGACGTGCTCGACCTCGCGGCGCGCGTCGTTCTGCGCGTTCCACCACGCGACGTAGCGTCGGCCGAGCGCGTCGGCTTGGGGCTCATTGTCGTGGCTCGGCGGGGCGGCGTCGGTCACGGTCGGCGGCGGTGGGGGTGCAGCGTGAGCAGGGCGCGCGGCGAGAGACGGTACTGTCGGGTGCGGCGGTCGCGCTTGAGGCGGTGGTAGGTGAAGCGCTGCTCGTCGTGGCTGAGCACCGCGTGAGGCAGGTGGGGGAACGTGAACGAGCCGGTGTTGATGAGCACGCGCCCGTCGCGTCGCCAGACGCCGGGGAAGTGGGAGTGACCGAAGAGCAGGACGCGGGTGTCGGGGGCGAAGCGGTGGGCGAACTCGGACGCGAGGCCGGGGACGGTGGCCCAGTAGTAGGCGACGCGGGCGAGGTTGTGCGGCTGGCGGAGCAGGGAGGTCTCGTGCTGGCTGTGGGTCTGGCCGAAGTCGCCGGTGAACTCGCGGTGGGCGACCCAGGAGGCGATGGCGAGGTGGGTGTCGAGGTCTTGGCGGTGGGCGGCGGGCAGTCGGCCGTGGGTGCGCTGGGTCTCGCGTTTCATTTGATGGGCGCGCTCGGACCACGGGGCGATGCCGGGGTGGAAGGCGTCGCCGTGGGTGAGCAGCACGCGGTCGTTGGCCAGGTGCAGGTAGCGGAGCTCGGCGAGGTCGGCGTCGTGGTTGCCGGCGAGCAGGATCAGGCGGACGTCGGCGTCGGCGCAGAGCTGCTCGAGCGTGCGGACCTCGTCGATGGCGGCGAGCTGGTAGATGGGGTGGGCGGTCTCGGCGACGTCGCCGTTGACGATGAGCGTGTCGAGCCCGGGGAGTCGGACGAGCTCGGCGAAGTGCTCGGCGCGGGGCTGGCATGGCTCGGGTCGGCCGAGGTGCAGGTCGGAGAGGATGAGCGAGAGGGGCACGTGTTGATTATGCGTCGTCGTGCCGGGCGGCGAGCGTGGCCGCGGCGAGGGCGAGGTCGATGGGCGTGTCGATGTCGACGACCTCGCCGGGGGCGGTGGTGATCGCGCGGCGGTCTTGGCCGAGGAAGGCGTGTGGTTGGCCGTCGGCGGTGGTGAACAGGCTGTCGCGGGTGACGGCGAGGACGCCGCCGTCAAGCTGATAGACGGGCGGGAGGTCCTGGCGGCGGTAGACGACGTTGTCGACGTAGGGGGTGAGGACGTCGCCCGAGTCGCCGGCGAGGGTCTTCATCCAGTACGGGTGATGCTTGCCGACCGGGCAGAGGGATTGCACGGAGTCGCAGCCGGTGTCGAGGAGCTTGGCGATGGCGCGGGCCGTGAGGTCGGCCGGGCGGAGGGGGACGTTGGCGTAGAGGAGGGCGACGTGGGTGAACGTCGTGCCGCGCTCGGCCTCGAGGGTGGTGACGGCGTGGCGGGCGGCGGCGTCGACGGTGGCCGTGTCGGAGGCGAGGTCGGCCGGGCGGAGGATGGTGGCGGTGTCGGGGTGGTGCTGTTTGGCGAGTCCGAGGTAGTTCGGGCTGTCGGTGCTAAGCGCGACGAGCGTGCGGTTGGCGAGCGCGTCGGCCGTGGCCTGCGCGTGGTCGAGGGTCCAGGCGAGCAGCGGCTTATCGGCCAGGGGCGTGATGTTTTTGTCGGGCAGGCCCTTGCTGCCGGCGCGGGCAAGGACGAGCAAGAGGATGTTCGATGTGGCATGTCCGATGTTCAATGTGGGCGGCTCGGGTGCGCGTCAGACATGGCCTATTCAACATTGCACATTGCACATCTTCCTAAGGCCGATGCCACTCGGTGCACTGCCCGCAGAGGGTCAGCTCGGCGACGCGGCCCTGATCGTGCGCGGCCTGTCGGTCGGCGAAGCCGGCGACGAGCTCGACCAGCGGCGCGTCGGCGGCGTTGCCCAGGGCGTCGCGGCCGAGCCAGTCCTGATCGCAGAGCGCGATCGCGCCGTCGCTGAGCACGCTGAGCCTCCCGCCGAGCTGCCGGCAGGGTGTGCGGGCCGGCGGGTGCATCGGCACGGGGCCGAGGTCGGGCATGAGCCCACAGCCGCAGGACGCCGGCTCGATCACGGCCGTGCCGAACAGCCGCAGCCACCGCTCGAAGAACGTCTCCATGTCGGTGAGGTTGGCCGTGGTTTTCGCGAGGCGCGGCACGATCCACGGCAGCTGCGGGTTGGCCGTCTCGGCCCGCAGGTTGTGCAGGCGCTTGAGGTGGTCCATCACGGCGCTAAAGCCGTCGACGCCCATGAGGTCGCGGTACACGGCGGCCGAGTCGGCGTTGAGCCGGACGGTGATGAGATCAATCGACCCGTTGACCAAGGCGGCGAGCGCGGCGTCGGGCAGCGGCGTCGGTGGGTTGTCGGTGAGCGGGTGGTCGTGCGTGGCGAGCAGGTCGGTGTCGAGCGCAACGCAGAGCACGCGCTCGGCGGCGTAGTCGGCGATGGCTTGCCAATCGGGGTGCAGCAGCGCGTCGCCGAGCCCGCCGAGACGCAACGCCGTGTCGGGCGCGAGCTGATCGATGACGCGGCGGGCGAGGTCGACCTCGATCGGGCCGCGGTCGAGGTCCACGTGGTGCTGCGGCGCGACGCGGCCGGCGGCGGGGCGGCGGGGCGTCAGCTCGAGCGTGACCTGCTGCGGCAACGAGACGTCATCGGCGTGGTCGAGCTCGGCGATGGCTTGCGCGACGGCCATCGCGTCGGCGTCGAGCAGCGATTCGCCGAGGCGTCGCGCGAGACGGTCGATCAACTCGGCCGCGCGCGGCGTGTCGTGGATCAGCCGGCGATAGGTGTCGCGGACGCGGTGGTCGATCGCGGTGTTGACGTCCTTGGAGATGGGGTCCATCGCCGGGCTGTGTGGGTTGTAGCCGAGGATCGGTCCGATGCCGCTGCCGGGGTGGTCGGCGAGTTGCCGCAGCACGTCGCGGTGCAGGGCGATCGGCGACAGGCCGGGCGGGGCCTGCGTGAAGCACAGCTTGAGCTGCTCGGGCGCGGTGAGGTGGTTGTCGAGCACGGCCGCGCCCAGCGCGGGATCGACCAGCGGCCAGTCGGCGCCCACCAACAGCACGGACTCGGCGTTGTATTTCTCGGCGGCGTCGACCAGCGGCCCGGCCGGCAGCAGCTCGTCGTAGCACGTCGCCTGCCCCAGCCCGCCACGCCAGCAGGCCAGCGCGAACGCGCGGCCGATCGCCCACTTGTCAGTTGTCCCGTTGCGCAGGTGCTCTGCGTCGGCGTGGTACGCGATCGGCTTGCCGATCGAGTCGGCGAACGGCTCCACGAGCGGGCGCGGGTCGTCGCCCGCCGGGTGCACGAGGACCAATCGATCGACCGCCGCGATGCGGGCGAGTCGCTGCAGCGTGTGGACGATCACCGGCCGATCGAGCAGCCGATCGCCGAGGCGCGCGGTCAGCCCCAGGGCGGTGCGGGTCGGGCGGGTGACAACAAGGGCGGGTGGCATGGCGTTAGGCGGCGGTGGCGAGGGAGGCGTCGGCCGTGTCGGTGGGTTCGGCGGCGTCGAGCTTGGCGCGGTTGTGGTCTAGGGCCGAGCGGAACGTATTCAGCGCCTCGTCGCAGGCCTCGACCGTGACCTCGAGGTTGGCGATGTCGCGCTCGATCTGCGCGGCCTGCCTGGCGTATCGATCGTGCCCGGCGTGGGCGATCGCGCGGTCCGCCTTGGCGCGACGGAACTGGCCGACGGTGTTGAGCTGGCTGACGAGCTGGAACGCCGTGCGCAGCTCGCCGTCGATCTTCTTCTGGTGCGGCAGCAGCTTCTTGAACAGCCGGTCCATGCGTTTCGTGTCGCGCTGGTGCTTGAGCATCTGTCGCAGCAGGCCGATCGAGTCCCGCGACGCTCGGCGCACGGCCACGATCTCGTCGACGCGGTCCCGCAGCCGATCGATCACGGCCGACAACCGATCGGCCTGCGGCTCGTGGCGAGCGTGCGGCAGCTCGGGCACGGGTCGCGTGGCGTGCTCGGCGATCGCGTCGGCCAGGGTCATGCGTTGCGCGTGCTGTTTGATCGCCCCGCCCTGCGTGCAGTCAATGATGGTCTGCGGGGCCTCGGCGAAGTCGCGCTCGAATTGCTTGAGGTACGTGACCATCTGCTCGTCGGTGTAGATGGATTGCCCGTCGTGGCCGTCGATCTTCTGCAGGTGGCTGCGCATGCGGGCGATGCGGGTCCACTCGAGCATCTCGACCGTGTTGAACGGGTTGAGCTCGGGCGACCACACGCGATGCACCGCCGTGCCCGGGCAGTAGTACAGCCCGTCGGCAAAGCCCAGGTCCTGGCCGATGAACAGGATCGGGTCGCAGCCGAGGTGTTGAGCGAGGTAGAAGCACAGGTGGGCCACGGTGGTCGCGGCACGGATCGGCTGGATCGGTCGGGCGAGGTCGCCGAGCAGTTGATCGTTGAACGCGTTGCGGGCACAGCGGATCGGGCCGGGATAGGCGTCGAGGATGGTCGGGTGGGCCTTGGGCTCGGCGACCAGCGTGACGTCGGGCAGCGCCGGCAGGTCCTCGTAGAACCGCGACGAGATCTCCGAGTAGTCGATCGCCGTGACGAAGTCCGGGCGGATGCCGCGGTCGAGCAGCGGCCGCAACGCCGTCTGCACCGCGATCACCACGACACGCGACCGCACCTCGGGGTCGCTCAGCAGGTCGACGTTCTTTGCGAGCGACGGCCCGGCGGCGACGCACACGGCCGGGCAGCCCTTGGCCGCGTCGATCAGAGGGTCGGTCGTCGAGCCGGCCGCGTAGTGCGCGAGGTTGTGCGTGACGTTGTGCACGGTGCGCGACGAGTTGACCAGCGTGGTCGCGACGTTGGTCCGGCAGAAGGCGAGCACCTCGGTGAGCATCTGATTGAACGCCCGGACGTCGTCGGGGAACCGTCGGGCCGCGAGCGGCTGATTGACCAGGTGCAGCCCCTGGGTCATCACGCCGGCCCGCTTCTCGACCATCGCCAGCAGCGCCGGCCGGTCGGTCGAGGCGTCGGCGAGGATCGTGTGCGGCGTGCCCAGCCAGTCCGAGTGGTCGACGCGCTCGAGCACGGCCCGCAGCAGCGCGGTGTCGGGCTCGTAGGCGATCGTCAGGCCGTTGCCCTTCTGCGCCGCGACGAGTCGCTGGACGTGGTATCCCAGGCCGATGCCGAGGACGGCGACGGTCGCGATCGCGGCGTGGTCGATTCCCTCGATGAGCCGGTCGGCTTCCTTGATGGGGTCGTAGCGCGAGGCCAGGGCGACGGGCTTGCCGGTCGGGTCGGTGAGCGTGGCGACGGCGAGGTCGCCGGCCTTGCTCGTCGACCAGTCCAGCGGCGCCGGCGCGGCCTCGGCGAGCCGGTCCGCCAAGGCGGGCTGCGCGCGCCGCAGGGCGGCGAGGTTGCGGGTCAGCGTGGGCGTCGTCGCGGCGGCGCCGGCCGGCGACGGGGAGACCGCGACCGGCCGGCCGAGGGGCGGCAGGTCGGCGAAGGCCGCGTTGATGGCGGCGAGTGGGGCGGGATCGGGGGCGGGCGTGGGCATCGCGCCCCAGGGTTATCGGGCGTCGCCCCGGCCCCCGTTGAAAACCCTGAATGCAAGGGATTCAGGGGGACCGCGGGTCGGTCGCCTAACGTGACAGGATGAACCTCGGGGCCTGGCTGTGGTATCCGCTGGAGAACCCGTGGCCGTTCGCGATCCTGGCGATCGCGCTGGGCCTGATCGCTCGACAGGCGTTCTCGGCCCGGCGGCGGCTGGCGGGGATGCGAGCGAGCTGGCTGCTCGGGCTCGGCCTGGCCGTCTCGATCGTGCTGGCCGCGCGTGGCGTGACCACCCCGCGCGAGGAGCTGATCCAGCGCACTCGTGCGTTGGTCTTCGCGGCCGGCGGCGCGGCGGGCGACGAGGCCGGCCCGGTCGGCGTCGACCTGGCGACGATCAAGGCGACCGTCGACGACGAAGCGATGATCGTCGGCCCCGACGGCCAACCGCTGGCGCTGTTCCGCCTGATGGTCCGCCGCCTCGACGACGTGATCGATCGCCACGGCGTCACCGGCCAGGCGATCCGCACTATCGACGCCGAGGCCGACCGCGGGCAGGGCGTCTCAGTCGTCCGCGTCTCGACCCGAAGCGAGGGCGGCCTGCCGCCGATCAATTCCGCGTGGCGGCTCATTTGGCGTCGCGACATCGCGACCGGGCAGTGGCTCGTCGAGGAGCTCCGCCTGCTCGAGGTCAACAACCAGTCCCCGACCCCGGGGATGCTGCCTTGACGGACTTGCTTCGCCCTCACTCGTTTCACCGGCGAGTTCACGCGCCGGTGGCGTACGCTGACACCATGAACGTCCTTCAATCCATTCCACGCCTCGGCCTCGCCTGCCTGGTCTTCATAACCGCGACCCTGGCCTCCCCCGCCATCGCCCAGACCGACGACCTCGAGCTCCGCCCCGACTGGGCCGTCGGCCAGACCGCCACTTACGAGTTCTGGACCCAGAGACAGCGGGACATCAACGTCAGTTTCGCCGGCCGAACCCGCGAGGTCACCACCCTCCTCGCCAGCGAGGGCCACTCCCGTTGGCAGGTCACCGACGTCGCGCCCGACGGCTCGGCCACCGCCACCATGACCCTCGAGTGGATCGTCATCACCCTTACCGGCCCCGACGGCAAGCCCCTCAAGGTCGACTCCCGCCGCCCCGGCGGCGACATCCCCACCTACAAGGAACTCGTCGACGCCGTCGCCGGCGTCCCCCTTACCGTCCAGGTCAACGCCGACGGGACCATTGTCTCGGTCGCCGGCCTCGACGCCATGCGCCGCCAATGGTCCCAGGGCGACTTCCCCCTCGACGAACGCGATTTCATCGAGACCGCCACCGACACCGCCGTCCTCCCCGGCGTCCCCCCAACCCTCCGCCCCGCCGGCACCTGGACCACCGCCTTCGCCTGGGGACACGAGCTCGGCACCCTCCACCACGACCTGACCTGGACCCTCGCCTCCGTCGAAGACGTCGAGGGCATCGGCTTGGCCACCATCGACGTCGCCGGCACCCTCCGACTCGAGGTCGACCCCGACAACCTCCCCGACGACGCCCCGCCCACCGACTACCGCCTGACGTCCGGCAGCTTCGAGGGTCAGGTGCTCTACGACCTCCAACGCCGCGAGGCCGTCGGCCGAAACGGCGTCCAGGAAGACACCATCGTCGCCACCACCCGCCTGCCCGACGGCCGCGGCACCCTCCAACGCACCACCACCCAACGCCTCCAGTCCCAGACCCTCCGCGTCGAGGAAGGCGACTGACTCCCAGCCGACGCCCGGCTACTCCGCCTCGACCGGCTTGACCTCACGCACCGACGACTCGATCGCCTTGACCTCGCCCTCGGCCGGCAGCTCCTTGCTCGAGTCGGCGCCCAGCTCCTTGAACTTCCGTGTCGTAACCAGCACGCGGCTGTCCAGCGCGCCGACCGCCTTGTTGTAGTGGTTCACGGTGGTCTCCAGCGACCCGCCGAGCTTCTCGACGTGGCCGACCAGCGTGGCGATCCGCTCGTGCAGTTCCTGGCCGAGTTGGCTGATCCGCTGCGCGTTCTCGGCGACCTTCTCCTCCCGCCAGCCCATCGCCACCGCCTTGAGCAGCGCGATCAAGGTCGACGGCGTGGCGATCACGACGCCTCGCGTCATCGCCGACTCCATCAGCCCCGGCTTGCGCTCCAGCGCCGCCTGCAACGCCGACTCCACCGGCACGAACAGCACGACAAAGTCCGGGCTGCGGTCGAACTGCGACTGATAGCCCTTCGTCGCCAGCGCCCCCACCTGCTGCTCGAGCTGGTGCACGTGGTCGCCGAGGTACTGCTCGCGCTCGTCGTCCCCGCCGGCCTCGATCGCTGAGAGATACGCGTCGATGGTGTTCTTCGCGTCGACGACGATCGTCCGGTCGGCCGGCAGCCGCACGACCATGTCCGGCCGGCGCCCGTCGGCCACGGTGACCTGCTCGTCGAAGTCGCAGTGATGGATCATGCCCGCCACCTCGGCGACCCGCCTCAGCTGCATCTCGCCCCACCGCCCGCGCACCTCCGGTCGACGCAACGCTTTGACCAGGCTGTCGGTCGTGCCGCTGAGGTGCCGCTGCGCGTCGAGCAGCCCGCGGACCTGCTCGCTCAGCCCGCCGTAGCTCTCGCGGTGCCGCCGATCCATCGACGCGAACGCTTCTTCCTGCTTGCGCAGCGCCTCGTTGATCGGCTTGAGCATCGCGTCGATCGCCTGCCGACGCTTGTCGAGCTCGCCCTGAGCCGCCTTCTGCTCGCCGCGAAACTGGGTCTCCGCCAGCTGCAGGAACTTCGCGTTCGCCGCCTCGAGCTGCTTGCCCGCCAGCGACTCGAACGCCTCGGCCGCCTGCTGCTTCGCCTCCGACGCCGCCTGACGCTGCTCGGCCAGCCGCTTGTCGAACGCCGCCTGTTGATCCGCTAGCCGCTGCGTGAAACCCGCCTCCGCGGCCGTCAGCTCCGCGACCCGCACCTCCGCCCGCTGCGCCCGCTCCCCCTGCGCCAGCAGGTCCGCCCGGTGACCCTCGATCACTTCCTCCTGCTCCGCCGCCCGCCCCTCGACCGCTCGCTTGCCCGCGCGCAACGCCAGCGCCCAACCGATCGCTCCTCCGGCCAGCACCGTCGCCACGACCCCCCAGATCACCAGCGCGGTCGTTAGGTAAGTATCCGGCATCGCCGCAGCATACCCCCGCACGCCGCCCGTGCGCCCGATTCGTTTGACCCGCCCCCGACCGCCTGCTACGTTTCGTGGCTCGCCGTAGGGTGCTCACGCACCCGCCCGGCGGTCCGTGCCGACTCGGCCGGACGGCTCGACCCTGGGACCCGCCCATCCGGTCGGCCTGACAACTCAACGCAACCCGCGCCGCCCCGTGCGACGCGGCCTGGTACCCAGCCGGGCGAAGAACCTCTCGGCACCTTCGCCACCCTAGCTCAGTTGGTAGAGCACACCCTTGGTAAGGGTGAGGTCGGGGGTTCAAGTCCCCTGGGTGGCTTCCAACCCCCGCCCGATCCGACCCACCACTCGGCCGGGCACCCCGACAACGCCGCGTCGCGTCGACCCGGCAACCTGACCACCCCCCAGTCGGCAACCGCCGACGCTAACCCGAGCCCGGTACACCCCGTACCCATCGCACCGGAGATTTCCCACCATGGCCAAGGGCGTTTTTGAGCGGACCAAACCCCACGTCAACGTCGGCACCATCGGCCACGTCGACCACGGCAAGACCACCCTCACCTCGGCGATCACCACCGTCCAGGCCGCCAAGGGACTCGCCGACCCCATCTCCTACGACGACGTCGCCAAGGCCTCGGCCTCCGACGGCCGCCGTGACGCGACCAAGATCGTCACGATCGCCACCTCGCACGTCGAGTACGAGTCCGAGAAGCGCCACTACGCCCACGTCGACTGCCCCGGCCACGCCGACTTCGTCAAGAACATGATCACCGGCGCCGCCCAGATGGACGGCGGCATCCTCGTGGTCTCCGCGGCCGACGGCCCGATGCCCCAGACCCGCGAGCACGTCCTCCTCGCCCGCCAGGTGAACGTGCCCAAGCTCGTCGTCTTCCTCAACAAGGTCGACCTCGTCGACGACGAGGAACTGCTCGACCTCGTCGAGCTCGAGGTCCAGGAACTCCTGGCCAAGTACGACTTCGAAGACGACACGCCCATCATCAAGGGCGCCGCCTTCCCCGCCCTGCAGAACCCCGAAGACCCCGAGAAGACCAAGTGCATCCAGGAGCTCATGGACGCCCTGGACACCTGGATCCCCGACCCCGAGCGCGAGACCGACAAACCCTTCATGATGGCCGTCGAGGACGTGTTCTCCATCAAGGGTCGCGGCACCGTCGCCACCGGCCGCATCGAACGCGGCAAGGTCAAGGTCGGCGACAAGGTCGAGATCGTCGGCCTCGGTGACACCCAGGAAACCACCGTCACCGGCGTCGAGATGTTCAACAAGTCCATGGAAGAGGGCATCGCCGGCGACAACTGCGGCTGCCTGCTCCGCGGCGTCGAGAAAGAACAGATCCAGCGCGGCCAGGTCCTCGCCGCCCCCAAGACCATCAACCCCCACCAGGTCTTCGAGGGCGAGGTCTACGTCCTCACCAAGGAAGAGGGCGGCCGCCACTCGCCGTTCTTCTCCGGCTACAAGCCTCAGTTCTACGTCCGCACCACGGACGTGACCGGCGCGATCGAGCTCATGGGCGGCGCCGAGATGTGCATGCCCGGCGACAACGTCCAGATGAAGATCACCCTCGAGAAGCCCATCGCCCTCGAAGAGCAGTCTCGCTTCGCGGTCCGCGAAGGCGGCCGCACCGTCGGCTCCGGCGTCGTCACCAAGATCCTCGAGTAGTTCACGACTGACCCCACCGTCGGCCGAGGCGAGAGCCCCGGCCGACGCTTTCTCTCTTCTACGAGGTCGTCCCCATGGCCAAGAAAAGCAAAGACGCCGTCGAAGACGTCTGGCTGCAGTGCAGCGAGACCGGCGACCTGAACTACCGCACGCCGGTCAACGTCAAGGGCGGCATGCCCGAGAAGCTCAAGGACGGGCTCATGAAGTTCAGCCCCCGACTGCGCAAGCACACCCTGCACAAGATCAAGCGCAAGTAAGGCACCGCCGCCCCCCCCCGGCGACGGCTTGACCGACCGCCGATCTCACGGTCTAATACGTCAACGCCCTCGCCCACCCGCGGGGGCGTTGTTATTCGGGGACCCGGCATCGTGATCTTCCTCGCGGCCGGTCCCGCCGTCAGCCCGATCCCCCGCGGACGGGCCGCCAGTCGCCTCAGACGCGCCTGAATCAGGCCGCCGTCCCGCCCACACGGGCGTAGCTCAGTTGGCAGAGCAGCGGATTCCAAATCCGCAGGTCGTGGGTTCAAGTCCCTCCGCCCGTGCTTACCGTCCCTCCCCCCACGCCTCGCCGTGGGCCTCCTCGCCCCTCCCACTCCCGACCATCATGCCCAGCGCCACGCAAACCGCCGACCGCGCCGACGCCTCCGCAGGCGGCGGCTTCATGAGCGTCTACAAACCCGGCCAGGGCTATTACACCCGCTGGCTCTCCGCCGCCGGCTTCGGCGCCGTCGTCCTCGCCGGCGTCGGCTGGCTCTGGGGCCGGCTGACCGTCTGGGTCGACGCCGAGAACATGCTGTACTGGCAGGGCGGCATGGCCGCCGGCGTCATCCTCGTTGCCGCCGCCGTCCTCTACTACCTCTTCGGCGCCAACCGCAAGATCGTCCAGTTCTGCATCGACACCGAAGCCGAGATGAACAAGGTCAACTGGCCCTCCCGCAAGGAGGTCTTCGGCTCGACCCTCGTCGTCATCGGCGGCACCTTCCTCATGGCCGCCCTGCTCTTCGTCGTCGACATCTTCTTCTTCAAGTTCTTCCAGTGGATCGGCGTCCTCGAGGCCACCGGCGCCCAGTAACCCGACCGCAACAATAACGATCGCCAAATCGCCAGATCACTCAATGGGAATCCCCATGTCCGACTTCGACACCGCCGTCTCCGATCACGACCTCGCCGCCTCCAACGTCCCCGGCGACAACGAACCCCTCGTCCACCCGGACATGAACTGGTTCGTCCTTCGCGTCGCCTCCAACAAGGAGGACTCGGTCCGAGCCACCCTCCTGCGCAAGATCAAGATCGAGGGCTTCGACGGCGAGCACCCCGACAAGCCCCACCTGGTCAACCGCATCCTCGTCCCCACCGAGAAGCAGAAGACCATCAAGGCCGGCAAGCACAAGATCCTCGAAACCAAGCTCTACCCCGGCTACGTCTTCGTCGAGATGAAGCTCGAGGACGACGGCCGCATCCCCCAGGACATCTTCTTCCTCATCAAGGAAACCACCGGCGTCGGCGACTTCATCGGCACCGCCGGCCGCCCGTCGCCGATGTCCATGCCCGAAGTCGAGAAGATGATCAACGCGGCCAAGCCCCCCGAGGAGCAGCCCGAGGTCAAGATGGAGTTCGAGCCCGGCGACCACGTCAAGATCGTCTCCGGCCCGTTCGAGAACACCGAGGGCACCGTCGACGTCCTCCTGCCCGACCAGGGCAAGGTCCGCGTCATCGTCACCATCTTCGGCCGCGCGACGCCCGTCGAGCTGGAGTACTGGCTCGTCGAGAAGTTTGAAGAGTAGATCGACAACGTCGATCGACTCACGCCCGCGCCAGCGGGCCCATTAGCCCCGGGCTCTGCCGGGGGTGGCAGATCAGGGGCTTTCGACCGACACATTGAAGTTGTTGCTACGTGCAACGCATTATCTTGCTTTGGTGAGTCAATTCGAGGCCATCTTGGCGTGCGTTCTCGTTTCCGCGCTCGGTGCGTACACGCTCTTCGTATGGAACCCAGGCAAGAAGTCTCTCAACTGGCGATGTCGCTTTGCATTAGCGATGGTTTGTCTTTGGACAGCCGTTGTGGGAGTTCCTCTTTCGATTAAGTTCTATTCAGACGGTGCCTCCTTGATCGCATCAATCGCTTGTGCAATCGGACTTGGGGTCCTGATCTCTTCCGGTATCGCAGCCTTTGCTGGATTTGCAATCGGCATTCAAGTGTTGGTTGATCGGATTGAGCGAATCGTGCGATGGTTCTTTGGCCCTGCCGGGACTGATGATGAGTAGTTTGATGTTACATGCAGGTCGGAAGGCGCTTGCTTTTTCACCCCCCGCAGAGCCGGAGGTGAATTGGAATTGTTTCAAAGGGGAAGGGTGAAGTGCCGGGGTCACTCAACCTGTTGGCCACAATGATGACGACCACGACGTACGGCACGTGGCTGCCGGGTGATCTGCGTGGATATGTCGACAATGGGCGAGTTGTCCAGAGCGATCCGTTGCTGGAGAGCAATGCAAAGCGCATCATGCGAGCGGGTGCGGTGTATCTCACCGAAGTGGAGCAGAAGACTTCGTTCGAGGCTTTGGTAGCTGCTTGCGACGAGTTCAACTACCGGCTGATCGCGGTATCGATTGAATCGTGGCACGCGCACGTCCTGCTATCTCACGGCGGCGATGGCGTCGCGAAGGTCGCGGGTCGATTGAAGAATCGCATGCGTCAAGCGGTTGGGAAGGGCAAGGTCTGGACCGAGGGGTACGACAAGCGCTATTGCTTTACTGAGGCGGAGGTGCAGGCGCGATATGAGTACATCGCGGGACATGACGGCTACCGCCCGTTGTGTGACCGTTAGCCCTCGGCTCTGCCGGGGGTGAAGAATCAATCGCCATTGCATGCCACTTGACGCCTGGTCGTTCACCCCCGGCAGAGCCGGGGGCTAATGGTTTAATGATCTTCGCCAAAGAAAAACCTCGGCTGGAAGCCGGGGCTAATGGATTTGAGATGTCGTGCATCGGTGACGAGCTCACCCCGTCGACGCGCCGCCCTGGCCGAAGGTGATCTTGTCGGTGCCCAGCGCGTCGTGGTCGCCGAAGCCGCCGAGGCCGCCCGAGGTCGGGCCGTCGGTCGGCTTGCTCTTGGACTCGCGCTTGGTGGCAGCGGCGTCCTGGTCCGCGGTCCACTGCGCCCGCTTGAGCGACAGGCCGATCTTGCGGTCGTCCGTGTCGACGCGGAGGATCTTGACCTCGACGGTCTGGTCCTGCTGGACGACCTCCTGCGGGTTGTCGACCTTGTGGTCGGACAGCTCGGAGATGTGCAGCAGGCCTTCGAGGTCGTCCTCGAGCTCGACGAACACGCCGAAGTTGGTGATCTTGGTCACCTTGCCCTCGACGATCATGCCCGGCTGGTAGTTGGCGGGGATCGCCTCGTCCCACGGGTCCTGGGTCATCTGCTTGAGGCCCAGAGCGACACGCTGCTTGTCGCGGTCGACCTCGAGGACGACGCACTTGAGCTCCTCGCCCTTCTTGAGCATCTCGTTGGGGTGCGAGAGCTTGCGGGTCCAGGACAGGTCGCTGACGTGCAGCAGGCCGTCGATGCCCGGCTCGATCTCGACGAACGCGCCGTAGCTGGCGAGGTTGCGGACCTTGCCCTCGATGACGGTTCCGGGCGGGTACTTCTCGGCCACGAGCTCCCAGGGGTTCACCTCGGTCTGCTTCATGCCGAGGCTGATCTCCTGCTTGTCCTTGTTGATGTCCAGGACGACGACCTCGACCTCTTCGCCGATGGAGACGAGCTCGGTCGGGTGGCTGATGCGCTTGGTCCAGGACATCTCGGAGATGTGCACGAGGCCCTCGACGCCGTCCTCGAGCTTCACGAACGCCCCGTAGGACATGATGTTCGTGACGGTGCCGCGCAGGCGGGTGTTGGCTGGGTACTTGGCCTCGATGTCTTCCCACGGCGAGGTGTCGCGCTGCTTGAGGCCCAGGGCGATCTTCTCGCGCTCGTGGTCGATGTTAAGGATCTTGACGTCGAGCTTCTCGTCGATCTTGACGACGTCGGACGGGTGGTTGACCCGGCCCCAGGACATGTCGGTGATGTGCAGCAGGCCGTCGATGCCGCCCAGATCGACGAACGCGCCGAAGTCGGCGATGTTCTTGACGGTGCCCTGGACGATGTCGCCGACCTTGATCTCGGTGAGCAGCTTCTTGCGCTGCTCGGCCCGTCGCTCCTCGATGAGCTTGCGGCGGGAGATCACGATGTTGCGGCGCTCGTGGTCGATCTTGAGGATCGCGGCCTCGATGGTCGTGCCGATGAAGGCGCCGATGTCGTGCGGGCGGCGGATATCGACCTGCGACGCGGGCAGGAAGACGGGCACGCCGATGTCGACGAGCAGGCCGCCCTTGATCTTGCGCATGACCCGGCCGTCGACGGGGTCGCCCTCGCCCTTCTCGTTGATGATCTTCTCCCAGCCGCGGATGCGGTCGGCCTTGCGCTTGGAGATCTGGATCAGGCCGGTGGGCGAGTCGGCGTCCTCGAGCAGGACCTCGACGGTGTCGCCGATCTCGATGGCCGAGGCGTCTTCGAACTCGTTCTTGTCGAGGATGCCCTCTGACTTCAGGCCGACCTCGACGAGGAAGTCGTCGCCGGCGTGGCCGATGACCTTGCCCTGCACGATCGTGCCGGACGAGAAGTCGGCCATGATGTCGCCGAGCAGGGGTTCCATGTCGCCGCCGGCCACGTCGGTGCCGAAGGCGTCTTCGAGCATGGCCACGGCCTCGGAATCTTCGATCTCGAGCGTGGCGATGAGGGACTTGTCAACCATGGGGAGAGAGGAGCCTTTCCGGTGGGCGGTGTACCCGCGACCGACGACGCGCCGATCAGCCCAAACGGGTCGCAGGCGACCGATCGCCTGCCTGGTGCGGATCTGTCAGGGCGTCGCGGTTCGGCGGGACGGGCCGTCGCACGACGCAGAGACAAAACAAGCCTCGGAACGTCCGAGGCTGCGAGCCGAGCAGTATATATCGGCCAATCGCGGCCGCACAAGCGACGATCAGCCCGCGGCGAGCCTCGGCACCGCCACCCGCTGCACAGCGTTGCGGAACATCGCGAGCCCGGGCGGCTCGGCGGCCCGGTGCGACTCGCCCAGGCGGGTCCACGCGGGGTGCTGCAGGGGGTCGGTGAACCGTTCGGGGTGGGGCATGAGGCCGAAGACCAGCCCGGTCGGGTCGCAGACGCCGGCGATGTGGCGGGCCGAGCCGTTGGGGTTGTCCTCGGCGTAGCGCAGAGCGACCTGGCCGTTGGCTTCCAGCTCGTCGAGCACCTCGGGCGGGGCGGCGAACCGGCCCTCGCCGTGTGCGATGGGCAGCTCGCATCGGCTTAGCCCTCGCGTCCAGACGCACCGCCCGCCGCCGTGGCCCTCGCCGGGCACGATGCAGTCGACCCAGCGATCGATAAACCGGGGCAGGGCGTTGTCGATCAGCGTCGCTCGCTGCGTGAACCCGCCGCCATCGATCCCGCCGCCCGGCAGCAGGCCGAGCTTGACCAGCACCTGAAACCCGTTGCACACGCCGATGATCGGCACGCCGCGCTCGACCGCCGCCGCCAGCGGCTCGGCCAGCCGACGCTTCAATCGATTCGCGAACACCCGCCCGGCCGCGACGTCGTCGCCATAGCTGAACCCGCCGGGGATCCCGATCAGCGACGCCTCGGCGAGCGCGGTCGGGTCGGCGGTCAGCCGATCGAGGTGGATCGTGCGCGGCTCGGCCCCGGCGAGGCGGAAGGCGTGGGCCATCTCGCGGTCGCAGTTCGTGCCCGGCGCGCGGATCAGCAGGGCGACGGGGCGGGCGGGGGGTGATGAGGCCTCGGACACGCCGCGAGTGTAGCGGGCGCGGCCGGGAGATCGGCGGCGATCAGGCGGCCGCCGCGTAGATCCGCTGAAGGCAGTCGAGCGCCTGCTCGTCGATCACGCACTGCTCGGCGTGCCGGGCCTCGACGTGGTCGACCAGGGCCATCTGGTGCTCCTCGTCGAGCGTCCCGAACGACCACAGCGCGGCCGCGGCCAGCGACTCGTTGACGTCACGGACGCCGATGTGCCGCTCGAGCTCGCGGTAGACGAACCCGAAGACCAGCACCTTGCGGGCCCGGCCGAGGTGCTCGATCGTCTCCTCGAGCGTCCAGTTGTACGGGTCGTCCTGGCGGACGTGGGCCTGGCCGTCCAGCCAGTCGTTGAAGGCGTGGTGCAGCTTGATCTGCTCGTCGCGGTCCATCAGCGACAGGCGGAACAGCGCCGCGGAGTTGGCCGCCAGCACGCCCGCGCCGCCCTCGGCCTTGGACTGAAAGATCGGCGCCGGCGGCGTCAGCGAGCCGGCCCAGTCGGCCAGGAAGCGACGGCACGTCTGCGGGCGGGCGTTCAGGATCGGCGGGATCGACATACTCATCTCCTGGTCCTCGCCGACCACGACGGCCGACGCAGGCTCTATCGGAGACTCCCGCGCTCGCGTTAAGACGGCGCGCCGGTCGCCGCCCTTATCGGCACAGCCGGTGAACGTTGATGTGATGGCACGGGGCCGACGACGCTCAGCGCGTCCGCAGCCTGCCGTAGAGGTCCACGAACGCCGGGTCGTCGTCCGGTAGTGCGACGCCGATGAACGTGTATTCACCGCCGAAGCGATCGGCGATCGCCTCCATCGCCCCCGCCCGGTCCCGGTAGAAGAACTGCACCGTGTCGATCCGCGTCCCCGCGTTCGGCAGCGTCAGCGCGATCTCGTCCAGCAGCGTCGGCCCGCCCACCCACGACAGCCCCCGCCCGAACCCGTCGTCGCTCAGCAGCACCACCCGGTCCACCTCGTACCGCAGCGCCGCCAGCACCGCGTCCGACAGCGTCGCCTTGCCCCCCGCCTCGACGTGCCCGGTCTCCGGCCGCATCCAGTCGTAAGCCTCCCACTTCATCGCGAACGTCGCCGGCTTCAGCCCGTACGGCGGGGCCTCGATCACCTCGCCCTCCCGGAAAAACAGCACCGTGAACACCGCCGGCTGCTCCAGCCCGTCCAACGCCTCCCCGATCCACCGCACCGCCTCGGGCAGGCTGTCCACCAGCGAACCCGACAGGTCCACCATGTACACCACTCGCCGCGTCCGCGATTCGGCCGGCGGCGCGGGCGGCACCGGCTTGGCCAGCGCCACCGCTTCGGCCGCCACCTCTCGCGCGTCCGGCGCGGAACCCGCCGTCTGCTCAGACCGGACCGACGGCACCGCGCTCGGCCACGGCCAGCTCGGCTCGGCCTCGCCCATCGCCAGCGACGCCTCGACTTCCGCCCACTGGGTTGCCGGGGTCGCCGTCGCCGGCGCCTCGACGGGCCCTGTCGCCATCGCCGCCTCCGTGGTCATCGTCGACGGCCGCGCCGCCGCTTCCTCTGCGGGCTCGGACGGTTCCGCGACCGCCGCCTCCGCGCCCGGCCCCTCGGCGATGGCCACCGGGTCGACCTCGACCTCGACCTTGCCCGACGCCTCGGCCCGAAGGTCCGGCGTCGCCTCCGTCTCGGCCGCCGCGGCACGCAGATCGATCACCAACGGCCCCACCGCCTCGGTGGCCCCCGCCTCATCGGCCCCAGCCGCCTCGCCCGCCGCTTCGTCCTCCGCAAACGCCACCTCCGGCGGGACCCCCGTCGACAGGTCGATCCCTCGCCCCTCGGCCGACCGAGGCCCCAGCCCCGACGGCCGCGTCCCCACCGACGCCGGCCCGAACGCCACCCACCCCGCCAAGCCGAGCATCACCACCCCCGTCGGCCCCACCCACCAGCCTCGCTGCAACCGCACCCCACGCACCCGCTCCGCCGCCGACCCCGCCCGATCGGCCGCCCACACCCCCGCCTCCCGCAGCCAGCCCCCCACGCTCCGCGGCGCCGGCTTGTACCGCATCACCACCCGCCGATCGTCCCTCGGCTCGCTCATCCGACTTGCCTCTCAATCCGGGTTCAACACCACGCTCCCCGACGGCAGGCCGCCGGGCAGATTAAGTTGGTTATCGGTCCCACCGAACCCCCAGCCTGAATCTCACCTCCCGCCGAC
>JBCBUE010000062.1:0-19324 GCA_039818285.1 Planctomycetota bacterium | reverse complement strand
CCAGGATGTGACGAGCCGACATCGAGGTGCCAAACCGCTCCGCCGCTATGGACGCTCGGGAGCGATCAGCCTGTTATCCCCGGGGTACCTTTTATCCGTTGAGCGATAGCCCTTCCACACGGGACTACCGGATCACTAGAGCCCACTTTCGTGACTGCTCGACGCGTATGTCTTGCAGTAAAGCTGGCTTGTGCTCTTACACTCGAAACGTGGTTTCCAACCACGCTGAGCCAACCTTTGCGCTCCTCCGTTACTCTTTAGGAGGAGACCGCCCCAGTCAAACTGCCCAGCTAACAGGGTCCGCGACCCGGATTCACGGGATCGCGTTAGGTCAAGACGAGCAACAGGGTGGTATTTCAAGGACGGCTCCACCGGGTCCGAAAACTCGGTTTCAAAGCCTCCCACCTATCCTACGCAGTTGAAAATCTTGGCCAGTATCAGCCTACAGTAAAGGTCCACGGGGTCTTTCCGTCTTGCTGCGGGTATGCGGTATCTTCACCGCAACTTCTATTTCACCGAGCCGGTTGTGGAGACAGTGTGCCAATCGTTACGCCATTCATGCGCGTCGGAACTTACCCGACAAGGAACTTCGCTACCTTAGGACCGTCATAGTTACGGCCGCCATTGACCGGTGCTTGAGTCGTAAGCTTCGCCGAAGCTAACCTACTTCTTTAACATTCCGGCATCGAGCAGGCGTCAGACTGTATACTTCTTCTTGCGAATTAGCACAGTCCTGTGTTTTTGATAAACAGTCGTCAGCACCTTTTCTCTGCGCCCTTCCCGAAGGTTAGGGCCCCCTTATTGCGAACGTACGGGGTGAATTTGCCTAATTCCTTCACAACCGTTCTCTCGAGCGCCTGAGGCTATTCGCCCCGCCTACCTGTGTCAGTTTTAGTACGATCAAATGGTGAGCTATTTCTAGGAACCTACATCGCATGCATCGGGATCCAAGCCCTTAGCCTTGCGGCAACGGTCACGACTAGCCAACCGCCATACCTCGTAGGTCCGTCACATTCACCTTGGTGCAGGAATATTAACCTGCTTCCCATCGACTACGCCTTTCGGCCTCGCCTTAGGGTATCGACTAACCCTGGGCGGATTTACCTTGCCCAGGAAACCTTAGGCTTTCGGCGAGCAGGATTCTCACCTGCTTTATCGTTACTCAAGCCAGCATAAGCACTTGCTGCCGCTCCAGCCATCGTTGTCCGATGACCTTCAACGCCGACAGCAACGCTCCTCTACCACTCGTTAAAGTCCACAGCTTCGGCTGACGCCTTATTCCCGATCATTATCGGCGCCAAGATCCTCGACCGGTGAGCTATTACGCACTCTTTAAATGGTGGCTGCTTCTAAGCCAACATCCCGGCTGTCAAAGGACCCTGACATCCTTAAGAACTGAGACGTCATTGGGGGCCTTAGCTGGTGGTCTGGGTTGTTTCCCTTTTGTCCACGGAGATTGTCCCCCGCAGACTGACTCCCGCGCTTGGCTGTATGGTATTCGGAGTTTGGTTGGAGTGGGTACCCGGGATGGGCCCCAGCTCCAATCAGTCGCTCTACCCCCATACAGGAACACGCGAGGCTAGCCCTAAAGCTATTTCGAGGAGAACGAGATATCTCCAGGTTTGATTAGACTTTGACTCCTCCCCACAGCTCATCCCATGTCTTTTCAACGACAACGGGTTCGGTCCTCCAGGAGGTTTTACCCTCCCTTCAACCTGGCCATGGGTAGATCACCTGGTTTCGCGTCTGCCCCCCACGACTGTTCGCCGGTTAAGACTCGCTTTCGCTACGGCTGCGCCGGTGTACGGCTTAGCCTTGCCATGAAGGACAACTCGCTGGCTCATTATGCAAAAGGCACGCCGTCACCCGCCCGAAGGCAGGCTCCGACCGCTTGTAGGCACGGGGTTTCAGGTGCTTTTCACTTCCCTTGTCGGGGAGCTTTTCAACATTCAATCACCCTACTGGTTCACTATCGGTCGATCAGGAGTATTTAGCCTTGGAAGGTGGGCCTCCCATGTTCACACGGAGTTTCACGAGCTCCGTGCTACTCGAGGGCTACCTCACTACGCCGCTACGGGATTGTCACCCTCTGCGATCGGCCTTTCCAGGCCGTTCACGACGCTATGAGTTGGTCCGCTTTCGCTCGCCGCTACTGACGGAATCGCTGTTGCTTTCTTTTCCTCCGGGTACTGAGATGTTTCAGTTCTCCGGGTTCGCTTCACACGCCTATGCATTCAGCGTGTGATGACCACAAGTGGCCGGGTTTCCCCATTCAGACATCCACGGATCGAAGCTTGTTTGCCAGCTCCCCGCGGCTTATCGCAGGCTACCACGTCTTTCATCGCCTCTGATCGCCAAGTCATCCACCCCGTGCCCTTAGTAACTTCATCACCCCGACCTGCGACCGACCCATAGAGATCCGCGAACTCAACTATTCGGAGACGAAGCCGAATGACCAAGCCGCTTCACCCCCTCGACCACCCTGTTCCCATCAACGCCAGCGACGGCTCCGCGAACAGGCTGCGTCGAGATCTGGTCGGCTCGGCCGGGACGATATCGCCCTATACGCACGAGACAACATTCTCGGTGTTGCAACACAAAGACCTATTCGCATGTCAAAGAACCCATCGGCCATCGACACGAGTGCCGGGGCTATCCCGCCGCTGCGGGGTCGGACGTCCACGGGGGTCGTCATCAGCGAGCCTCTCCGGGTGGAGTATTTGGCGTCATTGATGTCGTGTTCCCATAGGCGTCGGACCTCACAGGCGAGCCGAAGAGTGTAACGCGCCGCCACGGCGTGTCAACTCGGCCCGTCCTGCATCGGCACGACGTGCACGAGCGGTGGAGAAAGGGGCGCCATTTCCCCGAAAAACCGACCGAATTCGGCCGCCGTCGGGTAGCCTGAGACCTCAACGCGGCCCACCGGGGGCCGATGGGGTGGCACGGACGCCGGCGACATTTTTTGTGACGTCTCCGGATCCAGGAGGACTGACGATGTGGCGGAGTTTGCTCAGGGCGGTGCGTGGGTTATCGGTGCGATCGATCCCCGAGGCGCGGCTCGAGGTCGAGCCGTTGGAGCCGAGGCAGCTTTTCTCGGCGTCGGTGATCGCGACGATCGACGACGTCGACGTGCAGGCGGGCGGGACCGCGGCGGTCACGCTCGGCGAGTTCTTCGACGACCCCGACATCGAGGGCTCGGTCGTTAAGGCCGAGACCAACCGCGGTGACTTCTACATCGAGACCTATGACGATCTGACGCCGATCACCGCCCAGAACTTCTTGGATCTCGTCGAGGCCGGGGCCTATGACGACATGTTCTATCACCGGCTTGTGGACGACTTCGTGCTGCAAGGCGGCGGCTTCTCGATCAGCGACGACGCGCAGAGCGTCGGGACGATCACCACAGATTCGATCGAGAACGAGTTTGGCAACTACGCACAGATCTCCGGCATCAACGCCGATCTCACGAACGGCAGCAACGTGCTTCAGTTGCCCGTTGGCACGGACCTGAGCGTCATCGACACCGGCTGGACGATCACGATTATCGATCCCTCCAACGCGGCCAACTCTGTTGTGTTGAGGATCGACGCGATCGACGACACGAACGACACCGTCACATTTGGCGGAGACCCCTACACCTTCGATTTCCCGGGTCTCTACTGGCAATTGACGCCACCGGTCAACATCGCCGGCACGCTCTCGATGGCGAAGCTGGGCAACGATCCAAACAGCGCGACCTCCCAGTTTTTCTTCAACCTAGGCGACAATTCTGAAAACCTTGACGCCCAGAACGGCGGCTTCACGCCGTTTGGTGAAGTGCTGTTTGATGGCATGGACGTAGTCAACGCGATCGCGGGGGACGGCACGTTCGACCTGACCGACGACTACACGGAGAACGCCGACGCGCTCAGCAGCGTGCCGCTGGAGAACTACACGGACGCCGACGGCACGCCCGACCGCGATGACTTTGTGCTCACCGAATCGATGACAATCGTCGACGAGCTGAGCTACGAGATCACCGCCAACTCGGCGCCGGACGGCGTGAGCGTGTCCTTCGATGAGCTCGGCAGGATGACGGTCGCCGCCGCGGCGAACTTCGAGGGGACGGCGACGCTAACGGTGCGGGCGACCGACCTGGAGGGCAACACGGCCGAGCAGACGTTCGACGTGGTCGTCACCCCCGCGGTCAAGCTCGAGGGCAAGAGCAAGAAGCTCAAGGAGAAGGGCTCAAAGCTCAAGTACAACGCGGTGCGCACCGGCGACATCAGCAAGTCCGCGACAGTCAAGCTCAAGCTCAAAGGCAAGGCCAAGCTCGGCAAGGACTACGAGGTCTTCGTCGACGGCAAGGAGCTCAAGGGCAAGAAGCTCAAGTTCAAGGCTGGCAAGTCGAAGGCAAAGATCACGGTCGAGACGATCAACGACAACAGCACCGAAAAGAAGAAAGAAACGCTCGAGATGTCGCTCGTTAACTCGAAGGTGCTGCCGCTGGCGATCGGCCAGCTGACGCGGCTGAAGACCTCGATCATCGACGACGATTGATTGAGTCGTCGCGGCGGTGATCGGCGCTTGCTGCGGCGACCACGCGGCCTACTCGTTCTTCACGTGCCCGTCGGCGTAGAGCACGTAGCCGGAGAGGTCCTTGTAGCCGCCGCGCGACTCCCAAAGGATGGGCGTGGTGGCGGGGTCGTCGTCGGGGGCGGGGGGCTCGTAGATGAAGCCGACGTCCTCGCCGGTGTGGGGGTTCTTGACCAATTCGTCGAAGGCGGGGATGAAGTCGCGGATCTCGTCGAGCGACTCGGGGAAGGCGTCGTTGTTCTGGGCGGCGAAGGCGTGCAGCGCGACGCCGATCTGGCGCATGTTGCTGGCGGCGACGGTGCCGCGTGCCTTGTCGCGGGCCTGGGCAAGGGCGGAGAAGTAGCCGAGCGGGTTGGGGTTGCTGGCCGGGGCGGCGCCGGCGGCGTTCACCGGGGGAGCCGAGGCGCCGCCGGACGCGACGGGACCGGGCGGCGGGGTCGAGGGTGCCGGAGTCGAGGGAGCGGGTGGCCCCGAGGGCGTGCCGGAGGACGCGGTTGTGGAAACGGTGACGAGGTGCTCGCCGCCCATGTTGATCACCAGCCGCGTCGCGCCGGCGGGCTTGGGGATCAGCAACGCGCAGCGGTGCATCTCCATGGTCGTGACCGAGCCGAGCATGTAGCTGTCGGTGCTCACCCACCCGGTGTCGCCGCTCGACCAGGCGACCTCGGCCGCGTATCCGCTGTACGTGTAGTCCACTTGCATCCCCGAGGCGGAGCGCAGCTCGAGCTGGCCCTCGGCGGTGATCCCGCTGACCCCGGGCGACGGGTTGAACGCACGCAGCGAGCGGAACGAGAGCTGGCCCGTCACGCCGTTGGAGCCGTCGAACGCCAGCGTCCCGGCCGCCTGCTCATTGCGGCCCTTGCTCTCGTACGCGGTGCTGGTCGGCTGATAGCCAACGGGCATGATGGGCGTGGGGTTCGAGCCTTTATCGAGGTAGACCGACGCCGGGCTGGCGATCGCCTTCTGCAGCAGGATCGGCTGCACGGTCTGGCCGGTGTTGGCGGTCACCTCGAACTGGGACTGACGGAACCGCACGTTGTAGCCCGACCACTGGTTGCGGGACTTCATCAGCCCCTCGCGGACGTCGAGTTCGACCAGCAGGTAGTCGCCTCCGCCGTCGGGTCGGACGACGTAGAGCCCGTCGCCGCCGCCGATCACGAGGTAATCCGGGTCGGGGCCTGCGGAGGTGTCGGGCGCCCCGGACGGCGTGCCGCCGCGCATCTGAACGAGCGGGTTGCTCATCGGGTTGAAGCCCTCGCGGGCCTCGGCCGGGCTGATGCCCTGCAACGCGTGAACGGTCCGGACGGACTGCGAGGAGGCGATCTGCACCATCGCCCCCAGCGTGGTCATGTACCAGTACGCCCCGCCCGCGAGGGCGCCGAAGATCACCAGCACGAGAACCGCCTTGGTGATCAGCGATCGGCGGGCGTCGGCCTTGGCGGCCTTCTCGCGATCGGTGAGCTGCGGCTTGGCCTCGTGACCGGGCAGCGGCTTGGCGCCGTGCTTCTTGCCCTTGGTCGGCGTGGGCGCGGCCAAGCCGGCGGCCTCGAGCTTCTCGGCCTGCGTCATCGGCTGAGGCGGGGCGGGCGAACCGGCGGCCAGCGCGTCGAGCGCGTGCTCGTCCACGGCGTAGCCCGAATCGTCGGCGTCCGGCGACTCGTCCAGCGGCTCCAGCTCTTCGAGTTCCTCGAGCTCTTCCAGCTTCTCGGGGATGTCCACCGGCGCGTGACAGGACGGGCAGGACGCCCGCCGACCGGCGTACTTGTCGTCCACCCGGAGCGTCTTGCCGCACTGGTCGCAATTCAATTCGATCGACACGTCGTCAGACTCCGATTCCAAGTGACGCGGATCGGCCGGCAAACGCGCGAGGGGACCGGCCGACCGGCCGTCCTGGCCGGCACGAGCAGTTTCGCATCAACCCCGCCCCGACGCCAGCCAACCCGCCGCTTCAGCCGCAAAGTACGTCCACACGCCGTCGCAGCCCGCACGCTTGAACGCCAGCAGCGACTCCAGCACCGTCCGACGCCGGTCGATCGCCCCCGCCCGTGCCGCCGCGTCCAGCATCGCGTACTCCCCGCTGACCTGATACGCGAACGTCGGCACGCCGAGCGCGGCCTTCACCCGCCAGCACAGGTCCAGGTACGGCAGCCCCGGCTTGACGATCAGCGCGTCCGCCCCCTCGGCCACGTCCATCGCCGCCTCGCGCAACGCCTCGTCGCCGTTGGCCGGGTCCATCTGGTACGTCCGCTTGTCGCCCCGCAGCGCCGCCTGCGAGCCGACCGCGTCGCGGAACGGCCCGTAGAACGCCGAGGCGTACTTCGCGGCGTAGCTCATGATCGCGACGCCCTCGAAACCCTCCGCGTCGAGCGCCTGACGGATCATCGCCACGCGACCGTCCATCATGTCGCTGGGCGCGATCACGTCGCAGCCGGCCTTGGCCTGGTTGACCGCCTGCCGGCAGAGCACCTCGACGGTCGGGTCGTTGACGATGGCGTCGCCGCGAAGCAGCCCGTCGTGCCCGTGGTCGGTGTAGGGGTCGAGGGCGACGTCGGTGAACAGGCCGAGCTTGCCGACCAGGCCGGCGTCGCGCAGAGCGCGCAGCGTGCGGCAGACCAGGTTGTCGGGGTTCACCGCCTCGCGGCCGTCGTCGGTTTTCAACGACGGGTCGGTGGCCGGAAACACGGCGATCGCCGGGATGCCGAGATCGACGGCGCGATGCGCGGCGTCCACGACGCCCGGGATCGAGAGGCGATGCACGCCGGGCATCGTGGGGATGTCGGCCGGCCTGTCGCGGTCGTGCACGAACAGCGGCCAGATGAGGTCGTCGATGGTCAGCGTCTGCTCGGCCACGAGAGCACGCGACCAGGCGTGTTGGCGAAGGCGGCGCAGCCGGGTCGTCGGGTATCGGCCCAGGCCGGCGGCGGGTGGGTTGGCGTCGCCCATCGGGGTCATGCGGCGAGTGTAGAGGCAGGCAACCCGTCGGACGCGACGGTGCCGGCGCGGGTCCAGTTGATCGTGAGGCCCGGGCCGATCGGTTTGGCCGGCACGCCCGCAACCTTCGCCCCGTCGGCGATCGGCCGGGTCACCACCGCACCCGCCCCGACAATCGCCCCGTCGCCGACGTCCGCCATCACCACGGCGTTCGCCCCGATCCACGCCCCGCGGCCGATCCGCACGCGGCGGTAGCTCATCGTGTCGTCGTCGCGGGCCGACCCGTCCGCCCCGTGCTGCCGGCCGCCCGAAAGCACTTGCACGCCGTCGCTGAGCATGCACCCGTCGGCCAAGTCGGCCAGCCCCACCCCGCAATAACGCCCGATGTACACGCCGTCGCCGACGGTCGTCGCCGTTTTGCTGACGTGCGACCCGCACCCGATGCAGACCCGCTCCCCGAACCCCGCCAGCGTCCACCGGTAGAACGCCGCCCGCGCCCATACCCCGCGCATCCCGGCGATCCCGCTCACCGCCTCGCCGGCCAACTGCAACGCCCGATCGTCACCGTGCGTGCGTCGCCAAGCCGAGAACGCCACCCGCGCCGGCCACGCCGAGATCGCCCCAACACCCGCCATCACGCTCCGCCCGACCGATGCACTCATACCACCCCCATCGGCCGCACGGCGGGCCGACCCGCAACCGGCGAGAGATCTCGCCGGCTAAACACCGCCCCCACGCAGAATCGCCTCCAACTCACGCGACTTCTCGGACCAGCTTTCCCCGGGTAGCCGACGCTCCCGCGCCGCCCGCTGATCCGCCGGCAGCCCCCCGTCGGCCCGCTCCCGGCACACCCGCACAAACTCCTCCGCCGTCTCCACCACGTCGCAGCAGTCCGCCCAGGCCTCCGTCGCCGGCAGCCGCCGCACCACCACCGGCTTGTACGTCGCCAAATACTCCAACAACTTCAACGGCTGCATCGCCCGCGTCACCGGCATGTCGCGGTAAGGCATAACGAGGACATCGGCCCATGACGCCCACCGAGGCAACTCGGCATGGTCTCTTCGGCCTGGCATCACATTGTTTGGCAACTCATTCAAACCCGGCTCGGGTCCAATCGGCCCCAGCTGACACGGCGTGCAGTCGTAACCATCGACCAGCTTCCACCACCAGTCGGCGTCCATCCGCTCATCTAGCAAACCCCAAAACAAAAAAATCGGATGGGGCGCAACCTGCGTCCACCAATCGTCAATGGGCAACACATCACGCAAGTTCCATTCATCGATATCCACTCCGTGCGTCAGCAGCTCAACTTGGCGACTTGGCGACTTGGCGTCTTGGCGTGATGCATGCCCACTCGCAACCCCGGGATGTGCCACATCCCGGCTGCTGCCCTCCGCGTTCTCCCTGCCTCCGTGGTTCAACATCTCACACACCCGATCCACCAGCGTCTGGCTCACCACGCAGATCGCATCGACCTTGCCAACGAGCTCGCGTTCCATCGCGTCCATCACGTCGCCGTCGAGCCCAGGCCACACCGAGAAGTCGTCGACGCCGTAGTACACCCACCGCCCCACCCCGCCCCCTGGAAGCTCACGCAACGGCTCCACCACGTCCGCCGTGATCGGCAAGGTCGTCAGCCCCACCCAGCGCTTGCCCGGATCGATCGCCCCCCGCACCGCGTTGACCATCCGCTTCGCGTTGAACCGCCGCTGCCAGCCCGCCCGAAACCCCGGCCACATCATCGGGCTCACCACCCGCGGTCGCACCTCGCTGTCGCCCTGTCGACCCTCAGTTTCCCTCAGCACCTCCTCCGCGGGCCAAAACCAATGCATCGGCGGCAGCGTCCTCGCGATGCCCCCGACCTTCCCCGCCGCCCGCTTCGCGTCCGCCCAACTCAGCCGCACCCGCCGCGTGCCGATCGTGTTCACCCACACCACCTCCCCGACCGCCCCGCGCCGCATCAGGTGCCGCACCAGGTGCTGGCAGCTCGACGGATGCCGGCCCCAGTCATCCGAGAACACCACCAGGTTCAAAGACTCGTCGCTCGCCTCGCTCACGCTCCCAATATCGGCCACCGCCCCTCGACCGCGTCATTCCGCCCGGCCACACGACTTCTCACGCCCGACGACATAGGGTTCGATATCCTCTAAGTACGCAACGGCCATCCTGCCCCCAGAGAACGCCATGGGCCTCGAACAAGTCCTCGAACACCGCGAAGGCTTCATGACCACCACCCTGCAGCGGGTGGTCGACTGGGCCCGCCGCTCCTCCGTCTGGCCGATGCCCTTCGGCACCGCCTGCTGCGGGATCGAGCTGATGGCCACCGCCTCCTCCCGCTACGACATGGCCCGCTTCGGCGCCGAGGTCATGCGATTCAGCCCCCGCCAAGCCGACCTCATGCTCGTCGCCGGCCGCATCTCCATCAAGATGATGCCCGTCCTCCAACGCATCTACACCCAGATGTGCGAGCCCAAGTGGGTCATCTCCATGGGCGCCTGCGCGTCCACCGGCGGCGTCTTCGACACCTACGCCACCGTCCAGGGCATCGACCAGTACATCCCCGTCGACGTCTACGTTCCCGGCTGCCCGCCCCGCCCCGAGACCCTCCTCGAAGGCGTCATGGCCATCCAACGCATCATCGACAGCGAAGGCCTGCCCCCCTCCGGCGGCCTCCGCCAGCCCCTGGGCATCACCGTCGAGCCCACCTATCAGCCCCAGGCCCAGCCCACGCCCGTCACCGTTGGCCAGAGCTGAGCCCGATTCATCGGGCATCGTCCATCACGCCACATTCGCAGTCGTAGACTGCGACCATGCAACCGTACCTCGACCTCCTCCAGCACGTCCTCGACCACGGCCACGACAAGCCCGACCGCACCGGCACCGGCACGCGGTCCGTCTTCGGCTGTCAGCTCCGCTTCGATCTCGCCGACGGCCTGCCGCTGGTCTCCACCCGCAAGATCCACACGCGCACGCTCATCGTCGAGCTGCTGTGGTTCATCGCCGGCGGCCGCAACAACAACGAGCTCCGCGACCAGAAGGTCACCATCTGGGACGAGTGGGCCGACCCCGACACCGGCGACCTCGGCCCCATTTACGGCCACCAGTGGCGACGCTGGCCGATCAACCCCGCCGACCCCGACGCCGGCCACGTCGATCAGCTCGCGAACGTCATCACGTCACTCCGCGACAACCCCCACTCCCGTCGCCACATCGTCTCGGCCTGGAACGTCGCTCAGCTCGACGACATGGCCCTGCCCCCCTGCCACACCCTCTTTCAGTTCTACGTCACCCCCGCCCCTGAGGGCGATCCCGACGCCAGGCCCAGCCTCTCCTGCCAGCTCTACCAGCGTTCCGGCGACCTCTTTCTCGGCGTCCCCTACAACATCGCCGGCTACGCGCTGCTCACGATGATGATCGCTCACGCAGTCGGCTACGCCCCAGGCGAGTTCGTCCACACCCTCGGCGACGCCCACCTCTACCAAAACCACTTCGAACAGGCCCGCACCCAGCTCCGCCGCCACGAACGCCCCAAGCCCACCGTCCACCTCAACCCCGACGTCACCTCGCTCTTCGACTTCACCCCGGACGACATCACGATCCGCGGCTATGATCCGCACCCGCCGATCAAAGCAGCCGTTGCCGTTTAGGAAGTCGATGCCCTCCCCCCATCTCGCCCTCATCTACGCCCGCGCCGAGAACGGCTGCATCGGCAAGCACGGCAAGATCCCCTGGCACCTGCCCGCCGACTTCGCCCACTTCAAACGCACCACCATGGGCAAGCCCATCCTCATGGGGCGAAAAACCTACGAGGATCACAAGACGCGACTGCCCGGTCGGCTGAACGTCGTCATCACCCGCAGCCGCGACTACCAGCCCGTCAACGGCGTCCGCGTCTGCCACTCGCTCGAGGACGCCATCGACTTGGCCCACCGACAGACCGGCTCGGACGTCGTCTTCGTCATCGGCGGCACGCTCTTTTTCAACGCCGCCCTGCCGATGGCCTCGCACGTCTACGAGACCGTCGTCCACGCCGACATCGAGGGCGACGCGTTTCTCAAGGCGTACGACTTCTCCAACTGGAAAACAGAAACGCTCTTCGAGCACCCCACGGACGAACGGCACGCCCACGCGTTCACGGTGTACCACCACTGCCGGCGACCCAACTCCTCTTTCATCGAGGTCTGACCGCGGAACCGCCGTGCCGACCGACGGATCAGCGGCCCTTCTCGGCCTCGGCGAGCGTGCCGTACATGTCCCACACGCTGTCGAGCCGGCAACGCTTGATCATCTCTGCCATGTTGTCGTTCAGGCAGGCGAACCGAACCGTGTTGCCCTTGGCCTCGAGGGCGCGGGTGAAGGACATCATCGTGCCGATGCCGAGGCTGGGCATCAGCTCGACGTCGGACATGTCAAAGATGATCAACTGCGGGTCCTCGGGGACAACCGGTAGCAGCTTGGCGTGCAGGTCAAGCGAATCGACGGCCGTCATCTTGCCGCCCAGTTTGATGACCCAGGCATCGTTGTGCATCTGTTTCTCGACCGAAATCGGCATGATCAATTCCTCGGGAAAGGGCGCTGGCAAGGGCGGAACCACGGCCCGCCGCGGCGAAGCATACCCGACCCGCCGCCCCGCGCGGCGATGCCCCGCTACGGCCGCGGACGGATAGACTCAGGGCTCAGGGCGATTAACTCAGCGGCTAGAGTGCTTCCCTTACAAGGAAGAGGTCGCAGGTTCGAATCCTGCATCGCCCATTCCGTCAAACCCTTTCGCGTAGGTCTTTTACGCGACTCCGACGCCGCTCCTCCGGCACGCCTTGATCAGACCGTAAGGCCACGGATTGCCATCTTCCGTGCCGCGTGGCGGCTCGCGGTCGGAGCCAGGCACTCGCTCGCCCCCGCTCAATGGGCGGAGCTTGCCAGACCGCTCACGGACCTCCCGGCGACAGACAACACGAGGCCATCGCCCGCCCGACCCGAGGGAAGCCAATCCCGGAGAAGCGGTAGCATTCCGCGGCCATGCCTGATCCCCCGCCCAACATCGTCTACCTGCACTCGCACGACACCGGCCGCTACATCCAGCCCTACGGCTACGCCGTCGACACGCCGCGTCTGCAGCGTTTCGCCGAACAAGGCGTCCTCTTCCGCAACGCCTTCACCGTTAATCCCACGTGCTCGCCGTCGCGCGCCGCCCTGCTCTGCGGCACCTACCCGCACGAGAACGGCATGATCGGCCTGGCCCACCGCGGCGGCCGGCTCAACGACCTCAACGACCACCTCGTCGCCACCCTCAACCCCGCCGGCTACCACACCGCCCGCGTCGGGATGCAGCACGTCGCCGACCACAACGACCCGCAGCCGCCGTACGCCGAGTTCCTCGACACCCAGGGCATGAACGCCAACTCGATCGTCGACGCCGCCCGCTCGTTCCTCCATCGGCCGCACGACCGCCCGTTCTTCCTCGCCTGCGGTTTCTTCGAGACCCACCGATACGCTTACTGGCACGATGGCAACTCGCCCGTCGGCGACCCCCGCTACACCCGCCCCCCCGCCTGCCTGCCCGACACGCCCCGCACCCGCGCCGACTTCGCCGACTACGCCGTCGCCGCCCGCAAGCTCGACGCCCACATGGGCGACGTCATCAACGCCATCGACGCCGCCGGCCTCGGCGACAACACCCTCATCCTCGTCACCACCGACCACGGCCTGGCCTTCCCCACCATGAAGTGCTCGCTCTCCGACCGCGGCCAGGGCGTCATGCTCATGATGCGCGGCCCGGGCTTTCGCGGCGGCCAGGTCCTCGACCCGATGGTCACCCACCTCGACGTCTTCCCCACCCTCTGCGACCTCATCGGCATCGACCCGCCCGCCCGGCTCCGTGGCGAGTCGCTGCTCCCCCTCGTCCGCGGCGAGGTCGACCGTCTGCACGACGCGACCTTCGGCACCGTTAACTTCCACGCCGCCTACGAGCCCAAACGCAGCATCCGCACCGATCGCTATCGCTACGTCAAACGCCTCGACACCCGCGACCACCCCGTCCTACCCAACTGCGACAACGGCGAGAGCAAGCAGGAACTCCTCGCCGCCGGCTGGGCCGACCACCCTCAGGCCCCCGAATCCCTCTACGACCTCGTGTTCGATCCTAACGAGGCGAACAATCTCGTCGACCACCCGCGGTACGCCGACGTGGTTGCCGATCTACGCACCCGTCTCGACGCCTGGCGACGCGAGACCAACGACCCCTGGCTTGACAACACGTTCGACGCATCGCACATGCTCGTCGATCCGGACGGTGGCGTTCACCCGGGCGTTGGCGACCCGCATAAGTTTGGTGACGCGGCGACGGCTTCTCCTTGAGCGAGCCACGGTCAGAGACGGACGAACGGGTTGTGTCGTTGTTCGTGGCCGATGGTGGTGCTCGGGCCGTGGCCGGGGTGGCAGGCGGTGTCGCCGGGGAGGGTGTAGAGCTTGTCTTTGATGGAGGCGATGAGGGTCGGGCCGTCCGAGGTGGGGAAGTCGGTCCGGCCGACGGACTCGCGGAAGAGGGTGTCGCCAACGAGGGCGAGGCGGTGGTCGTGGCAGTGCAGGGTGATGCCGCCGGGGGAGTGGCCGGGGGTGTGCAGGACGGTCAGTGTGGTGTCGCCGAGGGGGACGGTGTCGCCGTCGTCGAGCGTGGCGTCGGCGGGGGCGAAGGTCATCGGCTGGCCGAAGGGCAGCGAGAGGTTGAGCGACGCGTCGGCGAGGAAGGCCTGCTCGGCGGGGTGGATGAACACGGGCGTCTCCGGAAAACGCTCGCGAAAGGCGTCGAGCCCGGCGATGTGGTCGCAGTGGGCGTGGGTGAGGACGAGCTTCTCGGGCGTCAGGTTTTCTGTGGCGAGGTGATCGAGCAGCGGCTCGGGGTTCATGCCGATATCGACGACCAGGCAGGCGTCGCCGTGGGTGACGACGTAGCAGTTGGTCTGATAGGGGCCCAGCGGGAAGGCGGCGAGGTGCATCGGGAAAGGGTAAATCGATTTCTCGCGCCAAGGCGCAATGAGGGAAGTAATTCAACACAGAGGGCCACCGAGGGCCACAAGAGAACAGCCCATCGAGCGTACGACAAAAAGCTCTGTGGCCCGCTCGTGGCCCTCTGTGTTGAGTAAAAGTACCTTGGCGGCTTTGCGCCTTGGCGCGAGAAAGTTGAAGAAGCAAGCGTTCAGTGGATAAATGATTTGCTCTTCTTGCCGGTGAGGTAGGACTCGATGACGGTGGAGGCGAGGTCTTCGGAGGTGCAGTAGTAGGCGATGCCCTTGGTGAGGCGGGTCATGCGTTCGATGAAGCTGACCCAGTCCATGCCGTAGTAGTCCTCGATGAGGGCGAAGGAGGCGATGCGGATGCCCATGCGCTGGCATCGGTGCGCCTCCTCGAGGGTGATGGTCGCGGTCTTCTCGTTGGGCGGGTAGAGCAGGTAGAGCATCTCGTCGTCGCCGGCGGCGTTGGGCTGAATGTGCGCGGTCGGCTGGCCGTCGGTGATGACGAAGATCTGCTTGTTGGCGGCGGAGCGTCGGGCGAGGATCCTTCGTGCTTCGCGGAGGCCCATCTGCAGGTTGGTGAAGTGCAGCGGGATGCGCTCCTCGTTCTCCATCGCCTGCTGAAGCGGGGCGCGGAGGCGGACCTGATAGTCGTGGATGCTCACGGGCTTGGGCATCATCAGCGGCAGGTCGGCCTCCTTGAGCGGGCGGGCCAGCGTGTAAAAGCCGACGTAGTCGATGGTGTCGAGCGGGAACTTGCCGCGAACCATCGCGGCCATGCCCATCGCGATGCGCTTGGCCTGCAGGAATCGGCCCCAGCGCATCATCGAGCCGGACTGGTCGATGAGGATCACGGTGGCGCAGTCGGTCGTGGACTCGGTGTGGTAGAGCTCGATGTCGTCGAGGCTGAGTCTGAGGGGCGGCTTGAAGCCGTGACCGTCGGCGGACTGTCGGGCGGCGGCGTTGCGCATGGTGCCGCCGAGGTCGATCTCGGAGAGGGGGTCTCCGAACTGATAGGCGTGGGTGCCGTCGGAGCGTTCGGGGGCCCGGCCGGGGGCGTCGGTGGGGTGGCCGTCGCGGTTGCCGTCGCGGAGGCCCTGGAAGATGTCGAGCAGGGCGCGGTGCTGCAGGCCGCGGACCATGCGGGGGGTGAGGGTGAGGTTGCCCTGGCCGTCCTTGCCGGGCTCGAGCAGGCCGGCGTCGATCAGTTGCTGGATGGTGTCGTTGTCGCCCTGGTCGAGGAGTTCCTGCATGGCGTCGAGGGCGTCCTGGCCATGCTGGAGGAGGAACTCGACGATCTCGGGCTTGGGGAACAGCTCGTCGGGGCTGAGGAAGGGAAGTCCGTCGAAGGCGGCGTAGTCGTGCTTCATGGTGACGCGGGGCGGGCGGATCGGTCTCGGGTCGGGCTTACACTAGGTCGGTGGGACATCGGCTGGACAGTGTCGTGTTGACCGGGGCGTCGAGCGGGATCGGCGAGGCGGCGGCGGTGCGCCTGGCGCGGCGGTGCGATCGGCTGGTGCTGGTGGCCCGTCGGGCCGAGCGGATGCGGGCGCTGGCCGAGCGGATCGAGGCGGAGTCGGGGGGAGTGACAGTCGAGGTGCTGGCGGCCGACCTGGGCGAGGGCTCGGCGCGCGGGGCGGTGGCGCGGCGGGTCGGGGAGCTGAGCCGGGCCGGGCGGGTGGCGCTGGTGAATAACGCCGGGCGCGGGCAGTACCGGGCGATGAGCGAGCTGAGCGAGGCGGACCACCGGGGAATGCTGGAGGTGAACTACTTCGCGGCGGCCGAGCTGATGGCGGCGGCGCTGCCGGGGATGACGGCGCACGGCTGGGGACGGGTGGTGAACGTCGCGTCGGTCGCGGCGCAGGGTCCGCCGTGGGGACACGGGGCGTACACCGCGAGCAAGGCCGCGCTATCGGCGTTGGGGGCGACGCTGGACGGCGAGCACCGGCGCGGCGGCGTGCGGGTCAGCACGCTGTACCCCGGGGTGGTGGCGAGCGAGTTCTTCGACTCGGGGGACTACGCGCGGCTGTGGCCGCGGATCGCCAAGCACGCGATCCCCTGCGAGACGGTTGCGCGAGCGATCGAGCGGCTGATCGATCGCCCCCGGGTGGAGCTGACGGTGCCGAGGCACTTTCGCGTGATGAGCTGGCTGCGGCTGATTAACGCGGAGTGGGGTCACCGGGCGGTGATGGCCAGCAGCCGCCCGCCGACAGGCGCGCCGACAACGACAGACGGCGAGCCAGCGCCGACGGCGACGGCGACGGGGCTGTCGCCCGAGGGGGCTGGCCGATGAGCGTGATGACGACCCTGGACGTGGCGGGCCTGCCGGTGCTGATCGTCGGCGGCGGCGGGGTCGCGACGCGGCGCGGAGCGGCGCTGACCGAGCAAGGGGCCGTGTTGACGGTCGTGGCGCCGTCGATCGATGAGGCGCTGTCGGCCGCGGCCGAGAAGTCTCGGGGGGCGGCCCACCGGCGGGCTTATCGGTCGGCCGACCTGACGGGCTGCCGGCTGGTGATCGCGGCGACCGATGACGCGTCGGTGAACGCTCAGGTGGCGGAGGACGCGGCGTCGGCGGGGGTGTGGTGCAACTGCGCCAGCGAGCCGTCCCGGGGGCGGGTCGGGTTTGTCGCGGAACGTCGCATAGGTCAGGTGCGGGTCGGCGTCGAGACCGGCGGCGTGTCGGCGGCCGCGGCGCGAGAGATCGCCGACACGCTGGCGACGTCGCTTGAAGGCAGCGACTGGGCGAGGCTGCTGGACGAGGCGAAGCGCTGGCGGGGGCGCGTGCAGGACGCGATCGAGCCGGGCAAACGACGCCAGGCCGCGCTGCGCGAGTTGACCGGTCCCGCGGCGCGTCGGCGATTGGCGGAGGGCGGGGCCGAGGCGTTGAACGCCTACTACGAGGGGGTCTTGGCGGATGCGAGCGGCCCGACGGTGAGCCGTGGGGGAGCGACTTGATGCCCGGGGCGGTGACGTGGCTGTTGATGGCGTTGACGGCGGGCGCGGTGGCGGCCGAGGTGTGGGGCGTGTGGCGTTGGCGCCTGGCGATCCGTTCGCGCCGGGGTGATGCGGGCAGCGAGGCGGGATCGACAAGCGAGCGCTCATGGACAACGGCGGGCTGGGGGCCGGCGGGAGTGGTGGCGCTGGTCGGGGTGGGGGCGCTGGCGGTGCTGGGCTTTGAGATGGCGACGGACGGCCAGTGGCGTCCGCTGGCGTCTCACCTGCACGGGCTGCTCTTGCTGAGCGCGTTGCTGGCGGGTGCGATCGTGTTCCTGTGGTTGCGAACGCGGCTGACGGGGTTGACGCTGCTGGCCACACCGGTGCTGGCGTTCTTCCTGCTGTGGGCGGTGTGCGCGTCGTGGTGGACGTTCCGGCTGTTCGAGCTCAACGCGGTGGTCGCGGCGTGGTCGTGGCTCCACTTGGGCGGGGTGTATGCGGGGACGGCGGCGGCGGTGTTGGCGGCGACGGGCGGGGTGGCGTATCTGTGGGCGCAGCGCTCGCTGCGTCGGCACCAAGGCGGGCCCAAGCTGCTAGAGCTCGGCAGCCTCGAGCGGCTGGAGCGTTGGACGGCCGACGCGGCGTCGCTGGGCTTCGTGCTGCTGACGGTGGGGCTGGTCAGCGGGCTGGTGATCCTGGCGGAGACGCCCGGGGCGATCGGCGGGGGCGCGTGGGGCTGGGTGAAGGTCGGGCTCGCGTCGGCGGCCTGGGCGACGTACGCGGCGGCGATGTTCACGCGTCGGTCGGAGATCATGCGCGGATCGCGGGGGGCGTGGCTGGCGATTGGGGGGTTCGTGCTGCTGGTGGTGGTGTACGGGATTGTGGTGTCGCTGCCGTCGGCGCCGGCGGGGGGTGGGTCGTGAAGCTGATCATGCTGGGGCTGAGCCACCGGACGGCGGGGGTCGATCTGCGCGAGCGGGTGGCCGTGGGTGAGGATCGGCTGGGCGATCTGCTCGGCGCGTGGCGGGCGGCGTATCCCGCGGCCGACTTGGCGCTGGTCTCGACGTGCAACCGCACCGAGCTTTACGTCGCGCGACCGACCCACGAGGACCCGGCGACCGAGGACGTGGAGGCCATGCTGGCCGACCTGGCGGGCGGTCTGAGCGCGGCCGAGCGTGCCGGTCTGCGCGGCTCGCTGGTGCATCGCGAGCAGGAGACGGCGTTGCTGCACTTGATGCGTGTCTGCGTGGGGCTCGAGTCGATGGTGGTCGGCGAGCCGCAAATCCTCGGTCAGGTCAAACGGGCGTACGAGTCGGCCGTGGGCGCCGGTTCGATCGACGGCCCGTTGCACGCGGTGTTTCAGTCGGCGATCGCGGCGGGCAAACGAGCGCGCAGCGAGACGGGCATCGACGCCGGCCGGCGGTCGGTCGGCGGGGTCGCGGTCGACCTGGTCGAGCAGGTGTTCGAGTCGGTCGCCGGCAAGACGGTGGCCTGCGTCGGGGCGGGAGAGATGGTCAAGGCGGCGGCGCGGCGGCTGGTCGAGGACAAGGCCGGGCGGGTCTGGGTCGTGAATCGAAGCCCGGGGCGGGCGGCCGATCTGGCCGAGTCGATGGGGCTGACGGGTGACCGCGGCGGGCCGCGTGCCTGGGACGACCTGTCGGAGGTGCTGGTGGAGGCGGACGTCGTGGTCGCCGGCACGGGCGCGAGCGAACCGGTCGTGACGGCCGAGCGCGTGAGCGGGCTGATCCGCCGCCGGCGCGCGAGACCGCTGGTGATGATCGACGTCGGCCTGCCGCGCGACGTCGATCGCCAGCCGGCCGGCGGTGCGCCGCGACTCGGCCTCGGCCAGCGTCTCCAGCCGGGCCCTCAGCTCGGCG
>JBCBUE010000061.1:0-19545 GCA_039818285.1 Planctomycetota bacterium | reverse complement strand
CCAGCGTCGGCCAGGCGTCGTCGGCCGGGGCGTCGGGCGTCGGCCTCGTGCCGTCGCAGTCGCTGCCGCCGCACGGCCCGTCGACGACGCGCAGTTGCGTCGCCTCGTTGTTCACGACGACCACGTCGCCCGCCACCGCAACGCCGACCTCGACCGGCACCTCGCACGCGATCACCCCCGCTCCGGCGCACCAGCGGTCGAGCAGGTGGGTGTAGAGGTTGTCGCACGGGCCGATGCGCATGCCGGTCGGCGTCAATCCCCGCGCCCGAGCCCCCGCCTCCCCCCGTCGCCGACCCTTACTGCCCGGCATCGCTTGACTTACCCTCAGCCCGCCCCGACCGTTGCCCACGCCACCCCCGGTTGAGATGTGGCGTCCACGCCACACCCGCGTCGCCCCGCCACCACGCCGCCGTCCCTGCCGCCCAATGCCCCTGCCCATCGATCAACTCGACTTCCACCTGCCCGACCGCCTGCTCGCCACCGAGCCCGCCGAGCCGCGCGACTCGGCCAAGCTCCTCGTCTATCACCGAGCCGCCGACCGCGTTGCCCACCACCGCGTCCGCGACCTGCCGGGCCTCGGCGTCCTCTGCCCCGACGACCTCGTCGTCGTCAACGACACCCGCGTCGCCCCGGCCTATCTCGTCGCCACCCGCGCGGCCACCGGCGGCCGCGTCACCGGGCTCGTCCTCGACACCGACCTCGCCACCCGCCCGCCCGTCCTCACCCTGCTCCTCGAGTCCCGCGGCAAGCCTCAGCCCGGCGAGTCGCTGGCCGTCCAGCCCGCCACCGGCACCGACGCCCCGCCCGTCCATCCATCCGCCGACTCGCCCACCCTCACCCTCCAAGAGCCCCTCGGCCAGGGGAAATGGCTCGCCACCCTCGCCGCCGGCACGCTCGACGACCTGCACGCTTTCGGCGCCACGCCCCTGCCGCCCTACATCCGCAAGGCCCGCAAGCACCACGGCCGACCCGAGCTCAACCCCGCCGACCCCGCGCGCTACAACACGGTCTACGCCTCGGCCGACCCCGCCGCCGCCCGCTCGGCCGCCGCCCCCACCGCCGGCCTGCACTTCACCCCGCAACTGCTCGACCGCCTGCCCTGCCCGATCGCTCGCGTCACCCTGCACGTCGGCCAGGGCACGTTCGCGCCCGTCCGAACCGACGACCTCGACGACCACCCCATCCACGCCGAGTTCATCGAAGTCACGCAGGATGCGTGTGATGCGATCGCCGCGTGTCGACAGCGCGGCGGGCGCATCCTCGCCGTCGGCACGACGACCGTGCGATGCCTGGAGTCGCTGCCGGGGTCGCGTAGCGACCCGGCTACACCCTCGCCCTACACCGGCCCGACCGACCTCTTCATCACCCCGACGCGCACCGCTCTGCCGCCCGACCACCCCGACCGCTTCGCCTTTCGCTTTACCGATCGGCTGATGACCAACTTCCACCTGCCCAAGTCGACGCTGCTCGCGCTGGTCGCCGCCCTGCCGGGCCTGTCGGTCGATCGACTCCTCGCCCTGTATCAGGAAGCGATCGCCCACGACTACCGCTTCTACTCCTATGGCGACGCGATGCTCATTGTGTGACCGTCGGCTTGCGCCCCGTAAACCCCGTCGCGCATCGGAAAAAGAACGACCGGTCTTCGATCTCAAGCCCGGCCCGCCGGAATCGCTCGGCCGCGTCTCGACAGTCCCCGAACGCTCGCGTGTAAACGCCGAGCAGCCGGTAGTGGTCCGGGTTTCCAAGAAGGAGCCAACCGATCATCGGCACCACCACCTCCAGGTAAAACATGTACGGCCAGCGTAGCGCCGCGAGTGTCGGCACCGAGATCTCCAGCATCGCGATCGATCCACCCGGCTTGAGGATCCGCTGGGCCTCGTGAGCGAGCTTGTCGAGCTGCTCGGCGTTGAATGTCTTGAGGCCGAACGTCGAGATCACGCCATCGACGCTCCCGTCCGCGATCGGACACGACAACGCATTGGCTCGAGCCATCATCACGTGTCGATCGCGCGATAACCGAAGGCGCTGCGGTGTCGATGCATCGCACATCGCTTCCGAGATATCGATGCCGATCACGGACCCATCGCCGCCGACCTTCCCAACGAGATCGGACCACAGCTCGCCCATCCCGCTCATCAGATCGACAACGCAATCGCCACCCTGCGTCCGCAGCAGCCGCGTGCATTGGTGCCGCCAACGCCACGCGAAGCCGAACGATGAGATCAAGTTGACGACGCCGTAGGTCCTCGACATCCCGTCGAACAGCTGCGCAACGAAACGCGGGTCGTAAAGCTCCCTGGAACGATCGCCAATCGGCATTTCACCGACCAGCGTATCGAAGCGTCACGGCTCTGCGGTGACTTCTACATCCGTGAACCACAACCGAAACCCACCGCCCGGCCGTTGGTGGTACAACGCTATCGTGATGCCGTGCTGCGTGACGTGGCCGGTAAACGGCATGACGTCGCCGCCCGGCTGGCCGCCGCGGCGGAACGTCCAGCCGACGAGCAGGTTCGTCTGGTCGAGGTAGAGGTCGTAGGCGTCGCCGGGGGTGTAGCCGCCGGAGGGGAAGGTGACGGTCGTCATCGTGATCGGGCCGGCGACGTCGCCGAGGACGTCGGGCTTGTCGTCGCCGGTGAGGACGATCGGCGCGGACAGCTCGCAGTCGGCCCACACGACGTAGAAGGGCATGAGCAGCCAGTAGGTGTCGTTGATGAACTTGCGGTCGGCGGCGCGGTCGGCCTGCGGGACGTCGGGGCCGTGGGTGAAGGCGGTGGGGTTGCCGTTCTCGGTGAGCGTGACGGCGTTGGTGTGGGGCGCCCAGGTCCAGGCGCGCTCGACGCGGCGCTCGGGGGTCTGCACGTTGAAGGTGAAGGCGAGGCGGGTGACGTCGGGCCAGTCGGCGATCCCGTGGCGTTCGGCGATGGCGAGCTTGAGGGCGTCGCCGGGCGAGTCGGCGGGCTGCGTGGCGGGCGGCGGGTTGCCGGCGGGTTGCGTGGCCTGTGCGAGGACGGGGGCGGTCAGCAGGACGGCGACGAGACGGGCGAGGGCGTATTGCATGCGAGAGGCTAGGCGCGCGTCAGGTGAAGGCGACGATGGTGACGACCCCCAGCAGCATCGCCAGCAGCACGGGCCCGACCCACGCCACCCGGCCGGGCCACGGCGAGCGGGCGGCCGCCAGCGCCAGCCAGATCAGCAGCATCGGCTCGTAGTACCGCTGCCACGCAAGCCCGGAGGTCGACATCGCCATCCCGAACCCCAGCAACGCCGACCCCAGCACCCAGCGGTCGTGACGCCCCAGCAGCCGCAGCCAGCGCGCCAGCGCCAGGCCGCCCACGGCCGCCAGGACGACGATCAGCGGCGAGCGATCGGCCATGGTCGGCAGCTCGCGGACCAGGTTGTAGATGCCCGACCACAGCCCCGAGTCCCGCGCGAACGACGTCGACGGGATCGCCGCGACCAGCAACGCGACGAGCCCGACCACCCACTCCAGAGGCGTCGGTAGCGGCCGGCGTGTCGGCCCGTCGGCCGGGTCGGCGTCGGGGTCGATCGTCAGCCAGCCGAGGAAGAACACGCTGTACACGCCCAGCAGCGCCAGGATCGTCACCGGCACCGCCAGGTTCGGCCCGTTCATGTGGACCGTGAACCGCGGCGGCGTCAGCCCGCCCCACAGCAGCACCAGCCCCCCCAGGATCAGCACCGCCGGCCCGCTCGCCAGCGCCATCGCGATGAACCTCGGCCAATGCCGACCCCCCGACGCCCCCTCGTCCGGTCGCGACCAGCCCCACCCCGCGACCACCATCGGCAACGCCGCCCACAGGTGGTTCTGCCGCACGCACACCAGCGCCAGCACGGCCGCCCCCGCCAGCCAGGGCGACGACCACGACCACGCCGGCCGCAACGCCACGATCAGCACGCTCGCCACCAGCCACCAGCCCGCGTTGTCCGGCAGCAGCCACCCCGCCGCGCTATTGACGTACAGCGACCCCAGCAGCGGCACCACCAGCAGTGTCCCGATCGGCCCGCGCTGCCGAGTCAGCCAGCCGGCGAGCGTCCCGATGAGCAGGGCCGTGAACCCCCACGCCAGGCAACGCAGCGCGACCGTGCTGTCGGTGACCAGCCGGTGGGCCAGCGACAACGCGAGGTGATAACCCGGCGAGGTCGCCGAGGCGTAGTCGCCGAGGTCGGGCGTCGGCCACTGCTCGGCGAAGGCCGTGATGGCGACGAGGTGGAAGTTGTTCTGGTCGGCCTGCGCCCGCCCGCCGTTCTCCACCAGCCCGATCAGCAGGCCCGTGATCGCCGCGGACGCGAGCACGGCGATCGCCGTGGCGGCCAGGGACGTCCGATTTGGGTGAGGCTGAGCAGGCGGCACCGCAAGGGTGATACCACACCCCCCGCCGGCCGTCAGCCCGCCCCGCGATACCATCGCCCCATGCCCATCGAGCGCGTGGTCTCCGGCCAGACCGCCGGCCCCGACGAAGAACGACTCAACCGCGCCCTGCGCCCCGCCCGGCTCGCCGAATACGTCGGCCAGCCGCGCCTCATCGAGAAGCTGTCCATCACCCTCGAAGCCGTCCGGCAACGCGGCGAACCCATGGAACACGTCCTGCTCCACGGCCCGCCCGGCCTGGGCAAGACCACCCTCGCCCACATCATCGCCCACGAGCTCGGCACCGCCGTCACCGTCACCTCCGGCCCCGCCATGGGCAAGGCGTCCGACCTCGTCGGCCTGCTCACCAAGCTCCAGCCCCGCGACGTCCTGTTCATCGACGAGATCCACCGCACCCCCATCGCCATCGAGGAGTACCTGTACTCCGCGATGGAGGACTTCAAGATCGACGTCCCCATCGACACCGGCATGCACGCCAAGACGATCACCCTGCCCCTGCCGCCCTTCACTCTGATCGGCGCGACCACCCGCGCCGGCCTGGTCGGCGGGCCGATGCGCAGCCGCTTCGGCATCACCCACAACCTCGAGTTCTACGGACGCGACGAGCTGCTGAGGATCCTCACCCGCTCGGCCGGCCTGCTCGACCTCGGCGACGGCAATCTCCAGGACGCCCTGACCGTCGTCGCCGAGCGCTGCCGCGGCACGCCCCGCATCGCCAACCGCCTGCTCCGCCGCGTGCGCGACTACGCCCAGGTCAAGGGCGGCGGGACGCTGAGCGTGCCGATGGTCGACGAGGCCTTGCGGCTCGAAGGCGTCGACGAGCGCGGGCTCGACGAGCTGGATCGACGCTACCTGCGGGCGATCGGCGAGGTGTACGAGGGCGGGCCCGTCGGCCTCGAGGCCGTCGCCGCGACGCTCGGCGAGGACGCCGGCACGCTCGAAGAGATGGCCGAGCCGTATCTCCTGCAACTCGGCCTGGTGGCGAGGACCCGGCAGGGCAGACGACTCACCACGGCCGGCGCCGAGGTCGCGGGCGTGACGCTGGCGACGCCGGCGGCTGGGGATGAGGAGTTGTTCGACGACTGACTCATTCGTCTGCATAACCGCGACGCGACGCAGCTATCTGAGTCGCATAGCGATCGTCTGTGTCCCCTAAACTGCCGGCGTGCTCGATCTCGCCGACAAGCCGACCCGCCCGCTCGTCGCCCCGTCGGTGCTCGCCAGCGACTTTGGTCGGATGGCCGACGACGCCAAGGACGCGCTCGACGCCGGGGCCGACCTGATCCACATCGACATCATGGACGGCCACTTCGTCGGCAACCTCTCGATGGGCCCCGACGCGTGCAAGGGCCTGCGCCGTCACCTGCCCGACGCGTTCCTCGACGTGCACCTGATGGTCGATCGGCCGGACATGTATCTCGAGCCGTTCGCCGAGGCCGGGGCAAACCACATCACCTTCCACCTCGAGGTCTGCCACCCCGTGCGGTCGCGGCATCAGGACGCCGACGCGCTGATCGACCGGATCGAGGCCCTGGGCATGTCGGCGGGCATGGTGATCAATCCGCTGACCGAGGCGCACGGGCTCGAGCCCTGGCTGGAGCGCCTGCGGATGGTGTTGGTGATGTCGGTCCATCCCGGCGCGGGGGGGCAGGCCTTTATGCCCGAGGTGCTGTCGAAGGTGCGTTGGCTGAGCGAACGGCTGCGCGACGACCAGCGACTGGAGATGGACGGCGGGGTCGGGCCGGACACGGCGGCGGCCTGCGCCCAGGCGGGGTGTAACGTGATGGTCAGCGGCTCGGCGGTGTTCGGCGCCGCGGATCGACGCGCCGCGATCGCGGCGATGCACGCGGCCGGTTCGGCCTGATCCGCGCACGAAAAAGCCGCTCGATCGAGCGGCTGAACAGGCCCACAGGGATTCGAACCCCGACTAACTGGACCAGAACCAGTCGTGCTACCGTTACACCATGGGCCTATGGCGTCGTCCGGGCAGGGCCATCGACCCCGACGGCCCGGACGAACCACAAAAGCTAGCCGCTCGTATCGGGCAGCGTCAACCGGCCGTTATCGGAACCCGGCCCGCGCCGCGGGCTCGGTCGGGCGACGCCGCGACTTGAGCGGGCGCCCCGCTCCTTTCGCCGGGCTGCGGCGGGGCGTGCGGTTGGCAGCGGGTGTGGCGGGTTTGACCTCTGTGAAAACACGCGAAGCTGGGTGAGGCGGGCATTTTTCGGGCCCGCGTCGGAGCCATAATGGTTGCTCGGGACGATCCGAGTACCTCCCCGATCGAGCCCCGACATGAGCCAGGACTTGCGCAAGACAACCACGGCCTCCGAAGCCCGCGCGGCGACGCGCCGCGACACGCCCTCGATGCGCTGGGCGATCGCCGCGGCGGCCATCGGCCTGCTGCTGGGCGCGCTCGCCCGCCCGGTCTTCGCCGCCGGCGACCTCACCCCCGGCGACGGCTTCCCCGAGCCGATGCCCAGCCTCGCCGCCGTCGGCCAGGGCGAGCACGTCGACGTCCCGGCCACCGTCCGCTGGGTCCAGTCGGCCCACGTCGACAACGCTGGCCGCGTCACCATCGGCCTGCTCGCCGACCACGTCGCCGGCATCCGCGCCATCGGCGTCTCGCTCAACGGCGGGCCCTGGGAAGTCCAGACCCCCCGACCCTTCCGCGACGGCGGCTTCCTCGTCGGCGTCCGCGTCGACCCCGCCGACCTCCGCGCCAACAACGCCCAGCTCCGCGCCATCGCCCTGCCTCACGCCGGCATCCCCGCGACCGCCGAGCTTGCCTTGCCCGTCGATCCCCAGCCCCGCGCCGCCGTGGCCGGCTACGCCAACCTCGACGACCTCGCCACGCAGGGCTTGGCCCGACCGGCCGCCGCGGCGCAGGACGATGAAGCGACCGAGCAAGAAGAAGACGCCTGGGCGCTCGCGCCCTTCGACTCGCCCGTGGCCCGCAACGCCCCATCCAGCGGCGGGGGCCAGGTCTCCGCCGCCCGCGGCGGCGGTGGTGGCGGCGGTGGCGGGGGCGGTGGTGCCTCGTTCGGCGGTGGGGGCGGTGGGGGCGGTGGGGGCAGCGATGCGTCCGCCGCGTCCGACGCCCAGGCCGCGGCCGAACTGGTCGAGGCCGCGGATGCGTCGGGTGGATGCTCCAACGGCTCCGCTGGCGGCGGCGGCAGCACACCAACGCCCGACGATCCGTCCAGCACCCCCGAAGACCCGTCCACGGCGCCCGACGACTCCAACGCGACGCCCCCCGCCGCCGGCCCGCCCGCCATCGGCGGCGGATTCTCGCCCCCCGCGGAGAGCGATCCGCTACCCGATCCCGCCACCCCTGGCGATCAGCCCGAGCCCGCGACGCCCGAGCCGGTGACCCCCGTGCCCGCGACGCCTGAGCCCGTGACGCCGGCGCCGAGCACCCCCCCGACCGAGACGCCCGAGCCCGTCTCTCCCGAGCCGGTGACCCCCGAGCCCACCCCGGAACCGGCGACGCCGCAGCCCGCCCCGCCCGCGCCGGTGACCCCCGAGCCCACGACGCCGGCGGCCCCCCCGGCCGCGGAACCGCCCGCGGCGCCCGAGCCCGAGCCCACACCCGAGCCCACGCCCACGACCCCCACCCCCCCGGTGGCGCCGATCACTCCCCCCGTCGCCCCGCCGGCTCCGCCCGCGCCCACCGCCCCCCCGGCCTCGCCCAGCCCGGCCGATCCGGTCGAGCCCGACCCGGTCGACGACGTCGACGACTTCCCCGTCGATCCCCAAGAGCCCACCGACCCGGCCGAGGACGAGCCCGCCGAGCCCGACCCGGCCGAGGACGAGCCCGACCCCACCGGCGGCGCGGTGATCAACGACGCCGACGGCGGCGCCACCCCGCCCCAAGAGCTCAAGGCCGGCAACGGCTTCCCCGCGGCCGAGCCGAGCCTCCAGCCCGCCGGCGACCCGCTGCACGCCGCCTACGACACCACCGCCATCGCCCTGTGGGACGTCGTGGCCATGCAGGACGTGACCGAGCCGTTCGAGGTCGGCGTCGTCGCCGCCCACATCCACGGCATCAAGCACGTCGAGATCAGCCTCGAGGGCGGCTCGCCCGTCGTCATCGACAAGGCCACCAAGAACCCCCGCACCGGCGAGAAGGAGTACTGGGCCGTCTTCGACCCCGCCACGGTCGACGACGGCATCGTCACCCTCCGCGCCATCGCCTACCCCAAGGTCGGCCACCCGCGCGCGATCGACCTCCGCCTCGTCGCCAACGCCAACGGCTCGCAGTTCACCGGCGAGGTCACCGTCGGCAACGGCGGCGCCTTCCCGACCCTCGGCGACGCCGTCGAGGCCGTCAAGGAAGAGATCGGCACCTCCGAGGGCGTGACCTTCCGCCTGATGCCCGGCCGACACGCCTATCCCACCCTCTGGGCCCTGCCCGACTCGAGCGTTGACCGCCGCTGGCTCACCATCACCGGCCCCGAGCCGGGCGACGGCACCGCCACGCTCGAGATCACCGACGACAAAGGCATCGCCGGCCACCTCCGTTTCCGGCACATCACGCTGGACATGATCGACGGCGGCGACCTCGACGCCTACGGCAAGTTCAAGGGCAACCCCTGGCGCCTCTGGTTCGACGAGGGCGCGTTCGTCTACGGCAACCCCGACCGGCCCTTCGACGGCTACATCGCCCGCGGCGTCTTCGAGGGCGGCCGGTGGTACACCGGCGCCCGCGTCCAAGGCATCCACAAGGGATTCACCGCCGAGATCGTCCGCGACAGCCTCGGCCAGGACATCGCCGAAGACGCCTTCCACAACCCCAAGCTCGTGCTCTCGACCAAGATCGAGCGGGTCGACCGCAAGGGCACCGATATGCACCCCGACGTCTTCTACTGGAACAACCGCCCGACCGACAACGTCTTCATCCGCGACGTCGAGGTCTCCCAGGCCGACTCGCAGGGCCTGATGCTCACCGGCGCGATGCTCAACGTCGCGATCCACAACGTCGACATCACCGAGCACACCGGCGGCGGCGCCCGCGTCTTCCGCGCCTACGGCAAGCTCAGCCACGTCTACATCAAGGGCGGCCGATACGACGGGCCCAGCGAGTTCCGCGAGCCCAACGTCGACAACTTCGTCATCCAGGGCGCCGTCTTCGGCGACAACGCGCCGTTCCTGCCCAAGGGCATGCCCAAAGAAGGCGTGATCCTACGGGGCTATCCGAACGGCGATTGACTGCGTTATCCTCGTTGAGCCGGGGCACGGCGCTCGGTCAACGCGGAGCGAACGGCGGATCAGGGACCGCTCGAGGCACACGGCTTGAACCTTCGACAACGCTACGTCCGCGGCGTCGCGTGGACCACCGTGTCCAACTTCGGCCAGCAGGCGCTCAACGTCGTGGTCGTCATGGTGCTCACGCGCCTGCTCGCGCCCGACGCCTTCGGCCTGGTCGCCCTGGCCATGGCCGTCATGGCCATCCTCGAGGTCTTCCGCGAGTCCGGCTTCAACGACTCGCTCATCCAGAAGGCCGACCTCCGCCAGGAACACCTCGACACCATCTTCACCGTCAGCCTCGGCATCGGCGTCGCCATCACCGTCGTCGTCGCCGCCACCAGCGGCCTCATCGCCGCCGCCTTCGGCGAGCCCGAGCTGGCCGACGTCATCTGGGCCCTCGCCGCCCTGCCCACCCTCGCCTCGCTCAACGCCACCAAGAACGCCATGCTCCGCAAGGAGATGCGCTTCGAGCTCATCACCCTCGTCGCCTTCGTCAGCACCGCCAGCACGGCCGCGCTCGCCGTCGTCCTGGCCCTCATGAACTACGGCGTGTGGTCGCTCGTCGCCAAGGCCCTCGCCGGGCCCGTCGTCGCCTTCCTCTGCTACCGGTTCATCCGCGTCTCCTCGGCGCACATCGGCTTCAGCAGGCAGGCCTTCCGCGAGCTATCGACCGTCAGCTTCTACGTCCTGGGCACCAACCTGCTCAACATCGTCAGCCGACGCGCCGACGACCTCATCGTCGGCGGGTTTCTCGGCACCACCGCCCTGGGCTATTACAGCATCGCCTACAACCTGCTGCTCTCCCTCACCCGCATCCTCATCCGCACCATCAACGGCGTCACCCTGCCCGTCTTCAGCAAGCTCCAGGCCGACCCCATCAAGCTCGGCAACGCCTTCCGACGCATCGTCACCACGACCACCATCGTCACCATCCCCACCTTCGCCTGGTGCTCGCTCAACGCCCACGACGTCATCCGCGTGCTCTACGGACCGGACTGGTCGCCCTCCGGCGACGTCTTCCGCATCCTCGCCCTGGTCGGCATGCTCCACTCGGTCACCTTCTTCCAGTCCAGCGTCCTGCTGGGCGCCGGCAAGGTCCGGTGGCGCCTCGCGCTCAACACCGGCACCAGCCTGATGAACGCGACCGGGTTCCTCATCGGCGTGCAGTTCGGGCTCGTCGGCGTCGCCTGCGGCGCGCTCGTCGCCACGGCCATCGCCCTGCCCATCGGCATGTCCCTGGTCCTCCGCGTCATCTCGCTCGACCGACGCGAGACCATCGAATCCCTCATGCGCACCGCCGCGGCCGTCATGCTCATGGTCGGGGCCGTCCAGCTCTACCGATCCTTCACGCTCGGCTCGCTCGACCCCGGCCTGCAGCTGCTGACCAACGGCCTGCTGGCCGCCCTGGCCTACGGCCTGTTCACGATCGTCCTGGCGCCCAAGAATCTCCAGGAACTCCGCGGAACCGTCGCCGCCGTCATGCCGAATAAAGGAGCGTGACCGTGGCCACCGCGACGACGCCCCAGACGACCGACCCGGCGACCGCGCCCGGCCCGCCGGAGATCACCGTCGTCATCCCCGTGTTCAATGACCCCGAGCGCCTGGCCCTCTGCCTCGACGCGCTCGGCAAGCAGACCCTCGACCCCGCCCGCTTCGACGTCCTGGTCGTCGACGACGGGTCCGACGAACCGATCGACGCCCTGATCGCCCGCTACGACCGCGTCCGCCTGATCCGCACCGACGACGAGGTCGGCGGCTCGTACGCCGCCCGCAACCGGGCCATCGCCGCCACCGCCGCCCCGATCCTGGCGTTCACCGACGCGGACTGCGTCCCCAGGCCCGACTGGCTGGCGAGCGGGCGCCACGCCCTCGACGCGGCCGGGCACGACGCGCTGGTCGCCGGCGACATCGAGCTGTTCTACACCCCCGGCCGACCGATCAACGGCGCCCAGGTCTTCGATCGCGTCACCGCCTTCCCCCAGCGCGAATACGTCGAGCTCGATCGCTTCGCCGTCACCGCCAACCTCTTCGTGCCCCGCCGCGTGTTCGACCGGGTCGGCCGGTTCGACGGCTCGGCGATGTCGGGCGGCGACCGGGAGTTCGGCCGACGCGCCACCGACGCCGGCGTCCGCCTGGTGTTCGAGCCCGAAGCGGTCGTCGGCCACCCGACCCGTGGCGACGCGGCCGTGCTCCGCGCCAAGTGGCGACGCGTCGCCCGCGGCGTCGAGCGCATCCGCCGCGAGAACCCCGACGCGCCCGAGGCCCGTCGTGCCGGCCTGTGGCGCAGCTTCAAGCCCCGGCTGCGTTTCATGGCCGGCATCGTCGCCGACCGCTCCCTCGGCCCGCTCTCCGCGCGACTCTCGGCCTGCTGGCTGGTCATGCAGCACCGCCCGATGGCCTGGTACTACGCCCGGCAGGCCCGCCGCCTCTCCGACCGCGACATCATCGGACGCGGTTAACGCCTCCTATCCCTTGTCATGAACGCCGACTCGCCTATCGCCTCGTCCCCCGTCTCCGCGTCGCCCGTGCGCGTCTCGGTCGTCATCCCCGTCCGCAACGACCCCGTTCGGCTTCGCCGATGCCTGCAAGCGCTCGAGGAACAGACCCTCGACGCCCATGCGTTCGACGTCTGGGTCGTCGACGACAAGTCCGACGAACCGATCGACGACCTCATCGCCGAGTTCCCCCACGCCCGCCTCATCCGGCTCGAGACCGACATCGGCGGCGCTTTCGCCGCCCGCAACCACGCCAACGCCCTCACCACCGCCCCCGTCATCGCCTGCACCGACGCCGACTGCGTCCCCGACGCTCGCTGGCTCGAAAGCGGGCTGGCCGCCCTGGACCGTCTCGACGGCCTCGGCATGGTCACCGGCGACGTGCAGAGCTTCTACCCCGACCCCGACCGCCCCAACGGCGCGGCCGTGTTTGACGCCGTCCTTGCCTTCCCGCAAGAGTCCTACGTCAAACGCGACGGCTTCGGGGTGACGGCCAACCTGCTGGTCCCCCGGCCGGTGCTCGACGCCGTGGGGCCGTTCAACGAACTCGCCATGGACGGCGGCGACATGGACTTCGGCCGACGCGCCACCGCCATGGGCATCCCCACCGCCTACGACGCCGCGGTGATCGTCGCACACCCCACCCGCCGCGACGCCCGGGCGATCCGCTACAAGTGGGATCGGTCGGCCAAGAGCCTCGAGTGGTTCCGACGCACGGCCGACCCCACCGACGCCCCGGGCCCCCGCCACGGCCCGGCCTACTACTTCAAGCCTCGCCTGGGCCTGATGGCTCGTGTCCTGCGGGACCGCCGCCTGGGCCCGCTGCTCGCCCGGCTCTCGGCGTGCGCCCTCATCCTCCAGCAACGCCCCCTGACCCTCTACTACGCCTGGCGGGCCCGGCGGATGAGCGACCAACACCTCATTGGGCGATACGACACGATCAATTAACTTGGTTGGGGGGGGCGTGGTGAAATCATCCGTTCGCCCAAAGACCTCGCCTCGCCCGGACCGATGAACAGCACGGAAGCACCGTGCGACCCCACCGTTCCCGACCGGTCAGCAACCCTTGGCGTTACCGGACTTCCTGATTATCGGCGAGCAGAAGTGTGGTTCGACCACCCTCTGGGCGATGCTGCGCGAGCACCCCGGCGTGTTCTTCCCGGAAGAAAAAGAGCTGCACTACTGGGCGAGCTACCCGCAGTGGGGCCCGGTCGGGCGGTTCGGCTCGACCCCGATCGAGGTCTACGCCGAGCAGTTCGCCCCCGCCGGCGACCGGCTCGGCGGCGAGGCCACGCCCAACTACCTCTTCGACCCCGGCGCCTGCGAACGCGTGGCCGAGCACCTGCCCGCGGTGCGCGCGGTCGTGATCCTGCGTGACCCCGTCGAGCGAGCGTGGTCGCATTATTGGCACCAGGTCCGCCGCGACGAGGAGCGCCTGAGCTTCGAGGCCGCGATCGACGCCGAGGCCGACCGGTTGGCCCGAGGCGGGCCCGAGGCGATGGAGTCGGTGTCGTACACGTCGCGCGGTCACTACGTCCGCGGCCTCGAGCGGTGGTGGGCCGCGCTCGGCCGCGACCGCGTGCTCGTCACCTGCCTCGACGACCTCAAGGCCGACCCCGACGCCGTCATCAACCACGTCACCGACTTCTTGGGCTTGCCGCCCATGGCCGGCGGCGGGGCCGCGCACGCCCCGCAACGCAACCGCGCCAGCTACCCGAAGTACCCCCGGCTTAATCGACTCGCCCGCTCGGCACGACGATCGGTCGAGTCCCTCGGCGGGCCGTGGGCCCGCGCCGCCGCCCAACTCGCCAAGCGCACCCAGCAGTGGCGCGTCTACTCCGGCCAGCCGCGCCTCAGCGCCGCCCTGCGCGCCCGGCTCGAAGCGCTCTACGAACCCTCGGACCGACGGCTCGCCGACGAGCTGAATCGCGCCCTGCCCTGGCGCCAGCCGGGCTCGCCCCAAGCCCACGGAGGTGCGGCGTGATCAGCGTCGTTTGCGTCACCTGCAACCGTCTCCACCTGTTCCGCGACACCATCGAGAAGGTGATCGCCAACGCCACGGACGACGTCAAAGAGATCGTCCTGTGGAACAACGCCTCGACCGACGACACGCCGGCATACCTCGACGGCATCGACGACCCGCGCGTCCGCGTCGTGCACCACCCCGACAACATCGGCACCAACGCCTACGCCCAGGCCTTCGAGCTCACCACCCAGCCCTATCTCATCGAGCTCGACGACGACATTATCGACGCGCCCCAGGGCTGGGACCGGATGCTGCTCGACGCTTATCAGAAGGCCGGCGACCTGGGGTTCCTCGCGTCCAACATCGTCAACGACGGCAAGAGCATCGCGTCGCAGGTGTTCTACGAGCGGGACGCGCACCTGTTCGAGCCCTACGAGCACAACGGTGTGCGGCTGCTCAAGGGGCCGGTCGGCGGGTACTGCACCATGACCGACCGCGAGACGATGCGGGCGGTCGGCGGCTTCCCGCAGCACCCCGACCAGGTCTTCTTCCACGAGGACGCCGAGTACGCCAACCGCGTCCAGCAGGCCGGCAAGCGGATCGCCCTGCTCGCCGACCTCAAGGTGTTTCACGCCTCGGGCCCGGCGTACTCGTCGAGCGCGACCGTCGACGCCGCCAAGGCCAAGTTTTACGAACAGCGCGACGCCAAGCGGCATCGCAAACGCCGGATCAAGCGATGGGTGCACGCCCTGCCGCTGATGCCGGCGATCAACCGCCGGTACAAGCTTTACGCCGTGGACTTCCTGGATGATTGAGGCGCTGGACATGCCAACGCCCCCGAGCGATGCCACGATCTCCGCGACGCGGCGCGTGCTGATGATCGCGTTCTACTTCCCGCCCGACGGCGGGGGGGGCACGCAGCGGACGCTCAAGTTCTGCCGCTACCTGCCGTCGTTCGGCTGGTCGCCGGTCGTCCTCGCGCCGCCGCCGCGCGACGCGAACAGCCAGTGGACGCCGCGCGACGACTCGCTGCTGTCCGAGGTCGGCCCCGACCTGCACGTCGAGCGCGTGCCCATCGGCGGGCCGCCGACGGGATGGGCGGCCGGGCTGACTCGGATCGACGCCGCGCACGACTGGCTGGAGCCCGCGGCCGACGCGGCCGAGGAGCTGGTCGACCGCCTTCGCTGCGACGCCGTGGTGGTCTCGCTCGGCCCGTTCGACCTGGGTTACCTCGGGCGTCGGTTGGCCGATCGGCTCGACGTGCCCGTCGTCCTGGACCTCCGCGACCCCTGGGCGCTGGACGGCGCGCGCGTCCACCCGAGCAAGCGGGCGTGGCGGGCCCACCGCGACGCGATGGGCGCGGCCTGCGCGGCCGTCGACGCCGTGATCGCCAACACGCCGGGCGCCCGCGCCGCCATCGAGTCGGCCTTCCCGACGCTGGCCGACGCGACCCGGCTCGACACGATCACCAACGGCTTCGACCCCGCCGACTTCGCCGATCGCCCCGTCGCGGCCCCGCCGACCGACGACGCCCCGCTCACCCTCGTGCACGCCGGCACGTTCCACGCCCGGCAGGGCGCCGGGCAGCGCGGGCTCAAGGGCTTGATCCGATCGTTCGTGCGGTATCAGCCCGAGCCCGCCGACCTCTCCGGCCGCACGCCGCTCCACCTGCTCGACGCCATCGAGCGGCTGCGCTCGCAAGGCCACCCGCTGGGCCGACGCGTCCGGCTGGTGCAGCTCGGCGTCGTCGATGACGCGTTGCGTCGGCTGGTCGAAGGCCACGCGGCCGGCGACGCGGTCGACCTGGTGGGCTACGTCGACCACGCTGAGGCCACCCGCCGCGTGAGCCAGGCCGACGCGCTGTTCCTGCCGCTGCACGGCTTGCCGCCGGGCCACCGCAGCCGGATCGTCCCCGGCAAGCTCTACGAATACCTCGCGGCCGGCCGGCCCATCCTCGGCGCCCTGCCCGAGGGCGACGCGCGCGACTGGCTCGTCGACAGCGGCATGGGCGAGGCGGCCACCCCGACCGACCCGGCGGCGCTCGCCGACGCGCTGGTGCAACTGGACGAGGGCCTGCGCCACGGTCGATACGCCGCCGGTCCGGACCCGGCCTGGCTCGAGCGGTTCGACCGACGCCGGCTCACCGGCGCGCTCGCCGCGCTGCTCGACACGCTGACCGCTGGCTCGTCGGCCACGCCCCACGCCGCCTGGGCCGGAGGTCGCGCATGAGCTCGGCCGTGTTCACCGCCTCCGCCCGCCCCGCGCCGGTCGCCCAGCCCGTGCGCCCCGCGCTGGCTAAGAGCGACGAGATCGCCATCCCCTTCTGGCTGATCGCGCTGCTCATCGCGACGATCTTCATCCCCCGCGGCGTCGACCTGCGCATCGGCACGGCCGAGGTCAGCCCGCAGCGCCTGGTCTCCATGGTGCTGCTGCCGTGGATGCTCATCGCGACGCGCGCCAAGCTCACGTGGATCGACCTGCTGGTGCCCGCCGGCCTGACGTCGTCGATCATCTCGATGCAGCAGTCCGGCACGCCGACGGTCCAGCTGATCGAGACGACCGGGCGGTCGATCCTGGATGCCTGGACGCTCTACGTGCTCGGCCGCACGCTGCCGATGTTCCCCGAGACGCTGCGCAAGGCCATGACCTGGCTGGTGTGGGTGATGGTCGCGCTGCTGCCGACGGTCATTCTTGAGGGGTTGACGGGCTTGAACCCGCACGTGTTGTTCTGGAAGTCGTTCTTTCCGTCGGTGTCGCACCCGGTGAAGACGGAGGTGCGTTACGGCGTGATCCGAGCGTTCGCGTGGAGCGGGCACCCGATCATGGTCGGCTTCACTTATCTGGCGGTGCTGTCGGTCGCGCTGCACGCGGCCTTCGAGCGGAACCGACTGGTCGGCGCGTTCCCCTGGGTGAAGGCAACGCTGCTCTTGGTCGGGTCGGTGTTCAGCATGTCCTCGGGGGCGATCGTTACGGTCGCGCTGCTGCTGGCGCTCTACGCCTACGACTACGGGCTGATGATGCTGCGAGTGCCGGCGATGACGCGGTGGCTGGCCGTGTGGATCGGCGGGCCGACGCTGTGGATCGTCCTTGACATGGCCTCGGGACGCCCGCTGCTGCGGATCCTGATGATGAACCTGCACCTGTCCAGCAGCCTGGCGTGGCACTACCGCTGGAAGTTGCTGGAACGGGTGTGGGACTCGATGCCCGGTTATTGGTGGTTCGGTCACGGCACGGCGCCGCCGCCGTCGTTCAGCGGGTACGCACGGTCGATCGACAACCAGTACATGGCGATCCTGCTGACCGGCGGGATGGTCGCGATGATCATCTTCATCGCCCGCGTGGTGCTGCCGTTGTTCTTCGGCGGGCGGGCCGTGTGGCTGGGCAAGGACACCGACGAGGCCAAGCTCGGCCGGGCGTTTGGGCTGGTGGTGCTGGCCTACGCCCTGGGTGCGATCTCGGTCGCGGTGTTCTCGACGGCCGGGTCGATGCTGACGCTGTTCGTGGGCCTGACCATTGGCCAGGCGCAGGCGATCCGGCTCGGCTTTGCCGGCGGCCGCGCCGGGGCGCCGGCCGCCGAGCCCGCGCCCGAATCGGCCGAGCCGAGCGGCCGACGCCGGGGCACGTTCGTCGGCCGCCGGGCGCTCGCCGACGCCGGCCGGGAGGGGGGCTCGTGACCGAGCGACCGCTCGACACGTCGGCGTTTCACCCCGCGCTTCTCGAGGCGCACGAGGCGGGGCTTTGGTCGATGAGCCAGACGCGGCCGGGCGAGCTGATCCGCTCGGGCCGGGCGCGCTGGGCCGAGCGTGTGTACGACCTGCTGGGCGGGCGACGCCGGCGGCGGGTGGCGGGGCGGTTGTTCAGCGTCGTCGAGCGGTGGGAGGGCGGGCAGATGCGCACCGACACGCTGCGTCGCTGGCTGCGGCGGGACTACGCGGTGGACATCGGGCCGTACAGCTACGGCTCGTGCTTCGAGCTGGGCGCGTTCCCGCCGAGCGTGAGCATCGGGCGCTACACCTCGATCGGCCCGGCGGTGCGTGTGTTCACGCAGAACCACCCGCTGGATCGGCCGTCGACGCACCCGTACTTCTACGAGGCGGGGTTGGGCTTTGTCGACGAGGATCGGCTCGAGCCGGGGCACCTGGACATCGGCCACGACGTGTGGATGGGTCAGTCGTCGATCGTGCTGCCGGGCTGCCGACGCATCGGCAACGGCGCGGTGATCGGCGCCAACGCCGTGGTGACGCGGGACGTCCCGGACTACGCGATCGTCGCCGGCATCCCCGCCAAGGTCATCCGCTATCGCTTCGACGACGCCACGCAGCGCGAAGTCATCGAGAGTGAGTGGTGGACCAAGACGCTCGACGAGCTCCGTGCGCAGCGCGACTGGTTGACGTCGGTCGTCCGCGCCCGGCAGGGCCTGGGGCTGACGCGGGAGGCCTCGTGAAGACCGCGCTGATCACCTGCTCGTACGCCCCGGACGCCGAGCGCTGCCGCGTGCTCTGCCAGACCGTGGCCGAGCACGTCGACGCGTCGATCGAGCACTTGTTGCTCGTGCCGCGATCGGACGCGGCGATGTTTCGTGAGGTCGGCGGGGAGCGTTCGCGGGTGGTGTGCGTCGAGGACCTGCTGCCGTCGTGGCTGCACCGCGTGCCGGGCTCGAAGAAGTGGTGGTGGTCGCTGAGGACCTGGCCGATCCGCGGATGGATCGTGCAGCAGCTGGTGAAGCTGTCGGCCTGCGACGCGACGGACGCCGAGGTGCTGGCGTTCGCCGACTCGGACGTCGTGTTCGTGCGGCCGTTGCGGCCCGAGCACCTGCGCGTCGGCGATCGCGTTCGGCTGTACGCCAACCCCGACCGCGGCCGAGGCGGTCGGCACGCCAATTGGAATCTCGTGGCCGGTCGGCTGCTGGGGATCGAGCCTCGGGACTTCTACGCCGGCGATTACATCTCCCAGCTGGTGACGTGGCGACGGGACGTGCTGCTCAAGCTGCGCGAACGGCTGAGCGAACGCGGCGGGCGGCCGTGGCAGGTGGTGCTCGGCCGGGAGCTGGATTTCTCGGAGTACGTGCTCTATGGCGTGTTTGCGACGGAGGTGCTGGGGGCCGAGGTCGCCGGGCACGCGCCGGTCGCCGACGAGTTGTGCCATTGCTCCTGGCACTACCACCGCTACGGCGACGCCGGCGAGATGGACGTGCCCGCGTTTCTGGAGCGGTTCGAGCCGCAGCACCGCGCGGTGCTCATCCAGTCCAACCTCGGCGTCGACGAGTCGTGGTATCGTCGACTGGCGTCGGGGGAGCTGCCGCTGGGGGGCGAGCTCGCGGAACCGTTGCTGGGGCGGGAGGCCGGGTGATGACCCTGTCGTGGGCGTTGTGCATCGCGACGACGTCCGCGAAGCGCTCGCGCGGGCCCGCGTCCCCGGGCTCATTCTGCACGGCACGCGCGACCGGC
>JBCBUE010000060.1:0-19631 GCA_039818285.1 Planctomycetota bacterium | reverse complement strand
GGGCGGCCAGCAGCAGCTCCTCGATCGACCCGAAGTGATAGAAGACGAGGGCCTGGTTGAAGTCACAGTCGTAGAGCCGGCCCTGGGGGTCGATGTTGATCTGGTGGCGGCACATGAGGCCATCGAGGGTGGCGGGGTTGAAGGCATTGACGAGCTTGGTCATGTAGGCCTCGAGCTGGCCGTCGCGCTCGAGGTCGTGGCGCCAGCGGGCGATGGGCATGTTGGTGATGGTGAACAGGCCGTTGAACTGGATGCCGAAGCGTTGGTCGAGCTCGCGGTGGTAGTCGTCCTCGAGGGCGGACTGGTGCGGGGCGAGGCTGGGGCCGGCGGGGTTGTAGACGAGGTTGAGGACGAGTCGGGAGTCGATGCCGTAGCCGGCGTCGTTGAGGCGGAGCAGGCCCTCGACGGAGGCGTCGTACGAGCCTCGGCCGCGCTGCTTGTCGACGTTGTCGGCGGTGTAGCAGGGCAGGGACGCGACGACCTCGACCTGCTGGCTGGCGAGGAACTCGGGGATCCAGGCGTAAGGCCGCTCGCCGGTCTGGCGATCGGTGTGGGTGGTGATGGTGGGGTTGTGGCGGTCCATCACGCGCTTGCCGAGGTCGCGGCAGGCGGCAACGAACCGTCGGAAGTGCGGGTTCATCTCGGGGCTGCCGCCGGTGATGTCGACGGTGGTGATGTCGGGGGCGTCGGCGATCCAGGCGAGGACGCGGTCGATGGTTTCGCCGGTGGCGTTGTCCTCGGGGGCGGTGCGGGCGGGCGAGGAGTCGACGTGGCAGTGCCGGCAAGCGAGGTTGCAGACCTTGCCGATGTTGAACTGCAGGGTGGTGATGACGGGGGCGCTGCGCAGCTCGTGGTCGAACTGCCTGTAGAAGGCGTCGGCTTCGGCGATGGGCAGGGCGAGGGTGGTCATCGGCTTATGGAACCGCAGATGAACGCGGATAAACGCAGATGGTTGTCGGATTCCTTGCCTGGTGATCTATCCGCGTTCATCTGCGTTCATCCGCGGCTGCAAGATCTCTAGCAGCACCCACCGCCGCCGTAGTGGTAGGTCGACTCGGTGACGGCGATTTTGGGGTGGTTGAGCGCGGCGAGGGCGCCTGCGGTCTTGTCGCAGACGTCGAGCGGCATGTTGCGGAGCAGGACGTGGCCCTTGCCGTCGTCGAACTGCTTGTCGGGGCCGAAGTACGTCGCGGTGCGTCCGGTGAAGACGCACGGGCCGTCTTTGGGCATCGGGGTCTTGAAGGCGGTGACCTCGACGGTCTCGAGCATGACGTTCTCGGGCAGGTTGAACGTCTTGGCGTCGAGGTGTCGGTAGGGCTTGCGGGAGCGGACCTCGCCGGAGCCGAAGCCGGTGTCGGTGATCTTCTTGATGTAGTTGTCGTAGGTGAGCGAGCCGGAGATGCACTGGGCGCGGAGCAGCTCGTCGTTCTGCAGGTGGTCGGGGAGTTCGACGGGGGTGACGGGGTCGGACATGGCGAGCCGGCCGTGCTTCTTGAGGACGCGGTACATCTCGCCGAGGGCTTTTTCGAGGTCGCCGCCGGTCTTGAAGATGTTGAACAGGCAGTTCTGCGCAGCGAAGTCGACGGTGTTGTCGTCGATGGGCAGGTCGAGGGCGTCGCCGTCGCGGAGGTCGATGAACGACGGGTCGAACCAGTCGTTCTGCTCGGCGGCGGTCTCGAGGTTCTGTCGGCAGGCCTCGCGCATCTCGGCCACGGGGTCGACGCCGATGACGCCGCCGGGTTGGCGGGTGTAGTAAGCGAGCTGCAGGAGCTCGAGGCCGCCGCCGACGCCGACGTAGAGGACGGTCTGGTCCTCGGCCATGTCCTGGGGGTGGACGGTGGCGCCGCAGCCGTAGTTCATGTCGTGCATGACGCCGGGGATCGAGAGGCCGGGCAGGTATTGCGGGGCCATGGGGACGCAGCAGAGGTTGTCGGCGGGGACCTGGGCGGCGTCGCGATAGACGTCCTGGACGGTGGCGTGGTAGTCGGCGGTGGTCATAGGCGCGGGGAGCGGTGGAGGGCAGACAGAAGGCAAGCGGGCCCGATCAGGATAGGGAACGGGGGGTGCGGTCGGATTGTTCCAAGCGGTTGGCGGCCGGTGAGATGGGGCGGGCTGGGGTAGCATCGTTGGATGGCGGCAGGCGACGGATCGCGGCGGGGCGGGGGGCGGTTTTGGCTCTGGTTGGGGCTGCTTGCGCTGGGGTCGCTGGGGCTGGAGCTTTGGCTGGCGGGGACGAGCACGCTGTGGGACCGGGACGAGCCGCGGTATGCGCGGGCGGCGGTGGAGATGCTGGCGACGGGCGGGTGGCTGGTGCCGACGTTCAACGGGGACCTGCGTCTGTACAAGCCCAGCGGGATCTACTGGGCGATGCTGCCGGGGGTGTGGCTGCTGGGGGCGACGGAGATCGGAGTGCGGCTGGCGAGCTGCGTGGGGTTTGCGGCGAGCGTGTTCATGACGGGGGTGGTGGGGCGGTGGTTGGGCAGAGAGGCGCTCGGCGTTGGGCGCTTGGCGCTGGGCGAGGAGGATGGCGGGGAGGGCTTGCGGGGGGGAGATCGGATCGGTCTGTGGTCGGCGTTCGTGGTGGCGACGAGCTTGCTGGGGGTGGTGCTGGGGCATCTGTCGATCTCGGACGGGGTGCTCTTGATGGGGTGCACGCTGGGGTGGTTGGCGGCGACGGCGCGGCTGTTGCGCGGCGGGGGTTGGGGTTGGTGGGTGGCGTACGGGGTGGGCATCACGGTGGGGCAGTACGTGAAGGGGCCGGTGGCGATCGCGGCGGCGGGGCTGCCGGTGCTGGGGCTGCTGGCGTGGATGTGGTGGCGGAGCGCGTCGATCGACGGGCCGCGGGATCGGGCGGCGGCGCGGACGTGGGTCGTGCGCGAGGGCGTGTGGTGGCTGGGCGTGACGCTGGTGAGCCTGGCGTTGTTCGCGGCTTGGGCGATCCCGGCGAACATCGCGACCGACGGGGCGTTCAAGGAGGTCGGCCTGGATCGGCACGTCGGGTACCGGATGTTCAACCCGATGGAAGGGCACGGCGGGGAGGGGTGGGTCGGTTACCTCGTCTTTCTCGTGGCGTTCTATCCGGCGGTGGTGGCGGTGGGGATGTTTCCGTGGGTGCTGATTTTGCCGGGGGCGGTACGGGCGTGGTTAGGCGGGCGGCTTGCCGGCGGCGCTGAGTCGATCGACGGGCCCCGTGTGGCGTGGTGGCTGATGGTGTCGTGCGTGCCGTTTCTGGTGATGCTGAGTTTCGTGGCGACGAAGCTGCCGCATTACGCGTTGCCGGCTTGGCCGCCGATGGCGGTGGGGGTGGCGTTGATGGTGGAGCGGTCGCGGGCGGGGGCGCTGGCGGAGAACGACGCGAAGTGGTTGCGTGCCGGTCAGTTTTTCTTCGGGGCGGTGAACCTGGGGTTGGCGGTGTTGATCGGGGTGGGGCCTTGGCTGGCGTGGTGGGTTGGGTTGGTGGGGAGTTGGGTGTGGCCGGCGTTGGGGACGGTGCTTGGGGTGTTGATGATCGGGTGGGGCGAGGTGGCGGTGCGTCGGATCCGTAAGGAGCGTGCGGCCGAGGCGGGACGTTGGGTCGGCGTGGGCGGGGCGGTGTTGATCGTGCTGATGACGATGACGGTCCTGCCGGTGGCCGAGGAGGGGTTCAAGCCGGCGGCGTCGATCGCGGCGGCGGTGCGGGCCGACGGGGGCGACGCGGCGGCCGAGGAGGTGGTGACGATCGGGTACCGCGAGGGGTCGCTGATCTTTTACCTCGATCGCGCGGCGGAGAACGCGTTGCCGATGCCCGACACGGGGGCGGGCACGGTGCGTCGCTGGGCGGCGGGCGAGTGGGGGCGGTACCTGCTGACGCGGCAGACGTTGCTGGAGGAGGCGGGTGTGATCGACGCCGACGGGACGACCGTCGAGGGGGTGAGGGTGGTCGGGTCGTGGCCGATCCTCAACTACGCGAAGGGGGCGGAGGTGAAGCGGCTGGTGTTAGTCCGTCGCGGGCCGGGTCAATAGCCCGGCGTTGACAAACGGCAGGTGGAGGAACAGCGCGGCCGCGGCGCCGATCCAGGCGCCGATGAAGACGTCGCTGAGGTAGTGCGAGAGGGTGAAGACGCGGGTCATGGCGATGACGGTGGCGATCGTCAGCCAGGCCGGCCAGAGCCGCGGCAAGCGGAGCCAGAGCACGGCGGCGAGGCAGGCGATGGTGGCGGCGTGGCCGGAGGGCATGGAGCTGTAGTCCGAGCCCAGGGCGAAGGGCACGGGAGCGGTGAGGTCGTCGCGGAACAGCAGGCTGGGGCGTGGTCGGCCGACGACGAACTTGATGAGGTGGATGGCGGCGCCGGCGACACCCTCGGCCGCGAGCAGCAGCAGCGTCCAGTGCAGCAGCGTCTTGAGTTTCGCGATCGCGGCGACCACGGCCAGCACGCCGGCCGCGACGAGCACCCACTCGAGTCGGCCGAGGTGGGTCAGGAAGTCGGCGGTCTTGCGGACCCATCGGGGCATGTCGCGGACGGCCTCGGCGACGGGGATGTCGGCGAAGGCGGCGCTGAACGCGGCGGTCACCAGCGCGATCCCGCCGAGCAGCAGCGTGTCGCGCCGCACGGATTCGCCGAACAGCCCCGCGGCGGGCGGTTGGTCGAGCCAGGGCTTGAGGTCTTCGGCGAGAGGGGCGGGCATGGTGGGTGAGGCGTGAGGGGTGGTCAGGCGGCGCCGTTGTGGGTGGCCGCGGGGGTGACGGGCTCGCTGTCGACGAAGCGGTCGTGGATCTTGTTGAAGGTGTCGGCGCAGGCGAGGAAGGCGTCGACGACGGCGGGGTCGAAGTGCGAGCCTTTGCCGTCGGCGATGATGGCCGCGGCCTGGTCGTGGGTCATCGCGTCTTTGTACGAGCGGCGCGAGCGCAGGGCGTCGTAGACGTCGGCGACGGCGACGATGCGGGCGGAGAGGGCGATGTCCTCGCCGACGAGGCCGAAGGGGTAGCCGCTGCCGTCCCACTTTTCGTGGTGCTGCAGGGCGATCTGCGAGGCGGTGACGAGGAAGGCGTCCTCGCCCCAGCGTTGCTTGAGCTCGATGAGGGTGTCGCCGCCGATGGTGGTGTGGCGTTGGATGGCGCGGTACTCGTCGTCGGTGAGCTTGCCGGGCTTGTTGAGGATGGCGTCGGGGACGCCGACCTTGCCGATGTCGTGCAGGGCGGCGGTGGTGGCCATGGCGCGGAGGGTTTTTTCGTCGAGCTGATCGGCGCAGCAGGGCTTGGTGGTGGCGAGGTGGCGGGCGAGGGCCTCGGTGTAGGCGCAGACGCGTTCGAGGTGGTGGCCGGTCTCGGGGTCGCGGGACTCGGCGAGCTTGGCCAGGCCGAAGATCACGGCGTCGCGGGAGGCGGTGATCTGGCGGGTGCGTCGCTCGACGCGGCCCTCGAGCTGGGCGTTGATCGCGGCGAGTCGGCTGCGGTCGTGCTTGATGAACAGCAGGGTGAGCAGCAAGGCCAGGCCCATGACGATCAGCCCGACGACCAGGCCCAGGCCGCTGTGGGCGAGGAACTCGCCGAAGGCGAAGAAGCCGGCGGCGAAGCAGGCGAGCTGGGCGAATAGCACGCCGGCGACGAGCACGATCGTCTGCCGGCGCGTCTTGGGCACCGGGGGCATCGTGTTCGTTGAAGGCGGGTCCGGCCGATCCATCGCGATGAATGGTAAGGGACCCTCGCCGGGTTTCGCCTTCGGCGGGGTCAGTCTCGGGTCGGGGGGTGCGCGTCGGGAGGCAGGGCGGCGGCGCGGGTGACGGAGCGATCGCCGAAGCGTTGGTGGATGGCGTCGACGGTGGCGTCGAGGTGGCGAAGGCGGTCGCGGCGAGCCTGGTCGAAGAGGGGTTCCTGGGCCGGGCCGCGGGAGAGGTGGTCGGCGGTGAGCCCGAGCAGGCGGAGCGGTCGGGGGGCGGGCCGGGCCCAGTCGGCAAAGACGGCGCGGGCGGTGTCGAGCAGGTCGGCCGAGAGGTCGGTCGGCTGGGCGAGGGTGCGGGCGCGGGTGACGGTGTTGAAGTCGGGCGTGCGGAGCTTGAGGGTGACGGTGCGGGCGGTGACGCCGTGGCGGCGGAGGCGGGCGGCGACGTGGTCGGCCTGGCGGACGAGCTCGGCGTCGAGGGCCTGGGGGTCGGCGAGGTCGGCGGCGAACGTGTGCTCGTGGCCGATGGACTTGGCGGCGCGGTCGGGCGTGACGGGGCGGTCGTCGATGCCGAGGCATCGGCGTTGCAGCGCGGGGCCGGCGTCGCCGAGGAGGCGTTGGGCGCGGTCGGGGTCGAGGGCCCGGAGGTCGCGGACGGTCTCGATGCCCTGGCGTTGCAGGCGGCGGGCGGTGGCGGGACCGATGCCGAAGATGTCGGCGACGGGGCGTGGCCCGAGCAGGGCGTCGACGCGGTCGGGCGGGAGGATGGTGAGCCCGTCGGGCTTGTCGAGTTCGGAGGCGAGCTTGGCGAGGAATTTGTTGGTCGACAAGCCAACCGAGGCGGTCAGGCCGGTGGCGTCGCGGACGGCCTGCCGGACGGCTTGGGCGATGGCGGTCGGCTCGCCGAGCAAGCGGACCGACCCGGTCACGTCCAGATAGGCCTCGTCGACCGAGACGGGCTGTACGAGGGGGGTGAAGGTCTCGAGGACGTCGAACAGGGCGTGCGAGCAGGCGCGGATGCGCTCGCCGGGCACCTTGACGCAGATCGCGTGCGGGCACAGCCGCTTGGCGACGGCCATCGGCATGGCCGATCGACAGCCGTAGGGTCGGGCCTCGTAGGAGGCGGAGGTGACCACGCCGCGGCCGGAGGCACCGCCGGTGAGGACGGGCTTGCCGCGTAGCGCGGGGTCGTCGAGCTGGGCGATGGACGCGAAGAAGGCGTCCATGTCGACGTGGAGGATCGCGCGGGCCACGCGATCATCGTAAGGCCGATCAGCCGTACTTGGCCTTGAGCGCCTTGCCCTGCTCGGCCGACCGCCTGGCGAGGTCGAGGATGTGGATCGGGCGGCGGGCCCATTGCGGGGTGATGATCAGCTCGGCCTGGCCGCAGAGGTGCTCGGCGATGTTCTTGTAGAACAGGCGCTGCTGGCCCTTGGCGTGCTTGCCGGTCTTCTCGGTGATCTCGCCCTTGCGGTTGGGGGTCTTGAGGACGTAGCCCTGCTGCGGGCCCCACATGTGGATCGTGTAGCTGCCCTTGGTGCCGTGATAAGCGATCGGCGGCCGGCCGGAGGTGTCCAGCTCCGAGACGCTGAGGTTGATCATCCCGCCGTTTTGCAGGCGGACGATGGCCGTCGCCTCGTCCTCGTTCATGTCGCCGACCCAGGGGTAGCCCTTGGGGACCTTGGTTTCCCAGTGACCGTTCTTGGCAAAGCCGCTGACCTCGGCGATCGGCGACCGCATGACCTGCAGCGTGTACTCCAGCAGGTGCACGCCCCAGTCGTACAGGATCCCGCCGGAGATCGATCGGCTGGTCCGCCACCAGTCCTTGGGCATCCCGTAACCGCCGAAGTGCAGCTCGGCCCGGAAGACGTCGCCGATCGCCTGCTTGTCGACGAGCATCTGCACGGCCTTGATGATGTGCCCGTCCCAGTGGCGGTTGTGGTACGTCGAGACCATCACGTTGTGCCTTTCGGCCAGGGCGATGAGCTTGTCGGCCTCGGCGGTCGTGACAACGAAGGGCTTTTCGGTCACGACGTGCTTGCCGGCCTTGACGCACTTGGCGGCCAGCGGATAGTGCAGGTTGTGCGGGGTGATGTGGACGATCAGGTTGACGTCCGAGTGCTTGAGCATCTTGTCCAGCGAGTCGTAGGTCTCGATGCCCGGGAAGTCGGCGGTGGCGACATCAAGCCGGGCGGGGTCGATCTCGCAGACGGCAAAGGGCGTCATGCCGGCGTCGCGCATCTCCTCGAGGTGCTTCTTGCCCATGTTGAAGGCCCCGCCGTAGCCGATGACGCCGACCTTGATGTCGGCGGGCTTCTTGAACGTTGCGTACGTGGGCTTGGCGGGCTTCTTGGCCATGGATCGTGCTCGTGAAAGAGGGGCGTCGTGCGAGCCGCGTCGCGCGGCCTCGGGGAGGGCGCGGAGTGTAGTGAAGGCGGCTCGCGAGATGGGGGCGATATGATCGAAACGTGGCAAATGACGCAAATCCGCTCTCGCCGCTCCTCGCGGTCGACGGCCTGAAGACCTACTTCCCCGTCCACCGCGGCCTGCTGCGACGCCACGTCGGCGACGTCCGCGCCGTCGACGGCGTCTCCTTCCACGTCGCCAGGGGCGAGACGCTCGGTCTCGTCGGCGAGTCCGGCTGCGGCAAGTCCACCGTCGGCCGAACGCTGCTCCGCCTCATCCCCGCCACCGCCGGCCGCGTCGCGTTCGACGGCCAGGACGTCCTGGGCGCCTCCGCCAGCGAGCTCCGCGCCCTCCGCCGACGCATGCAGATGGTCTTCCAGGACCCCGCCGGCTCGCTCAACCCCCGCATGCAGGTCGGCAAGATCGTCGGCGAGCCCATCGAGGTCCACAAGCTCGCCAAGGGCCCCGAGGTCGAGGACCGCGTCGCCGAGCTGATGAAAAAGGTCGGCCTCGAGCCGGAGATGATGTCCCGCTACCCGCACGAGTTCTCCGGCGGGCAGCGGCAGCGCATCGGGATCGCCCGGGCCCTGTCCGTCGAGCCCGAGTTCATCGTCTGCGACGAGCCCGTCTCGGCCCTGGACGTCTCGGTCCAGTCGCAGATCCTCAACCTGCTCGCCGACCTCCGCGACGAGCTCGGGCTGAGCTACCTGTTCATTGCGCACAACCTCGCGGTGGTCGAGCACTTCTGCGACCGCGTCGCCGTCATGTACCTCGGCCGGATCGTCGAGCTCGCCGACCGCGACACGCTGTATCGCAACCCCCAGCACCCTTACACCAAGGCCCTGCTCTCCGCCGCCCCAACGCCCGACCCGACCGGCGACCGCCGCCGCATCGTCCTGCTCGGCGACGTCCCCTCGCCGATCCACTACTTCAAGCAGGACGCCGCCCCCGCCTCACCCAACGGCATGACCGCCGAAGAGAAGGCCGAGAGCGCCGCCGAGGGCATCGACAACACCCCCGCCGACGGCCGCGAAGCCATCCCCCGCAGCCAACTGCTCGATCGGCCCGACCTCGTGCCCGTCCCCGGCGACGAGGGGCATTTCGTGAGCCCGGGGCCGGGGGTGGAACTTGCCGAGGCGGCTAGTCACCCGGGATAGTCAATCAGTGCTCGCAGTAAGTTGCACTGATTGGCCCGTTCGGAATCGAAACTTGCTTGCCAGTTGGTCGCGTCTGCGCAAGCTCGTGCATAAGCAGCCATCTTGGATGCCGCGTGGTAATTCCCCGTCGCGGCGTTAGCAACAGCCCCGGCAGCCCAGCCGCCAGCTACCTCCGGCGCGTGTTCTGAGGCTTGCGGAAATTGCTCGCTCAAAGAGGCTCGGACTTGTTTGCGTAAAGCTCTGGCGTTCTGTCTTGATCGCTGCATCTCGTCTTCTGTTGCTTGGCCTTTAATGAATTTCTCGCGAGTCTCGATTGCTTCCTGTAGCCCATCTTCGGGGATCAGTTCCCATATCCGTCGACAGCATTCGCACGCGAATCGCGCAAGCTCTAGCCGATTTCGACTATCAAGGAACACTTGGAGCATGGGCTCAACCGACGTGCAGCGTTCCCAGTGGGACTTAGTCGCAATTCGATTCGGTGTATTCACTTAGCGCTCCCGAAGATTGCGGCGGATTGTACTAGTGCTTGGCGTTCGCTACACTGCTCGGCTCGCCCTGGCGGGTCGTCCGCCTCGGCAACATCGTCACGGTCACTGCCGGACTTCCCCGCGACGCCTGACAACGTCGTCGGCCCGGCCCCCCGGAGACCCAGCATGGTTCGTCTACGACTCAAGCGGTACGGCCGCACCCACTACCCCGTCTATCGCCTCGGCGCCTTCGACCAGCGATCCCCCCGCAACGGCCGGGCGATCGAAGAGTTCGGGCACTTCAACCCGCACCTCAAGGACGAGGACGCCCAGTTCACCTGCGACGCCGACCGGGCGAAGCACTGGCTGAGCGTCGGCGCCCAGCCCTCGGAGACGGTGCACGCGCTGCTCGTGAAGGCCGGCGTGATCGAGCTGACCGCCGAGCAGCAGGCCGAGCGCGAGCAGTGGGCCAAGGACGCCGAGGCCAAGAAGCAGGCCGAGGCAGAGGCGAAGGCCAAGGCGGAAGCCGAAGCCAAGGCCGCCGCCGAGGCGGAAGCGGAAGCCGCGGCGAAGGCCAAGGCCGAGGAAGAAGCGGCCGCCAAGGCCGCGGCGGAAGCCGAAGCCGCCGAGGCCGAATCGTCCGACGACGCCCCCGCCGAAGAGGAAAAGGCCGAGGCCTGATCCGTCGCGGCGTTTAGCCGGCGACGCGCAGCGTCCCGTGCCACCATCTCCATGCGTAGCACCCACCCCGGCAGGCGCCGCCTGCCGTCTACTTCCCCTGCGCAGCCGTCGCCAGTTATCGTTTCGTCGTGATCCTCCTGATCGATAACTACGACTCGTTCACCTACAACCTCGTCCAGCGGATCGGCGAGCTGCTCGTCGCGTCCGGCAAGGACCCCGGCGACCTGCCCATGCGGGTGGTGCGGAACGACAAGATCACGGTCGACGAGGCGCTGGACCTCGCCCCGAGCCACGTGATCGTCTCGCCGGGGCCGTGCACGCCCAGCGAGGCCGGCGTGTCCTGCGCGATCATCGAGGCGTTCGCGGGCAAGGTGCCGCTGCTCGGCGTCTGCCTCGGGCACCAGTCGATCGGTCAGCAGTTCGGCATGGTCGTCGCCCGCCACCGCCGGATCATGCACGGCAAGACCAGCGACATCGTCCACGACGGCCAGACGATCTTCGCCGGCCTGCCGAGCCCGATGACTGTCGCCCGCTACCACTCGCTGGTCGTCACGGACGACTCGTTCGACCACGATCGGTTCGACATCTCCGCCTGGCTGAACGGCGAGGGGGCCGATGATGCCGCCCCTGGCCGGGTCGTGATGGCGATGCGAGCCAAGCCCGGCGTCTTCGGGGACGCCCCTCTCGAGGGCGTGCAGTTCCACCCCGAGTCGTTCATGACCCCCGAGGGCCCGGCGATGCTGGCGAACTTCCTCGGGTTGCCGAAACCGACCACGAGCCAAGTCGCCGGCTAGACGGTGTGACGCGCGACGGCATCGGGGTACGATCGTCCCATGCCTCGACCCATCGACCTGCGTTACGGCAAAGGCCGGATCACCCTCCAGCTCCCCGACTCGGCCGACGTGCTCATCGGCCCCGAGACGCCGGCCCTGCCCGACCCCGAGTCGGCGGTCCGCGAGGCGTTGCGTTCGCCGATCGGCTCGGCCCCGCTGCGTGACATCGCCGAGCAGCGGCAGCCCCATTCCGTCGTCATCACCATCTCGGACATCACGCGCCCCGTGCCCAACGAGCTGATCGTCACCGCGATCCTCGATGAGCTCAACGCCGCCGGCGTGCCGGATTCGGCCGTCACCGTGCTCATCGCCACCGGCATGCACCGCCCCTCGACCCCCGAAGAACGCGACATCATGCTGGGCAAGGCGCTGCAGCAGCGCGTCGCCGTCGTCGATCACGAGGCCAAGGACGTGGCGTCCACGACCCGCGTCTCGGATGACCCACCCGTCGGCGTCAACTCGCTGTACGTCGAGGCCGATTTGAAGATCGTCACCGGCCTGCTCGAGCCGCACTTCATGGCCGGGTTCTCCGGCGGCCGCAAGGGCGTCTGCCCCGGCATCGTCGACCTCGACAGCGATCGATCCAGCCGCACCGGCGTCGGCGTGATGGGCGATCCCAACTCGGTCGAGGGCCGGCTCGACGGCAACCCCTGCCACGAAGAGTCCATGCGCGTCTGCGGGATCGTCGGCATCGACTTCCTCGTCAACGTCGCCATCACCGACGAGCGCGAGCCGGCCGGGATCTACGCCGGCGACTGGAAACAGGCGTTCTTCACCGGCTGCGACGACGTCGCGAACTGGACCAGCGCAACGCTCGACGAGCCGTACGACCTGGTGGTCACCTCTGCCGGCGGCTTCCCGCTCGACAAGAATTTCTACCAGACCGTCAAGGGCATGTGCACGGCCATGCCCGCGTTGCACGACGGCAGCACGCTGTTGATGTTCTCGGCCTGCGAGGAGATCGGCGAGCCGGAGTACGTCGCGCTGTTCGACAAGTTCGGCGCGGACTGGCGGGCGTTCCTCGAACACATCGAGACCTCCGGCCGGACCGATAAGGACCAGTGGGAGTACCAGATGCAGACTCGCGTGCTGCAACGCATCGGCGCCGAGCGTCTGGTGCTGGCGAACGACGGGCTGGACTTCGCGACGCAGACCCGCATCGCCACCACCCCCTGCCCCGGGTCGCCGCAGGAAGACGCGGTGACGCGTGGTCAGCGGTTCATCGACGACTACGCCGCGGCGCACCCGCAGGCCCGCATCGCGGTGATCCCCGAGGGGCCGTACACGATGCTGCGGGCGATGGTGCCCGCGGCGGTGTGACGCGCGGGTCGGCGTCTTAGCGGTTAGTCAAACGCGGTAAGGGCCTCGGCGTTCCGTCTAGGCAAGGCGGGCAAGCTGTCCGGCCTGAGAGGTCGCGGTGGCGGCCATTCCCTTGTTTTTTAAGCACTTTGGGTTCCCTGCGGGTCGGCTTCCCGAGAGACTGCGCTCGCGACGCCGGGCGTTCGGCGGCAAAACAGGACGGAGAACCCAGAGGGGAACAGAGAGATGAAGAATCTTATTGCGATGGCCGTGGTTGCTTCTTTCGTGTCGGTCCCGGCGCTGGCCGGCGGCTACTACCAGCCCAAGCCGGTCGACGACGACTGCTTCACGTTCGACCTGCGTGGTCACGGCGGCAAGAAGCGCAGCTACACGATCGAGGCCGAGGAAGGCGACAAGTTCGTCACCGTCACCGCCAAGTCCGAGGACTACCACGGCAACCTGGTCAGCGCCAAGGTCGACCAGACCGGGTCGGGCATGGGTGTCAAGCACGACTACTACGACGGCAGCAGCCAGGTCGATGGCCACGGCTATGACGACATCCTCTTCTTCGACTTCGGCAAGGAAGTCAAGATCGGCAAGATCAAGTTCTCGCACGTCGACTACAACGACGACGCGACGTTCGTCGATTACGAGAACATGGTGATCTACGCCGATGGCGTCAAGCTCGAGGACATCGATATCGACTTCTGGGGCGTGATCGACCTGTCGGTCTACGACCTCAAGATCGACAAGCTCGGCATCAAGGCCGACGGCAAGTACGACGACTTCCGGGTGAAGTCGATCGAGGTCTGCCACTGCCCCAAGGTCGTGCCGACGCCGACCGCCGCGGGCCTGGGCCTGCTGGGCGTGATGGGCCTGGTCGCCCGCCGTCGCCGCACCTGAGCGACGCCGATCCCCGAGTCAGCACACTCTTCTCTGAAGCCCACGGCACCACGCCGTGGGCTTTTTTTGTGGGCCGGTTGCTGGCCGCCACGCCTTGCTTAAGCGGGGTCTTGCGCTCGGCGCTCTCGGCGGCGAGTGAATCTGGGCAAGCCTTGACGGTTGCGCCGCCGAGCGGGGTTTGATCCGTGCGTCGGGGCGCGGGTTTTGTTTTCGTCGTCGGCGACTCGGTGAAGACTCCCCGCGTCGCGGCCGGGCGTCCGCCGCGACCGCCAACCGCTTGGCACCACTCGAAAGGGGACCCGTGAAGATCGTCACGAGCTGCATCGCCGTCTCTCTGCTCGCCGCCGGCTCGGCCGTCGCGGGCAGCCGTTACCACCACGGCCCGTCGCAGGACGGCGGCCCCTGCATCAAGTTCGACCTTCGCGGCTACGGCGGCAAGGCCGACGGGTACACGTACGAGCAGGACGGGTACGTCGTCGACGTCTTCGCCAAGTCCATCGACTACAGCGACCAGCTAATCGACGCCAAGGTCGGCCAGTACGGCAGCGGCCTGGGCGTCACGCACCCGCACCGCGACGGCGATCACGAGGTCGACGGCACGGGTTACCGCGACATCCTCTTCTTCGACTTCGGGCAGGCCGTCAAGATCGAGAAGATCTGGTTCAGCTACGTCGATCGCTACGATCAGGTGTCCTTCATCGACGCCGACCTGGACGTCCTGACGTCCGGCGGGTACTACCTCGGCGACATCTACATCGGCGGTGACCACTCGGTGACCCTGGGTGTCACCGGGCTGGAGACGCAAGTCCTCGGTGTCATGGCCCCGAACCGCTACGACGACTTCAAGGTCAAGAAGATCGAGGTCTGCTATCACGACGCCAAGGTCGTGCCGACGCCGACCGCCGCGGGCCTGGGCTTGATCGGCGCGCTGGGCCTGGTCGCCCGCCGCCGTCGCGCGGCCTGACTCGCGACCGCCCCGCCAAGTCGGTCTTCCTCGGAGCCCGCGGCACTTGGCCGTGGGCTTTCCTCGTTGGCTCGATGCTTCGGCACGATCGGCAGGCGACGGGTAAAGCGACGACGCGTCGATCCCCTAGTGGTTAACCAATGGGCAGTCGTTATTCGTTAGTTCAATCTCTAGGCATTCTCAAGCGATCGGGTGGTGGTGTCCGATAACCACGCATTCGTATCCGACACGAACGACGTTCCCGGCCATTGGCGGGCCCGTGCGTCCGATTCAGCGCGTTCCGTGCTGGGATCGGGGAAACCGGCGGGTTGCGGGTAAACTGTAGGGACTTCCGCCCCGATTCTTATCTGTTGCTTCTGCGTGTTTCTCTGTCTGGAGTTTGCTGATGCGTTCGGTTCGTGCTTTGCCTTGTGTGGCCGTGGCGGGCCTGTTTACGCCGTTGCCGGTGGTCGATGAGCCGAAGGCGATCGACTTGGTCGGGATGCACACGACCGAGTCGTTGCCGGTGGACGGCGACATCGAGGGCGTGGCGATCGACGGGTTCGGCACGCTGCGAGTCACGATCGCCGACGAGGTGTCGCTGACGGTCACGACCGACGCGGGGTACCTCGAGCGCGTGCAGCACGCGGTGGTCGAGGACGCCGACTCGGGGTACTCGGTGCTGAAGCTCGGCAACGTCGCCGCTAGGGACGGGCTGCGGCCGATGCTGGTGTTCGACCTGACGGTGCCTTCGCTGAGCTACCTGCACGCGTCGGGGCTGTCGGTGCTGAACGCGGGGAATGTGGACCTGAAGGGTGAGTCGGTGACCGTGCTAGCGTCGGGCAAGGGGCGGGTGATGGCCGGGACGATCGAGGCGGACGTGCTCAACCTCCAGGCGTCCGGGGGCGCCTGGATTCGGATCGACGGCGTCGAGGTCAACGACCTGGCGGTGGACGCGCACGGCGGGTCGCTGGTGGTCGTCGAGGAGGATTACTTGATCGACGACGAGTTGGTGATGCTGACCGGCAGCGCCCGGTTCGAGAGCCCGCGGACGCGGGCCGTGGCGGCGGCCGACCGGCGATAGCGCGATAAACTGGCGGCATGAGCGATCGCGCCGCTGCCGGCTTCACCCACCGTGTCTACGAACTCTGCCGCCAGGTCCCGGCCGGCCGGGTGACGACGTACGCCGACCTCGCGGCCGCAGCGGGGTCGCCGGGCGCGGCCCGGGCGGTCGGCAACGCGATGCGCAACAACCCGGACGTGCCCAAGACGCCATGCCATCGCGTGGTGGCGAGCGACGGACGGCTGCACGGTTATCTCGGGGGGCTCGAGAAGAAGGCGCGGCTGCTGCGTGCCGAGGGGGTCGAGGTGGTTGGTGAGGGGGATGGGTTGCGGGTGGTGGATTTTGATGAAGTGTGGTACGAGTGGTGACCGGCTGATCTCGCGTTTGCAGACAGATTCTGATTCTGGGAGACATCGATGAACCTCGCCGACCGTTTGCGGAACCCCGCTTGGCAGGGCGATCTTCGGCCGATGATCGATCGGCTGGAAGGCGACTTGATTCATGATTTGTTCGTTCCCCGCTATTCCTCGTTGACCGAGGGTCGCCCGTCCTGGGTTCATCTTGTTGGGGTGTGGTTGCTGTTTGGTCCGGCTGCGATCGTTGCACCGATCGGCGTGGCTCATACGCTTAGTTACAGCTTGTTTCACGCCGCGCCGGATCATCTGTACTCAAGTCTGTTTAGCTTGGTCGTTGCGCTGTCCTTCTGGGTCATCGAAGTACTGCTACTGATCAAGGTGACGCGACGTTTCTTAGATCGTCGAAAGCGATGGCAAAAGCCTGGCTAAACTCGGTGCATGACCGAGGCGCTTGAATCACCGAAACACACCAACGCGTTGGCGCGGGAGACTAGCCCATACCTCTTGCAGCACGCGCACAACCCGGTGGACTGGATGCCTTGGGGGGAGGCGGCGTTTGCGGCGGCGCGGGAGCGGGGGGTGCCGATTTTTTTGAGCGTGGGGTACGCGACGTGCTACTGGTGCCACGTGATGGAGCGGGAGAGCTTTGAGGACGAGGCGATCGGGCGGTTGCTCAACGAGCGGTTCGTGTGCGTGAAGGTCGATCGCGAGGAGCGGCCGGACGTGGACGAGGTGTACATGACGGCGGTGCAGCTGATGACGGGGCAGGGCGGGTGGCCGATGAGCGTGTGGCTGACCCCCCCATCCCCCCTGGGTGAAGACACCTCGGGCGAGCGCGTCGGTTCGGGCGGCATGGCCGATGAAGGCGGGCTGCTGCCGTTTTACGCGGGGACGTACTTTCCGCCGACGGGGGCGTACGGTCGGCCTGGGTTTGCGGAGCTGATCGAGGGGATCGGCGAGGCGTGGCGGGACCGGCGCGGGGAGGTGGTGGATCAGGCGGAGCGGGTGGGCGAGGCGGTGCGCAATGGGCTGAGCGAGGGGGGCGGCGTCGAGCGGGGGGTGTCGATGGCGTTCGTGGAGGAGGTGGCGGACCGGGTGATGCGGATGCACGACCCGAAGCACGGCGGGTTCGGTGGGGCGCCGAAGTTCCCGCAGCCGAGCTGGCCTCGGCTGTTGATCCGCGCGAGCGCGGGCAGGGAGCGCAAGGGGGGGCCGCGCGACATCGGGGTGGCGGTGGCGAAGACGCTGGACGCGATGGCGGACGGCGGGATGTTCGACCAGGTCGGCGGGGGGTTTCATCGGTACAGCACGGATGCGCACTGGCTGGTGCCGCACTTCGAGAAGATGTTGTACGACAACGGGCAGTTGTTGAGCCTGTACGCCGAGGGGGTGCGGGCGGTGGATCGGTTGGCGTCGGGGGAGGCGGAGGTCGAGCGTTGCCGGTCGCGGTGGTCGCGGGTGCTGCGAGAGACGGCGGACTACGTGCTGCGGGAGATGGTGGACGAGACGGGGGCGCTGTGGTCGGCGCAGGACGCGGAGGTGGACGGGCGGGAGGGGCTGAACTTTCTGTGGACGCCGGCGGAGGTCGACGCGGCGTTGCGGGAGGCGGGGGCGGGCGAGCTGACGTTCGAGGCGCTGCGGCTTTACGGCCTGGACGGGGTGAGCAACTTCCGGGACCCGCATCATCCCGAGGCGGAGCCCGCGTGGGTGGTGGCGATGACGGGGCAGCCGCCGCGGGACGAGGCCGGTTGGGAGAAACGAGCCCGCATCAACGCGGCGCTGCGGGCGGTGCGCGATCGGCGGAAGCAGCCGCGGGTGGACGACAAGTTGCTGGCGTCGTGGAACGGGATGGCGGTGCGGGGGCTGGTCGATGCCGGGGTGGTGCTGGGCGAGACGCGTTACGTCGAGGCGGCGGCGACGGCGATGCGGGCGGTGCTCAAGGGGCTGGGCGGGTTGGACGGGGGGCTGCGGCGATCGATGCGGGGCGGGAAGGTCGGTCGGCAGCCGGGGTTTCTCGAGGACTACGCGTTCGTGATCGACGGGCTGCTGGCGTTGCACGCGGCGCGGGAGCATGGGACGGCGGAAGGTGACTGGTTGGTGGAGGCGGAGCGGCTTTGCGAGGCGGTGGTGGAGCGGTTTGGGTCGCGCGTGGTCGGGGGGTATTTCGACACGCTGGCCGGGCAGAGCGACCTGCTGGTGCGGACGCGGGGGCTGTCGGACGGAGCGGTCCCGAGCGGGAACAGCCAGATGTTGCACAACCTCGTGGGGTTGTATGAGGCAACGGGCAACGGGGGTTACCTGAAGCGGGCGGTGCTGGACGCGCGGGCGATGGCGGGGTCGGCCGAGGCGGCGGGCGCGGGGTCGGCGTGGTGGGCGACGGGTGCGATGCGGTTGATCGAGGCGTTGCCCGGGGCGATGCGTGAGCGGCTGGCAGCGGTGGGGGATACGGCGTCGGGGGCCGACGGGGGCGTGGACAACGACGAGGTCGTGCGGGTGTCGATCGCGCGGGCGGGGTTGGCGGACGGCGAGCTGCGGGCCGAGCTGCGGCTCGACATCGCCGAGGGGTATCACGTCAACGGGCCCGAGGTGGGCGGTGAGGGGTTGATGGGGTTGGCGGTGACGGTCGCGCGGCCGAGCGAGGCGGTGGTGGTGATGGATTGGCCGGCGACGCACGAGGTCGCGATGGGTGAGGGATCGGTGGGGGGGTACGCGGGTGTCGTGGCGTTGCCGGTGACGGTTCGGGGCGCGGGCGAGGCGGACGTGCTGCTGGCGTTGCGCTACCAGGCGTGCGGCGAGGGCGTGTGTCTGCCCCCGCGGCGGGTGGGGGTGACGTTGTCGGGGAGCGCCTCGTCGTGATCGACACGCATTGCCATCTGACGTATCGGGGGTTGGTCGAGCGGGTCGACGCGGTGATCGACGCGGCGGTGGCGGCGGGGGTGGATCGGATGATTTGCGTGGGGACGGGCGCGGAGGACGCGGGCAAGGCGATCGCGCTGGCTGAGCGGCGGGGCGAGGTGTTCGCGACGGCGGGGCTGCACCCGCTGCACGTCGAGGCGGGGATGGACCTGGACCGCGAGCTGGATGGCGTGTATCGGGCGCTGCGGCACCCGCGGGTGGTGGGGCTGGGGGAGATGGGGTTGGACATGCACTACAACGAGCCGCCGATCGACCTGCAGCGCACGGCGTTGTCGGCGCAGCTGGCGATCGCGAACGACCCTTTGGCGGCCGACCTGCCGATCGTGATCCACTCGCGCAAGTCGAGCGACGCGGTGCTCGAGGCGCTGGACGGGCACGGCGTCGACGCGGCGCGTTGCGTGTTCCACTGCTTTACCGGCACGGCCGAGGAGGCGGGTCGGATCGTTGAGGCCGGGGCGTGCGTGGGGTTCACGGGGATCGTGACGTTCCCGAACGCGCCGGAGGTCGCCGAGGCGAGCGACGTGGTGCCGATGGATCGGCTGCTGATCGAGACGGACGCGCCGTACCTGTCGCCGCAGCCGGTGCGGAAGGTTCGGCCGAACGAGCCGAAGCACGTCGCGCACGTCGCTGAGTTTCTGGCCGCTCGGCGGGGGGTGGGCGTCGCGGCGTTCACGGCCCAGACGGATCGCAACGCCGAGCGATTGTTCTTTCGTCTTGCGAGCGCGTGATCAGAGCGGTTCGGCGGTGGGGTTGAGCTCGGCGTATCGCTGGGCGTGCTTGGCGCGGAGGGTGGCGGCGCCGTCGGCACGACCGGTGTCTTCGAGTCGCTTCAGGTACGTGGGCAGCCCGCCGATGTTGGTGCCCGGCTGCCCGCGCTCGTCAATCAAGTTGGCGTGGAACGGCCCGCCCTCCTTGACGACGGTCCAGAGGGGGTCGACGACGTCGGAGCAGAATCGGGCCATCTTCTG
>JBCBUE010000059.1:0-19934 GCA_039818285.1 Planctomycetota bacterium | reverse complement strand
TGCTTCTTTGCCATGGTGACGCTGGTGCCGTTCGCCTATCTCATCTTCTCGGCGTTCAAGACCCGCGAGGCGTTCTTCACCGGCGCATTCTGGCAAAGAAGCAGAGCGGGCCGTACACGGCGATCGGGGTCCACCAGCGCGTCCGCATCAGTCGGCCCCCGTCCCGGAAAAGCGGTGCTGGATCAACGCGAAGGCGAACAGCGCCATCGCGATCAGCCAGCCGATCGCCGACGCGTAGCCCAAGTCGCCGGCGTCAAAGCCCCTGTTGTACAGGTGCATCACCGGCGTCAGGCCGTCCTTGCCCGGGCCGCCTTCCGGTCCGATCAGCAGGTAAGGCAGCTCGAACAGCTGGACGCTGCCGATCATCGACAGCAGCACCACGAACCCCGCGACCGGACGGATCGCCGGGAGCGTGACGTTGACGAACTTGCCAAACGGACCGGCCCCGTCGACCTCGGCCGCCTCCATGAGGTCGCGGCTGACGTTTTGCAGAGCCGCGAGGAAGTAGATCATGTTGAAGCCGACGTACATCCAGAACGCCGCGATGATCATCGCCGGCATGGCGTACTCCGCCGTCCATCGGAACTCCACGTCGAACACCCACGCATCGGGGTAGAACGGGACGATCCGATCGAGCATCAGCGTGAACTGAAAGAGGGCCGTATTGATCAGGCCGCTGTTCGGCGCGAACAGCAGCCCGAAGATGATCGCCACGAACACCAGCCCGACGAGCACGGGCGCGAAGAAGATCATCCGCCAGAACCCGCGAGCCTTAACGTCCGAGCGGTTCAGCAGCAGCGCCAGGCCCAGCGACGCCGGTAGCTGGATAAACATCGACCCGGCGGTGAACAGCAGGATGTTGACGACCGACTTCCAGAAGTCCGGGTCGCTCAGAAATAGCCACTCGAAGTTGTCGAAGCCGACGAACGCCCGGGTCTTGGGGCCGTTGGTCTGCATGAACGCCAGGAAGACCGACTGCAGAAGCGGATAGATCGTAAACACACTAAAGGTCAGCACGAACGGCGCCACGAAGACGTAGGGCACCCATGGCTTGTAAGGCCCGCCGCGGCTCATCGATCACTCCCCGACTCGGTCGCGGGAGTCAGGGCATCACGAAGGAAGACGTTGCGGCTCATCTCGCCGAGGACGCGGTCTTGCGCCTCTTCGAGCAGGCGCCGGGCCACCGGGAGCAGCGTCTCGATCGTGAAGTCGTCCACGGACTCCGCGTAGTCGCGCAGCTCGTCCGCGGCCTGGCCGATCTCGCTACGCGCGATCGTGCGGAAGGGGTGGCTCGTCCTGGATGGGACATGGGGCGCCTGTTCGATGAAGAGGCTGCCCGACAGCTGATAGGAGAAATAAGGGTCAGGCTCGTGGTAGAAGCTCTGGTCCCAAAGGCTCATGTCGGGCGAGATAATATTGCTGCCCTCGAAGAGCTCGCGGGCACCCTCGGTCGAGAGGTACAGCGCTTTCCCGAAAGCCCAGGCCTCCTCGAAGCGGCCCGCCTGCTGGGAGGCCTTGGGGAACCCGAGCATGGTCCCGCCCCGGACGCTCGTCCGCCGCCCGCCTGGCTCCCAGGCCGGCAGCGGCATCAGCTTGAGCTTGCCGCCCAGTTGAGGCATGTCGTTCTTCCAGATGCCGGCCAGCCAGTCGGGCATCAACGCACAGACGACGCGCCCCTCGAGCTTGAGCAGGTTGCCGCCGGCGTTGAACTCGGGCGCATCCAGCGCGATCCGGCCCGGGCCGAAGCACCAATGCACGACCGTGGCGAGCACGCGGGCGTTGGTCTCGCTGGCCACGATGATCTCGTCGTCCGCGTTGAACGTCCCGCCGCCGGCCTGCAGCATCAGCATCTCCACGACATCCGGGTCGTCGTACCAGAAACTCAAGGGGTAGCGATCGATCCACCCGTCGCCGTCGAGGTCTTTGAAGACCGCTGACATGACTCGAGCGAAGTCATCCCAGGTCTCGATGTCGTTGACGTCGATCCCGAGTTCGTCTTCCACGATGTCCGCCCGGTAGACCATCAGCACCGGATGCACGTCGTGCGGCAGGCCGAAGATGCGACCACGCGAGGTCCAGGGCGAGAAGGAGGCCTCGACGATCTGGTCGTAGATGCCCTCGGCGTGCAGACGATCGGTCAGGTCGACGAAGCCGACGGAGTCGAGCGGGCCAGTGACGTACTTCGAGAAGGACGACACCTCGATCTCCGCCATGTCGGGCAGCGGCGTTCCGGTCCAGAACCCGCTGAGCATCCGTCGCTGCAGCGCGGTGCCTTCGATCGTGTAGACGGTCACGGTCTCTGAGGACTGCTGATCCGGTTCCAGGTTCCACGCCGCGGCGAACTCGCCGTAGATCCTCGCGTGGGTGCGTGCGAAGACCCACATCTCGACTCCCGATCGAGTCGGCACCGGCCAGACTGTCACGCCAATCGTTGAGACCGCCGCGATAACGAGGATGATCCACGACCCCGGCGACAGGATGGCGGCCCATTGACTGGCGCCGGGGCTGGCGTCGGGCGTGCGGGGTGGCTCATGTGTTGGCATGGGTGTCCGAGTCGGACGCGTGACAGGAGACGCATCAAGGTTAACGGATCGGCCGATCTGCGTAATCCGAACATCAACCGTGCGCGTGCTGTCAACCAGCGCGCTGACCTCCTAGTCGATCGAGAGCAATGAGCACTCGAGGCCGTTGTGCGTAAGACTCGGCGGGGGTGGCGATGGGCTCGTGAGGCTTAGGGCGGCCCGACGGCTCAGACGCCCAGGTAGGTCTTCTCGACCTCGGGGGTGAGGGCGTCGAGCCCGCCGTGGGTCACGATCTGGCCGCGGTTCATGACGTAGACCTGGTCGCCGAACTCCTTCACGAAGTCGAGGTACTGCTCGACGAGAACGACGGCCATGCCGTTGGCGACGAGCCCGCGAAGGACCTCGCCGATGCGGAGGATGATGTTGGGCTGGATGCCCTCGGTGGGTTCGTCGAGGAGCATGACCTTGGGTTCGCCGACCATGGCGCGAGCAATCGCCAGCTGCTGTTGCTGCCCGCCGGACAGGTCGCCACCCTTGCGGGCGAGGAAGTCCTTGAGAATCGGAAACGTCTCGAACACTTCGGCGGGAAGGCTACGCTTGCCGTCGCGGCGGGCCTGCAGGCCGACGCGCAGGTTCTCTTCGACGGTGAGCTTGGGGAAGATCATGCGGCCCTGTGGGACCAGCGCCATGCCGAGCCGAGCGCGTCGGCTGGCAGAGAGACGATCGACGGCATGCCCGTCCAGGCGGACGTGCCCCGCCTCGGCGCGCAGCAGGCCGATGATGTTGCGCATGAGAGTCGTCTTGCCCACGCCGTTGCGGCCCATCACGCAGGTGATCCGGCCGGCCTCGGCGGACAGTGACACGCCCGACAACGCCCGCACCCCGCCGTAGCTGAAACTCAGGTCGTCGACTTCGAGCATGTTGCGTCGTGTCCCTTGAACCGGCCGGCTATCGACCCAGATAGGCCTCGATCACCGCCGCGTTCGCCTGAACCTCGTCGAGACCGCCCTCGGCCAGGACCTTGCCCTCGTTGAGCACGGTCACGCGCGAGCCCAGCATCCGCACGAACTCCATGTCGTGCTCGATGCAGATAATGGTGTGCTCGTCCTTGAGCTCGAGCAACAGCTCGGCGGTCAGCGCGGTCTCGGCGTCGGTCAGCCCGGCGGCGGGCTCATCGACGAGCAGCAGCTTGGGCGAGGCGAGGATCAGCGAGCTGATCGCCAGCCACTGACGCTGGCCGTGGCTGAGGTTGCGGGCGAGCATGTCGCGGTGCTCGAGCAGCCGGACACGCCGGAGGATCTCGGCGATGTGGTCGCTGCTTTCGCCGGTCGATCGTCCGCCGGCGTTGAGCAGCATGCTGGCGAACGAACGCAACGCGATCCCGCCGGGACCCGTCGAGCGCGGGTCCATCCGGCGCAGGGCGTAGCGATCCGGGTCGAACGCGCTGGGCAGGGCCAGCATCATGTTCTCCCAGACCGTCAGCGAGTCGAACACATTGGGGATCTGGAACTTGCGTCCGACGCCGCGAAGGGCGATCGACGTCTCGTCGAGCCCGGTGATCTCCTCGCCGTCGAAGTAGACGTGGCCGGTCGCCGAGCGGGTCATGCCAGAGATGACGTCGCACATGGTCGTCTTGCCGGCGCCGTTGGGGCCGACGACGACGCGCAGCTCGTGATGGCCGATGCCGAGGTCTTGAATATCGAGCGCGGTGAAGCCATCGAAGACCGCGGTGATGTCTTGCAGGAACAGGATGTACCGCCGATCCCACAGCTGGCTCTGCCGCGGGCCCTCGACGGCGTAGTCGTGCTGGCGGGCGTCGGTTTCGAGGTGGGCGACGAGTTCGGTCATGTCGCGGCCGCCTTTCGCGGCGTGAACCGACCGATCACGACAGCCGGCAAGCTCATGACGCCGCCCGGGAGGAATAACGGCACGAGGATGAACATGCCGCCAAGCATCAACATCCAATAGTCCGGCGCAAGAGAGGTCATCTGGTCGTAGAGCAGGCTGACAAGAATCGCTCCGATCACGGGGCCCCACAGCGTGCCTCGTCCGCCGACGGCGACCCAGACCACGACCATGATCGACGCAAACGCCTCGAGTTGCTGCGGCGTGATGATGCCCTTCTGCGGCGAATACAGCATCCCACCAATTGCCGCGAAGACGCCGGCGATCGCGAACACGCCGGCCTTATACGCCCATGTCTTGTAGCCGATGAATCGCAGCCGGGTTTCGTCATCGCGAATCGCCACCATCACGCGGCCAAAGCGTGAGTGAACCAGCAGCTTGGCCAACGTGAAACAGACGACTAAGGTGAGCACCGAGGCGATGTATAGCCAAAACCGCGTCATTGCGTACCACGGCGTGTCGTCGGGCTGGGCGAGCGGGAAGCCGAGGACGTGCGTGAAATTCGTCAACCCGTTGGTGCCGCCGAGCATCAGGTCATTCTTCTGGAACACGAGCCAGACGGCGACGGTGATCGCCTGCGTGAGGATGGCGAAGTACACCCCGCGCACGCGGCTGCCGAACGTGACGACACCGATCAACAGCGCAAACAACCCGGGGATCAACAGGCCCAGCAAGACCGCGCCGGGCATCGTGCGGAACCACGACAGGAAGAACGGTGGCTCGGCCCCGGAGACCTGCGACATCACGACAAACAGCGCCCGCGGGATGTTGGCGTTCGTGCCGTCCATCGGGCCGTGATTGATCAGGTACAGCCCCATGCAATACCCGCCGATCGAGAAGAACACGAACTGGCAGAGGCTGAGGATCCCCATGTAGCCCCAGATGAGGTCAAGACCGATCGCGCAGATCGCGAACGTCACCCACTGACCGTACTTCTGCAGGTCGCCGGTGGAGATCATCCCGGCCGCGTAGAGCCCGGGGATCACGACCAGCCCGATCGCAAGCAGCACGACGCCGAGCACGACCTCGCGCCACCGCCCCTCTTGGCTGCCCGCGCCCCACGGGGTGGCCTCGCCGGTTTGTTGATCGGCCAGACGGCCCTTGTCCGGGAACAGCCCCGCGGGTCGGCGGGTCATGAACGCGATGACCATCAGCAGCACGAACACCTGCGCCCAGGTCGCGTCGAAGACCTCGAACGGCTGAGTCATGATCTTGATGGGCTCGATGAACTTCTCGAGGAAGCCCAGCGACAGGCCGGACACGACGACGCCGATCAGCTTGCCGACGCCGCCGACGACGGTGACGAGGAAGCTCTTGACGATGTAGCCCTGACCCATCTCCGGCGTCGGATTGGTCAGCGTCACGAGCCCGTAGCCCGCCAGCCCGGCGAGCCCGGCGCCGAAGGCGAAGCTGAGCATGTCGACCCGCCGCGTGTTCACGCCCAGCGACTCGGCCATCGCGCGGTTCTGCGAGGTCGCCCGGATCAGCAGACCGATCCGCGTGAAGCGAAACAGCACGACCACCATCAGCACGCAGAACGCCGAGAGCCAGATGAGGAACAGCCGGTTGTACGCCAGCGTGACGTCCGGCATAATCTCCCACCCGCCGGAGAACCAGGTCAACCGCATGCCCAGGTTGTCGCCCTTCCACAAGCGGACGGACTGGATAAGGATGAGGCTGACGCCGATCGTTGCGAGCAGCGAGTCGAGCGGGCGCTTGTAGAGGAAGCGGACGATGCTGACCTCGGTCAGCAGGCCGACGAGCGCGGCGACGAGGAAGGCCGCGGGGAAGGCGATGACGTAGTACCAGTTGAACCACGCCTCGGGCAGCAGCGGGGAGACGAACTCGAAGCAGGCCCATGTCGTGACGGCGCCAATCATCAGCATCTCGCCGTGGGCCATGTTGATCACGCCCATCAGACCGAAGGTGATCGCCAGGCCCAAGGCCATGAGGACGAGGATCGAGCCGAGTGACAGCCCGAAGAAGCTGTTGTTCACCATCGCGACGAAGCGCAGGTGATTGTTGACCTGTGCGACCGAGGCCAGGGCGGTATCACGGGCGACGGCCGATTCGTCGGGGTCGTCGGCGATACGCTTGAGCAGGTCCAGGCCGCGCACGCTGTCGAGCCTGCCCAGCCCGGCGATCGCTTCGATGCGCTGCTCGGGCGTGGCGTCGGGGATCGCGCCGTCGGCGATCAAGATAAAAGCGCTCTCCTCGGCGACGCGGCGGACGCGGGCGCTGGGGTCGCTGTCGGCCATGTCCCGAAGCGTGGGCAATGCCTCGGCCTGGCCCTTGTTACCCACGTCGCGGGCCGAGTCGTACCGCACTTCGGGGTCACTGACGGTCAGGCCCAGCAGGGAAAGGCGCTGCTGCACCAGCCGACGAACCTTGCGCTTGCCGCGAAACGAATTGAGATCGTCCTCCGGGACGACGACCGGCTGGCCGTCGATAAGGAATGGCGCGTCCTCAGCCAGCGGGTCCTTGACGTCGACGACCTCGCCGCCGTCGTCGAGTTCGCGGAAGGCGTTAGCGGGGGCCCAGACCACGCGGTCGTCCCACGCCTGCAGCTCGTTGGCCATAAGCCGCTCGAAGAGACGCAGGACGCGGACGTCATTGAACGAGGCGAGGGTTTCGACGGCGTCGGGGCCGGCCGTGTTGTCGTCCAGCGCGGGGATGAGGGCGACGATCTGGGCGTCGGTTACTTCGTCGGCAGCGGGCGTCGGCGACGCTTCGGGTTGAGCGTGCACGAGCCCCGCGAACCAGGCCGCGGCCACAAGCGGCAGCCAGGCCAGCCGCGAGTTCAAAGCAAAGTGACGCATCACCGGGATCAGGCCCTCGGGGTCCGTCGCAGGAAGGCCGACACGCGGGGTTAGCCGCGCGCCGGCGTTGAGGTCAACTCAAGGGCTTACTTGCCGCCGCCGGACGGTGCGGGGATCTGATCCTCCTTGCCTTCCCAGAGGAGCATGCTGTACGAGTCTGGCTCGACCAGACCGTCGGATTCCCAGACGATGTCAAATTGACCGTCGGCACGGATCTCACCGATGTAGACCGGCTTGAAGGTGTGCTGGTTGGTCGGGTGCATCTTCTTGGCGCCGCCGGGGGCGTCGAACTCCATGCCGTATACGGCCTCGCGAACGTCGTCGACGTCGAACGAGTTGGCCTTCTCGGCCGCGTTCTTCCAGACGTAAACGCCGTAGTAGGCGGCCTCGATCGGGTCGGCCGTCACACGCTCGGCGCCGCCGGGCAGGTTGTTAGCCTCGCAGTACTCTTGGAACGCCTTGACGAACGCCGCGTTCTCCGGCGTGTCGACCGACATGAAATAGTTCCAAGCGGCGAGGTGGCCGACAAGCTTGGAGGTGTCCATCGCCCGCAGCTCGTCCTCGGAAACCGAGAACGCGATGATCGGGCAATCGTCCGAGGTCAGGCCCTGGTTGGCGAACTCGGTGTAGAACGGCACGTTCGAGTCGCCATTGATGGTGGACAGGACGACCGCGTCGCCGGCGGCGCCGAACTGCTTGATGTCGGCGACGATGGTCTGGTAGTCCTGGTGGTGGAACGGGGTGTAGACCTCGCGGATATTCTCCTCGGGGACGCCGTTCTTGAGCAGGAACGCCTTGAGCACCTTGTTGGCGGTGCGGGGGAAGACGTAGTCGGTGCCCAGCAGGTAGAACTTCTCGGCGCCGAGCTCGTCGATGGCGTACTGAGCGGCGGGTACGAGCTGCTGGTTGGGCGAGGCGGCGGTGTAAAAGACGTTGAGCGACTGCTCTTCGCCCTCGTATTGCACGGGGTAGAACAGCAGCGCGTTCTCTTCCTCGATGACGGGCAGCACGGACTTGCGGCTGACCGAGGTCCAGCAGCCGAAGATCACGGCGACGTCGTCGTCGATCAGCTGCTTGGCCTTCTCGGCGAACAGCGGCCAGTCGGACGCGGGGTCGACGACGATGGCTTCGACCATGTAGTCCTTGCCGTCGACGTTCACGCCGCCGGCTTCGTTGATCTCTTCGACGGCCATCAGGACGACATCGCGGAGCGAGGTCTCCGAGATCGCCATCGTGCCCGACAGCGAGTGCAGCACGCCGACCTTGACCGTGTCCTCGGCGAGGGCGGTGACGGCAGTTGAGACCGACAGCACGGCCGCCGCGGCCGATAGCGCGAGGCCGCGCGGGAACCAGTTACTCAGCTTCATGACTCGTTCTCTCCTGTGGCGTTAGGCCACGTTCTGAAAAAGCAGGCCGGACGAGGGGGAGCGGGATGACGTGGAGGAACCCTGGAGAGTCACTCGCCCTCTCACCCAGCGCGTGAATGTAGGGGATCGACTCAACGGCCGCAATCGGGCGGGCGGGTACTGACCGGGGCGCAGGTGAGATCGCGCGACCCTCCGAGCGGCCACCGCGTATAATCTCTAACCCTTGAAGTGACCAAATCATGGATCAATCCAAGCTGCTGCACAGCCTGCGCCGATCGCTTGCCCTCGCGGCCGTTTCGCTGATCGTCGCGGGGTGGTCTCCACCCGCCGCTGCGGAACCGGCCGACGACGGGTCGTGCTGCCCGCCGGCGCGGACGCTGGCGATACTGGCCGCCGGGGCGGCTCCGCCGGCGAACAACGACGCCGACGCGAACGCCCAAGCTCCTGCCCATCCGCCGGCCGACGCCCCGCCAGGCATGGTGTGGGTCCCGAGCGGCGAGTTCACGATGGGCAGCGATGCGCCGGGGTCTTGGTCGAACGAGCAGCCGCCCCACCGCGTCCGCGTAGACGGGTTCTGGATGGACCGCACCGAGGTCACGAACGCTCAGTTCGCCGAGTTCGTCGAGGCGACCGGCTATGTGACCGTCGCCGAGCGACCCGTCGACTGGGAAGCGATGAAACAACAGGTCCCACCCGGCACCGCCAAGCCGCCCGACGAGATGCTGCAGCCGGGCTCGCTCGTGTTCGCCCCGCCGGCTCACCCGGTCCCGCTCGACAACGTCGGAGCGTGGTGGCAATGGACGACCGGGGCCAGCTGGCGACACCCCGGCGGCCCGGGCACGTCAATCGAGGGAATGGACGATCACCCGGCCGTGCACATCGCCTGGGATGACGCGGCGGCCTACGCCAAGTGGGCCGGCAAGCGGCTGCCCACCGAGGCGCAGTGGGAGTACGCCGCCCGTGGCGGCCTCGACGGGGCACGATTTGGCTGGGGCGAGACGTTCCGTCCGGACGGCAAGATCATGGCCAACACCTGGGACGGCACGTTCCCGCACCGCAACACCCTCGACGACGGGCACCGGCTCGCCGCCCCGGTCGCCTCGTATCCGCCCAACGGCTACGGGCTCTACGACATGGGTGGGAACATCTGGGAGTGGACCGCCGACTGGTACCGCGACGATCGCCACGCCCAGCTCCGCCGCGAAGGCGTCGTAGTCAACCCGGGTAGCCCCGACGCCCCGCTCGACATGGCCAACCCCAACGCCCCTTCACGGGTCGTCAAGGGCGGGTCGTTTCTCTGCCACGTCGACTACTGCGAGAGCTATCGCCCCAGCGCCCGGCGGGGGCTGCCGACCGACACCGGCCTGCAGCACACCGGCTTCCGCTGCGTGGTCGTGCCCGAGCGGAACGACCAGGCCGACGCGGCCGCGCCCTAACGCCCCTACACTGTCGAAGCCTCGGGGCGTAGCTCAGCTTGGCAGAGCGCCTGCTTTGGGAGCAGGAGGCCGCAGGTTCAAATCCTGTCGCCCCGATTCACAAAACCCACGTCAGGAACGGGACTAACGCCCGTTACCCGCACCATGCGGCGCCGACGTGATGCCACCAGACGCGCGGAAGATTCCGCGCAACGCATCACCCAGGAGCCGCAAGGATGCCGCGAAAACCACGAGTCCCCACCTACCGCCTGCACCGCCAGTCCGGCCGGGCCATCGTCACGCTGACCTGCCGCCTCACCGGCAAACGCCGCGATGTACTGCTCGGCGAGCACGGCACGCACGCCAGCCACAAGCTCTACGACAAGGTCATCGCCGACTGGATCGCCGACGGCCGCGTGCTGGACGCTGAGGCCGCCGAGAAGGCCGCGCAGACGCCAGGGCACGAGACCATCGCCGCCCTACTGCTCGACTTCTGGAGGGCCGAGAAGGCCCGCTATGGCGTCGGCCGCGACACCCGCCTGCCCAGCCAGCTCTACCACGTCCGCAACGCCATCCGCGTCTGTCGGGCCGTGTGTGGGCGCGAGCCCGTCGGCGTGTTCGGCCCGCGCATGCTGATCGCCGTTCGCGACAACATGATCGAGCAGGGCTGGAAGAGATCGAGCATCAACGCGGCCGTCCGCATTGTCGTGCGGGCGTTCAGGTGGGGCGTCAAGCAGGAGCGTGTCGAGCCGACCGTGATCACCGCGCTGGCCTGCGTCGGTGGCCTGCGCCGCGGCGAGCAAGGCGTCGAGGACGGCCAGCGCGTCACGCCCATCGCCGACAGCGAGGTCGAGAAGATCAAGCCCCACGTCGCGCCACAGATTTGGGCCCTCGTCCAGCTCGCCCGGTTCACCGGTGCCCGCATGGGCGAGCTCGTGCAGATGCGGGCCATCGACATCGAGGCCGGCGGCGATGTCTGGCTCTACAGGCCGCCCACGCACAAAACCAAGCACCGCGACAAGGACCGCGTCATCCCGCTGGGGCCGAGGGCGCAGCAGGTCGTTAGGCCGTTCATGACGGGCAACCTCAACGCCCCACTGTTCAGCCCGCGTGACGCCGTCAGGGCACGCAAGGCCGCGACAGCGACCCAGGGAAAGCCAAGGCGACCCGACCAAGCGCAGAACCCAAAGGCAACGGGCCGGCGCGTCCGCGACGCCTACGACACCAGCGGCGTCGGCAAGGCGATCCGTCGCGCGTGCGAGGCGGCGGGCATCGAGCCGTGGCACGTCCACCAGCTACGCCACAGCCGCCTGACGGAAGTCCGCAAGGCCGCGGGCCTGGAGGCCGCCCAGGTCGTCGGCGGGCACACGCACGCCCAGACCACCGAGATTTACGCAGAACGCGACCTGACGCTGGCCATCGAGGTGGCCAAGCAGACGGGCTAACCGACCACGCCGGGGCGATGGTCGCCTCGGCATAAAGCGGCCCCGTCGGAGGATCGACGGGGCCTTCACCCGCATGATGGAGATTCACCATGCAAGCAGCAGAGAATGCTAACTCAAGTCCTCACATCACCCCCGATCGTGACGGCTGGTGTACGGCTCACTATCGCCTCGCCGACGGCGCGCCATGCAGCCGCGACCACCACGCCGACGCCATACCCGTGATCGTCGAGCCTGGGATGGTCGCGCTTACCCATATCGGCCACGGCATCGTCACCGAGATCAACGCCAGCGGGGCGACCGTCGCTTACGCGGGCGGCACCACGGCGATGACGCCATGGGGCGAGCTGTCGGTCGGCTATTGCGTCCCTCACCCCAGCGGCTACGCCATCCGGCCGGAGACGGTCCAAGTCGAGGGCTTGGACAAGGAGGAGGCCGAGCAAGCCGAGCCGGAACACGAGCCGATGCCCGACGCCGCGGTAAGCAGCGCCCTTCACCACCCCGACGCGCCCGGCGAGCCGGTCAGCGCCAAGCCGGGAATGCGTGCCCGCGTGTTCGACAACCAAAGCGGCAACGCAACTATCGGCCGGATCGATGTGGTCAAGCGCGACTACGGCGTGCTGGTGGACAACGACGGGCACGCCATCGCCGAGTCATGGAGCAGGATCGAGCTGGTCGGTGTCGGCTCGGACGACTGAAGGCCCTACAATTGACTGCCCGGCCCCGCGGCTGATCCCCGTGGGCTCCCCGGCGACGTGACCCGCACCTCGGTTGCGCCGTCGGGGAGGAACGCCGGTTTAGAGGTGCGATATGGATTACACGTACGAAGAGCTATGGCAAATAGGCCTGTCTGACGCCGCCGTCGGAATGCAAGCGGCCGACGAAACCCTCCGACGACTTAAGGACGGGGCCCGGTTTGCTAAACGATACGCAGAGGCCGAGGAAGAGCCCGCCAGCCGAAAACACGGGAACCAAGACTATCTGCGAAAGGTAGGGCGCGCGGCGGAGCTGGTTCTAATTCGGGCGGAGGAGGTCGAGGAGGCACGGCGAAGCGATAGGTCTTCCGATTCCCAATCCCACCTGTGGTTGAGGCTTGGCATGGCACAGCAGGTTCTCTACTTTCTGGCAAAAGAGGGCTTGGACAAGTCGCGGCGTGCGGAATTGAACAAGGCGAAACAGAGCCAGGCGGTCGCCTTGAAGAACCGGCAAAGAGATCAAAAGATGCTGGCTTGGTGGGACGTCCGCCCCCACCTAAAGGCGTCCGCCGTCGCGGAGCAATTCGGGGTTTCCGAGTCCACAGTTCGGCGGGCCGACAAAAAATACCCGCGCAGTAGCTAGCAAGTGACGAACGGGGGGCTGGCCCCGCCCTCCGGGTGGCCGCATCATCGGGCGCATGAATAGCACGCCCTTCACTGCATCGCTCGACCCCTTCGCCGATGACCTGGAGCCGGTCGGCAAGCTCGTCCGCGAGCTGCCCGGTCGGCCCCACCCGTCCACCGGCACCCGCATGACCCGCCAGGGGCTCCCGCACGTCCGCATCGGCCGGCGGCTGTTCACCACCCGCGACGCGCTACGGGCTTTCCTCGAACAGCGCCGGCTCGCCGCCCTGGCTCGCCGCGACGCGGCCGCCGACTTCCTCGACGTGGTCGCCGAAGACGCCGACCTCGAAGGGGTCGAGGCAGCGTGCACAGCCGCGGGCATCTGACCAACTTCACCCCAAAGCATCGGCGAAGCGGGCAAGCAACCGGCGATGCGCGATCGAGAACAAGATGAACGATACCACCACGGACACTGATCACCAACCTTCAACATTAAAGCTCGGCGCCATCGAAACCGAACTGGGCGTCCAACCCCGCGCCGGGCTGGACGAGGCCACCGTCGCCCGATACGTCGAGCGAAGCGAGGCCGGAGACGAACTTCCACCGCCCGTCGTGTTCGATGACGGCGAACGCCTCATCCTCGCCGGGGGCTTTCACCGTGTCGAGGCGTATCGCCGCCGGGGGCTTGAGGCAGCCGAGTGCGTGCTGAGGCCCGGCACCGTCGAGGATGCCGTGTGGTTCGCCTTGAGCGACAACCGGGCCAACGCCCTGCCGCTCTCGAATGCCGACAAGCGGCGATCCATAGAGATAGCCCTACGCCACCCCAAATCGGCCGGCAGGAGTGACCGGGCGATCGCCGAGCACATCGGCGTGGGCCACCCCCTGGTTGGAAAGGTGCGGCGGCAGGTGGAATCCGATTCCACCTGCCCTGCCGAGCGCGTCGGGCGAGACGGCAAGACCTACCCGGCCAAGCCGCATTTCAGGACGCACTGCACCGGCGAGGCCGAGTGGTACACGCCCCGCGAATACATCGAAATGGCGCGAGAGGTCATGGGCGGTATCGATCTGGACCCAGCGTCGTGCGAGGCCGCCCAGGCGAACGTCCTGGCCGACGCCTACTTCACAAGAGACGACGACGGCTTATCGCACGAGTGGCGGGGGCGGGTGTGGCTTAACCCGCCGTATGCCAACGCCGACATCACGGCGTTCACCGACAAGCTCTGTGACGAGGTGGGGTCCGGGCGTGTATCCCAGGCCATCCTACTCACCCACAACTACACCGATACGGCCTGGTTTCACAAGGTGCAGTCTCACGCGCATGCGGTGTGTCTCACCCGCGGGCGGATTCGCTTCGAGCGGGCCGACAGCGCGAAAGCCTCTCCGACTCAAGGTCAGGCATTTTTCTACTTCGGAAACCAGGCCGACCGATTTGCCGACGTCTTCGACAGTGTTGGCAGCGTGATCATGTCGGACAATCGCCGCGTCGAGCAGCGGTCCGAGACCCGGGAAGAGGCCAACGCTGAAGCGGAGGCCGGGGGCTCGCGTGTCACTGCGCGCCACGTCGAGGCGGTCGTCGATCGCAGGGCCAAGCGACGCAACGGGCGCGAGGTCATCGACTTGAAGCAGTTGAGGAAGGCTAGCCAGACCCTCGGCAAGCTAATTCGACAGTTGGATGGCGCGGGGGCACTTGAGCGGGTGAAGCCACAGGCTGACGGACTGTGCGCCGCTCTTGACGGGCTGCTGCGCACTCCCCGAACAGGAGGGCCGAATCTGAAGCTAAGTGCATAGCACCGCCCGGCCCCGGCTTTACGGCTGGTGGCGGGCATTCACAACTCGACGCCCCGCGCGTGGGTGGACGGACAAGGCCTGAGGGCCAAGCGCGCGGCCTCGCCGACCGGCACCGTAGGTCTGGCCCCCCGGTTTGATGGTGTCCGGGGCAACAAAAACCTGCTGCGGATTCCTGGACTGGTGGAACGGGTGTCCCTCCAACCTACGGCTAACGACCAACGGTTGGATGCCACGATCGAGAGGTCGTGGGGTGCCGCAGCCGCAGGCCGAACATGGGCAATGCGTTAATCCCATGAACTAGCCGACGCCGAGCGACGGGCTCAGTCAGCTGTGAGGCCCCTAACGAAAAGGGGCCTCTGCGCTCAAACCGCCTCTGGGCTAGTCAGCCGGGCACACCAACCCATTAATCATTGAGGGACAACCGCTATGAAACGACGGGTACACGAACGACAACCAACTCGCGAGAGTGCGATGCGCGCTCCGAGGGCAGCACGCGAACCAACGAGATACCCCGGGACCCAACGTGGAGCTCGCTTATGAGCACTACCGAACCCACCGTCTACGCCACTCGGCCGATCGTGCGCTGCCCGTACTGCAACCGCGGGGCAAAGCTTGGTCAATGGAAGGGGGCGTTCATCCAGCAGCGCGGGCGCGTTGATCTTGGCGACGGCTCGACCCGCACGCGCCTGCTGTGCGTGGGCTGCGCCCTCACGTTCCCGCTTATCGAGGAGCCTGACGACGAAGAAATTGTTTCTGGATTTTGCCGTTCCAGTGGCAAGTCAACAAGCGGGCCCGCTTAACTTGAACTCATGGGCACTACGTCAGTCACCGAACACCTTGAAAGCCTTCAGCGGGTCGCGCACGCACTCGGCATCCCGCAGGCCCTTGTGGCCGAGATTGCTGATGAGCTCGGCCTTGAGCCTGCGTTCACGCTCGACGGGAAACCCTACTTCGGGGTCGACGCCATCGCTCAAATCACAAACACCACTCGGAACAAAAGGGAACTCATGAACAAAACTATTGATCAATCGACCGCGCGCAAGGCCCGCGAACTCGCCGAAGAGATTCGCGGCCACGCAATCGCCATCAACACCACAAACCCCCAGAAACTCATCGCCCACTACCGAGCGGCGGGCAGCCGCGACATCATTGAGGAGCTGGGCGCTGTCTTCGACGGCCTGCCCAGGAAGCAGCAGGGCCGCCACGGCGGTAACCGCGAATCATTCGCATTCAACGCCTTACTCGCCGCTTCTCGCGGCCGGACTTGGCTGTTCTGATGAATCCACGAACAACCACCGCGGTGCCGTGGGTTTGTGGACTCCTTAACCCAGCAAGCGGAACGGTTCGACCGTCACCGTGAGTGGAAGTGCCGACACGGGCGTAGCGCTGCAAATCTGGCCCAGCGCTGCGAACACGTCACTCGGCTTCTGCCCCGCCAACCCGGTAGGGCTGGCGTGGGCGTTTGGGATACCCCCACCTCGTAGGTTCTTCCCTGCGGGTGGGCGGGGGACGGGTAATCGTGCCGCGGGTTTTGTCCCCGAATTACCCGTGCTTAGGTGAACATGCACCGTCGTGACCTAAGTTTAGATTTATCAATGGTTTGCGCCTGCTAGCGCGCTATCAAGAAAGTGAACATGGGCTACAGCACTCACGAGCAGTTGGCCTCGGCCGCGGGCGTCTCAAGGCCGACGGTCACCCGTGACTTGAAGCGCCCCGACTGCCCGCTTGGCCCCGGCCCGTGGGACAACGACGACGTTGCGGAGCTGCTGGCGTGGCGTGCCGGGCGGGCCGAAGCGCGGGGGCTGGGGACCAGTTGTAGGCGCGAGCGCGATCGCTGGCTTGCTCGAAGGTACCGGGCGCAGGCTTTGGCGATCGAGGGCGGGCTGTGTGACGTGCGAGCAATGCTGGCCGACGGCCAAGCGTGGCGACAGCGGGTGCGAGACCGGCTGGCACTGGCTGCGAAAGAGGCCGCCCCCGCTTGCGTCGGCCGAGAGGTTCACGACGTTGAGTCCGCCATCGACGCCGCCATCCGCCGCGCCCTAGACGGCGTCGCCGATGAGATGCTGGCCGTCGCCGGCGAAGGCGGTGCCCATGACGATTGACGGGATCGCCGAACTCGCCGGGGTGGAGCCACGACCCGACACCCGCGTGTCCCTCTTCAGCCACCTCGCCCCGCCCCTGCTGAGCCGCCGCCGCCGCGAGGAAGTGCGGCCCGTGGTGGATCAGTGCCTCGACCTGCTCGCCGACCTCGACGGCGCTCACGGCCTGCCCGTCCCGCCCGACGACCTGTCGAACCTTGAGGCTGAGCTTGCGTGGCTCGCCACCGTTCCCCGTCGCCCGCGTGACTGGTGGGCGGGGCTGATCGAGCACGGCGACCCGACCCGCGCCCCCTCATCGATCCACAAACTGAGGACCTCCCATGGCTGAGCGCAAGCTAGACATCGTGTTAAACGGCAAGGACCGGGTGTCCACGACGCTGGGTCGGGTGCAGCAGCGCATCGGCGCGTTCACGAAAGCCGCCGGTGTCGCCGTCGCCGCGGCGGCCGCCGCCACCGCGACGGCCCTCGCCGCCCAGGTTCGGGAGCAATTTGCCGTCATTGATTCGCTCGCCAAGATGAGCGATCAGATCGACATTAGCACGGAAGACCTCATCGGCCTTCGCCACGCGGCGGAATTGACCGGTGTTGGGGCGGACAAGATGTCGGCCGCACTGGCCGTAATGCAGAAGCGTCTCGGTGAGGCGGCACAGGGTCGAGGCACGGCCCTGCCCGCTCTTGAGGCGCTGGGTATCCAGATCGGCGACATCATCGCCCTCTCGCCGGACCAGCAGTTCGCTCGCATCGCCAAGGCGATGCAGGGCGTTCAAACCCAGGCCGAGAAGAACGCGTTGGCCGCAAACATCTTTTCCCGCGCGAATCAGGGCGTCGTGAACACGCTAGCCCTGGGAGAGAGTGGCCTGCGCAAGGCACGACTCGAGGCCGAGCGGTTGGGTTTGACGATGGGCCGCGAGGCCGCCGCCGGAGTCGAGGAGGCAAACGATGCGATGACCCGACTCAAAGCGAGTGTCACGGGCATGTCGCGCGAGTTGACCGCGGGTCTCGCGCCGGCCATCGCGGCGGTTGCCGACGAGTACGCAAGTTTGGCTCAGCTATACAGACAGTCCGAGTTGAAGAACATCGCGGAGTGGTTGGCAACGCAGGGCACGTCGGGTTCGTTCAAAGCGAATATTGAGCCCATCGCACAAGAGGCGGCGGCGCTGCGGCTGAACATCGAAGCCCTCGACCGCCAGATTTCGGATATCGAAGGCCCGCGGGGGCTGAGCTTCGGCTTCGGGGGGATCGAGCCGCTCGACACAGATCAGCTTCCGAAGACGCTGGAGCACCTTGACGAACTCAAGGCAAAGCGCGCGGACCTCGTGACGCAGCTTGACGGCCTCGTCAAAGGTCGAAAGATCGCCTTCCCCGAAACCGAGGGCATCGAGCCGATCGTCAATCGCCAGCTTGAAGAAGCCAAGTCCTTCTACCAGAAACTCATTCAGGGTTTTCAGGAAGCCGTTAAGCGTTCGCGAGACGAGATGGGTCCGTGGGCTGATCAACTTGTCCAGGAGACGAGAACGCCGCTTGAGCGGCTCGGTGACCAGCTACGCAAGACGTACAGCGCGGCCGCGCTCGGCGCGATCGATAAGGAGACGCTTGAGCGCTCAGTGGAGATGTTCAAGGATCGAGCGCGTGAGCAACTCGGCACCGGGCTCCTCACTCCACCTGAGGCTCCTGGCCTTGCCGATCTCAAGGAGTCGCGACTTACCTCGGGCCTCGCCGAGCGCCAACGCACCGAGCGACGCGCCGACGAGGCCATCAGGCTGGCGAAACAGCAAGCCGATGAGCAGAAGAACATCCGCGAGGCTCTGGCCGAGGTAACGGCCAAGCTTAGCGCGGTGCCGGCCGTTCTCGGTTGGGAGCTTGATTAGCCGTGCTGGAGACGCATGGATGAACCCTCCCACCGTCCCGCCCGTCGAAACACTGCTCGCCGCCCGTCGTGCCATCGAGGCGGCGGGATTCACGCTGCACCCGATGACCACTCACGCCGAGGGGGTGTCGGTCACCGCGACGCGCGGCGATTTTGTCTTGAAGTCCATCGACAGCGAGGGGAACTGCGCGCGGGCGTTCGCGGAGTTGCTTGGGGCTGTCGCGCGTGAGGCGGGCAGTCCGGCTTCGGGCTGTGAGAAGCTTTCGCACGGCCCGGGGCGATCTCACACTGATATCTAAACGTGACGGCCACAACGCCAAGGTCTTCTCGTCGAACTACACCCTCTACGACAACATGAGCCGGCGGCTCGTTGACCTGTACCGCCAGCACGCTGAGCGCCTGCGATGGCAGGACGACGAGTTTAACCCCTCCGGCTTCACGCACATCCTGGACGACTCGACGGGGCGGGGCGGTTAGTCTTCGCGGATGCCGGAGGCCGCTTATTACCCGCTCGATGCCGGGTCGATCGCCGCGTGGTGCGCGTCGTCCGGGGTGCCCGAAGACGAGGGGCGGGCGCGGTTCCTTCAGGTCTCGGCACTGCGTTCGGTGCTGGATGACGAGCGGTTGGCCGACTACGTGGTGTTCAAGGGGGCGGGGGCGTTGCGGCTCTTTTATGGGCTGCCGAGGCGTTCGGGCGACCTGGACTTCGTGGTTCGCCGAGACGAGGCCGCTCAGGCCAAGCTCCACGATCGTGAGCAGGTGTCACGCCTGATTCTCGATGCGGTCAAGGCGGGGCTGCCCGGGCATGCGCGTGGGATCCCCAGGGCTCAGGACGCCGCCAAGCGCTCGCTTCACATCGACGTGATGGTCAAGCCCGACTCGTTCGATCCGATCCGGACCGAGTTGCTCGGCGATCCGCCGGTGCCGGTTTGGGTGGCGACCGTCGAGGAGCTTTTGGCTGAGAAGGCCCGCGCGATGCTGCGCCAGTCCCTGGATCGTCCGGTCGGCGATCGGTCGAAGGACGCGTTCGACGTCCACTGGATCGATCGATACTTGTCGGTGGATTGGGTTCGCTCGGGCGAGATTTTGCTCCGCAAGTGCGCCGCCATGACGTTCGACGCCCTGGGCGTGTATCGATCGCCCGAGGCGATGGAGCGTGTCCGCGAGCGGGTGGGGCGGGCTTATGACACGACCCTGTCGCCGACGCTGTGGCGGGGCGATGAGCCGCCGTTCGGCGAGGCGTGGGACGCGACGCAAACCGTCCTCGATCGGATGCTGGGCGGGGTTGCCGGGCCGCCCGTGTTAACAACATGAGTTTCCGGCTAACACGGCGGCGACGGTCCGGCGTTCTGCTACTTTCGCTGATGTCCCACGAGAAGTGATTTCCGGAG
>JBCBUE010000058.1:0-20082 GCA_039818285.1 Planctomycetota bacterium | reverse complement strand
CAGACCTACGGCGATTTCGAGCTGACGTACGAGGTCAAGGTCCCGCGCGGCAAGCTCAACTCGGGCGTTCAGGTCCGCAGTCACGTGGACGGCGGGATCGACAATCGAAGCGGCCGCGTTCGTGGGTATCAGATCGAAGCCGACCAGAACGACCGCGCGTACAGCGGTGGCGTCTACGACGAGGCTCGGCGTGGCTGGGTCGCGCCGCTGGTCGATAAGCCCTACGCCCGACGGGCCTGGCGGCCGGGCGAGTGGAACGAGATCACCGTGGTCGCGCGAGGACCGATCATCGAGACGTGGGTCAACGGCGTCCCGGCCGCTCGCCTCATGGACGCGTTGAGCGACGAGGGTCGCATCGGTCTGCAAGTCCACGGCATCGGCGGTCGAGACGATCGGCCGCAGGTACGCTTCCGGGACATCACTTTGCGACCGCTTCGTTCCTCGCCGTGACCTCGACCCGTGCCCCCAACCCAGCGGATAGGCCCCGGCGCTATGTCGCTGGCGGGCCTTCGGGGTCGAGCAGTTCGGGGAAGTAGCGGTAGTAGCCCTTACCGAGCGTTTGCTGACGCTGCATCATCTGCTCGTGCATCGCGAGTAGCTCGTGGCGAGCCGCCGCTTGATCGTCGATCAGCAGGGTGTAGTGGTTCTCGCTGAGCGCTCGGCCGTCGGCGTCGGTGAGGCGGAGCTCGACGCGGAAGGTCGGCACGGCGTAGGGCGGCGCGGCGGACTCCGGGGGTACGCCCGGGACGTCCCACGTCAGGCTGCCCAGCGTGGCCACGCCGTCGGCAGGGACCTCGCCCTGGGTCGACCCGCCCGCCGTTTTGCCTTGCGGGCCGGTGATCTCCCACGCGAGGATGGCGGACGGCCAGTTGTCGAGCGTGTCGTTGACGACGACGAGCCCCGCGGTGAACGTCTCGCCGGCGCTCCACCGTCGCCTGTCGTAAGCCAGGGTCGCGAGCACCGGCTGATACGCGCGGGTGACGTCGTCGAAGCATCGTTTCTTGACGCCGTAGTAGTCGACGATGCCCCACTTGATGTCCGGCCAGTGCGTCATGAAGTGGCAGAGCCCGATCCCGCTGTTCTTGGGTTTGAGTTGGCGGATGCTCTCGAGCGCGAACTGAGCGATGACGCCGTGCGCGACTTGGGTTGCTTCGACGAACGTGTGGAGGTCGCCGTCGCGAGCGTGGCCGAGCACTTCGTGATTCAGCACGCGGAGGTTGTCCAGGTCGGCGTGGTGGTACCCCCAGCTCGGGCCCATCGGCCAGAGTTCGCGGTCGGGGATGAATCGGCGCAGGCTCTCGACGTCGGGCGACGAGGCGGCGGTCAGCTCTGGCACGATGCAGTAGTCGAGCTTGGGGTAGTAGTCCTCCATGAGCGTCCGGCCGGCGCCGTAGTAGTGGCCGTTGGCATGAACGGAGTCGTGCGGCTTGAAGCCCATGCTCTGGCCGAAGCGTTCGGACAGCGGCGACGCCAGGCCGTAGGGCGTCGAGGTGTGCGGCGCGATCGCCTCGCCCATGGCCTCCATGATCCGGCGGTTGTCGCTCTCGGCGTGGGCGTGGCTGAAGAAGACCTCCTCGCCGCCCATGAAGAAGATCGAGCTGGGGTGGTTGCGGCGGTCCTTCACGACGTGGACGCAGTCTTCCTCGGCCCCGGCCATGAACTGCGGCGTCGCTCGGTACGCCTGGGTGGCGAAGGTGAAGTTGGTCCACACGGTGATCCCCGCCTCGTCGCACAGGTCGTAGAAGCGAGGGATTTCGGGCGGGTGCCAGCCGAAGATGCGAAGGTGATTGATGTTGGCGTCGCGGACTTGTTGGACGCGGGTGGCGTACTTCTCGGCGGTGTTGCGGCCGTAGAGCAGGGAGGGCGGGCCCCCCCAGCAGGCGCCGCGGAGGTAGTGCCGCCTGCCGTTGATCAGGAACGTCCACGGGAACTCGGCCTGCTCCAGGGTGTAGCCGGGGTTACGAGCCATCGTCACCTCGCGGACGCCGAAGCGCTCGACGACGCGATCGCTGGGCGTGCCGTCGATCTCGGCCTCGACCGTCGCGCGATACAGCGGTTGATCGCCCAGGTCCCACGGCCACCACCGCTTGACGTCGTTCAGCGCGACCGTCAAGCCGATCACGCTTTCACCGGGTTGAACGGTCGTGGCGTGCGTGCGGCGTCCCTGTCCGTGGCCGGCCGCGTCGTTCGCGGGGCTCACGTCGACCGCGAACGTGACGCCGCGTGGCCGCGATGTGTTGTTCGTCACCTCGATATCGAGGTGCGCGGTGGTGTCCATCGGCGCGTCCGTCGCCGGCGGGCCGGCGTGATTGGCCCCGCCCATTGGCGTCTCGATCCGGATGCGCTCGATCTTGACGTCGCCCGTCGCGATCACGCGGATCGGGCGCCAGATCCCCAGCGGGACGACGCCCGTGAGGTAGTCGCCCTGGAAGCAGAACTTCCGCCCGCCGACGTTGGCCAGGTTCTTGGGCGGCGGGTCGAGTTTGATCATCAGGATGTTGCAGCCCTCGAACCACTGCTCGAAGCGGACGGCCTCCGTGATGTCCGGCCGGTAGGGCGAGAACATGCCGGCGTGCCCGCCGAGCGAGACGCCGTTCAGCCAGGCCTCGAAGCTGTAGTCCACGCCGTCGAAGTGGAGATGGAAGCGTCGCCCTTCGAGCTCGGCGGGGACGTTGAACTTGGTGACGTACCACCACTCGTAGTCCTGGACCCACTTGGCCTTGTGGAAGTTACGGCCAAAGTAGGGGTCGTCGATCTCGCCGGCGCGGTGGAGATCGGTGAAGACGTCGCCGGGGACGGCGGCCTGGTTCCAGCTGTAGTAGACGCCCTGGTACTCGGACGGGGCGAGGTGGAAGCCCTCGGCGACGCCAGAGCCCGGCCGGGCCCGCTCCATCTTCCATTGATGACCGCTGAGGTCGAGTTCGTAGCGCGGGGTCTGGGGCATCGCCTTCTCGAGGATGGGCGGCTACACGCGATGAGATCAGATGGACACGCCGAACGGCGGTGTCCGTCGGCGCGCGTCGCCGTGGCGATGGAGATACGGGGCGAGCTTGGCCCAGTCGAACTCGACGCCGATCCCCGGCGTGTCGGGCGCGACGGCCCTGTGGTCGCGGACTTCCAGCGGGCGTCGCGTGTACTGGTCGATCGGGAAGCTGTGAACCTCGAGCCAGCCGCCGTGGGGCTGCGAGGCGACGAGGCTGACGTGCAATTCCTGCATGCCGTGCGAGCAGACCGGGATGCCGTGTTGTTTGGCCAGATCGGCGACGCGCAGCCAGCCGGTGATGCCGCCGCAGTTCGAGGCGTCCGGTTGGATATAGGCCAGCTTGCTCTGCTCGAAGGCGTAGCCGAACTCGTGGATCGTGTGCAGGTTCTCGCCCATCGCCAGCGGCACGCCCGTGGCGTCGGTGATCTCGGCGTAGCCCCGGTAGTGGTCGGGGAGGATCGGCTCCTCGAACCAGAGGATGTCGAAGGCCTTGAACGCGTTGGCGGCGTCGATCGCCTGGGGGACGGTCATGGCGTAGTTCGCGTCGACCATGAAGGCGGCGTCTTGGCCGATGAGCCGGCGGACGGCGTCGCAACGCTCGAGGTCGGTTTCCAGGGCGTCCTTGCCGACCTTGATTTTGACCGCGCGGTAGCCGAGGTCGAGATAGCCTCGGACGCTCTGCAGCAGTTCGTCGAGCGAGTAGTCGAGGTCGATGCCGCCGCAGTAGGCCTTGCAGTCTCGGGCTGCGCCGCCGACGAGCCGCCAGAGCGGCAAGCCCGCGTGCTTGGCGCGCAGGTCCCATAGGGCGATGTCGACCGCGGAGATCGCGAACGAGGCGATGCCGCCGCGGCCGACGTAGTGCACGTGGTATTCGAGCTGATCGGCGATCCGCTCGACCTCGGCGGCGTTCTCGCCGAGCAGCGCGGGCGTCAGGTCGTGCTCGATCATCGCGAGGATGGCTCGCCCGCCCTTGCCGCCGGTGTACGTGTACCCGGTGCCCTGGCTGCCGTCGCCGAGTGTGATCGTGACGGTGACGAGCTCGAAGTGCGTGTGGTCGCCGTGCATCGCGTCGGTCATCACGCGCGGCAGGGGCACGCGGAACAGCCGGGCGGCGACGCTGGCGATCCGGGTCGACGCCGTTCGTCGGGGCATGCGATCGGCGTGGAGACCGTTGGGGGCCGGGCTCGACGGCATGACCGCGGATGCGGGCCGGATCGGCGTCGTGGCCGCGCGCATCGTGAAGTCATCCAAGCTGAAGGTCATGGTCTGGCTCGCGGGTCGATGGCGTTGGCCCGCGTGACGGCACGGGCCAGCGTAGCCCGGCACGGTGTCACCGGTCGTAGTCGTACAGCGTTCCCTGGAGGTCTCTTGCCGCCAGGGCGCCGGTCTCGAAACCCTCGGTGTCGAGCAACTCGAGCGCCTCGGCGTGGCCGTCGGCGAACGCGTAGTTCAGCGAGTTCACGTGGTGGTCCTGGTAGCCGGGGCTCGCGAACAACTCGTCGGGTCGGTAGAGCGACTCGGCGGTGTTGCCCATGTACCCGCCGCCCGCGAAGCCCTTGACCTCCAGGAAGAACTGCACGAACTGGGCCTCGCCGAGAATGATGGTGTCGCTTGCGCTGAGCACCTCGTCGCGTCGTGCCGACCAGTCGTAGGCGGCGCCGGTCGTTCGGCGGCCGGACACGCCGACGTAGACACGCTGCTGGAAGGCGTTGGCCTGGGCGGGGTCCCAGCCGCGGGGGATGCCGTAGGAGCGGATGGCGGCGTTGAAGGTGTTCTCGGGGTCGGTCGTCGAGGGGCAGGTGTAGATGGCGGCGGTGCCCAGGCCCTCGGGGGGCTGGTAGTAGTTTTCGAGCCGGGTCGTCTCGTTCATGAACGCTCGGCCGTCGTAGCCGGAGAGCTGGTCGTCCCAGGAGATCTTCTGGTTGCCGCCGAGGTCGGTCTCGGTCATGAAGTGACCGTCGAAGTCGTCGGTGTACATGATCGTGGCGAGCATGATTTGCTTTTCGTTCGACAGACACTTGGCCCGCCGACCGGCTTCACGGGCCGAGCCCAGGGCGGGCAGGAGGATGCTGATCAGCAGGGCGATGATGCTGATGACGACGAGGAGTTCGATGAGGGTGAAGGCCGTGGGGCGAATGGTTCGCATGTCAGATTCCCTGCCAAGAGGTGAGATGAGCCAGCCGACGAGTTCGGGACAGCGAGGCGTCGCTGAATCCACCCGCGGTCCTCGGCTCGAGGCGTGAGCGGCCAGCGTATTTTGTTAACAGTCTACTGTATCATGCCGCCAAGTCAATCGCGTTTGCCAAGGATGGACGGCCTAGGCCCGTAAGCGGCGAATTTCCGGGCGACAGCCCACGCTCTCGGACAGCACCTCGACCGCCGGCCGTGAGTCGATCGCAACGACCAAAGCGTTTTTAAAATGCTATTTGATAATTAATTAGGCGATTAACGCAGATTCTGCGTGATCGCGTGGAGGGTGGCGCCGACGTCGCGTTGGCGCACGGCCTCGAAGATCGACGCGTGCTCGGCGTAGACCTCGCCGTAGTCCTCGAGCCGGGTGTAGGCCATCTGCATCCGCGAGCAGAGCTGACGCCACGCCCCGACGAATTCGTCCCCGCTGCACGCCACCAGGATCGCCTCGTGGAAGGCCATGTCGGCCCTCGCCACGTCGGCGACCTCGTTGCTCGCGCAGGCGTCCCGGAGCGAAGTCAAGGCCGCTTCGATATTGCCTAACGACTCTTCAGAAATCGACTTAAGCCCCTCGCGGACGCCAAATTCCTCGATCTGGCGTCGCAGCGACACGATGAAGGAGCGGTGCTCGGGGTTCGGGGCGTGACGGACCGTTACCCCGCAGTTGGCCTGATAGGCCAGAAAACCTTCCTGAGAGAGCTGGAGGAAGGCGTCGCGGATCGGGCCTCGGCTGACGCCGAATCGATTGGCCATTTCGGTCTCGCGAAGGACCTGTCCGCCGTCGAATTCGCCGGAGACGAGCTGATCGCGGATTTTGGCCGTGACTTGTTCACGGATGGTTCGGGTGATCATGGTGGGCCCCTTCGGTCACCAGGCGGACTTTCGTTAACAGTATACGATAGATCGGGTCCGTGATCGACCGTCTTCGCTCGGTTGACTCGGGCATCGCCTGGGGGGCGGTCGACGACGCTTATCGCCCCATCCACCCGCCGTCGACGAGGACGACGGCGCCGTGCACGTAGGCCGAGGCCTCGGACGCGAGGAACACGACCGGTCCGGCGAAGTCGCCCGGCTCGCCCCATCGGCCGGCGGGGATGCGGGCGAGGATCTGGTCGCGGCGGGTCGGGTCGTTGCGCAGGGCCTCGGTGTTGTCGGTGCTGATGTACCCGGGGGCGATGGCGTTGACGTTGACGCCCCGGCCGGCCCACTCGTTGGCGAACGCCATGGTGAGCTGACCGATGCCGCCCTTGCTCGCGGCGTACCCGGGGACGGTGATCCCCCCCTGAAAGGTGAGCAGCGACGCGGTGAAGATCACCTTGCCGCCGCCATGCTTGAGCATCGCGCCGCCGATCTCGCGCGTCAGGATGAATTGCGCGTTGAGGTTGACCTCGACGACGCGGTCCCAGTACTCGTCGGAGTGCTCGGCGGCGGGCTGGCGCAGGATCGTGCCGGCGTTGTTGACGAGGATGTCGATCGGCGGCCCGTCGGTCTTGAGCCGATCGATGAATCGATACAGGTCGTCGCGCTCGGCGAAGTCGCATTGGTAGGACGCGAACTTGCGGCCGACGGCCTGCACGTCCTGTTCGACCCCGCTGCCCATCGGCTCGAGCGTCGCGCTGACGCCGACGATGTCGGCCCCCGCCTCCGCGAGCGCGACCGCCATGGATCGCCCGATGCCCCGCTTGCAACCGGTCACGAGCGCGGTCTTGCCCGTCAGCTTGAACTGGTCGAGAACACTCATGGCAACGAAGCTCCGTCGACGGAGTTCAAAAATAGGCGTCACGCCCGGCAGTCGATCAAGACCTTCATGTGGTTGGCCCCGGAGGCCAGACTATCGAACGCCTCGCCGATCCGGCTGAGCTCGAACTCGCCGGTGATGAGCTTGCCGGTGTCGATCTGAACCGCGGCGAGCATCGCGATCGCACGGTCGTAGTCTTCGGGCTCGTACACGCGGGTGCCGACGATCTGCAGCTCTTTCCAAAACACCTGGAACAGGTCGACCGGCGCGGGCTTGGGCACGATCGCCACCACCACCACCCGGCCGCGCACCCCGGCGAGCTTGGTCATCATCTCGATCGGTGCCGCCGCGCCCGATACCTCGAACACCACCTCCGCGCCGTCGCCGCCGGTGAACTCGGTCACCGCCGCCTCCATGTCCGCCTCGGCCGGGTTCACCGTCGAGAAGCCCAGCGACTCGGCCAGCTTCAGCCGGGCCGGGTTGACCTCCGACAGCAGCACCGACGCCCCGTTCGCCTTCGCCACCATCGCGATCAGCATCCCGATCGGCCCGCCGCCCATCACCACGGCCCGCTCGCCCGCTTCCAGCCTCGCCATCTTGACGTCGTGGCAGGCCACCGCCAACGGCTCGACAAACGCCGCCACCTTCAGGCACATGCCTTCGGGCAGCTTGTGCAGCAGCACGCCGGGAACGTTCCAGTGGCTTTGGAACGCGCCGGGCGAGTCGATCCCGATGAACTTCATCTTGCTGCTGATGTGGCTGTAGCCCCGCTTGGTCGCGGTGCACTCGCCCTGGACGTCGAGCGGGCGGACCACCACCGGATCGCCGACGGCCACGTTCTCGACGCCTTCGCCCACGGCCGCGACGGTCGCGCTGGCCTCGTGGCCGATCACTTCGGGGAACGCGACGCGGGCGTCCATGTGGCCGTGATAGATGTGCAGGTCCGTGCCGCAGACCCCGCACCACGCGACGTCCAGCCTCGCCTCGCCCGGGCCCGGCGGTGGGGCGTCGCGGTCTTCGATCACGAAGGACTTGTCTTCTTGGAGAACGGCGGCTTTCATGCGTCTGCGATGGGTCGAGGTGGGTTGGCGTTCAGGCGTGTCGCGGGGTGAACGTCTCGAATCGGCGGATGTACTGCCACTTCCAGTCGTCGCTGTAGCGGTGGCAGACGCCCCACTTGAGGCTGTTGAGTGGGTGACCGTCCGGGTCGTCGCCGCGGTAGAGGCCCAGCGCCTCGGGGGCGCCCTTGATGACGGCCATGATCTCGAAGTTGATGCCGTCCTCGGCGTATTGGATCGTGTTCTTCTCGGGGCCGTCGGTCGTGAGCAGGGCCGCGACGCCGCCGCGGTAAGGCCAGACGCAGACCTCGTGGCCGCTGTTGGTGACGGGGTTGTACGGGCTCTTGGTGTACGGGCCGAGGGGCCGGTCGGCGATGGCGACGCCCCAGGCGATCTCGCGACCTCCGAAGGTCATCTCCTCGCCCATGCGTTCGCCCTTGTAGTAAAGGAAGAACTTGTCGCGGTAGTGCAGCACGCAGGGGTCGTGCACCTTGTGGCTGTCGAAGTCGCCCTTGGCGATGACCTGGAAGCGGTTGTCTTCGTCGCCGCGCCACTGGCCGTTGTCGGCGGTGCGGACGACGGGTTGATCGGTCTTGGTCCACGGGCCGTGCGGCGAGTCGGCCACGGCCATGGCGATGTGTTCCTTGACGCGATTGAGGTAGGGGAACTTCACGACCTGGTAGCAGAGATAGAACTTGCCAGCGTGCGCGAAGGCCTCGGGCGTGAACACGGCCCGGTCGTCGTAGGCGCCCTCCGGCCCGCGACCGATCGCGCGGCCTTGCTCGGTCCAGTGCAGCCCGTCTTTCGACGTGGCGTACCAGACCTCGGTCAGGTCCCACGGAAAAACCTTTTTGGACGGGTCGCCCGTGCCGAACCCGGCCGACTCGCCCTCGCCCCGGGTGTACCAGCAGAAGTACTCGCCATCGACCTTGAGCAGGGCGCTGGGGTCGCGGCGGATGACGCCTTCTTCGTAGGCGAAGTCGCCCTGGAGGTCCGATTCGCGGAACTGGCAGAACCACTCGGGGCCGAGGGTGTAGTGAAGGGCTCGCTTCGAAGCGGCGCTGAGGGGGGCGGAGTCGGTGGACATGGCGAAAGGCGGAGCGGGGCCGGCGATGAGGGGAGGAGTCGGGGAGGCGGGAGGATCGGGCTGTTGGGGCCGCTGTGGGGATCGATCGTAGCAATATTGTTGACAGTTTGCAATTATAAGCCGATACTCGACGGGCCCGGCGCTCGAGATCGCTCGTATCGATGGCCGGCCCCGCGAGTCCCGGGCACACTGGACTCGACCGCTTCTGAACCGAGCCTATCCATGCCCACCGTTACGCCCGACATCGACACATATCGCTGCTACATCGATGGCCAATGGGTCGACTCGCCGACCGGGGCGACGATCGAGGTCGAGAACCCGGCGACCGGAGAGGTCTGGGCGACCGTCGCCTCGTGCACGAAGGCGCAGGCCGAGGAGGCGCTGGAGTCGTCGCGCCGTGCGCAGGTGAGCTGGTCGGCGTTGCCTGCTCACGAGCGGGCGCTTCACCTGATGAACCTCGTCAAGGGCCTCGAGGCCGAGCAGGAACGCTTCGCGAGGCTGCTCGTGAAAGAGCAGGGCAAGACGCTCGCCGAAGCGCGCGGCGAAGTGAGCGACACGGTGCGGTACATCTCGTACGCCGCCGAGGCGGCGCGTCGGCTTGAGGGGGGCATCTTCCCGTCGGACGCCCCGGGCGAGTCGCTGTGGATCACGAAGGTGCCGTTCGGCGTGACGGTCGGGCTGTGCGCGTTCAACTACCCGCTGGCGTTGATCGGCCGCAAGATCGGCCCGGCGCTGGTGACCGGCAACACGATGGTGCTCAAGCCGCACGACGCGACGCCGGTCACCGCCAGTGCGTTCTGCCGCATTGTGGACGAGGCGGGGTTGCCGCCCGGCGTGATCAACATGGTTGCCGGGCCGGTCGACGAGGTCGGCCGCACGCTCGTCGAGAGCCCAATCACCAGGCTGGTCACCGTGACGGGCAGCATCCCCGCCGGCCGCGCGATCTACGCCAGCGGCGCGAAGAACATCACCGCGATGTCGCTCGAACTCGGCGGCAAGGCGCCGTTCATCGTGCTCGACGACGTCGATGTCGACGAGGTGGTCGAGGCGGCGGTCGTTGCGCGGTTCGCCAATTGCGGGCAGGTCTGCATCTGCAACGAGATGGCGCTGGTTCACGAGAACATCGCCGACGAGTTCACCGAGAAGCTGATCCGTCGCGTCGAGCGGGTCCGCGTCGGCGACCCGGTGTCGCCCGACACGGACATGGGCCCTTACACGACGTCGTCGGGCGTCGATCGCATCCACGGCATCGTGGAGCGCACCGTCGGGCAGGGCGCCGAGCTTGCGATCGGCGGGCGCCGATGGCAAGGCGACGGGTTTGTCGGCGGCAACTGGTACGAGCCGACGGTCCTGGTCAACGCGACGAAAGAGATGGACGCGGTGACCGAGGAGGTCTTCGGCCCGGTGCTGCCGGTCGTGCGGGTCTCGGGCTACGACGAGGCGGCCGAGATCGTGAACGGGCGCGACGACGGGCTCTCGGCCTATCTGTGGACGCGCGACTTCAAGACGATCATGCACGCCACGCGGCACCTGCAGACCGGCACGGTCTTCGTCAACAAGGGCATCTGCGGCTACGTCCAGGGCTACCACACCGGCCACAAGCACAGCGGGCTCGGCGGCGAGGACGGCGTGCACGGCATCGAGGGCTACCTGCAGAAGCGGACCGTCTACCTCCGCTACGAGTAGCCATCGGCCTCGCTTACGTCGGTCGGTCGTCCTCGACGCGATCGAGCTGCAACACAACGGTCGCGACGCGCCCGCCGGCGTCGGGGAACTCGATCGTCACGTCGACGTCGCCCTGGAGAAGTCGGCCAGGCACGGGCACCTCGACGACGCCGTAGAACATGCCACGCCCGCGCTGCAGGCCGCCCGCCCAGTCGTCCGGGACGTCGACCGGCTGGCCGTTGACGTGGATCGTCGGCCGCAGCGACAGCGCCTGGTCGCGCCCGATCGCCACCCGCAGCAGCCCGTCGCCGACGCCGCCCGGCACGTCCTCGAACGACACCTGGATGGGCTCGCCGGCCTCGATCGGGGCGAGGTAGTCCGTCGGGTAGATGCGCGAACGTGTCAGGGTTCGCTCGGCGTCCGCGGCGTGACGCAGGTCGAGCAGCAGCGCGACGGTCTCGCCGGGCTGAAGCGTCATCGACTCGGGCAGGCCAAACAGCGCCTGCTCATCGAGCGTTGGGATCTCGCCGTGGACCTGGAGCGAGCGACGCGTGACCTTGGCGATGTCGAGCCCGTCGAAGCCGCCGAGGCCGATGGCTTGCGACTCGTCGTCGTAGTTGTGCAAGACCAGCGTGTGGCGGAGGCCGTCGGCGAAGTAGTGCCCGCGGATGTCGGGGTCGTCGGCGCCGATCAGTCGGCGTTCGCCGTTGACGCCGGCCCAGAAGCGATAGAACAGCGCGAGCTCGGTGAGCACGTAGTTGTCGCCGGCCCGGCGGTACAGCAGGAAGTCGGACGGCGCTTCCTCGGTGCTGGCCATCCCGCCGGTGTTGCTGTACGTCCAGGTGCCCACGCCGAGGATGAAAGGCACGGTCTTGAGCAGCCGGTCGGGGTGCTCCATGTAGGTCATGAGCATGCCCATGAACGAGCGGATGATCGGCCCCTCGCGCCGCAGTCGGTCGGGCCAGGTCTTGTTGTCCTTGGGCTTGATGATCTGGCCGTACTCGGTGATGAGCACCGGCTTGGCGTAGCCCCACTTGAGGTAGCTGTAGGTGTCGATCATGTCCATGACCGCCTGGGTGTTGCTGCCGGTGCGGACGGCGGGCGTGCCCTCAACGTTGACGCCGTCGTAGAGGTGGTAGGAGATGAAGTCCATCTCGTCGCCGGCGATGTCCATGAAGTTCTTCATCCACCCGTTCCAGTGGGCGAAGTCGCGGGCCTCGAGCTCCATCCACGCCGCGCTGTACCCCCCGACCAGCACGTCGGGCGTGAGTTCCTTGATGCGTCGGGCGGTGATGTTGTGCTGCTCGCTGATGACATCGACGTTCGTGTTGAGCTTCTTGGCCTTGATGAAGGGCTCGTTGAAGACCTCGTAGTACTTCGGCCGGGTCTCGTCGGTGTAGTAGTGCTTGAGGAACTGGGCGACGAACTCAGCGGCGGCCTCGGGCGACCTGGGGCCGAACTCCGCGAAGTCGTTGTCCTCCAGGCCGACCATGTATTCGGGGTGCGTGCACAGAACGACCTCGCGCATCGAGTCGGGCTTGAACCGCGGTTGGTCCGCGGCCCATCGCTCGATCATCGCGGCGCCCTCGGCCTTGAGGTACTCGACGTCGGGCATGTCGGGGTCGTTCGGGTCGGCGGGCGTCTTCTTGAGGACGCCGGTCTGAAGCCCGCCGTTGCGCCCGTAACTGACCTCGAGCACGTCTTCGATGTAACGGATCTGCTCGTCGGACAGGTCCCACTCGGCGGGCGTCGCGTGAATGGTGATGTACTTCTCACGCTCGAAGTCGGTGACGCCGCCGATCGACAGGCGGGTGGTCGGCGAGACCTGGACCGCGACGTTGGCGTCGGCCGCGAGAACCAGGCCGGCCGACAGGGCGGTGACGGCGAAGGCGAGTGCGATGCGATTCATCGTTGATTTCCTTGGTGATTCGCCCGGACGGGCTTGTAGACTCGGATCCAGTCGACCTGGAAGCGGTGGTCGTCGACGCGTTCGAGCTCGGCGTCGGTGGGCGTGATGCCCTGATCGGACCGCCACGTGTGGTCTTCCATGTCGATGATGATGTCCATCGGCAGGTTCAGGCCGCCGCCGTCGGTGTAGCCGAGCGGGTCGATGATGTCCTCGCCGGAGACCGTGCGGACGAGCTTGCCGTCGATGTAGTACTCGAGGTGCCAGGGGTCGCGCCAGTAGACGCCGTAGGTGTGGAAGTCGTCGCGCCAGAGCTTGCCGGGCTCGGCGACGATCCACGAGCCCTCGTCTTTCGGTTGATAGTCCTGAAAGGGCTCGCGGATGAACATGTGGTGGCTGACGTGGATGCGCTCGGCGAACCACGACTGATCCTTGTTGGCGTTCTCGGAGTAGCTGGCGCCCCAGGCTTCGAGCAGGTCGATCTCGCGCGTGTCGCAGGGGCTCAGCAGCCACACGGCGCACGCGAGCACGGAGTTAGGCACCTTGGCGCGCGCCTCGACGTACACCGGGTAGACGACCCGGTCGCGCGAGGAGATGCAGCCGAGGTGGACCTTGTTGCTGTCGGGCACGCGGCTGGCGAGGAACTGCAGGCGCCCGTCGTCGACGAAGACGTGGCCGCGGTCCCACTGCGTCAGGCCCGGTCCGCTCCAGTGGTTGTGATACCAGTCGTCCCACTTGCCCAGGAACCGCTCGCCCTTGTCGTGCGGCGGGGCGGTGTAGTTGAAGTCGTCCGAGACCGACTCCTGGAGTTCCCACACCATGCCTTCGCCGGCGTCCAACGGCACGGGCAGGCCGTCCCAGTCCGACGCGAGGGCGGCGGGGGCGGCCGTGCTCAACGCGAGGCTCACGCAGATCGACTTCATGGTGAGCTCCGGGGTGCGATTCGGGGTGAGGCGTGATTCATGGGGTGTCCGTGTGTTCGTGATGGATAAGGCGTGCCGGCGTTCACGCGAGCACACCGGCGTCAGCCGGCTGAAACGCGCGAGCGTTGCGCTCCGCCCGAGCCCGTTGCTCGGGCGACAGCCCCTGGTCGAAGTAGAACTCGGGCTTGTGCAGGCGGTGCGTGGACTTCATGGCGGGGTCGTGCGGTTCCCGCGTCAATTCGCAGTCGACGCGCGCGAGGATCGAGTGTTGCGTGGTCGGCGTGCCGGCGTTGACGAAGTGGCAGAGGCCCCAGGTGACGCCCTGGCCTTCGCCCGAGTCGTCGAACGCGTCGGGCACGAAGAGGCCCGCGGCGGTCGGGGGGAACTCGACAATCGACGCGATCTCGAAGTTCACCCAGTCCGGGGCGTACTGCACGGTGTAGTGCTCGTTGCCGTCGCGGATCATTAACGCGGCCACGCCTCTCTCGAACGGGAACAGGGCGGTCTCGTGCCCCGAGTTGATCAGCGGGTTGAGCGAGTGCTTCTCGAAGGGGCCCAGCGGGTCGTCGGCGATCGCCAGGCCGAGCCCGAGGGTGAGGCGGTCGGGCCGGTCGTAGGCGGACTTGTAGTAGCAGTAGACCTTGCCGTCGTGCACGAGCGGGTGCGGGTCGTGGATGGCGAACTGATCCCAACTGCCGGCCGGGCCGTTGGGCAAGACGTCGCGATCGCTGCGGGTCCACGGGCCGTCGGGCGAGTCGGCGTGGGCGACGGCGACGGGGCAGTGGTCGCCACGGAGGCCGCTGGGCTCGACGAAGGCCTGGTAGTAGAGATAGAAGCGGCCCCGCCACTTGAGCACGTCCGGCGTGCAGTTGGACCGCCAGCCGACGGCGGGTCGATCGGGACGGCGGAAGGCGGGCCCCTGTTCCCGCCATCGGAAGCCGTCGTCGCTGGTGGCGTACCACACCTCGGCGAGGTCCCAGTCGGCCGAGGCGATCGTGTCGGTCGCTTCGCGGGCCCGGCCCATGCCGACGGGCGGGGTCGCGGTCTGCCGCTTGGTGTACCAGACGTAGTACCGGCCGTGCTCGTAGAGGACCTTGGAGGGGTCGCGTCGCGAGACGGTGCCGTCGCCGTTGTGATCGTCGAACCCTTCGAGCGGGGTGTACCGGAAGTTGGTGAACAGCGGGTTGTCTTCGGGGCGGGGGGCCGGGTAGCGATCGAAGGCGCGTTGCAAGCCCGCGGCGAGCGGCCGATCGGGTCGGCCGTCGGTCGCGTGATAGGGGTAGGCGTGGTCGGGCATGCCTGAGGTCGGGGAGCGAGTCAGAGGCGGTGTCGGTCGTGAGAGCGCCGAGTCGGTGCTTACCGTACCGTCAACATTGTATATTGTCTACTATTTTTGATTCTGATTATTTACTTAAGCTGGCTCTGCGGAGCTTCTACGATGTTTTCCTCGGCACCCGCCTCACCCCTCTGGATTCCATGACTCAGCACATCCCCCGACTCGTCTTCGTTCTCGCCTTGGTGCTGGGCCCGGTCCTGGTCGCCGGCCTGGCTCGCGCCGAGAAGCCCAACGTGATCCTGATCTTCTCCGACGACATCAGCGCCCGCGAGATCCCGATCTACGGGTCGGCCGTCTGGTCGGACCTGCGTGGCGGCGACACGCGCGACCCGGCGCTGCGCGCTCGCACGCCGGTGATGGATCGCATCGCCGAGCAGGGCGTTTGGATCACGACGCCCTGGTCGGCGACGATCTGCATGCCCAGCCGGGCCACGATCATGTCGGGCCGATTCCCTTCCATCCACAAGTGGTGGCACAACCGCGACATCGGCGGCCTCTCGTCCGGCGATCTCGAGATCCAGCGTGTGCTCGTCCACCACAGCTCGCCGCTGCTGATCGGTCACGTCGCCCAGCAGGCGGGCTATGCCAGCATGTGGTGCGGCAAGGTCCAGATGCTGGTCAAGGACGCCCAGAACTATGGCTTCGACGAGGTCATCGACACGCCCGGGCAGTACCAGCGCTGGCCGGCCGCGAAGACCGACTTCTACCACCAGGAACGCCAGCGCAACGGCGAGCGCGTCCTGCTCAACGCCGACACCGGCGAGGTCGTCGACACCTACAAGCAGCTCAGCTGGCTGTGGTATCCCGCGGCGTCCTTGATCCGCCACCCGACCGCGAGCGGACCGTACGAGCAGTGGCCCAACACGCCCGAGGCCGAGGCGAGCTACGGCGTCAACACCTACGGGCCCGACGTCGAGCTCGACTTCATCTTCGACTTCATCGAGCGCCAGCACGAGGTCGGCAAGCCGTTCTTCGTCTACCACACCTCGCACCTGGGGCACGACGCCTTCAACTGGCTCGACCCCGACTCCCCCAGCAAGTGGCCGCACACGCCCAAGCTGACTTGGCACGACGACCACTACCACCGCACCGAGCCCAACATCACGGGCGACGAGGGCGCGTACGAGTTCAACGGCACGCTCACCGGCCCGGGCATGCACCGGCACGTCGAGTACCTCGATTACCAGGTCTGGCGGTACCTGCAGAAGCTCAAGGAACTCGGGATCGAGAACGACACGGTCCTGATCTTCACCTCGGACAACGGCACCAGCGGCTTCGGCAAGGGCATGCGCGATCGCCAGAAGGGCCCGCACGTGCCGCTGATCGTCTACGCCCCCGGCCAGTCGATGACCAAGACGGGCGAGCAGGACATCCTCGTGTCGCTGGCGGACTTCCTGCCGACCTTGGCGGACGTGATGGGTTACGAGCTGCCCGGCGACTACGAGGTCCACGGCGAGAGCTTCTGGCCGTACTTGACGACCGACGCGGAGGCGTTCCGCCCGTGGGTCTACTCGTGGTGGAAGGATCACCAGTTCATCCGCGGCGACCTGGTGCTGCGGGACGCGCGCGGGGTCTGGTGGGACGTGTCCGAGACGCCTGACGACTTGGACGGTTACCCCAAGATCGAGGATTGGAGCCAAGTCTCCGAGGCGCATGGCCGCGAGCGCGACGCGCTGGAGGCGATCCTGCCGCGTTTCGATCTTTACGACTCGGAGCACGACCTGCCCGAACTCGCCGACCGCAGCGTGGTCGAGTGAGCTCGCTCGAGCGGCGACGCTGGCGTCGTCAAGCTCGGGCACGCCGTGACCTCAAAGGAGCCGATCTCTTGCGTTTCGAACCGAATTGGGACTCGCTCAAGCAGTACGCCTGCCCGGACTGGTTTCGCGACGCGAAGTTCGGCGTCTGGGCGCACTGGGGCCCGCAGGGCGTGCCGATGGCCGGCGACTGGTACGCGCGGAACATGTACGTGCCCGGGCACCGGCAGTACGAGCACCACGTCGAGCACTACGGCCACCCGTCCGAGTTCGGGTACAAGGACATCGTTCCGCTCTGGACGTGCGAGAACTTCGACCCCGACGACCTGATGTCGCGGTACAAGCGGGCGGGGGCGAAGTACTTCACGTCGATGGCCGCGCACCACGACAACTTCGACCTCTGGGACTCCAAGCACCACCGCTGGAACGCCGTGAACTTCGGCCCGAAGCGCGACATCGTCGGCGCCTGGCGCGACGCGGCTCGGCAGCACGGCCTGCGCTTCGGCGTCACCGAGCACGTGGAGCGCGCGTACTCGTGGTTCAACACCAACAAGGGGGCCGACCCCGAAGGCCCCATGGCCGGCGTCCCGTACGACGGCAACGACCCGGACTTCAGCGACTTCTACTTTCCGCCGCACGACGACACCAATCAGCAGTACCCGCTCGACCCGCCCGAGTGGTGGTGTCGGCAGTGGGCCGACCGGATGACCGACCTGATCGACGCGTACGACCCTGACCTGCTGTACACGGATGGCGCGGTGCCGTTCGGCGAGGTCGGGCGCGGCGTGCTCGCGCACTTCTACAACCGGAACATCGCGCGGCGTCACGGCAGGCTCGAGGCCGTGTACAACCTCAAGAGCTATCAGATCTCCACGCACGCCCAGCTCGGCCCGAGCGTCGACGAGCACGGCCGTCGCAAGGGCGGGCACGGCGACTACGTCGAGGGCGTCGGCATCCTCGACCTCGAGCGCGGCGGCGTGGACTGCATCTGGCCGGTGCCTTGGCAGACCGACACGTGCGTTGGTGGGTGGTTCTACGACGAGGGGCGGACCTACAAGTCGCCTCGGCTGATCGTGCACATGCTCGCCGACATCGTGAGCAAGAACGGCAACATGCTGCTGAACTTCCCGGGCCGGACCGACGGCACGCTCGACGACGCCCAGTACGCCATCCTCGATGGGCTCGCCGACTGGTTTGCGTTGAACGGCGAAGCGATCCACGGCACACGCCCGTGGACGCGCTACGGCCAGGGCAAGGACTTCCCGACCGGTGACTTCGCCGAACCCAGCGAGTCGCCGTTGGGCTTCGGGGACTACCGATTCGTCACCAAGGGCGACGCGCTGTACGCCATCGCGATGGGCTGGCCCGGGCCTGGCGAGGCGTGGACGCTCGAGGAGATCGGCGATCGACACGTCGGTCGCGTCGAACTCCTCGGGCACGACGGACCGCTACGCTTCGAGCGTGCGGGCGACGGCTTGGTCGTCGCGCCGCCAGCGGTGTTGCCGTCGTCGGACCTCGCGTTCGCGCTCAAGCTGACTTGATCCGGTGGGTGGTCGATCTTAGGAGGGTGAGATGAAAGACGGCGTGCGGCCTCGGAGGGCCTGCACGCTGTGCTTGGGGTCGACGGTCGAGTGATTCGGGCCGACGGGCTGTTAGACCGATCGGCGTCGGCGTCGCACGACGACCAGCCCGCCGAGCGAGACAAGCGCCAGAGCGCCGGGCTCGGGGATGGTGTAGGTGAAGGACAGGTCGCTGTCGCGATGGCGGAAGTTGCCGGTCGAGTCGGTGACGTTGTCGATCGTGAGGGTCGCGGCGGGCGAGCCGAAGGCGGTTTCTTGCGTGAAGAACTGGAAGCCCTGGCCGGTGAAGTCGTTGGCCAGGGTGACGGTCGTGCCGTTGACGTCGGCCTGGGCGCTGACGGGGATGTTGGTGCCGGCGAGGATGAGATTCTGGGCGGTGAAGCCGTCGAAGGCGATCGTGCCCGCGGTGCCGGGGCTGAGAGCGACGTCGACGACGGAGAGCACGAGCGCCTCGAACTCGAAGGCTTCGGGGCTGAGGTCGCCGGTGACGCCGATGCCCAGGCCGTCGACGTTGACCTGGGGGTTGTTGGTGCGGGTGGCGGTGTGGCGAAGGGTGAAGAGGATGGAGTCGTCGTTGCCGCCCACGCCGTCGAGGTCGAGCCCGCTGATCTCGAGGTCGAAGTCGGTCGGCGTGGGGTTGTTGCCCTGGGCGGGCGGCGTGAAGCCGGATTGGAAGCCCAGCGAGCCCGAGCTCGGCACGCCGACCGGGTTGGCGGCGACGACCTGATGCCAGACGCGTAAGTTGTCGACCGTGATTGTCTCGCCCAGGCCGGGGGCGGCGACCGCACCGGCGACGAGAGCCGTGGAAAGTCCCCTAATCGTTTTTAGATGAAGCATTTGAAACCTCCTCGAGAGACGATGCGGCGGCGGAAGGCGCGTCCACGTCGGACCCGTTGAGCCGGCGCCGCGATTCGACGATTTGATGACTGTTAACAATAATACGAGGTGAAAACCGTGTCAATAGTCAATTGTTAACATATTGATCGCTAAGACTGATTCCCGTTGTCAGTCTTGGCCGGGCCTCTCGTCGGGGCTTGGCGCTCTCGCCGAGTCCGATCGTCGATCGTTCTGCCCCGCACCGCTCCGCACGCCTCGAGCCTTCATGCGCATCCTCTACCTCGATCTCGACGCCCTCAACCCCTCGCACCTGTCTTGCTACGGCTACCCCCGGCAGACGTCCCCCACCATCGACGCCCTCGCCGCGCGCGGGCTGCGCGGCACCGGGGTGTATTGCTCCGACGCCCCCTGCTTGCCCTCACGCACCGCGTTCTACGCCGGTCGATTCGGCATGCAGACCGGCGTCGTCGGCCACGGCCGAACCGCCGCCGACCCCAAGCCCCAGGGCACTTCGCGCGCGTTCAAGGATCGCTTCACCCTCGACGGCCTCGCCGGCCAGCTCGTCCAGCGCGGCTATCACACCGCGATGATCTCGCCCTTCGGCGATCGGCACTCGGCGCATCATTTCTACGCAGGCTTCCGAGAGATGCACAACACCGGCAAGGGCGGTAACGAGATCGTCGATGATGTTGAGCCGGTCCTCGACCGCTGGCTCAACGCGCACGCCGTCGAAGACAGCTGGTACCTGCATCTCAACTACTGGGACATCCACACCGCCTACCGCACGCCCGGTGGCTTTGGAGATCCCTTCAAGGACGCGCCGATCCCCGATTGGTTCACCGACGACTTGATCCAACGTCATCTCAAAAAGACCGGCCCGCATTCGCCGCTGGAGATCGGCGGGTACATGGGTGCTCACGACGGCTTCCGGTATCTCAAGCCCGAGCACCGCCGCTACCCCGACACGATCGAATCGCTGGCCGACCTGCGCGAGTGGCTCAACGGCTACGACGCCGCCATCAAGT
>JBCBUE010000057.1:0-20494 GCA_039818285.1 Planctomycetota bacterium | reverse complement strand
GGGGTGTCCTCGGACCCGGCGGCGCCGTCTTCCTCGCCGCCGACGACGCCGGCCTCGACCTCGAGGATCTGGCCGACCTTGGTCATGCGTTCGAGCAGGGGCACGGCCAGGTCCATGTTCTCCTTCACGGGAAGGATGGAGGCGTCGAGCATGTGGGACTGATAGAGAGGCAGCTTGCCCTCGGCGACGCGCTTCTCGGATTCTTCGATGAGAGGGACGAGGAAGTCGTCGACGTTGCCGGGCTGGCAGTGGTCCGTGTGGAGGGCGACGTTGACCTTGAGGTTGGCGGCGACGCGGTGGATGTGCTCGGCGAGGGAGATGGCGCCCATGACCATGTCGCCGTTGACCAGGCCGGAGGCGAACTTCCCGCCGCCGGTGGAAACCTGGATGATGCCGTCGGAGTCGAGGTCGGCGAAGGCCTTGAGGGCGGCGTTGGCGGTGACCATCGAGGAGACGTTGATGGCGGGATAGGCAAACTGGTGCTCGTAGGCGTTGTCGAGCATCTTGCAGTAGGTCGCGTAGTCGGCGATGGGCATCGGGGGCCTCCTGGGAAAAAATGGTGGTGGTTTTGGGCCGGCGGATGATAAGCTGATTACGGAGAGCGAGAAAGACGACCGGGATGAGGGGCAGACGATGAGTAGGATCGGTGCGGATGCACGCGGCGGCGTGTCGTGGCTCTGGGTCAGCGGCTGGGCGTTGCTGTTCGGGCTGGCTTACGGGCAGAGTCCGGTGTTTACGTCGAACAGCAACACCAAGTGGCTACAGGGTTTGGGGCACGCCGGTTGGGGTGACTTGGCGCACGACCCGATGCTGTCCACCAGCGACCCGTTTCCGCTGTTCTCGGGGCTGGCTTGGGTGGTGGGGTTGGTGGGGCATCCTTATTGGTTTCACGGGTTGTACGTGTTGCTGATGGGGGTGTACTTCGTTTCGGTGTGGTGGCTGGGGATGCGGATGCTGCCGGCGGGCTGGCCCGCGGCGGTGCGGTCGGCGGTGGGGCGGTGGTGGCTGCCGGCGGTGCTGGTCGCGACGCACGCGCGGGCGGTGCGGGTGTTGCTGTGGCGGTTTGATGTCGAGCTGTACCAGTTTCCGCCGCCGCTGGCGTGGCAGTCGTTGATGAACTCGGACTTTGCGCCGGCGTCGTTCGGGGTGCTGATCGTGGCGGGGATCGCGTTGTGCGTGGCCCGCCGCTGGTGGTGGGGGGCGGCGCTGATCGGGCTGGCGTCGGCGATCCACGCGACCTATTTCGTGAGTTGCCTGGTGCTGGCGACGACGATCGCGGCGTGGGTCTGGGGGTCGAGCCCGGCGGGGCGCGTGCGTTGGGTTCGGTCGGCCGGGGTGATGGGTTGGTTCGCGTTGACGGCGGTGCCGCAGATGGTGTTCCTGGCGGTGGCGTTCGGCGGGGACCCGCTTCAGGAGGAGGCGAACGCGATCATGATCTTCGATCGGATCCCGCATCACTCGCTGCCGAGCTATTTCATTGGGCAATGGCAGACGGCGTTTGTCGCCGCGTCGATCGTGCTGGGGGCGTGGCTGTCGCGTGGGCTGCTGCGAACAGTCGTGATCGTGGGCGGGCTGTTTGTGGGGGGCGGGATGGCGTGGTGTTCGATCTTCGAGCCGGGGCTGGTCAACCTGATCGCGCCGTGGCGGGCGAGCGCGTGGCTGGTGCCGGTCGCGCTGGCGCCCGCCTGGGCGTGGGGCGCGGCGGGGATTGAGCGTGGGTTGGCTGGGATGGGTGTCTCGGTGAAGCGGCTCGGTCACGGGGCCGCGCTGAGCGGGGGTTGCTTGGCCGCGGTCCTGGGGGTGGCCCTGCTGGTGGATGACTACGTGGACCGAGAGAAGCTGGCGAATGCCGCGGTGATCGCGTATGCGGCGGAACACAGCCCGGATGGGTCCATGTACCTCGTCCCGCCCGAGTTCCATGACTTTCGCATGCGCAGCAGGCGGGCTATTTACGTCTCGCACAAGACGCACCCGATCAAGGGAGCGGAGGTGCTGGCCTGGTACGAGCGGCTCAGCGCGGCCCGCGATTTCTACGACCGCGGCGCGCGGCTGGGGGACCTGGACCGATTCGCGGGTCAGGGCGTGACGCACGCGGTGATCCCGCTGGCGGTGGCGGTGCAAGGTCGAGCGGGCACAAGCCCCGCGACGGTGTATCGCGACGCCGACTACGCGGTGGTCGATCTCAGCAAGCTCGATGGGCGTGTCGATGCCGGCTCGGGCGTGTGAGGTCGAGCCCGCCTTGCTAGGGTGAGCCCATGCCGAAGGTTGTGGGCAAGCCGCCGAGCATCACGGCGCCGCGGGGGTTCCGGGCGTCGGGGGTGGCGTGCGGGATCAAGGCATCGGGCAACCCGGACCTGGCGTTGATCGTCGCGGACGACCTGTGCGCGGCGGCGGGGGTGTTCACGACGAGCCGGTTCCCCGGGGAGCCGGTGAAGGTGACGCGGGAGCACCTGGCGAAGACCGGCGGGCGGGCGCAGGCGATCGTTTGCAACTCGGGGATCAGCAACGTGGCGACGGGGCGAGAGGGGTACGCGACGGCGCTGGCGATGTGCGCCGAGGTGGCGAGCTATGTGGGGTGCGCGACCGAGGCGGTGCTAGTGGCGTCGACGGGGGTGATCGGCGAGCCGCTGCCGTTGGACAAGGTGATCCACGGGATCGGCGCGGCCTACGAGGCGCTGGGCCGCGGGCCGGGGGCGGACGAGGCGTGCGCTCGGGCGATCATGACGACGGACACGGTGCCCAAGCACGCCCGCGCGCAAGGGGAAGGCGGCGTGACGGTGGGCGGGATCGCCAAGGGGGCGGGGATGATCGCGCCGAACATGGCGACGATGCTCGGGTTTCTAACGACGGACGCGGGCGACGGCCCCGACGCGTTGGAGCGATTGGTTCGGGCGTCGGCGGGGGCGACGTTCAATCGGCTGAGCATCGACAGCGACACGAGCACGTCAGACATGGTGTTGTGTCTGGCCAGCGACGAAGTCGGCGGCGCCGGCCCGGGGCTTGACGGTGCTCTCGCGATCACAAGCGCGGCGTTGTGTGACCAGCTGGCGTGGGACGGCGAGGGCGTGACCCGACTGATCCGGCTGCGGGTTGCGGGCGCGGCTGATGAAGTGGAGGCTGACAAAATCGCGCGGTCGGTGATCGACTCGCCGCTGGTGAAATGCGCGGTGCACGGTGCGGACCCGAACTGGGGCCGGCTGATCATGGCGATCGGCAAGTCCGGCGTCCCGCTAGACCCCGCCGAGGTGTCGGTGTCGATCGGGTCTGGGGATAAGCCGGTGCGGCTGATCGGCGGCGGCCAGCCCTGCGAGTTGGATGAAACGCAGCGCCAGGCGCTCGCGGCCAACATGTCGGCCGATGAGGTACACATGACCATCGGTTTGGGTCGGGGCGCTTGGGAGGGGGTGTGGACCGGCGTCGATCTGTCACGCGAGTATGTGGCGATCAATGCCGACTACACGACCTGACACCGTTGGCAATCGGTCGGATGGCGGTCTCGACGAGCGGATGTCACGCGATAAATCGCGATTGCTGTTCGGGCGTGGGCGCGGGGCAATCCTCGGGCGGTCCGGCTAGGCGGTGGCGGTTCCGAGCGATAAGCCGATAGAGCGGATCGCGCAGCGAGCGAGGGATCACGAGCAGGGCGGCCGCCCATCGCCACGGGGCGGGCAGGCAGGCAGCGATGCGGAGGACGGCCGTGGAGTTGGTGTGCAGGCCGCGGGCGTCGCGGAGGATCATCGACTCGGGGCGGCCGTCCGGGAAGGCGGCGTCCGTGATACGAAGGGCGAGGGTCGAGTCGCGCGGCGTGAAGCGGAGCCGGCCTGGCTTGTCGAGCTTGAGCATCAGGCGGACGGAACGCTGGCACATCCCGCAGTCGCCGTCGAAGATGATCAGCGGCACGTCGGGCGCGAGCGTGTCGGGCTCGCTCGGCGGCGGCGGGGTTGGAGGCGTGGGGGTCGCCATGTCGGTATTGTTGGCGCGATCGGCCGCGTAGCCCAATTGGCAGAGGCAGGCGACTTAAAATCGCCCCAGTGCAGGTTCGAGTCCTGTCGCGGCTATTTAGCTTCCTTCTCCCAGCCGATGCCTGCTCGCATCTTCACGCATGTGTCGCAGCCTGGCGCTAGCGACTCGGCCGCAAAAAATCTCGTGCATGCCAAAGGTATCAGCCGCTCGATTCCCATTCACTGCACGATTTGCGGAACCGGCGGCGTCCAATCGCCTTCAAGCAGTTCCCACTTGGGCAGATAGCACCGGATGATGTAGTTCCAACCTTCGGTGATGGGCAGGTGATTGGGCCGATCGGCGTCGCCACCGAAGTGGATCGTGACCGAGTTGTCATCGTTTCGCTCGGCGGTGACGCTGTTGAATGAGTAGGCGTTCTGGTCATTGGGCTCGAAGAAGCCTTCTTGGTTGTAGACAGTCACCGACCAGAACCCGTCGACCGGCACGTCGGCGGGCATGGTGAGTGTGTAGGCCATGCTGCCGTCGTTCTGCTCGGGGGTTACGTTGAAATACATCGCGCCTCGCTGTGGATTGCCGCCCCAACCGTACGCCGTTGCGAGGAAGTGGTTGACGCGATTGACCATATCCTTGGGGCCGAAGGCGTCGGGGAACGAGGACATATCCGCGGCCATCGCATTGACCTGCTTGCGGGTCTCCGCGAGCGATTCCTCATCCCATTGTGGGAGCCCATCAAGTGAACCCGACGATTTCTGACGGATCTCGATGGCGTCTTGCAGGGCGTGGGCGTCATTCAAATCCGCTGCATCAGTCGGGTCTGCGAACGTACGGAAGAGGACCAGCACGTACCGCGTCCCGACGCTCTCTCTAGTGAGTTCGACTTCACCCTCGCCGTGTTTCAGTACCGGGTTGAAATGGTCTTGGTCGATCACCAGCAGCGACTGGAAGCGGTCGGGCGACTCGGGCTTCACGATGGTCAAGGGCGAGTTCAGGTCGAACACGCCCATCGAATAGAGCGTATCGCGGTTGCCGCGAATCGTTGTCTGATTCTCGACCGAGTAGGGCTCGCGCATATGGAGCATCTTGCCAACGCCCCCTGCCTTGGCGGCGTATCCATGCATCTGCATATCGCTCTCGGCGCGAGCGAAATTGCTCACGTTGACGACTTGCTGCGCCAGCGTCAGTGGAGCAAAGGCGATAAGCGCTAGCGCGGCAGTGTCGAGGTATCTCATGGAGAAGTCGCTTTCAGCTGGGGTTATTGCGGGCTTGTGTGCGCCATACACCTGAATCGGTAGCGCCATGAAACTCCGAGATGGTAACAAGACAGTTGAACGCAGATGAAGCAGTTCGAGAAGACACGCGTGGGTGTGTCACTGCTTCCTGCTGGCTGGCACGGCATTGCTGCTTCGCTTGATTCGTCGGCTCATGCGCTCGGTCAACGTACTGCCGAAATGGGCAGCGACGACCCCATTACCGCGTGCGTGTGTTCGAGTGATATTGAGTATTACAAAACCGCCGAGCGGTGAGGCTTGGCGGCTTGAGGTTCGATGAGCGAGTGGGGCTCAGCCCTTCTTCTTGAAGTAGTTGCCCGAGAACTTCCGCTGGAACTTCTCGACGCGGCCGGCGGTGTCGACGAAGGTCTGCTTGCCGGTGAAGAAGGGGTGCGAGGCGGCGGAGATGTCGACCTTGACCAGGGGGTACTCGTTGCCGTCTTCCCACTGGATGGTCTGGTTCGTCTTGGCGGTGGAGCGGGTGACGAAGGAGACGTTGGCCTGCACGTCCTGAAAGACGACGGGGCGATACTGGGGGTGGAGGTCGGGCTTCATGGCGTGCGGGGGTAAGGGATCTGGGGTCGGTCGGGCCGAGTAAGGTAGCAAGAGTCGGCGGGGAGGGGAAGAGGCGGGCTGAGTAGACTCCGACGATGACGCAGGACGCCGACGGGCCGACGTATCGCTGGTGGGTGAATGGGGCGATGGTGGAGCCGGGGGAGGCGGTGGTCTCGGCCGGGGATGCGGGGTTGCAGCACGCGGTGGGGGTGTTTTCAACGATGCGGGCCTGGCCGGGCGGCGGCGGGCTTTCCGGGGCGGACGGCGGGGGCGGCGAGGGGGTCGTGTGGCGGCTGGATCGGCACGTCGAGCGGGTGGTGGGGTCGATGATCGAGCTGGGGATGGCCCACGCGGGGGAGGCGGCGGGGCTGCGGGGCCAGCTGCGGACGGCGGTGGAGGCGTGCGTGACGGAGAACGGACTGGCCGAGGCGCGGGTGCGGCTGACGGTGACGCCGGGGGCGGTGACGCTTCGGCCGGGCGGTGAGGGGGGGATCGGGGCGAAGCCTGGGCGGACGATTCTGGTGGAGCCGTCGCCGGTGACGGGGTACGACCCGGCGTATTTCGAGCGGGGCGTGCGGGTGGTGATCCACGGGCCGGCGGCGAGCCCGTTCGACGATCACGCCGGGCACAAGACGCTGAACTACTGGTCGCGGCTGAGCTCGCTGCGCAAGGCGGCCGAGGCGGGGGCGGCCGAGGCGATCTGGCTGAACGTCACGAATCACCTGGCGAGCGGGGCGATCAGCAACCTGTTCGTCGTGCGGGACGGCGTGCTGATGACGCCGATCGCGCGGGGCGAGGAGGTCGAGGGGGCGTTGCGGGCGCCGGTGCTGCCGGGGGTGGTGCGGGCGGCGGCGATCGCGTGGGCCGAGGGCGAAGGGATCGACGTCGAGCGGAGGATGCTGACGGTCGAAGACCTGCTCGACGCGGACGAGGTGTTCCTGACGAACTCGGGGTGGCTCGTTTTGCCGGTGAGTGGTGTGGAGCAGAAGGCGATCGGCGCGGGGGGGGTGGGTGAAGTCACGCGCAGGTTGCGGCAGGGCTTGGCGGAGATGATCGCGGCGGAGACGGGGACCGAGGTGGGGCGGTGAGCGGAGCGGTCGGCGCGGCGCGGGCGATCGCGGGGGATATCAAGCTGGCGCACTCGGTGTTTGCGCTGCCGTTCGCGGTGCTGGGGATGGTGTGGGCGGCGGCGTGGCGGGCAGCGCGGGGCGGCGGGGCCGTCGGGCCGGCGGGCGTGCTGGGGGTGGCGTGGTGGGAGATCGGATTGGTGCTGGTGTGCATGGTGTCGGCGCGGACGGTGGCGATGACGATGAACCGCTGGGCCGACCGGGTGATCGACGCGGGCAACCCGCGCACGGCCGGGCGGGCGATTCCCTCGGGTAAGGTCTCAGCCAACTCGGTCCTCAACGCCGGGGCGGCGGCGTCGGCCATCTTCGTCGTCGCCTGCGGCGGGTTCGGCTTCCTCGGCGACAACTGGTGGCCGGCCCGGCTGAGCGTGCCCGTCCTGCTCTGGCTCGCCGGCTACGCCTACGCCAAGCGGTTCACCGCGTGGTGCCACGTCATCCTCGGCGTCGCGCTCGCGATGAGCCCGGTCGCCGCGGCGTTGGCCATCGACCCCGGCTACGTCGTCAGCGACGCGGGGCGGGGCGTGTGGTGGCTGGCGGGGTTTGTGCTGCTGTGGGTCGCGGGGTTCGACGTCATCTACGCGACGGCCGACGAGCAGTTCGACCGGCGCGAGGGGTTGCATAGTTTGCCGGCCGCGCTGGGGACGAGCGGGGCGCTGTGGGTCAGCCGGGCGATGCACGCCGCGGCGTTGGTGTGTTTGTTACTCAGCCAGCCGCTCTATCCAACTGAACTACGCGACCTACCCTGGCTCATCGGCGTCGCCTTGACCGCTGGCCTGCTCATCACCGAGCACGCGATCGTCTGGCGCGCCGAGCGCCGCCGCGACCCCAAGCTCCTCGACGCCGCCTTCTTCACCGCCAACGGCGTGATCGCGGTGGTCTTGGGGGTGGGTGGGTGTATCGCTGTTGTGATGCTTTAACGTAGCTCATCGATCGCTTTGATTATCAAAGCAGGATCGCAGCCATACAGGTCAGCGCCGCCGAAAGGGTTGAGCTCGAGGAGTTTGAGCTGGTCATCGCACTCGCAAATGTCGAGGACGTAGACCGTGTCGGGGGCGGGCAATTCATTCGCGATCTGTTGTGCAAACGCTTGGGCCGATGAGTTGCCTTCACTGCGGTTAGTGGTCCGCGAGTCAGCGTCGTAGCCCGAGCCCGTGACGATGCGTTGGTCGATCACGACGAATCGCCACTCTTGGCCGACGGTCTGGACGGGGGCTACTACGATCGGCAGGTTCTCGTCGTCGAAGTAAAAGCCGTGATCGAGCGCCTCCAGCGATATTCGATCGCGTTGAAGGACGCGGCCAGAGAATGGTTTGAGCGGGCTGTCGGGACGGACAAAGCAGGTTTCCTCGGCACCGATGCTTGCGAGTACGCGATCCGGTTCGGCGACGAACTCACTAACAGGCAAGATCTCCCAAGTCCGATGGACGAGCCAAGGCTTCGCGGCGGGGTACCAGGCCGAACAGCAGAACCGATCGACATTGCACCAAGCGCCAGGGTTCCAGTTTGTTTCGCTCTGGATGAACGCGGCGTTGCCGAGGCTTCCGTGAAAGCCCACAACTTCGCCTTCGAAGCGTGGCCACTTCTTGGACGTGAGCCAGTCGTCGTCCCACCAATGGGCGATGTGCCCAGCGGCGCGCGCTGACGATGCGAAGGCCTCAACGTCGTCGAAGATACCGCGTTCTAGAACCCAGATCATCTCACACCGCCACCGGGCTCAGGCACGTGCGGTCGATCGCGGCGGCGAGTTTTTCGAGGATCGGCATCAGCTCGGCCATCGTCTCGGGGGAGATGGTCTGGGCGCCGTCGGTCTTGGCCTGCTCGGGGACGGGGTGGACCTCGATGATCAGGGCGTCGGCGCCGGCGGCGATGGCGGCCTTGGCCATGTCGGGGACGAGGTAGGCGTGGCCGGTGCCGTGGGACGGGTCGACGATGACGGGCAGGTGGGTGCGGCGGTGCAGCTCGGGGACGGTGGCCAGGGGCAGGGTGTTTCGGGTGTGGTTCTCGAAGGTACGGATGCCGCGTTCGCAGAGGATGACGTTGGGGTTGCCGTGGGCGAGGAGGTACTCGGCGGCCTGGAGGTACTCGTCGATGGTCATCGACATGCCGCGCTTGAGCATGACGGGCTTGGGCTGGCGGCCGCAGGCCTCGAGGAGCTTGAAGTTCTGGGCGTTGCGGGTGCCGATCTGCAGGCAGTCGGCGTACTGGGCGACGAGTTCGACGTCCTCGGTGGTGACGACCTCGGTGACGATGGGCAGGCCGGTGGCGTCGCGGGCGGCGGCGAGCATCTTGAGGCCGTCCTCGCCGAAGCCTTGGAAGGAGTAGGGGTTGGTGCGGGGCTTGAAGGCGCCGCCTCGGAGAGCGTGGGCGCCGGCGTTCTTGCAGGCATGGGCGGCGTCGATGATTTCCTGCTCGCCTTCGACCGAGCAGGGGCCGGCGATGACGGGGACGTTGGTGCCGCCGACGGGGCAGTGGTCGCCGATGGTGACGACGGTGGTGTCGTTGGCGGGCTTGGTCTCGCGGGCGGCGAGCTTGTAGGGCTTCTGGACCCGCATGACGTTGTCGACGCCGTCGGCGCGCTCCAGGACGGCGCCGTCGAACTTGGTCTCGTCGCCGAGGACGGCCACGACGGTGAGGTCGGTGCCTTCGACGACGTGGTCCTTGAGGCCCATGTCGTGGACGAGGTCGACGACGTGGGCGATCTGGTCCTTGGTGGCGGTGGGGTTCATGACGACGATCATTTCTCGGGCTCCGGCGTGGCTGGGGGCGATGGGTCGCGGTGGGGATCGGTCGGGGGGATCGAGACGCTCGATCGGTCGGGCTCGTTCTGGGAGGACGGGCCCGGATTAAAAAAGAACCCCGACGCGGTGAGCCGTGCCGGGGTGGTTGGTTGCGTGCTGTGTGGTGAGGTCAGCGGCAGCGAACCCGGACGGCTTGTGGCGTCGGGAAGAAGTAGCTCCAAAACCGGCTAAAAAACGCTGCCATGAATCAGAGTATTGTCGGGCGTCGGCGTGGCGTCAAGGGGCAGGCGGTGTGTGGGGCCGGAGTGCGGGGGCGGTTGCGGGATTCTGGCGTGGCGGTAGGGTCTGGGGCGGTTTATTGAAGGAGCGTGTGAAGTTGGCCAAGCGTGCGAAGGGTCCGATCGGGGTGGGGGTGGTCGGCTTGGGGCGGGCGGGGTGGGGGATGCACTGCGGGGAGCTGGAGGCCAGGCCGGCGAAGTTTGCGGTGGTGGCGGCTTGCGAGCCGGTGATGGCGGAGCGTCGGGGAGAGTTTGAGACGCGGTTCGCGGGGGACAAGGCTCGGGCGTACACGTCGTTCGATGAGTTGTTGCATGACCCGCGGGTGGAGCTGGTGTCGATCGCGAGCCGCACATCGGACCACGAGCCTCAGGCGCTCGCGGCGTTGAAGGCCGGCAGGCACGTCGCGGTGGACAAGCCGATGGCCGGCGACCTCAAGGCCGCGCGTCGGATCGCCAGGGCGGCCGAGCGATCCGACGGCGGGCTGTTCGTCCGTCACAACCGGCGGTACGAGTCGGCGTTCACCGCGATCCGCGGGTTGCTCAAGCAGAGAGTGCTGGGCAGGGTGCACACGATCCGCCTGCGTCGGCAGAACTACCAGCACCGGGCCGACTGGCAGGCGCTCAAGAGCCACGCCGGCGGCCAACTGCTCAACTGGGGCCCGCACCTGCTCGACCACGGGCTGGTGCTGCTCGGCTCGCCGGTGGCGTCGATCTGGTCGGACCTGCGGCGGCTCACGGCGCGCGGCGACGCCGAGGACCACGTGCACATCGTGCTCACCGGGGCGAACGGCGTGGTCTGCGACATCGAGATCTCCGGCGGGGTCGCGCTCGGGGAGCCCGAATGGGCGATTCACGGCGACCGCGGCTCATTGACCTGCACGGGCAACACGATCCACCTCCGCCATCTTGATCCGTCGTTTAAGCCGAGCAAGGCCAAGGCCTCGGCCGGCACGCCCAAGGGTTACGGCGGCGCGCCGCTGCCGTGGGTCGAGCGCGACGTGACGGCGACGGCCGAGGCGCACGGCGACACGTCGGACATCTGGGACGCGGTCTACGACACGATCCGGCGGAACAAGAAGCACCCGATCACGGTCGAGCACGCGCTGGAGGTGATGCGGATCGCGGACGTGGCGAAGAAGGGGACGCCGTTTGCTTAGCGCCGATTCGGTCGGCGTGCGGGTATGATTTAGTGGTGAAAGCGTCGCGTTACATCCCGCACTACACCATCGAGGAATGGGAGCGGTGGGAGGGGCGGTGGGAGCTGTGGCGCGGCGTGCCGGTGGCGATGTCGCCGTCGCCGCGACGCATTCACCATCACACCCTGCATCGCCCCTATCGGCACATCGAGGACCAGATCGAGGCGAAAGACGCTAGCGGTGGCTGCGAGATGCTCCGCGAGATCGACTGGCGGATCGGGCAGGATCTCGTGGTCTGCCCGGACTTGTCAATCATTTGTGGTCAGGACGACGGGCACTTCATCACGCGCACGCCGACGTTGATCGCGGAGGTCTTATCACCGAGCACGCAGTTGAAGGACCGCAATCAGAAGCGGGCGCTATACCACGAGCGGGGCGAGAAGTATTACGCGATGCTCGATCCGGATGGCCAGCAGTTTCAGGTGTTGCGGTTCGACGAGGACAAGGAGGTTGGCGTCGAACGCGGAGAGGATGGGTGCTTCGCGGTTGAGTTGCACGAGGGGTGTGCGGCTCGGCTAGACCCGGCGAAGGTGTGGGGAGTCTAGACGCGATTAGGTTAATGCTACCGACCTGTCGGTTTGTCGACTCGCACTGTCACATGACGCTCGGCGACACGTATGCCGAGCCTGGGCCGAACATCCGGTCGAGGATCGCCCATGCTTGTGCGAGAATAATGAATAGCAGAAAGCCAATTGCGATCGAAATGCAGATGATCTTGGCGGACAGTTGATCTTGAATCGCCTGTTTTGCCCGTCGCCAAGCCCACCACTCGGTGATGGCTTGTTGCTTGAGCTTGAGGTCGGTGAGCTTGGACATGGCGGGCGTCCAACCGCGATGAATCGCGTCGCTTCGTGATGAATGATCTTGGCGCTTGTGAGGTTTGAGATGCGTGAGCGCCGGCGGCTTACTGGAAGTCGTCGAGGTTGAGGTCGCCCAGGCCCTTGCCGAAGCCGCCGCCGTCGCCGAGGCCGGACTTGAGGTCCTTGTTTTTCTTGCCCTTGCGGCGGGGCTGGCCGGTGCGTTTGTCGACGTCGCCGCGGTCGGGGGCGTAGTCGGCGGGGTTGACCTGGAAGCGTGAGGTGTCGCGCTTGGCGCGTTGACCGCCTCCGCCTCCTCCGCCTCCTCCGCCGCCGCCGAGGTCGTCCCAGTTGGCCTTGGGGCGGGGCTTGAAGTCGTTGTCGCGGGGGACGTAGTTGGGGTCGGCCTGCTTGAGGGAGAGCTTGGCCTTGCGGGCCGTCTCGTCGAGCTCGACGACCTTGAAGGGCTTGACGTCGCCGACGTGCAGGACGTCGGTGACGTTCTCGACGCGTCGGTTGTCGAGCTCGGAGATGTGCACGAGCCCCTCGATGCCGGGCTCGAGCTCGACGAAGGCGCCGAAGTCGGTGGTCGACTTGACGGTGCACTCGACGACCTCGCCGGGCGGGTACTTGGCCTCGGCGCCGGTCCACGGGTCGCCGGCGGCTTCCTTGAGGCTGAGGGTCATGCGCTTGCGCGCGGGGTCGATGTTGAGGACCTTGACGCGGACCTGGTCGCCGGCCTTGACGATGTCCTCGACTCGGTTGACGCGGGACCAGCTGAGCTCGGCGATGGGGCAGAGGCCCTCGACGCCGGGGGTGAGCTGGATGAAGGCGCCGAAGTCCATGGCGCGGGTAACGACGGCGTCGAAGGTGCCGCCGGGGGCGAACTGGGTGGTGACGGCTTCCCAGGGGTCGGGCTGGACCTGCTTGATGCCCAGCGCGATGCGGCCCTTCTCGGGGTCGATCTTGAGGACCTTGACCTTGACGTCTTCGCCGACCTTGACGTAGTCGGCAGGGTTCTTGACGTGGGCGTGGGCGAGGTCGGAGACGTGGATGAGGCCGTCGACGCCACCGATGTCGGCGAAGGCGCCGTAGTCCATGATGCGGGAGATCTTGGCGTCGAGGACGTCGCCGACCTTAAGGTTCTCCATCGCCTTGGCCTTGGCCTGCTCGCGGTTGGCGATGAGGTGGTCCTTGCGGGAGAGGATGACGCGCTTGGACTTGCGGTCGATCTCCTGGACGACGGCGGTGAGCTTCTGGCCGACGAACTTGTCGAGGTCGCCGACGTGGCGGACGTCGATGTGGGAGGCGGGCATGAAGGCGGCGATGCCGCCGACCATCTCGAGCTGCAGGCCGCCCTTGTTGTGGGCGACGCAGCGGGCCTCGACGGTCGCGCCCTTGGTGAGCTGGTCCCAGGTGGCTCGGGAGACGGCGCCCTCGCGCGAGAGGTAGACCAGGCCCTTGGTCTCGTCGATGGAGTCGACGACGAAGTCCATGATGGCCTTGACGCGTGGGGCGCGGTCGAACTGGCGGAGGGGGACGACGCCTTGCAGCTTGTCTTCGCCCTGGAGGTCGACGAAGACGTCTTCGCCACGGATGGCGGCGATGCGGCCGCGCATCATGCGCTGGGTGAAGTCTTTCTTGGGCTCGGCGTCGGCTGGGGTTTCGCCGGCGTCGGGCTCGGCTTGAGCGTCGGCCGGCGCGGGGGCCTCGGCGGCGGCGACGAGGTCGGCGGTGGACTGGCCGGCCATGGCGTCGTTGACCTGTTGCTCGATGGGCGCCTCGTCGGGCGTCGCGGCGGGTTCGGGCGTCGCGCTCGGGGCCTCGGTGGGGGCGGCGGGCTCAACGGCGTGGGGCGGGGTCGGGATCGACTCGGCGGAGGCCGGCGCATCGGGCGTGGCGTCCGCGGGCGGCGGGGGGGCGGCGATCACGTCGTTGGGCTCCGTGGGGGCGGGTGCGTCGGAGGAGGGGGATGGCGCGGGCACGGCCACCGACTCGGCGACTTGATCGCTGGGGCGGTCAGACAGCGACGCGGGCGCGTCCGGGGTCATGCCGGAGTGCGTTGCGTTCATGTGTGCGGGTCTTGTCTTCAACTAGGGACGATTACCACGGCCAACAGCCAACACCGCTGACACTCTAACCCGCGGATGTGAGGCCGTCCATGATCGATTTGCGAGTCTCATCGCCGGCTCACACACGGGTGCCCGTCCAGCCAGAACCGAAGCGGCCGGTCCGCCCACTCCTCGGCCGACTCGATCCCGATCCGGGGGCCCGTGCGGATCGTCTCGGTCGGCTCGGTTGTGGGGCCTTGGGCAATCCGCAGGGTGCTGCTTTTTGACACCAGGTCGACCCCGTCGAGGCCCCGCTCGACGGCGAAGGCCTGGCAGAGCTTGGCCGGCCCGGAGGTCAGGTCGCGGTCGCGGCGGGCGGCGGGCCGGCGGTGGAACATGCGTTTCAGGCCGTGCGTGGGCTCCAGTGCCCGGATGAGGACGGCTTGGGGATTGCCCTGCTGGGCGGCGCTGACGTTCATGCAGTGGTGCATGCCGTAGGTGAAGTACACGTAGGCCGTGCCCGGGCGGGCGTACATCGATTCGACGCGGGGCGAGCGGTGGCCGGCGTAGGTGTGGGCGGCCTTGTCGACGACGCCGAGGTACGCCTCGGTCTCGACGATGATGCCGGCGGTGATCTCGCCGTTGTCCTCGACGCGGAGGAGGCGCTGGCCGAGCAGCGCCGGGGCGAGTTCGTCGGCGGGGCGGGCGAAGAACTTTCGGGGCAGCGGTCGCACGCCGGGACGCTACGCCGGTGCGACGGCCGGGGGCTTGGGTCGACGGGCCTGGCCGGCGGGCTTGACGAGGTGCTCGGCCGAGGCCCATCGGGCGACGGGCAGCAGGCCGGCGGCCATGATCGCCAGATTGGCCAGGGCGAACACGCCGAGCCAGAACATGCCCGACTCCATGAACCCGTACGAGTGCAGGCCGACGCCGAGCATGTTGGTGCCGAACCAGGACCAGGCGGTGATGACGTTGCCGAAGGTCGCGAGGATGGCGAAGCCGCGGGCCTGGACCATGCCGCCCCAGCGGGCGTGCAGGATGATGGCCTGGATCAGCACGATGAGGATCGCGCCGTTCTCCTTGGGGTCCCAGCCCCAGAAGCGTCCCCAGGACTGGTCGGCCCAGATCCCGCCGAGCACGGTGCCGACGAAGCTGAACAGCAGGGCGAAGGCGACGACGCCGTACATCATGGCGTACATCGCCTTGGCTCGCTCCTTGGTGAGCAGGCGGGTGTAGACGCCGGTGAGCAGGTAGGCGATGCCGATGGCGCCGGCGAGGAAGGTCGCGGCGTAGCCGAGGGTGATGGTGATGACGTGGGTGGCCAGCCAGAAGTTGGTGTCGAGCACGGCCTGCATCATCTGCATGGTGTCGCCGGTCGCGAGGTTGTGGGCGACGATGAGGGTGGCCGTGCCGACGCAGGCGCCGAGCAGCGCGGGCAGGCCGGTGCGGCTAAAGCGCTCGAGGACAAGCGAGAGGATGACGGCAGCCCAGCCGATGAACACGGCCGAGGAGTACAGGTTGGTTACCGGCGGGCGCTGCGTGAGGTAGATGCGGGTGACGATGCCGGCGGTGTGCAGGATCAGCGTGAAGGCGATGAGCCAGACGGCGGCGCGGATGAGCTCGCGCGACACGCGGTCGGCGCCGGCGGCCGAGGCGAACCAGCCGGCGAGGACCAGCAGGCCGCCGAGGATGTAGAGGGCGGTGCCCTGCAGGAAGGGCTTGACGATGTTGAAGGCGGATTCGACCTGGGCGCGGGTCGACGCCGCGGGCATGGCCTGCTCGAGCGAGGCGAGGTAGGCGGTGGTGGCGGCATTGAAGGTGGCGGTGTCGCCCTCGCCGTAGGCGCGGAGCATCGTGGTCCAGGCGTCGGCCGAGGCCTGGCTGTAGGGGTCGTGGCCGGTGTGGTCGGTCGGGTCGGCGCCGGGGGCGGCGTGAGCGTGGTGGATGGCGGTGGAGAGCGGCTGCCACTCGGCGTCGGGGCTGAGCGGGGCCAGGACGTAGGGCCGCTCGTAGCGGGTCAACTCGGCGAAGCGCGAGGCCTTGTTGAACAGCTCGAGCAGGTGCCGCTGGAAGGCGGAGCGCTCGGGCGCGGGGACGGTGCGGGCCTGCTGGGCCTGCTGGTTGAGCGTGTCGAGCCGGGCGAAGACCTCGGCCGGGGTGAAGCGCTTGCGGGTGTGGTCGTCGATGCCGAGCAGGTCCTTGACGCCGGGGTGATCGACGCGGAAGACGGGGTCCTGCTTGGCGACCTCGGGCTTGGTGAGGGTGTCGAAGTACCAGGTGACGGCGTCGATCTTTTGGCTCCCGCGCTCGACGGTTGTCTTGCCCGACAGGGCGAGCAGCGTGGCCTTGGCCTCGGACTCGACGGGCTTGACGCGGCCGTCACCGGAGATGGCGACATGGCCGGCGGCGCGGAGGTCGAACGGGCCGTCGGGGATGACCGACCGCATCTGCGGGCCGATGAGCAGCAGGGCGAAGGCGAGCGTGGCGACGGGCGTGACCCAGCGCGGGAAGCCGGCGGGGCGGGGCACGGCCTCGGCATCGGTTTCTTGCTTCGCCGCGGGCTTGGTCGGGTTTCCAACACGCTTGCGCATGTGCGTCCACATCATCAGCCCGAAGTGGAACGCGAGCCCGGCGGTGACCAGCCCGCAGGCGATGTACGGCAGCGTCCAGCCGGGGTTGGCGACGACCTGCAGCACCGTGCCCGAGCCGTCGGGTTGGTAGCCGGACTGGAACAACGTTTTGCCACGATGTCGCAGGGGCTCGTTCATGGCGATCTGCGCGGGGCGGATCTCTCCGTAGCGCGGATCATCCAGCTCCACTGTCGAGACGAACCGCGTGGGGATATCGGTGCCGGGGAAGAAGTCGTGGTCGAAGTCGAGCAAGCGAACGGTGAAGGGCATGTAGTCGCGCTTGAAGCGGAGCTCGATTGAGTGATTGCCCTCGAGATGTTCGATCGCCTGGCGAGCGCCGAGGTGCAGCGACACCATGTATCGGCCGAGCGGCTCGCCGGTCTGCTTGTCGAGCAGCGTGACGTAGGCGGCGGGCATGTCGGCGACCTGCTGCTCGACGCCGGTGACCTCGGGGCGGTCGATGGGGAACAGCCGGTCGCCGAGGCCGAGCGTCGTCTCGTTCATCGAGCGGACCTGGTCGGTGACCATGCCCGGCCCGGCGATCGCGGAGTTGGCCATCCAGCGATCGACGCGGACGTCGAAGGGCAGGGCGTCGTTGGTGATGGGCGTGCGGCCGCGTGCGGCGGCGGCGAGCGCGGCCTGGGGGATCGCGACGGTGCGGTCGATCTCGGGGTCGGTGCCGTCCACGATGGCCAGCTCGGACGTGCGGATGTCCTCGGCGTAGTTGGCGTAGTTCCCCTCCTCGATCGACATCTGCCACTCGCGGGCGGCCAGGCCGGTCACGAACTCGCCGGCGAGCAGGGCGATCAGGCCGAGGTGGATGAGGATGATGCCGACGCGCTTGGCCGATAACTTCAGGCGAACGGCGTGGGCCGCGAGCAGGTTGACCCCCAGCAACGCCCCCAGCGTCAGCCCGCCCGGCCACGGCAGCACCCAGGGCCAGTCGGTCGGTTGCTGCGTGAACAGCTCGACGAACAGACGCACCGGGATCAACACGATCAGCGAGCGGAAGTAGTCGCCGACGACGGCGAAGTTGGTTGCTTCGACTTGGGCGAGCGTGCCGGCGAAGACGAGCAGCATCGACGCGGCGAGCAGCGCGACGGTCAGGCGGAGGGAGGCCAGGGGTTGCAGCAGCTTGGTCATCGGCTTGATTCAGTAACGCGTGGGCGGGGACGCGTCGCCGCTGCCCGAGCCGTGGTCGTGAGTTTGGTCTGGCGACGCCGATGCGATCGGGTCGTCGGGCAAGGTGGAGGCGACGAACGCCTGAAACGCGGGGGTCGCGCGAGCGACGGGTTGGGCGTCGCCGACGATGGTGAAGAACCAGGTCGTGTTGCGGGTCGGGTCCGGCCAGATCGCCGCGATCCGCCGTCGGTCGCCGTCGGCCGAGACCATGTCGGTGAAGATCGCCTGGACCATGCCGGGCGCCTGGGTGGGGTTGTCGCCGGACGGGGCGGCGTGGGACATCTCGATGAGCGTCATCGGTTGCTGCTCGGGCTGATTGACCGGCGGCAGCCCGAGCTGGCCTCGCCAGCGGTTGAGGTTGGCCATCAGGCCGCCGCCGGTGCCGGGCAGGGCGGTGACGCTGGCGGTGAGCGGCTCGGCCGCGGCGTCGATCGGCACGGCGAAGGCGTACGCCGACGGTGGCGGCGCCGGCTAGATCGCCGACCAACCCTCGGGCAGCACCCACGTCGCGCGGACCGTCGGCCCGGCCGGCACGGGCTGGTTCGACCGATCCATCGGGTCGGCCGCGAGCCCCGACCCGCCGTCGATCGCGATCTGCACGAACGGCGGCACGTCCCGCGTGCCGGACGGCTCCTTGGGCGCGTCGTAGGCCGTGATCTCGGTCTCCTCGCCGCACCCGAGCAGGGCGATCGCGAGCACGCCGATCGATAGCGACATCGCGTGGCGCATGGCTCGACTCATCGGCCGATGGCGGGTGGTTCCGGCAATGTTCCGCATCGCATCACGTTAGCGGGCTGGCGACGATCGGTAAGCTCGTCTGCCGTGTGGCTGAATGTCGTAATGCTGGCGTTGGGCGGGGCGGCCGGGGCGGTCTGTCGCTACGGCGTGTCGGTGGGGATCAACCGGCTGCACGAGCACCCGCTGCCGTGGGGCACGGTGGTGGTCAATGGCGCGGGATCCTTGCTGTTTGGGATCGCCTGGGCGTGGTTCGGCGGCGACCTCAGGCACCCCGTGGCCGTGCTCTTGCTGGGCGGTTTCCTCGGGGCGTTCACCACTTTTTCCACCTTCGCGTTCGAGTCGCAGCACCTGATGCAGCATCACGGCCCGATCTGGGCGCTGGGGCACCTGCTGGCGCACAACGTCCTGGCCATCGGGCTCGCGGCGGTCGGGGTGGGGATCGGGCGGGCGATCTTCGGGGCGGCGGTTTAGCCCTACGCCTCGGCTTGCCGAGATCGGACGCATCCACGGCCGGATTCGCCACATCTTTCCCGTCGGTTGTGCGTAAGATGTGCGGTTCCGCCCTGCCCCTCATTCGCCCCGGCCCGCCCGCAGACCGACCATGACGACCACCCCCGCCACGACCGACGACCCGCCGCACAAGATCCACTGCGTGCTCCGTTCCGCCGTCGTCCGCTTCGCCGGCGACTCGGGCGATGGCATGCAGCTGGCCGGCACGCAGTTCACCGACACCTCCGCCCTCGCCGGCAACGACGTTGCCACCCTGCCGGACTACCCCGCCGAGATCCGCGCCCCGCAGGGCACCGTCGCCGGCGTCTCCGGCTTCCAGGTCAACTTCGCCGCCGAGGACATCTTCACCCCCGGCGATTCGGTCAACGCCCTGATCGCGATGAACCCCGCCGCGCTCAAGGCCCACCTCGCCGACGTCGAGCCCGGCGGCATCGTCGTCGTCAACGAGACCGAGTTCACCAAGACCAACCTCAAGAAGGCCGGTTACGACGACAACCCCCTCGAGACCGACGAGGACCTCAACACCAAGTACCAGCTGTTCAAGGTCCCCATCACTCGACTCAACGAAGAAGCCCTCGCCGACACCGGGCTCGGCAGCAAAGACATCGGCCGCTGCAAGAACATGTGGGCGCTGGGCCTGATCTACTGGCTGTACGACCGCTCGCCCGACGCGACGATCAAGCAGCTCAACGACTACTTCGGCGCCAAGAAGAAAAAGCCCGAGGTCGCCGAGGCCAACGTCACCGCCCTCAAGGCCGGGTACTACTTCGGCGAGACCGCCGAGCTGTTCATCGGCAAGTACTCCGTCGCCCCGGCCGACATCAAGCCGGGCCGGTACCGCAAGGTCGTCGGCAACGAGGCGCTGGCGATGGGGCTCACCGCCGCGGCCGAGCTGGCCGGCAAGACGCTGGTCTATTGCTCGTACCCGATTACCCCGGCGTCGACCGTGCTGCACGGGCTGGCCAACCTCAAGCATCACGGCGTCAAGACGTTTCAGGCCGAGGACGAGATCGCCGCCGTCTGCGCCGCCATCGGCGTCGGCTTCGCCGGACAGCTCGGCGTCACCGGCACGTCGGGCCCGGGCCTGGCGCTCAAGGCCGAAGCGATGGGCCTGGCCGTCATGACCGAGCTGCCGCTGGTCGTCGTCAACGTCCAGCGCGGCGGGCCGTCCACCGGCCTGCCCACCAAGACCGAGCAGTCCGACCTGCTGCAAGCCATGTACGGCCGCAACGGCGACTGCCCCTGCGTCGTCATCGCTCCGCAGACGCCCTCCGACTGCTTCCACACCGCCATCGAGGCCGTCCGCATCGCTACGGCGCGCATGCTCCCGGTGGTGATCCTCACCGACGGCTACCTCGCCAACGGCTCCGAGCCCTGGCTCATCCCCGACGCGACGATCAAGCAGCTCAACGACTACTTCGGCGCCAAGAAGAAAAAGCCCGAGGTCGCCGAGGCCAACGT
>JBCBUE010000056.1:0-21389 GCA_039818285.1 Planctomycetota bacterium | reverse complement strand
GCCCCACCGCCTCGCGCACCTCGACCGCCAGCCGCCACCGCAGCCGACGCAGCGCCACCCGCCGGTTCTCCGCCTGGCTACGACGCTCGCTCGCCTGCCCCTCCAGCCCCGTCGCCCGGTGCACCAGCCGCACCGCCGTCTCCACCTTGTTGCGGTGCTGACCGCCCGGCCCGCCACGCCGACCGCGGAACACCTCGCACCCCCGAATCAGTTCCTCCTCCGTCATCGCCGCCGGGTGCATCGACATCCCGCTACCCTCCCAGACCATTCACCGCCTCGCGACCCCGTTCCGGCCCGCCCCATGCCCACCGACCCCGACCAACCCCGCGAGAGTGCCCCGCCCGGCCCCCTCGCTCGGCTCGACCGGTTCATGGCCGACTCGCCCTGGCATGCCTATGTCGTGCCCTTCTTCGTCTGGATCGCCTGCCTCTTCGTCCTCTCCCTCTTCACCGACCGCTACCCCTGGCTCTACCCAACGGTCTACATCTTTCAGATCGTCGCCGTGATGGCCCTGCTCATCCGCTACCGCAAGCTCACGCCCGAGCTGAACGTCAAGTTCCACTGGCTGGCGATCCCCACCGGCGTCGGCCTGCTGTACGCCTGGCTCTACGCCGGCTGGTTCACGACCTGGCTCATCCCGTACTTCGAGCCCACCCGCGACGCCGAACTCAACCTCGTCCCCTCCTGGTTCGAGACCGTCCGCGTCGAACAAGGCGTCGCCTTCTTCTGGCTGTGCATGTCGCTCAAGTTCGTCGGCATGGTGATCGTCGTGCCGCTCTTCGAGGAGTTGTTCACCCGCGCCCTGCTGCTCCGCGCCTTCCACGACCGCAAGAAAACCTTGCTCGGCCTCACGCAGATCGCGTCGGACTTCGCCGTCGTCGGCGACCGCATCGCCCAAAGCGCCTACGGCAAGCGTGCCCTCGCCGCCGGCCCCGTGCTCACCGAGCAGCTCAAGCAGACCCCGGTCGGCGCGATCTCCGTCTTCGCGATCACGCTGTCGACGCTGGTCTTCATGCTCAACCACCACCCGCGCGACTACCTCGGCTGCATCGCCTGCGGGGTCGTGTGGTGCCTGCTGCTGTGGTGGACCAACCGCGGGCTGGTCAACGCCTGGGCCGAGGGCGAACTGCCCGAGGGCGACGTCAGCCCCGCCGCCTCGCCCCGCAAACCCGCGCTAGGCCTGGGCCCGATCGTCTGGTCCCACGCCATCACCAACGCCCTGCTGTGGGCCTGGACCCTCTGGCGCGACTACGGCGGCGACCCGGACTGGCGGTTCCTCTAACCCGCCGACCGCTTACTCCACGACCTCGATCATCCCCGGCCCCTCGACCTTGATCTGAGGCGCGTCGCGGTACTGACTGACCTCGCCGGTCACGCGGACGGTCTTGCCCTCGTAATACGCCTCAGGGTCGCCGTCCGGGGCGTTGACAAAACCCTCCTCAAAAATGGCGATGTGAAACGCGTTGCTGCCCGGCTCGTACGGCTGGAAGTTGAGGTACACCGGCTGGCCCGACGGGCTGCGCCCCGTGCCCACCACCTCGCCCTGCACCGTGATCGTCCGCGAGTAATGCCCCGCCGCCTCGTCCCACGGGACGATCGCCCCCGCCGCCGGCGCCGGGGCGCTCGGCCCGTCCCACTTGTGCGGCGTCGGCGCCGCCGGAGCCGTCTCGCCCGGGGCCTGCGCGATAATCGCCTGGCCGTTCGCCGCGACCACCACGCCCCCGTCGGTCATGACCTCTTGACCGCCCGGCCCCATCAGCCCCTGTAACGCCACTTCCGTCAACTGCGACGTCGTCGGGCCCGTCGGCCCGTCCTCGGTCGGGGCCGGGACCGGCACGAACGGCACCGGCTGGGCCGTCTGCGACAGCAACTGCTCCACCGTCGCCCGCATGCTCGCGTTGCCCTGGTGGGCCTGCAGCGCCTGCTGCGCCGCCGAGTGCGCCTCGTGAGACCGCCACAGCGCCAGTCCGGCGATCAGCAGCGACACCGCCGCCACCGCCACGCACAGCGCCACCGCCACCTGCCCCCGCCGTCGTGTCTGAGTCTTGCGTTCCATGAGCGGGAGCTTACCCGCCCGCCGACGCCCAACCCCTACCATCGCACCCGTGATCCGCCTGCTCGCCCAGCCCGCCGCCACCGACCAGCTCAACCGCCAGCTCGCCGCCGGCCGCCTGCCCCACGCCCTGGTCTTCGCCGGCCCCGCCGGCGTCGGCAAGCACACCGCCGCCCTCTGGCTCGCCCAACGCCTGCTCTGCCTCGACCCGGTCACCACCCTCACCGGCGAGATCGAGCCCTGCGACGCCTGCGCCTCCTGCCGCCTGCTGCTCAAGCTCGCCAATGACGCCCCCGCCACCGACGAGGACAGCGACGACGACGCCAACCCAGCCGCCGTGGCCCACCCCGACCTGCACCTCATCCACAAGCAGCTCGCCGCCACCTCCTCCGTCGCCACGCTCCGCACCCGCAAGCAGACCAACCTCCCCGTCGACCTGCTCCGCGAGCACGTCGTCGGCGGCACCACCTCCGACGGCAACGCCCACGACGCCCCGGCCTTCAAGTCACCCGTCCTCAGCCACCACAAGGTCTTCGTCATCGACGAGGCCGAACTTCTCGACGGCTACGCCCAGAACGTCCTGCTCAAAACCCTCGAAGAGCCCCCGCCCAACACCACGCTCATCCTCGTCACCGCCCGCGAAGACCGCCTGCTGCCGACCATCCGCTCGCGCTGCCAGCGCGTCCCCTTCAGCCCGCTGCCCGACGACGTCGTGTCGCAGTGGCTACGCGAGCGCCTCGGCGACGACCACGCCGACATCCCCTGGCTCACACAGTTCGCCGCCGGCTCGCTCGGCCGGGCGCTCACCGCCGCCGACCACGGCCTGCCCGAGTGGGGCCGAACCATTGAGCCCCAGCTCGACGCCCTCGCCCACGGCAAGCCCGCCCCCAACCTCGGCGGCGACCTGTACGAACGCGTGCAAGGCTTTGCCGAGGCGGCCGTGAAGAAACACAAAAACGCCAGCAAGGAGGCCGCCAACCGCGTCGCCGCCTCGCTCGCCTGGTCGATCGTCGCCCGTCACGCCCACCGTCGCCTGACCGCCGAGGCCAACGCCGCCGCCCCGCGCGACTTCCCCGCCGGCGCCCGCCTCGAGCGATGGGCCGCCGTGCTCGACGCCGTCCACGAGGCCGAGGGCCTGCTCGCGTCCAACGTCAACCTGTCGCTCCTCTGCGACGACCTCGCCGCCCAGTGCGCCACCCTCCTCAACCCCCTGCCCAAGCTCGCCGCCTAACCCCGCATGAACTACCGCCTCCTCGCCATCGACATGGACGGCACCCTCCTCGGCCCCGGCGGGCACGTCAGCCCCGCCGTCCGCCAAGCCGTCCACCGCGCCCTCGACGAAGGCGTCTTCGTCGTCCCCGCCACCGGCCGCGGCTGGCGCGAGGCCCAGATCGGCCTGCAAAAACTCGACGACGCTTACCACCGCCTGGGCCTAGGCATCTTCAACACCGGCGCCTGCATCGCCCACACCACCACCGGCGAGTCCGTCGACCTCGCCGACTTCGAGCCCCACCTCTGCCTCGAGCTCATCGAGCACCTCCGCCCCATGCCCGAGGCCGTCCTCGTCCATATGGACCGCCACCTCACCGGCGTCGACTACCTCGTCACCGGCGACGGCGACCTCACCGACAACACCACCCGCTGGCTCGAGCAAAACGACCTCCGCCACACCGTCAACCGACACCCCACCCCCGACGACCTGCACCACGCGCTGCGCGTCGGGCTCGTCGCCCGCGGCCAACGCGCCTTCGATGTCTGCAAGAACGTCGACGACGTCTTCGCCGGCAAGATCTCCGTCCACGCCTTCGCCGGCGTCCCCACCGCCCAGGGCGAGGAGGCCGTGTACATCGCCGAAGTCTTCGCCGCCGACGTCAACAAGTGGCGCGGCATCGCCTTCCTGATGGACCAGCACGGCATCGCCGCCGCCGAGGTCGCCTGCATCGGCGACGAGATCAACGACCTCGCCATGCTCGAGGCCGCCGGCTGCGGCATCGCCATGGCCAACGCCGTCGACCGGGCCAAGGCCGCCGCCGACCGCCACACGCTGAGCAACCAGGAAGACGGCGTCGCCCACGCGATCAACATGCTGCTCAGCGGGCAGTGGTAGCGGAGCCACAACGGGTTGGAACCGCGGATCAACGCAGATGAACGCGGATGGGGAATAATGCGGGGATGCCGGGACGCCGTCGAAAACAAAAGCTCAAGCGTTGCGGACGGCTGTTTGCCAATCGATCACTGGTCCGGCTGTGGTGGCAGGATGCCGAGCCAGGCGATCGGAGCGAGTACATCTTGCACGTCATCGCCGTCACAATCGGACTATGGATCGTGGGTGGCCTGTTCGTGGGCATGTTCAGCACGATGTTCGATCCATCAAACATGTCGATCTGGCTGTTTTATTGGATACCGGCACAATCAACAGTCTTCTGGTTCGGCGGAACGATTCTTCCGCACTTATTCGCTTGGTCGTTCTTGATCGGGTTCCCCATTAGCGCAGCCTTGTCGAACCTCGACTACCGACTCAGCAAGTACGCCCGCAAGCACCTCAACGCCGGCCCTACAGGCCGCAGCGATGTCTGCTTTCAATGCGGATACGACCTTTTTCATACGCACGCATATCGATGCCCCGAGTGCGGGGCGCGAGCGGCCTCGCATCTCGCGGAGCTGCGTCGCTAGTCCACTTGCCATCCGCGTTCATCTGCGTTCATCTGCGGTTCCATGAGCCAACCCCCCCTCGACGTCCCCATCCAGCGCCTCCCCCACGGCCAAGGCCTGCCCTTACCCTCGGCGCACTCCGAGCACGCGGCCGGGCTGGACGTCGTCGCGGCGGTGGCGGAGAACGAGCCGATGGTGATCGAGCCGGGGGCGATCGGGCTGGTGCCGTTGGGTTTTGCGATCGCGGTGCCGGTGGGGTACGAGGCGCAGGTTCGGCCGCGGTCGGGGCTGGCGACCAAGCACGGGATCTCGATGCCCAACACGCCGGGGACGGTGGACGCGGATTACCGGGGCGAGATGTTCGTGCCGCTGATCAATCACGGCCGCGAGGCGTTCAGGGTGACGCGAGGGATGCGGGTGGCGCAGATGTTGATCAAGCCGGTGCCGCCGGTGCGGCTGTTCGAGGTCGATGAGCTGCCTGCGACGGACCGCGGGGCGGGCGGGTTCGGCTCGACCGGGCATTGAGGCCGATCGGAGCGGGGGAGGTAGCCGGGTGACGGCGTCACCCGGGGTTGGGGGTCCGCACGGAGCTTGCGGAGCACGAACCCCGGGACACACCGTGTCCTGGCTATCGTATGCCCGAAATCGCGGTGATGAGCTCAGAAACGCGGGTGATTGCCCGTTTTCCGACCCTCACGCGATCCGAGACGTATGGCCGATAACGGGGTATCGACGCGCGATCGGTGCGGGCTCTGTTGGTTCGGAGCCGGCCAGGCGTGCCCGCGAGAGAATCTGGATGGCCAAGAAGAAGGCGAGCAAGAAGAAGACGGCGACCCAGGAGCAGCCCTCGGGCTACGGGACGGCCTGGACGTTCAAGGTCATCGGCCTCGTCGCGGCGTCGCTGGTGTGGGTCGCGCTGGTCGCGGCCCTGGTCTCGCACGACCCCAACGACCCCGGGCGGGAGCTGGGGGCGATCGAGGGCGTGCTCAACGAGACGCCAAAGAACTGGCTGGGGCCGGTCGGTGCGGTGACGAGCCAGACGGTGCTGGTCTTCATGGGGTGGGGCGCGTGGGTGCTGGTGGGCGCGGCCGGGTTCGCGCTGATCACGTTGATGCGGGGCCGGCCGGTGACGCACTGGCCGCTGCGGGCGATCGGGGCGGTGCTGGTCGCCGCGGCGGTGTCGACGGGGGCGGCGGCGTTCGGCGAGCCGATCGCGTCCTGGTTCGGCGCCCAGGCCGAGGTGCCGGCCTACACCTGGGGCGGCATGGCGGGGTCGTTCTTCGCGATCGAGTTGGGCGAGCGGTTCGCCGGGCTGGGCACGGCGATGATCGCCGGCGCGGCGCTGGTCACCGGGCTCGTTCTCGCCGTTGACGAGGTCGTGCTGATGCTGCCCTACCGGGCGGCCGCGTGGATCGCCGGCAAGCTCACCGGCGTGCCGCTGCCGGACGCCAAGCGCTTCATCGCCATCCCCGGCGCGATCGTCGGTTGGTTCCGCCTGCCGCGGCGCGAGAAGCCCGAGCTCTCGCCCAGGGCCGGGCTCAGCAAGGACAAGGCCGACCGCCTCGCCGAGCTTCGCGCCAAGCGTGCCGCCAAGCAGGCCGAGGAAGAGGAAGCCTTTGCCGACGATGGGTCGGACTTCGCCGCGGGCGTGTACGAGGAGGTCGAAGAACCCGACGAAGCCGAAGGCGAAGACGACGAGGAATACGAGTACGAGTACGTCGACGAAGAAGCCAGCGACGACGACGGCGAGTACGAATACGACGGGGAGGAACAGGCCGAGGAAGACGACGAAGAAGGCGCCGACGCGCCCGGGGCCTACGTCTCGAGCAAGCGCAAGTTCGACCCCGACGAGCTGCGCAAGAAGATGGCCCAGCTGCCGATCAACTTCGCCCCGCGCCAGGACGAGCACGCCCCGCCGCCGCGCGAGGTCGACCTGTCGGGCTATCAGTTCCCCGGGCTCGACCTGCTCGAAGAGCCCGAGGGCGAGTTCACCGACGAGATGGACGCCCTCGTCCGCGAGCAGGCCGTTGACCTCGAGTCGGCGCTGCGCCAGTACCGGATCGAGGGCGAGGTCGTCGGCATCGACTCGGGCCCGACCATCACGCTGTTCGACGTCCGCCTCGCGCCCGGCACGAAGGTCGCCCGACTCAACGCCGTCTCGCCCGACCTCGCCCGCGCGATGCGTGCCCAGAACGTCCGCATCGTCGCCAACCAGCCCGGCAAGGACACCGTCGGCGTCGAGGTCCCCAACCTCAAGAAAGAGACCGTCCGCATCAAGGAGCTGATGTCGGCCGACCCCGGCAAGATCGCCAAGATGACCCTGCCCATGTTCCTCGGCAAGGACGCCTCGGGCACGCCGCTCGTTCAGGACCTCGGGGCCATGCCGCACCTGCTGATCGCCGGCACCACCGGCAGCGGCAAGTCCGTCTGCATGAACTCGATCATCGCCTCGTTCCTCTTCACCAAGCGACCCGACGAGCTCAAGCTCGTGCTCGTCGACCCCAAGATGGTCGAGATGAGCCAGTTCCGCGACATCCCCCACCTGATGTGCCCGGTCGTCACGGAGATGGCCAAGGCCACGGCGATCCTCGAATGGGCCGTCACCAAGATGGACGAGCGCTACGAGCTGCTCGCCGAGGTCGGCGTGCGCGACATCAAGGCCTACAACGAGCTCGGCTGGGAAGAGATCAAAGACCGCCTCGAGATCGAGGACGACGAGCAGGGCGCCCGCATCCCCAAGAAGCTGCCGTTCCTCGTGTTCGTCATCGACGAACTGGCCGACCTGATGATGACCAACAAGGAGGTCGAGGCGTTCATCGTGCGCATCGCGCAGAAGGCCCGCGCCGTCGGCATCCACCTGATCCTCGCTACCCAGCGCCCGCAGGCCAACGTCGTCACCGGCCTGATCAAATCCAACATGCCGGCCCGCATCGCGTTCAAGGTGTCGTCCGGCATGGACTCGCGCATCGTGCTCGACCAGAAAGGCGGCGAACTGCTGCTCGGCCAAGGCGACATGCTCTTCCTCTCGCCGCGCTCCTCGAAGCTCACGCGCGCTCAAGGCGTGTTCGTCGACGACGGCGAGATCCGGCGCATGGTCAAGTTCCTCAAGGGCCTGGCGATGCAGAACTTCGAGCCTCAGCTCATGCAGCTGCGCAGCGAGGGCGAGGAGGCCGACCTCGGCGAACGCGAGCCGGAGTTCGACGACGCCGTGGAGGTCGTGCTCGAACGGCAGAAGGGTTCGGTCTCGCTCATTCAACGCGCCCTGCGGATCGGCTACGGCAAGGCCTCGCGGGTCATGGAGCAGATGGCCGCCGCGGGGATCGTCGAGCCCTCCGGCAAGGCCGGCCAGGAACGCAAAGTCTTGATCGGCTACGACGAGTGGGAAGCCATGAAGGAGCAGGCCGCCCGAGACGCCGCCCTGGCCGACGGCGCCGAGGACGACGAGGCCTACGACGAAGGCGAGCTAGACGAAGCCGATGACTTGACTTACGAGCCCGAGGAAGACGCCGCCACCGTCCCCGATGAGCTCGACGATGAGTACCGGCAATAGGGAATCCCCCCTGTTTCATTAGTTCGTTAGCGATTTCAAATCGCTAACTGACTTCTGACAAATCGACGCTGGAACGAACGATCTCGGCGGTACTATCCGGACGTTGTCCTCCACCCTTCTCCCCACTCTTGGAGACCTGCTTATGTTCCGCTCGCTCGTTTCGATCGTTGCCGTCGGCGCCGCGTCGATCGGCCTGGCTACCGACGCCTCGGCTCGCGATCAAATCAAGATCGTCGGCTCCAGCACGGTCTATCCGTTCTCGTCTTACGTCGGTGAAGAGTTCGGCTCCACCACCCGCTACCCCGTGCCCGTCATCGAGTCCACCGGCTCAGGCGGCGGCCACAAGCTCTTCGGCGCCGGCGTCGGCGTGGACACCCCGGACATCACCAACTCCTCGCGTCGCATCAAGACCTCCGAGTTCAAGCGCGACGTCGAGGCCGGCATCACCGGCATCACCGAGGCCGTCATCGGCTACGACGGCATCGCTTTCGCCGAGGGCGTCGGCGGGGCCCCGGTCGACCTGAGCCTCGAGGAGATCTTCCTCGCCGTCGCCGCTCAGGTCCCCGACGGCAACGGCGGCCTCAAGCCCAACCCCTACAAGAACTGGAGCGAGATCGACTCGTCGCTGCCCAACCGCCCCATCGTCGTCTACGGCCCGCCGACGACCTCCGGCACCCGCGACGCCTTCGCCGAGCTCGTCATGGAAGAAGCCTCCGAGGGCCTCGACGGCTACGGCGGCGAGGGCTACACCGACGTCCGTCAGGACGGCGTGTACATCGACGCCGGCGAGAACGACAACCTCATCGTCCAGAAGCTGCAGAACGACAAGAACGCCTTCGGCATCTTCGGCTACGGCTTCCTCGAGGAGAACCGCGACAAGGTCCAGGGCGCGACCATCAACGGCGTCGAGCCCAGCCCCGAGACCATCTCCTCCGGCGAGTACCCCGTCTCCCGCTCGCTCTACTTCTACATCAAGAACGACCACGTCGGCGTCATCCCCGGCCTGATGGACTTCGTTCGACTGTTCATGTCCGAGAAGATGATCGGCCCGGCCGGCCAGCTCAAGAACATCGGCCTCGTGCCCCTGCCCGAGCACCTGCGGGCCGCCTCCCGTCAGCGCGTCCTCAACCTCGTCCCCCTCGAGATGGACGGCGACAAGCTCAAGAGCCTGCAGGACTACGCCGCCGAGAACGGCTTCGTGAAGTCCACCGCCGCGGCCAACTGATCGCCGCCGTGTTCAATCCACTTGCCCGCCGGCCGGGCTGAAACGCCCGGCCGGCACTTCCGATTCGTTACCCCGACTTACCGCCCGCCGCCAACAGGAACATTCCTTGTGGAAGCCTTGGACGCGTTTAGCCGGATCGATATCGTTCTCCTCGCTCAGACCGCCGCGCCACCTTGGTGGCTCGCCCTCGTAGCCGCGCTGATCGTCGTCGCCCTCGCGTGGTACGGCTACCGCCTGGGCAACAACAAGGCCCTCGCGATGTTCAACGCCGGGCAGGAGCCGCACTCCACGCCCGACTACTACGGCTGGTACATGGTCGCCCTGATGTACCTGCCGCCCGCCCTGTTCACCGCCGCCATCGGCGTGTTCACCTACGGCGGCCTGCTCTTTGCCCGCACGCTGGGCATGTTCACCGGCGGCGGCCACGGCGGATCGAGCGAGGGCGTCGCCCACGCGATCGAGGGCTTCACCGCCTTCAACTTCCTCGGCGACGCGCCGATCCTGCCCTGGGCCTTCGCCGTCGCCTGGATCGTCGTCCCCGCCCTCATCCTGTTCCCCGCCTACGGGTCGATCAAGGCCGAGACCAAGGCACGCTTCCTGGTCGAACGCACCATCTACGGCATCCTGCTGACCGCCGCCTCGATCTCCGTCGTCACCACCGCCGCGATCGCGATCTCCGTGATCTTCGAGTCGCTCGCGTTCTTCGCCAAGGTCAGCTGGTTCGAGTTCCTGTTCGGCACGACCTGGAACCCCGGCGCGTCCTTCCTCGAGAGCGCCGGCCGCGCCGACGACAGCGGCGAGCAGGGCGCCCGGTTCGGGGCCGTGCCGCTGTTCTACGGCACGCTGATGATCACTTTCATCGCGATGCTCGTGGCCGTGCCCGTCGGCGTGATGGCCGCGGTGTTCCTCTCGGAGTACGCCACCCTGCCGATGCGTCGGTTCTTCAAGCCGATGCTCGAGATCCTCGCGGGCATCCCGACGGTGGTCTACGGCTTCTTCGCCGCGATCACGGTCGCCCCCGTCGTCGTCGCCATCGCCCGGTCGGTCGGGCTCGACGCCTCGTTCGAGAACGCCCTGACCGCCGGCGCGATCATGGGCGTGATGATCATCCCGTTCATGTCCTCGCTCTGCGACGACGTGATCTCCGCCGTCCCGCAGGCGCTGCGACGCGGAGCCTATGGCATGGGCGCGACCAAGGCCGAGTGCATCATCCAGGTCGTGCTCCCCGCCGCCCTGCCCGGCATCATCTCCGCGTTCCTGCTCGCCGTCTCGCGGGCCATCGGCGAGACGATGATCGTCGTCATGGCCGCCGGCCTGAACCCGTCGATGACCATCAACCCGCTCGAGCAGGTCACCACCGTGACCGTCCACATCGTCTCCAACCTCACCGGCGACCTCGCGTTCGACAACCCGCAGACGCTCTCGGCCTTCTCGCTCGGCTTGGTCTTGCTGGTCATGACGCTCGGGCTCAACATCGTTTCGGCTTTCATCATCCGCCGCTTCCGAGCGCAGTACGAGTAATCCGCCATGCCGATCGAGTCCCCCGACAAGCCCGACCCGCGCACGCCGGACATCCAGTCCGAGCTGTCCCGCCTGAAGCGCCGCCGCGTCAAGGACTCGATCTTCCGCGGGCTGACCGTCGCCGCCCTGGCCTTCGCCGCGACCTTCATCGTCATCTTCATCTTCAACCTGCTCGGCCAGGGCCTGCCCGCCCTGCGGCAAGCCGAGATCAAGACGACCGTCACCTACAGCGAAGAAACCGTCAACAACCCCGCCATGGCCTTCCCCGAGGACGTCCGCGCCTTCGTCAGCCGAGCCCGCGAACGCGAGATCCCCCGGCAGGGCAAGATCGTCAAGCTCGAGATCCCCGTCGACCTCGACGCGGCCGCGCAAGGCGAGCCACGCGACGGCCTGACCGACTTCACGCTCGAGCTCGACGACCTGCCGCAAAACCTCGTCCGCTTCGGCATCTTCAAGGAGCCGATCGACGTCCCGCGCTCGGCCCTGCTGAAATTCGTCGCGCCCGCCGGCCTCGACCAGATCGAACAGGCCGTCGAGGACGGGCAGACCGGCACCGTCGACATGTGGCTTTGGGGCTCGCAGCAACTCTCGGACTTCATCCAGTTCGGCGACGCCCTCACCGGCGAACCCAAGACCCTCGCCGAGCAGCTCGAACAGGCCCAGCGCATCGAGCAGACCTTCGACAGCCTCGAGTTCGGCGACGGCCTCACCCGCGAGGAGTGGGTCCTGGCCAACTCGTACGTCGACCAGTACCTCAAGGGCTACAAAAACCTCGACCCCCGCACCTACGACAACCCGGCCAACGCCCGGCTCACCATCGCCCAGGCCGACCAGCTCGACCAGATGCTCAAGGACGGCGACGCCCGCCTGTCGTTCAACAGCTGGTTCTTCCTTAACGGCGACTCCAACCAGCCCGAGGCCGCGGGCGTGCTGCCGGCCGTCTGGGGCTCGGTCATGGTGCTCGCCATCGTCTTCGTGCTGTCCGTGCCCATCGGCGTGCTGACGTCGATCTATCTCGAAGAGTTCGCCCCGGACAACTGGCTCACCCAGGCCATCGAGGTGAACATCAATAACCTCGCCGCCGTGCCGTCCATCCTCTTCGGCGTGCTGGGCCTGGCGGCGCTGATCAACTTCCTGGGCATGCCGCGCTCCTCCGCGATGGTCGGCGGGGCGACCCTGACGCTCATGACCCTGCCGGTCGTGATCATCAGCTCCCGCGCCGCCCTGCGGGCCGTGCCGGACTCGATCCGCCGCGCCGCCTACGGCATGGGCGCGACCCGCTGGCAGGTCGTCACCCACCACGTCCTGCCGCTGGCCATCCCCGGCATCATGACCGGCGCGATCATCGGCATCGCCCAGGCCATGGGCGAGACCGCGCCGCTGATCATCATCGGCCTGATCGCCTTCATCCCCGACCCGGCGAGCACTATTTTCAGCCCGACGACCGTGATGCCCGCACAAATCTTCAACTGGTGGGGTAACAGCCTGACCGCCTTCACTGAGCGGGCGGCCCTGATGATCCTCGTGCTCCTCGTCGTGCTCTTCTTCCTCAACGGCCTGGCCGTGTTTATCCGAGCCAAGTTCGAGAAACAGTGGTAACCCCATGAATCAAGCACCCGACCCCTTGCCGTCCGAGGCGCCAACCGCAACCGTCGAACAAGACGGCGGCACCCAGCAGTTCACCGACGTCCTCGGCAAACGCGACGCCGCCGCCCGCGGCGCCAGCGAGAAGCCCGTCGTCTCGGCCAAGAACTTCTCGATCTGGTACGGCGACTTCGAAGCCGTCAAGAAGATCGACATCGACCTGCCCGAGGCCCGCGTCACCGCCATCATCGGCCCGTCGGGCTGCGGCAAGTCGACGTTCCTCAACTCGATCAACCGCATGACCGACCTCATCAAGGGCTGCCACACCACCGGCGAACTCAAGCTCCACGACGAGGACATCTACGGCAAGTCGATGGACGTCGTCTGGCTCCGACGCCGCGTCGGCATGGTCTTCCAGAAGCCCAACCCCTTCCCCAAGTCCGTTTACGACAACATCGCCTACGGCCCGCGACTCCACGGCAAGCCCAAGAATCAGATCGACGAGATCGTCGAGCGCTCCCTCAAGGAAGCCGGCATCTGGGAAGAAACCAAGGACCGCCTCAAGGCCAATGCCATGGGCTTCTCCGGCGGCCAGCAGCAGCGCCTCTGCATCGCCCGCGCCCTGGCCGTCGCCCCCGAGGTGCTCCTGCTCGACGAGCCCACCTCCGCCCTGGACCCCAAGTCCACCGCCCACGTCGAGGACCTGATCGCCGAACTCCGCGAGCGCTACACGATCATCATCGTCACGCACAACATGCAGCAGGCCGTCCGCGTTTCGGACATGACCGCCTTCTTCTACGAGGGCAACGTCATCGAGTTCGACCACACCGAAAAGCTCTTCACCGACCCGGCCGAGCAGCAGACGCTCAACTACATCACCGGCCGATTCGGGTAAAGCCGACGTTCGCCACCGCCAAGGGCCTTGCCTCTCGGTTCGCTATCCTTGCGCCACCCATTCCTCAAGGAGCGATCAAGATGTCTTCCGCCGACGGCATGAACTATGCGCCGCAGGGCAAACCCGACCCCGTCGTCAAGCCCGGCGAGTTCAAGTTCGCCATCGCCGCCATGGACCACGGCCACATCAACGGCCAGGCCAACGGCCTCACCGAGGCCGGCGCCGAGTGCAAGTACGTCTACGACAAGACCGACCCCGACAAGGCCGCCAAGAAGGCCGCCGACCTCGGCTGCGAGCACGCCACCGACCTCGACACGATCCTCGGCGACGACGAGGTCCAGCTCGTCGCCGCCGCCGCGATCCCCAACGAACGCGCCGCGCTCGGCATCGAATGCATGCGGGCCGGCAAGCACTACTTCACCGACAAGACCCCGCTGATTTCGCTCGACCAGCTCGAAGCGGTCAAGGCCGCGATCGCCGAGACCGGCAAGAAGTACGCGGTCTACTTCTCCGAGCGGCTGCACGTCGAGTGCGCCATGCACGCCGGGACGCTTATCAAACAGGGCGCGATCGGACGCGTCATCCACGTCACCGGCTTCGGCCCGCACAAGCTCGGACCGCCGCAGAATCGCCCCGACTGGTTCTACAAGTACGAGCAGTACGGCGGCATCCTCTGCGACATCGGCTCGCACCAGATCGAGCAGTTCCTCCACTACACCGGCGCCAAGGACGGCCAGGTCCTCCACAGCAAGGTCGCCAACTACGGCCACCCCGACTACCCCGAGCTCGAGGACTACGGCGACTGCACGCTGCTGGCCGACAACGGGGCGACGATGTACTTCCGCGTCGACTGGTTCACCCCGCCCCCGTTGCGGGCCTTTGGCGACGGCCGCACGTTCATCATCGGCACCGAAGGCTACATCGAGCTCCGCAAGTACCTCGAGGTCGGCACCGATCACGGCGGCGACCAGCTCTATCTCGTCAACGCCGACGGCGAGCAACACATGTCGCTCGCCGGCCGGGTCGGCTACCCGTACTTCGGCCGGCTCATCCGCGACTGCATCGACGCCACGGAGAACGCGATGACTCAGGACCACGCGCTCAAGGCCGCCGAGCTTTGCGTCAAGGCCCAGCTGCACGCCCAGCGGCTCGAGGGCCTCGCGCCCCCGCCGCCGTTCATGGTGCCCGCCGGCGTCGGCGCCTGACCTCGCTCGGCTAGGCTGTCGGCGTGCTCGCTCAGCCGCACGTCGCCTGCGAACTCGTCATGCCCGCCGAGGTCTTCGGCGACTGGATGCCGGTGCCCTACACCAGCCCGGTCGACAAGCTCTACGTGCCGCGCGAAGGCCGCGCCGCGGTCACCATCGATCAGCACGTCTACCCGATCCGCCCCGGCACCGCCCTGCTCATCCCCGCCGGGTGCGTCCACGCCGGCCGGGTCACGACCACCGGCCCGCTCCGCAAGACCTTCTGCCACTTCCTCACAACCACGGCCGAGCACGTCCCCGCCCTACGCCTGATGCAGACGCCACGCTGCGTCAGTCGGCAGACCGGCCGACGCGTGGCCGAGCTGACCGATGCCCTGCTCGACGAATGGTCGCACGCACGCAACGCGCGATCGCTTCAGGCTCAGTCGATCCTCCTGCAGATCATCGTGACGTTCGCCCGATCGCCGGCCGGCCACCGCATCGAACCCATCGGTGACGCCGCTCCCGCCGCCTCCGCCGACGACGCGCAGTACGACACGATCCGAGACGTCATCGACCACGTCCAGGAGCACGCCGACCAGCCCCTCACCCTCGAGTCCCTCGCCGCCGTCGCCGGCTGGACCCCCGCCCACCTCACCCGGACCTTCCGCCGGCTCGTCGGGCTGCCCGCGATGAAGTACGTCGAGCGTGTCCGCATCCGCCGGGCCTGCGAATTGCTCTCCGCCACGCCCGACCCCGTGCACGCCGTGGCGACGGAGGTCGGCTACGAAGACCACGCCTACTTCTCCCGCGTCTTTTCACGAAGCACCGGCGTCTCCCCGACGGCCTATCGCGCCCGCCACCGGCTCGATCCGCCGCTCAGCGCAAAATAATCCAATATTGCCGGCCAGCCCGTCCAACGACGCCAACCGCTCGCCCGGTTAGCGTGACGCCTCTCCGTACACCTCCCCCGGACACCTCGTCATGCTCGAACCCCACGCCCTCAAGACCCAGGCCCAGACCGACTGGTTCGTCCACGGTCGATTCGGCATGTTCATCCATTGGGGCCTGTACGCCATGGCCGCCCGCCACGAGTGGGTCAAGTCCAAGGAGCGGATCCCCGAGGACATGTACGACCTGTACTTCAAGCATTTCGACCCCGACCTGTACGACCCCGAGGTCTGGGCCGACGCCGCCGCCAACGCGGGCATGAAGTACTTCGTCATCACCACCAAGCACCACGAGGGCTTCTGCCTCTGGGACAGCAAGTTCACCGACTACAAGGCGCCCAACACCCCCGCCGGCCGCGACCTGCTCCGCCCCATGGTCGACGCCTTCTCCTCCCGTGGCCTGCGCACCGGCTTTTACTACTCGCTGCTCGACTGGCACCACCGCGACTACGTCGTCGATTACATGCAGCACCCGCGTCGCAACGCCCTGCCGCGCATCGACGATCTCGCGCGCAGCTTCGCGCTCAAGTCCACCCCCGACGGCAGCGAATACGACGGCACGGACATCAACGCCGGCCGTGATCAGTCCAAGTACGCGGCCTACATGCGGGATCAGGTCCGCGAACTGCTTACCGAGTTCGGCGACGTCTCGGCGCTGTGGTTCGACTTCTCCTTCGTCCGAAACACCGAGCAAGCCCGCGACGACTTCCGCTTCAACAAGGGTCGAGAGGCCTGGGAGTCCGACAAGCTGCTGGCCATGATCCGCGAGCTGCAGCCGAACGTCATGCTCACCGACCGGCTCGACCTCGACCTGCCGCTCGCGGGCGGCGACTTCAAAACTCCCGAGCAGGCCCAGCCGCGCGGCTGGGTGCACGTCGATGTCGACGGGCAGCAGAAGCCCGTCGTCTGGGAGGCCTGCCAGACGTTCTCCGGCTCGTGGGGCTACTACCGCGACGAGCACACCTGGCGATCCGCCCGCCAGCTCATCAGCACCCTCATCGACTGCGTCTCCAAGGGCGGCAACCTCCTGCTCAACGTCGGCCCCACCGGCCGCGGCGAGATCGACGCCCGCGCGCTCGACCGCATGAAAGACATCGGCGCCTGGATGAAACACCACGGCCGATCGATCTACGGCTGCACCCAGGCCCCCGACGAGTTCGCCGCCCCCGAGCACTGCAAGCTCACCTACAACGCCAGCAAGAAACGCCTGTACGTCCACGTCTTCGACTGGCCCTACAAGCTGCTCCACCTCGACGCCCAGCCCTATGTCGATCGCATCGAATACGCCCAGCTCCTGCACGACGGCAGCGAAGTCAAGATGGGCTTGAGCGCATGGCACAAGCACCAGCTCGGCAGCAACGCCGACTCGGTCGTCTTTAACCTCCCGCAGATGGAACCGCCCGGCGTCGAAGTGCCCGTCATCGAGCTCTTCCTCAAAGATTGATCCAACAGGCACACCGCCTTCCCCCTCGATCCGCTCGCCCGCCCAGGACCCCGCCATGCCCAACGCCCTGCTCGTCGCCAACGGCGACCTCCGCGACTCCGCCAACGCCACCTGCTGGGCCGCCCAGCAAGAGCTCGAAGCCGACGCCATCCAAGCCTTCGCCGAGCTCGGCTGGACACTCACCCGCGCCCACGACGAGCAGCCTTCCGACTTCGGACCGCACGGCTTCATCAACTCGCAGAAGTCCGGCCGAGAGGTCTTCGCCGACATCGACCCCAAGACCCCCCTTGTCGTCGCCAAGGCCGTCTGGCAGTACTCGCATCACGTGCTGCCCGGCCTGCTCCGCCACGAAGCCCCGATCCTCATCCTCGCCAACTGGTCGGGCACTTGGCCCGGCCTGGTCGGCGCCCTTAATCTCCGCGGCTCGCTCACCAAGGCCGGCAAGCCGTACGCTCTGATCTGGGGCGAGGACTTCGCCAGCGACGACTTCCGCGCCAAGCTCAAGCAGTGGTGTGAGACCGGCTCGATCGATCACGACGAGTCGCACGTCAGCCCGCTCGACCCCACGAAGCTCCCCGCCGAAACCACCGACCTGGGCGAGAAGCTCGCGGCCGACCTGAAGAAGCGGCACGCAATCATGGGGGTCTTCGACGAGGGCTGCATGGGCATGTTTAACGCCATCATCCCCGACCACCTGCTCCACCTCACCGGCGTGTTCAAGGAACGCCTGAGCCAGTCCGCCCTCTACGCCGGCATGCTCGAGGTCTCCGACGACGAGGCCCAGGCCGTCCGCGACTGGTACGACGCCGCCGGCATCCAGTTCCAGACCGGCCCCAACGACAAGACTGACCTCACCGACGCCCAGGTCCTTCAGCAGTGCAAGATGTACATCGCCGCCTGCCGCATCGCAGACGACTTCGGCTGCGACGCCATCGGCATCCAGTACCAGCAAGGCCTCAAAGACCTCTCGCCCGCGTCCGACCTCGTCGAGGGCACGCTCAACTGCTCGGTCCGCCCGCCCGTCAAGAACGCCGACGGCAAAGTCATCCGCGACGGTGAACCCATCACCCACTTCAACGAGGTCGACGAGTGCGCCGGGCTCGACGGCCTCATCACCCACCGCGTCTGGCGGGCCCTGGGCATGCAGCCCGACAACACCCTGCACGACCTCCGCTGGGGCGACCCCGACGCCTCCGGCACCACCGACGAATACGTCTGGGTCTTCGAGATCTCCGGCTCGGTCCCCCCGACCCACTTCCCCAAGGGCTGGGCCGACGCCACCAGCGAACGCCAGCCGCCGATGTACTTCCGCCTCGGCGGCGGCACCATCAAGGGCGTCAGCAAGGCCGGCGAGTGCGTCTGGTCCCGCATCTACGTCGCCGACGACAAGCTCTACATGGACCTCGGCCGATCCAAGGCCATCGACCTTCCCGCCGAGGAGACCCAGCGCCGCCTCGACTCGACCACCCCCCAGTGGCCGATCATGCACGGCGTCACCTACGGCGTCTCCCGCGACCAGATGATGGCCAAGCACCAGGCCAATCACATCCAGCTCGTCTACGCCGACGACGCCCCCTCGGCCGACAAGGCCCTGGCCGCCAAGGCCGCCATGGCCCACGCGATGGGCATCACCGTCAACCTCTGCGGCACCCGCAAGGACGGCTCGCCGCTGGTCTGAGCGGCGACTCGAAGGTCGCGATCGACAGATTGGCCTCCCGTTTAGCCGGCGAGATTTCTCGCCGGTGGCGGGGCCGTACCCCAGCATCGCCCCAAAACGGCGAGCAAGCTCGCCGGCTAAACTCTGCGGCCCATGACCCCCGGAAACGACCCCACCCCAACCGTCACCGCCCCCCCATCCGGGGGCGTCAAGCCCGCCGACAAGTCCATGGACGACATCGTCGCCCTCGCCAAGCGACGCGGCTTCGTCTACCCCGCCTCCGAGATCTACGGCGGCCTCCGCGGCTTCTGGGACTACGGCCCGCTCGGCACCGCCCTCAAAAACAACATCCGCGACTGGTGGTGGCGGTGCATGGTCGAGTGCCCCCCCATCGGCCCCGACGGCGACCCCGTCAGCATCGTCGGCCTCGACTCCGCCATCATCCAGAACCCCAAGACCTGGCAACACTCCGGCCACGTCGGCGGGTTCAATGACCCGATGGTGGATTGCACGGAAACTAAGAAGCGATACCGAGCAGACAAAGTTTGGATTGTCGGATACGTCAGAACTGACTACGACCAGTTAAGCGAGGAGATCCAGGCGCACGCATCCGCAACCAAAGAGTCCATCGGGAGGATGAAAGAAGCTCTAGAGAAGTTTGAGTTTGAGATGTCCAAGCTTGAGCGTGTAGGCGATGACCTCATCCCGACCGAGGCGTTCAGGAATGCGCTTGAAGACTCACTCGGGCGAGCACCAGAAATGGCCAATGATGCCAAACTCTTGCTCTGGTTGAAAGAACAGCTTAAGCCGATGGTCGCTGTCTCAGTCGAGGCAGACAACCTCGAACAGGCGATTGGTTATAGCGAACAAAAGCTCTCGAAGCTCGATCGAAAGAAACTACAAGCACTAGGTCGAGTTGGTGTTGTTGGTTATTCAGTAGATCAGCTACCACCGGAGTTTCCGCGGCTGTCTCCAGCAACTCAACGTGAAACGCTTACAGAACCCCGCGCCTTCAACTTGATGCTCGACACCTACCCCGGCCCGATCCGGGACGAGGACAACAAGGCCTACCTCCGCCCTGAGACCGCGCAGGGCATCTTCCTGAACTTCAAGAACGTCCTCGACACCATGCGCGTCAAGGTGCCCTTCGGCATCGCCCAGATCGGCAAGTCCTTCCGCAACGAGGTGACCCCCCGGAATTTCATCTTCAGAAGTCGTGAGTTCGAGCAGATGGAGATGGAGTTCTTCTGCCCGCCGGATGAATCGCAGACCTGGTACGAGTTCTGGCGGGACGAGCGGTTCAAGTGGTGGCTGTCGCTGGGGATCGCGCGCGAGAACCTGATCCTCCGCGACCACGCCGACGACGAGCTCGCCCACTACTCCAGCGCCTGCGTCGACGTCGAGTACCGGTACCCCTTCACCGCGCCGGGCTTCGGCGAGCTCGAGGGTGTCGCCCACCGCGGCTGCTACGACCTCACCGCCCACTCGAAGGACAAGGAAAACAACCCGGACAGCAACACCAAGCTCGACTACTTCGACCAGGAGCTACAGGTCCGCCTGCAGGCCGAGGGCAAGACCAAGGAAGAGATCAAGGAGCGGTCGCGCTACGTCCCGCACGTCATCGAGCCGGCCTCGGGCCTGACCCGCGCCGTGCTGGTCTTGCTGTGCGAGTGCTTCACGCCGACGCCCGACCGCGAGGGCAGCAAGTACATCCTCTCGTTCAAGCCCAAGTTCGCCCCGATCAAGGCCGGCATCTTCCCGCTGGTCAACAAGGACGGCATGCCCGAGATCGGCCAGAAGCTCTACCGGCAGCTGCGCGAGAAGTACCCCGTTGAATACGACGTCAAGCAGTCGATCGGCAAGCGCTACGCCCGCATGGACGAGATCGGCACGCCCTTCTGCTTCACCATCGACGGCGACACGGCGACCGACCAGACCGTCACCGTCCGCGATCGCGACACCCTCGCGCAGGAGCGGATCAACCTCGACAAGGTCGAGGCCTTCCTCGACGAGAAGCTCGCCGACTGATCCTGCCTCTCCCGCGCAGCCGGCCTCGCTTGCCCGATCCGCACAGCCCGCACGCCGAGCGCGATCGTTGCGACCCCGGGCCAACTCGAGCCCAACCCGCGCCGAGAGGTCGAACGCGCGATGCATCGAGCCGTAGTTAGGGATAGCGGCAACGCCGCCCCGAGGCACGGCATGCGTTTATCGATCCAAGACATCACCGCCAGCGCCGCGATCGTCGCCGGCGTCGTCGCCGCCGGACCGGCGCTCGGCCAGCAGGTCTTCGCCTTCGAGGGCATGCCGCACGGCCAGCCCCTCGCCGCGCCGATCGGCCCGCTCAACGTCCGCTCCCTCACGCCCGGCGGCCGGCTCGAGGCCTTCGACACGCACCGGCGTCAGACCGGCCTGCCCCAGCTCGAGGGCCCGGACGACACCCCGCTGCCCGACCGCATCTGGACCCACGGCAACGTCTCGCCGCTGCAGAACGCCGGCGTCGTCCTCCGCGCAGCCGAGAGCTCAACCGGCTCGATCGACACGCTGATCACGCTCGAGGACGAAGTCGCAGCGGCGACGTTCGACCTGCTGAACGTGGCCGATCCGAGCGCCGTCGAGGTCACCGTGATCGACGCGGCCGGGCGATCTTCCGGGCTAGGGATCGACGCCCTGCAGG
>JBCBUE010000055.1:0-22592 GCA_039818285.1 Planctomycetota bacterium | reverse complement strand
CACCATGTTGGCCGTGACAAGGTCGAAGGCGCCGTCGGTGAAGGGCAGGCGGCACCCGTCGGCGAGCATGGTGTGGTCGAGCGTGCGATTGTCGGCGAGCGTGCGGGCCTGCACGTCGATGCCCACGCTGAACGCGGGCTCGTCGGCGAGGCGGTCGAGCAGGGCGGGGTCGATCGTGCCGCGAAGCGGGGTCGCGCCGCAGCCGATGTCGAGCCAGCGGACGCCGGGGCGGACCAGACCGGCGAGGCGGTCGGCGTAGGCCATCGAGGCGTGGCGAGCGTCGGGCGTGATCCACGGCGACAGCCGGCGGTACCACCAGAACCGACGTCGTCGCGGGGCGCTCACGGATCGAGCATCGGGCCCGGGGGCGACGATCGTTGAGCATTCGCACCGTCCGGACCCGATAACGTTCTCTCATGCGACCGTTGATCGCCATCACGCTCGACAACCGCGACAACACCGCCGACTCGGGCGCCTACGAGGTCGGCGCCGGATACGCGGCGATGGTGGTCGAAGCGGGGGGGCTGCCGGTGATGCTCGCTCACGAGACGGCGACGGCCGATGAGGTCGTCGCCCGGGTCGACGGGCTCGTGCTCACTGGCGGCGTCGACCCCGACACCACCGCGTTCGGCGAGCCGATGCATCCCAGGGCCCGTCGCATGGACCCCCGACGTCAGGCGTTCGAGCTGGCCCTGCTTGACGCGATCGATCGATCACGGCCCGACCTGCCGACGCTGGGCGTCTGCCTGGGCATGCAGCTGATGGCCCTGCGTGCCGGCGGCACGCTCGATCAGTACCTGCCCGACACGCTCGCCACCCACGCCGACCACTCGGGCAAGGTCAAGCACGCGATCCAGCTCACGACCACCGACGAGCGTTGGGGCCCGCCAGCGCCCGACGCGCTCGTGCACTCGCACCACCAGCAGGCCATGGCCGACGTCGGTCGCCTGCGCATCGCCGCCCGCGCCGCCGATGGCGTGATCGAGGCGATCGACGACCCCGCCCGCCCGTGCTACCTCGGCGTCCAGTGGCACCCCGAGCGCGCCCCGGCCGAGCACCGCGACAGCCCGCTCAACCTAGGGCTGTTCCGCCGCCTCGTCGTCGCCGCTGTCTCGGCTCGCTGACGCCTGTGCCGCCCGCCGCTGGTCCATCGAGGTCAGCGTGATCACCGCCACGCCGGCCAGCAGGAACACGTCGGCCAGGTTGAAGATCCACGGGTACAGCCCGTTGCCCCCGCCCGGCCAGGTCCAGCCATAGGGCAGCGCGACGCCGGGGAACAGGTGCAGCATGTCGCGGACGACGCCGTAGATCAGCCGGTCGTACAGGTTGCCCAACGCCCCGCCGAGCACGAGCGCCAGCCCCACGTGAAACAGCAGCGCCCCTCTCGCGCTGCGCCAGAACAGGAAGCCGATCACCCCGGTCGCCGCCACGCTGAACGCCACGAAGGCCCACCGCCCGCCCGAGCCCAGCCCGAACACCGCGCCGTCGTTGGTCGTCAGCCGCAACGCCAGCCCGTGCGGGATCAGCGTGATCGATCGGGCGTCGGCCAGCTGGCGGTTCGCGTACGGCACGGCGACCGTCAGCACCGCCGGGTCGGTCCCGGCCGCCCAGCGCCGCTCCCACTCGGCCTCGCTGACCAGCTCGATCGGCCGCTCGGCGACGTTCGCGAACGACCAGTACTTCAGCCACAGGTCGGCCGCCAGCAGCGCCACGATCAAACCGACGAACAGCGCCCACGCCCGCGGCGATCGGCCGGCCCGCGCCACGGCCCCGCCGTCGCCGCCCGACGCCGGCGCGTTCAGTTCCTCAGCCCCCGCTTCTCGCGCTGGCGGGCGATCGCGATGCAATACTTCGCCCAAGGCTTGATCTCCAGCCGGATTTCCTCGATCGGCTCCGCCGACTCCAGGCAGACGCCGAAGTAGCCGTCGCGCATCCGGGCCAAGGCCTCGTCGATCTCCCCGAGCAGGCGACGATCGCTCTCCATGAGCCCGAGGGTGAACTCCTGGTCATAGGCGTCCGACCCGACGTCGGCCATGTGCAGCGGCATGTGCGACAGGTCTCCGCTGTTGGCCGCCGCTCGGGCCGCCTCCATCGATCGCACGTCGCCGAGCAGCTCGGCCTTCTTCTCGAGCAGCTGGGCCTTGAGCTGATTCACCATCTTGCGCGACAGGCCGGTCTTGATCTTCTTGAGCTGCTTGATGGTCGGCGGCTGGCCGAGCACGGTCGAGGGATCGAGCCCGATGGGCACCTCTTGGCGAGACAGGTGCGTGCGGGGGGGCGGTTCGGGCGTGGCCGGCTTGGCGGGCGTGACCTTCTTGGAGGCGGCGGGCTTGGGGGGCGTTTTCTTGGCGGGGGGCTTCTTGGCGACCGCCTTGGCTGGGGCCGTTGTGGCGGTCGCGGCCTTCTTGACGGCCTTCTTCGACGCGGTCGGGCCGGCCTTAGCGGCCTTCTTTTTGACCACCTTCTTGGCGGCCTTCTTGGCGGACTTCTTAGTGGCGTTCTTCGCGGCTTTTTTGGTCGCTTTCTTGGCGGCGGCGCGGGAAGACCCCGAAGCGGGCTTGGCCGTGGCTTTTTTGCGGCCGGCCGCGTTGGCCGTCTTTTTCTTTATTTTCTTTCGGGAGCTCGATTTAGCGGATTTTTTAGCCAAGTCTGAAGCTCCAGTCAGCCCCCTGAGAAGTCGCGGAGTCTATCCCCGTTGCGCGTGTTGGGCAAACGCTTTACGCCGCGTCGACGCCCCGCGTTCGGCCGGTCCTAGACTCGCCCCGTGGACTACCCGACGCCCCTCCCGCGTGTCGCCATCAGCGGCATGACCGGCCTCATCGGCTCCGCCCTCGCCGCCTCGCTGCACGGCGACGGCCACCCCCTGATCGCCCTCTCTTCCTCCGGCCGTTCCGTCTCCGATGCCGAGCGAACCGCTCGCTGGCCCGCCGACACCCACACGCTCGACGACGACGCCCGCGACGCCCTCAGCACGTGCCAGGCCGTGGTCCACCTGGCCGGCGAGAACATCGTCGGTCGCTGGACCGCCGCCAAGAAGCGGGCCATCCGCGCCTCCCGCGTCGATCGCACTCGGGCCCTGGCCGAGACCCTCGCCGACCTGCCGCCCGACCGTCGCCCGGCGACCCTGCTGTCGTGTTCGGCGATCGGCATCTACCCCCCGTCCGGCGAGACGCCGCTCGACGAGTCCTCCCCGACAACCGACGCGGCCTTCCTGGGCGACGTCGCCCGGCATTGGGAGGCCGCCACCCAGCCCGCGATCGACGCCGGCCTGCGCGTCGTTCACCTGCGTATCGGCATCGTCCTGGCCAAGCAGGGCGGAGCCCTCACCAAAATGCTCCCTATCTTCCGCCTCGGCCTCGGCGGCCGCCTCGGCGACGGCAAGCACTACTGGTCGTGGATCGCCTTGCACGACCTCGTCGCCGGCATCCGTCGCTGCCTCGACGACAACGCCATCGCCGGCCCGGTCAACCTCACCGCCCCGCACCCGGTCACCAACGCCGACTTCACCCGTGCCCTCGGCCACGCCCTTGGCCGACCGACGTTCTTCCCCGTGCCCTCTTTCGCGGTGAAACTCGCGTTCGACGGGCTCGGCGAGGAAGAGCTGCTCGCCTCCCGCCGGGTCGTGCCGCAGCGATTGATCGACGCCGATTTCTCGTGGCAGACGCCCGAGCTGGGGCCCGCGCTGAGCCGACTGCTCGGCTGACGACTCGGGCGGCATGTCGCAGCCGGGGCGGTGATCTTGCCCCGTCCTCGGCCCCACCTAGTGTTCCCCATGCCTACGCCACGCTGGATGAGCTGGTGCCTCGGCCTCGCCGCCGTCTACAACCTCGTCTGGGGCGCGTGGGTCGTGCTGCTGCCCAATCAGTTCTTCGCCTTGGCGGGGATGGAGCCGCCGCTTTACCCAACCATCTGGCAATGCGTGGGCATGATCGTCGGCGTCTACGGCATCGGCTACGCCATCGCCGCCACCGACCCCGCCCGGCACTGGCCGATCGTCCTGGTTGGCTTCCTCGGCAAGATCGCCGGGCCCGTCGGCTATGTCGACGCCGCGTTCGTCCGCGGCACGCTCGACCCCGGCTTCGGGATCACGATCCCCACGAACGACCTGATCTGGTGGGTGCCTTTCTTCCTCATCCTGCACCACGCGTGGCGCGTCAGTCGTGCCCGACGCGCCGTCGCTGCCAGCTCGACCCCTGTCGCGCCGGTCGCCCCCCGCCCCGAGATTGCCTCGCCATGACCGACACCCACGCCCAAGCCAGATCGCTGATCGACGTCGTCACCCTCCCCGACGGCACGCACCGGCTCACCATGGACCAATGGCTAGAGCCCACGCCCGACGACCTCTGGCCGTTCTTCTCCAACGCCGCCAACCTCGAGGAGATCACCCCCGCCAGCGTGCACTTCCACGTCATCACCCCCCAGCCGGTCGCGATGCACCCCGGCACGCTCATCGACTACCGGCTCAAGGTTCGCGGCCTGCCGCTGCGCTGGCGATCACACATCACGGACTGGGAGCCGCCGCACCGCTTCATCGACCAGCAGGTCCGCGGGCCCTACGACCTCTGGCATCACGAGCACCGCTTCGCCCCCGACGGCACCGGCACGCGCTGCACCGACGTCGTCCACTACCGCGTGCCGGGCGGGCCCCTGTCGCCGCTGATCCACGCCTTATTCGTCGGGCCGGACGTCCGCAAGATCTTCGCCCACCGCGCGATCGTGCTGGCCGATCGTTTCGCCTCCGGGCGTGTCCTCGCCTCGGCGCCCCGACCGCAAGCCGCGACCGACGACGCCTCCCGCAACGACGTCGCCACCCCTGCGGCCGCCGCGGTCTGACGGCTACCTTGTCTCGGCCTTGGCCGTCACCCTCTACCTCGTCCAGCTCGCCGCCACCGGCCTCATGGCCGGGCTGATCCTCTTCGTCGGCGTCGTTCACTACCCGCTGTTCAGCAGTGTTGGGCAGGATGCCTTCGCCGCCTACGAGGCCCGTCATCAGCGGCTCACCTCGATCGTCGTCATGCCCACCATGCTCGCCGAGCTGGCTACGGCGATCGCCGCGCTGTGGCTGCGGCCGACCTGGTTCAGCCCGACGCTCGCGGTGATCGGCCTGACGATGCTCGCCGCGATCTGGGCGTCGACGTTCTTCGTGCAGGTGCCGCTGCACACACGCCTGTCGCGTGGCTTTGCCGCGAGCCACCACCGGGCCCTGGTGGTGACCAACGTCGCGCGGATGATCCTCTGGCCCGCCCGTCTGGTGCTGCTGCTCTACCCCCTGGCCGTCGAGCTCGACTGACGCGGCCACACGCCACCCAGCCCCGCCCCCGCCAGCAGCGTGATCGCCAGCACCCACGGCCCCAGCCCCACCAGCATCCCCGCGATCGGCCCGCCCATCGGACTCGCCATGGCCAGCCCGATCAGCCCGATCGCCGGCCCGATCGCAAACCCCCCGCCGATCAACGCCTCGTGAGACCCACCCGCGTCGACCGACGCCTTCTTCGCAACCATCGCGTAGTACAGCGCCATCGTGTACACGCCGCCCATCGCCAGCCCGAACAGCAGCTCGCCCGCCACGACCGCCCCGAGCGTCCCGCCGAACAGCACCAGCCCCACGCCCACCGGCAACGCCATCATCCCCGCCACGATGGGCCACGCCCGCCCGTGCCACCCGCCCCACACCACCATCCCGATAAACGCCACCACCCGCGCCACGTCCAGCAGCGCCGCCACCCAACCCGCCGTCGCCGGCCCCCGCCCCAGCTGGCCCAGGATCTGCGGGATCAGCGGCGTGATCAGAAACGACATCGCATACGAGCCCACCAACAACCACCGCGAGGCCCACAGCAGCCGCCACCGCCCCGCCGCCGACGGATCGATCACCTCCTCGTCTTGCTCGATCTCCACGCCGTTCGAGCCCGCCTCGGTCGGCTCGAGCGGCGCGTGCTCCGGCTCGTCGGGGACGCCGCGCACCAGCACGAGGCTCGCGACATGCATCGGCACCACGATCGCAAAGAAAACCGACAACGGCAGGTACGCCGTCAGCAGGCCGGCGCCACCGATCGTTAGCGGCACGGCCGTCGACCACGTCAGGTTGAATCGCCCGAACGCGATCCGCGTCTGCCGTTCGTCCAGCCCGGCGCCGACGTAGCTCTCGATCACCGGCCACTTCAGCCCCGTCACCAGCGCCACCGCCGGGAACATCGCCACGATCCCCCACGCCGTCGGCCACACCGCCAGCAAGAGGTGCAGCACCGCCAGCCCAACGATCGAAGCCATCAGCAGCCGACGCTCGCCGATGCGGTCGGCGATCGGGTGGCTGGCCAGCGCGCCAACCACATAAGCCACCCCGAACGCCAGGGCGATCCACAGGTTGGCCGCGTCCCCGAACGCCAGCCGGTCGGTCGTGAGGAAGTAGATCCCCCGCTCGAGCAGGATCGACGCCACGCTCTCGACGAACGTGATGACGTACAGCCGCCAGCGCCAGGTCATCAGATCACCTTGCGCGTCATCGCCCGCTGGATGTCGCGGTCGGACTGCTTTTTCTTGAGGTCCTGACGCTTGTCGAACTGCTTCTTGCCCGCGGCCACGGCAACCTCGACCTTGACCTTCCCGTGCTTGAAGTACATCGCGATCGGCACGATGGTCACGCCCTTGCCCGAGGTCGCGCCGACGAGCTTGGCGATCTCGCGCTTGTGTGCCAGCAGCTTGCGCGACCGTTTGGGGGCGTGCTGGTGTTGCTCGGCCGCGTGCGTGTAGGGCGCGATCTCGACGTTGTGCAGCCACAGCTCCATCGTCTTGTCGTTGACGTCGACGTACCCCTCGGCCAGCGAGACCTGTCCGTGGCGGATCGACTTGACCTCGGTGCCGCGCAGCTGGACCCCGCACTCAAGCTTGTCGGAGAGCGCGTAGTCGAACCGGGCGCGTCGGTTGTCGATGCGCGGCGACAGGTTCGGTGCTTTGCCTTTGCTCTTGGCCATGGCGAATCGGCCAGTGTAGGCGAATCTGGCGGGATCACTTGCCGACGCAGAAGGCGCTGAACACGTGGCCGATGACGTCGTCGGGCGTGAGTTCGCCGCCGAGCCGGGCCAGGGCGTCGAGCGCGGCCCGCATCTCGCCGGCGATCAGCTCGTCTGCGCCGGCCGCGGACCTGGCGGCGTCGAGGTGCTCGACGGCCGTCGCGACCGCCGCCGCGTGGGCCGGCAGCGCCGCCGCCGCCTCGCCGGTGGCCGTCACGCCGCCGCCGACGGCGTCGACGATCGCTTGACGCAACGCCGCAAGACGCAGGCCCGTCGTCGCCGACACGTGCAGCGGCTCGTCCGTGTCTCGCAGATCGGCCTTGCTCGTCACGTCGATGATGTCGGTTCCTGTTTCCTCCAGGAGCGGGCAGGCGGGGGGTTGCATAGGAGGGTCGCCGTCGCGCACCCGCACTACCACGTCGGCCGACTCGATCGCCCGCCGCGTCGCCGCCTGCGCCGCCCGGTCCAGCAGCCCCGCCTTGGCCAGCGCCGTCGCGGCGTCCAGCCCGGCGGTATCGATCAGCTCGACCTCGGCCGTCCGTCCGTCGTCCGTCTCGATCACGCACCGCTCGGCGATCGCGTCGCGCGTCGTGCCGGGCAGCCCGTCCGTCACCGCCCGAGCCCGCCCGAGCAGGGCGTTGAACAGCGTCGACTTCCCGCTCGACGGCGGCCCGACGATCACCACCCGCGGCGCCCCGTCCCGTATGGGCCACATCGCGACGCCTCGCGTCAGGCCCTTCAACCGATCGATCGCCGCGCCGAGCCGGCCGCGCAGGTCCTCGGGCGCGATCGCGACGACGTCCTCCTGGTCGGTGAAGTCGATCCCCGCTTCGACCAGCGCCAGGGCCGCGCCGAGCTCGTCGACGACCTCGCGCGCCGCCCGGCCCAGTGCGTCGTGACGCATCCGATCCGCGGCCCGCAGCTGCGCCGTCGTGCTCGCGGCGATCGTGGCCGCCACCCCCTCGGCCTGCGTCAGGCTCAGCCGACCGTTGACGAACGCCCGGTACGTGAACTCGCCCGGCTCGGCCGCCCGCGCCCCCGCCGCGAGGGCTCGTTGCACCAACCCGTCCAGCAAAGCCGGGTGCCCGACCACCTGCAGCTCCGCCGCGTCGTGACCCGTGTAGCTCGCCCCGGCCTCGAACCGCAGCGCCATCCCGGGCAACGCCGGCTCGATCAGCCGGACTCTTGTCAGTGCCCTGGGCGCTAGCGCGTCGACCGTGCCCGGCCCGCACCAGCCATCGACCACCGCCGCCACCCCCTTGGCCGATCCGTCCACCCGGATGAGCCCCCGCCACCCCCGCCCCGGCGGCGAGCCGATCGCCACGATCGTCTCGACCGCGCTCACTTCTTCTTGCGCGACTTGTTGCCCCCGCCCTTGCCCTCACGCTTGGCCTGCTGGGCCGCCTGCTGGGCCTGGAGCTCGGCGAACTGCGCCTGCTTGGTCTCGACGTACTTGCCGACCTTGTCCATCAGCCCGCCGGGCTTGCGCTCCTTCTTCTTGAACAGCTCGCCCTTCTCTTCCTGCTCGCGGATGTGTTTGCGCACCAGGTACGAGTCCAGGATGCCCGCCCCGGTCGACGCGCAGATGTACAGCGTCAGACCCGACGGCGCCGAGTACAGGAAGAACGGCATCAGGAACGGCATGACCTTCATGATCATCTGCTGCTGACGACGCATCTGCTTCTGTTCGTCGCTCTCGTTCTCCGGCGGTGGGGGCGTCGTGAACTTCATGTTCACGTAGAACACCACGCCCATCAGCAGCGGCAGGATGTTGATCGCCGAGTAGTCGAACGTGATGAATAGCAGCGGGATCGGGTCGACGTTGTTGAACAGCCGGATGAACTGGTCCGGCTCGGACAGCGACTCGAGGAAGTGCCAGTGCCCGCCGGAGACCTTCTGGAACACGCCGTAGAACGCCGGCTGGTTGCGCAGCTCGATCGCGTAGTACAGCATGGCGTACAGCGCGACCCAGATCGGCATCTGCAGGAACATCGGCAGGCAGCCCAGGAACCCCAGCGGGTTGATGCCCTTCTCGCGGTAGAGCTTGGTCATCTCCTGCTGCAGGGTCTTCTGGTCGTCCTTGTACTTCTTCTTGAGCTTTTCGAGCTCGGGCTGGATGGCCTGCATGCCCTTGCTCATCTTCATCATGTTGACCTGCGCCGTCTTGGTGATCGGGTGCAGCAGCAGGCGGACGGTGACGACGAGGATGATGATCGAGACGCCCCAGTCCCAGACGCCGATGGGGTAGCCGGTCCATCGCAGCAGGACGTCGCCGTGGATGAACTCGAGGTACCACAGCAGGCCGTGCGCGATCCACTGGAAGGTGCAGAAGGTGCAGCCGAGCTCGTAGCGGATGAGGGCGTCGAAGTTCAGGACGCGATAGACGGGCGAGGCGTTGAAGGCCTCGCTGTCGCGCGGACCGACGTAGACGCCCAGGTCGATCGACTCGGCGGCGCCGGGGGCGAGCGTCTGCGTGGCGGTGGTGCCGGAGAAGATGACGGCGCGGGCGACCTCGAAGCCCTCGGGGGCGATGGCGATGCCGGGCAGCGGGTGGGTCGTGATCGCGGGGAACTGCTGGCCCAGCGGGGTGACGGCCGCGAGGCCGGCGGCGGGGTCGGTCACCTCGGGGTGGGCGATGATGTTGAAATAGCGGTTCTCGGAGGCCAGCCAGACGAGCTGCGAGCCGATCGTCAGCGACGGGTTGGGCCAGACGCCACCGGGCTGGCCTCGGCTGGCGTTGTACGTCGCGTCGTCGATGACGTCGGTGCGGATGCGGAAGCCCGCGCCGGACGAGCCAAAGATGCCCGACGAGCCGGTGAACACCTGCGTGGTGTTGCCGGGCCGGAGGTAGCCGGTCGCGAAGATGCGTCGGTCGCCGAGATAGGCCGGGCCGTCGTCAACGACGTCGCCCTGCAGGTACTGCGAGTAGGCGATCGCGAGCGGCGTGTCGGTGCGGTTGACGACCTGCTGGTCGAGCGTCAGGTCGTAGCCGCCGCGGGGCAGCGTCCACGTGCGGAACACGTCGACGACGGGCTGGCCGTCGCGGTCGCCATCGACGAGGCTGGCGACGTAGGTGACCGACGTGACCGGCGAGTCCGGGCCGTCGACGCGGCGGACCTCGTGCACGCCCCAGGCGACGCGTTCCAGGTCGTAGGGCTGGCCGTCGACGAAGAGGGTCTTGGCGGCGAACGTGTAGGCCGAGTAGACGCTGCCGTTGAACTCGGCGGCGACGGGGCCGTCGAGCAGGACGTAGGGCTCGTTGCTCTCGGCGGTGGCCTTGTAGTCGGTGAGCTCGATCCGCCAGATGCCGGCTCCCCACTTGGTGAGCTGCACCTCGGTGACGAAGCCGCTGGCCGCGTCGGTCGAGCCGAGCGTGACGTTCTCGGCCGAGGCCGCGTCGGCGAAGACGAGAGCGCGATCGACGGGCTCGGTGGGGGCGGCGGCGGGGGTCGGGTCGGGGGTCGTGGCCAACGGGGCGGGCGTCGGCGTCTCCGCGACGGCGGGGGTGTCGGGCGGCTGCTCCGCCGCCGCGGGCGCCGGGTCGGCATCGACGGGCGCGGCCGACTCTGCGGCATCGCGGGTCGGCGAAGCGGCATCGACCTCGGCGGTGGCGGCATCCTGCGTCGGGGCAGCGCCGGTGTTCGAGCCCGAGGAGCCCGAGTTGCCGCTGTTGAGGAACATCGCGAGCCCGAACAGCAGGGCGACGGCGACGGCCACGATGGGCACGAGGGCTTTCTTCATCGGCAAGGGGCTCGGCACGCGAGGATCGGGCGAGCCGGGGAGTATAGAGGCGGTCGGCGTCTCAGTCGGGCGACGCGGCGGGGGGCCACGTCTCAGCCAAGCGAATCACCGCCGACCGCAACGCCGCCCCGGCCTGGTCGGCCCGGGCCTTGAGCCGTGTCAGTTCGGCCAGCCGTCCCGGCCGAAACCCCGCCCACTTCATCGCCGCCGACACCCGCGTCCTGCCGTCGGGGGTTACCCAGTCGCCGATCGGCTCGGGCAACGCGTGATCGACGCCGTCCGAGACCGCCCGCACCACGAGCCACGGTCGGCCCGCCGCCTCGCACGCCTCGGCGAACGCATGCCCCTCCATGTCGGCCAGGTGCGCCCCGCTCGTCTCGCCGAGCCGTCGCTTGCCCGCCGCGTCGGTCACCACCTCGTCAACGGTGATCAATCGATGGTCGGCGCGCGCCGGGCTCGGCGCGCACGCCGTCGGCCGGCCGTCGTACGACAGCTCGCCCGGCATCACCACCGACCCAACCGGCATCTCGTCCACCAGCCCGCCCGCGAACCCCGCCAGCACGACCGGGCGTGGCGTGATCGCGAGACGTTGCACCGCCGTCCGCACCGCATCGCCTCCGACGCCGCAGACGATCGTGCCCAGTCCGCGCAAATAACCCCCTTCGACCTCCGTCGGCACCACCAGCGTGAACGGCAGATCCACGTCAGCTGACCACGTTCACGGGCTCGCCGCGTTGCCAGGCGGCCAGGTTGTTCGCGACGATGTCGATCAGCCGCGTGCGGGCCTCGGTCGTGGCCCAGGCGATATGCGGCGTGATGACCGTGTTGGGCGCGGACAGCACGGGGTGGTCGGTCTCGGGCGGCTCGCTGGACAAGACATCGACGCCCAGCCCGCCGAGCTTGCCGTCGTGCAGCGCCTGCGCGACCGCGCCCTCGTCGATCAAGGGGCCGCGCCCGGTGTTGATCAGTACGGCCGTCGGCTTCATCTTCGCCAGCGCGGCCGCGTCGATGAGGTGGTACGTCGTGCGGTTCAGCGGGCAGCTCAGCGATAGGTAGTCGGCCGAGGCCAGCAGTTCGTCCATCGGCAGCACCTCGAGGGGAACGCCCGCGACGGCCGGCGTGCGGTGCGGGCGCTCGACGGTGGTGACGCGCATGCCGAACGCGTGCCCGATCCGCGCGGTGGCCGAGCCGATCGCGCCCAGCCCGACGATCGCCAGCGTCTTGCCCGCCAGCTCGGTCAGCGGCGCGACCAGGTACGAGAAGTCGCGCGACACCGGCCAGTCGCCCTGCGCAACCGAGGCGTGGTGGTCGGCGGCCCGGCTGGCGAAGTGCAGCATCAGCGCGAAGATGTGCTGCGCCACCGAGTCGGTCGAGTAGCCCGGCACGTTGGTGACCGTGATGCCCTGGGCGCGGGCCGTGTCGAGGTCGACGACGTTGGTGCCGGTCGACAGCAGGCCGATGTAGCGCAGGTCCGGCAGCTCGGTCAGGACGTCGGCCTTGAGAAGGGTCTTGTTGGTGATGACGGCGTCGGCGTCGCGGGACCGCTCGACGGTCAGCTCGGCCGGGGTGTGATCGTGCTCGCTGAAGTCGCCCAGCGCGGCGATCGGCGCGAGCGGGTGGTCCTGCGGCAGGCCGTTGGTGGCGGTGTAGCTGTCGAGGCAGACGATGCGCATCGGGGGCTCCTGATCCTCACCACCCGCGGGGTCAGCATAACCCGACCCGCGAGGCAGTCGGTGCTTGCCGGGCCCGGCGTTCCGGGGTACAACAGAGGTGTAGCGTGTCGGTCGCGGACCGGCGCGACTCCCGATTCCATCGCGAACGGCAGAGCCTCTTCGGTCACGGTTGCACCGTCCGGTCCGTCGCATCGAGCCCCGCCGCCGCCGGGTCACCACCCCGACCCACACCGCCAATCCGGGCCCCGCGCCACCGCGCACGCTGGCCCATCCCCGCCGACCGCTCGCCCGCGCGCGACTTCGGCCCGAGAGCACCCCGACATGTCCGACACGGTCACCGGCATCCTCGAGATCGCCAACCGCCCCGACGGCCGGCTCCGCCGACTCGACGAGACCTACCACGGCTCCGAGGACGACCCCGTCGTCCCCAAGCAGCTCATGCAGAAGCTCGGCCTGCGCTCCGGCGTCGAGCTCGAGGTCACCCTCGGCAAGCCCATGGGCGGCGGCGGCTCCCGCAAGAAGAAAAAGTCCAAGTGGGGCGCCATCTCCCCCGACGCCCTTCGCGTCAAGGTCGTCCACAAGGTCCAGGGCATCGACCCCGAAGAATGGGCCAACACGCCCCGCTTCGACGAGCTCACCGTCATCGACCCCGAGCCCCGCCTCACCCTCGAACACCACGACGCCCCCGCCGCCTGCCGGCTGATCGACGTCTTCTGCCCCATCGGCTACGGCACGCGCGGCATGATCGTCTCGCCCCCCAAGGCCGGCAAGACCACCCTCCTGCAGAACATCGCCTTCGCCGTCCAACGCAACCACCCGGACGTCAGAGTCATCGCGCTGCTCGTCGACGAGCGCCCCGAAGAGGTCACCGACTTCCGCCGCAACGTCCCTTGCACCGTCTGGGCGTCCAGCAACGACCACCCGCCCGAGCGGCACGTCGGGCTGGCCATGCTCGCGATCGACCGCGCCAAGCGCTGGGCCGAGGCCGGCCAGGACGTGCTCGTCCTCGCCGACTCGCTGACCCGCATCGGCCGGGCGTTCAACGTCGTGCCCCAGTTGCACAACGTCGGCCGCACCCTCACCGGCGGCCTCGACGCCGGCGCGCTGGCCATCCCCAAGCAGATGTTCGGCGCCGCCCGCAAGTTCCAGGAGGGCGGCTCGCTCACCATCGTTGCCACCGCGCTGGTCGACACCGGCTCGCGTGGCGACCAGGTGATCTTCGAGGAGTTCAAGGGCACCGGCAACATGGAGCTGATCCTCGACCGCAAGATCGCCGAGAAGCGCATCTTCCCCGCCATCGACCTCGCCGCCTCTGGCACGCGCAAGGAAGAGAAGCTCATGGGCGAAAAAGAGGTCGAGACCATTAACGCCCTGCGCCGCCGCCTGCTGCAGATGCCGCCCGACCAGCAGATGACCAACCTGCTCAAGGCCCTCGAACGCTTCCCGACCAACGCCGACCTCGTCGGCAGCCCGCAATCGCCGGGGGCTCAGCGCACGCCCGCCAGCGCGTCGGCTTGACTCGTTACTTCTTCCGCGCCAGCGTCACGCCGTCGCCGATGGGGACGAGCGCTGCCTCGACGCGATCGTCGTTACAAACCTGTTGATTCACCGCGCGGATCGTCGCGGTCGTTGCGTCGGTGTGCGACGGGTCGGCGACCCGGCCGTCCCACAGCGTGTTGTCGATCGCGATCAGCCCGCCGTGGCGGACGAGCTCGACGCACTTCTCGTAGTAGTCTGGGTAGCCGGGCTTGTCGGCGTCGATGAAGGCGAGGTCGAACGTTTCAGTTTGACCGTCGGCGAGCATCGCGTCGAGCGTTTCGCCCGCCGGGCCGAGGCGGAGGTCGATCCGATCCGCCGCGCCGGCGTCGGCCCAGGCGTCGCGCGCGAGGCGGGTGAAGTCCTCGCTGACGTCCAGGCAGGTCAGCCGTGCGTCGGGTCGGGTCATCGCGATCCACAGGGCCGAGTACCCGGTGAACGTGCCGACCTCCAGGTAGCGGCCGACGCCCACCAGCCCCGCGAGCAGCGCCATCAGTCGGCCCTGCTCGGGCGAGCTGAGCATCCCCGCCGGGCCGATCTCTGCCTTGGTGCGATCCCGCAACGCCTTGAGCGCCGCCGGCTCGCGGGCCACCACGTCGGTCAGGTAGCCCTGCAGGGCGTCGGTCAGCAGGAACGAGGTGTCGGACATGCCCCAAGGGTACCCACCCGCCGGAGCGACGGCCTCACTGCACGCGCTCGAACGCCACCAGCCGCACCGGCGTGTTGGCGTCCCGCAGGCCCGAGCGATCGAAGACCGCGATGTAGTGCGCCTGCTCGGTCGGGCCGAGCTGGTACGCGCCGGACTGGTAGCCACGGATGACGACATAGGCCGTGTAGACGTCCGACCGGGTCGAGAAGAGGTTGGCGAGGAACTGGAATCGCGCGAGGCGTTCCTCGGGGCCGTCGGTCATGGTGCGGCGCTCGAAGGGATCGCCGAGCGTGGTCGAGATGTACCGCTCGACCTCGGGCATCGGGATGATGTCGTATCGGTCGTCGGCGGAGCTGAGGCTGCCGTAGTCCGACGTGGATGTATCACGGCCGACGGCTTGCATCTTGCTCGGCTCGGCGAGGTTGCCGGTGGTCGGCGAGATGGCGGCCGCGGTGGCGTCGTTGAGGAAGAGCAGTTCGCCGATCGAGGCGATGCCGGGCTCCTGACGCGCCATGCCGACGGGGTAACCCCGGGTCTTGGTCGTTGAATCTCCGCGTGCATCGGCGGGGTAGTCTCGATACGCGGCGATGCCGCGGAACAGGCCCTCGGCGTCGTCGAGATGCTCGGGCAGGGGCGCGGCCAGGGCGGCGAGGAAGCTCGGCGCCATGTTGATGTTCATGAGGCCGGGGACCAGGCGTTCTTCGATGTCGGTGACTTGGGATGGCGACTCGTCGCTATCGCCGTCGTCGTCGTTGTCGCGATCGTCGTTGCCGGGGTCCAGGATCGTGAGCCGGTCGAACAGCAGAGCGGCGTGGGGCACGCCCTCGGTGGTGGTGGGGCTGCTCGTGTCAAGATCGACCACGACGGCGTCGGGGCTGATGTCGAGATAAGCCTGGCGGTGCCACTCGGGGTAGCCGGTGACGGCGTCGGAGGTCGCGTTTTCGGTGACCAGCGTGGTGCCGCCCGCGATCTCGGCGGTAAGACGTTCGGCAATGGTGTCGTGGGTGATATTGGTGCCGTCGTCGGTGCGATGGAAGCCGAGCATGTAGATCGACGCGATCTCGCTGACCGAGAGCAGTGCCCGATCGGCGATGAAGGGCGAGAATTCAGATTCGAAATTGGCACCCAACGCGAGGCTTGTTGCCGTGTCGATGTCTGTGTTGCCGTTGGTCTTCTGATCGGTGCCGAGCTCGGTGAGCGATGTCCCGGCGGTATCGATGTCGTTGTAGAGAAAGCTCGAAGTTGTGCTCGGGTTATTACCCTCCCGCAGAGCGGTCAGCCAATTCAGCGAGGTGCCCGGCCCCGAACTGTTGTAATTCGTCATGTAGCGGATCCCGCGCCCGTCGCGTGCCACGGCCAGCATGGCGTACGAGTCGAACGGGGTGGCCGGCAGGACCGTGCCCGGGGAGGTGGCGGCGGCGACGAAGTCGTTTTGCGCGGCAGGGTTGACGAGAGTGCCCGCCGGGCTCGTGCCGTCCGGGTCGAAGATGTCCGAGACGTCCGAGGCATCGATGCTGAGTCGGTCGTAGGTCACCCAGCCGTTGTCGGCGGTGTCGACTTGAAGCTCGACCACGACCGCGCCGCCGGTCGCGGTGAAGGGCGGCGAGCCCGCCGCCGTGGCGACCTCGGTCCCGGAAGTACCGTTGAAATCGGTGCCGTTGCCGAGCGCCGAGAGCAGGTTCTCGCCGACGCCGCTTTCGTTGATGGGGAGTTCGGGATCACCGCTATCGTCGGGGTTGGTGTAGAGCACCCACTGATCGCTGTCGGTTTCACCGGTGGCGTTCAGGTCGATGAGCTGCGTGTTGGTCACCGGCTCGAGCACGATCGCCGTGCCGGTGTCGGCCTGCGCGTCGGCGAGACGGTAGACAAAGCTCTGCGTGCCGCCTTGCGTCACGCGCACGCGCACGTCGGCGTCGGTCGGGTCGGTGACGGAGCGGTCGAACGTGATGCGGCGATCGAAGGGGTTGCCGAACTCGACCGCGATGGCGGCGGAGTCGGGCTTGATCTCCCAGGTGTCGTAAAACATGTCGGAACCGGCTGCACCCGTATCGTCGAGTTCGTCGCGGTGCTTGTAGCCGACCTGCAGGTAGATCTCGCGGAGGAAGGGTAGGCGTTCGAGGCCGTAGAACGTCCGATCGATCCCGCCGGTGAAGGTCACCAGCATGCCGCCGGGCGTGCTGTCGGCGTCGACGTAGTCCAGGATCGCCGAGGTCAGCAACGCGGCGCTGCTCTGGGTCTCGCCGAGTTGGGTTGGCCCGGTGGCGTTGAGATACGCCTCGCTGGAAGTGTCGTTCGGCAGGGAGAAGACGTCGGCGATCAGATCAAAAAGTTCATCTCGCCGATCGGCGTCGTTGTAGCTGTTCGCATTCCAGTCGTACTCGCCGAAGAGCAGGCTGAACTTGGTCTCGGGGTCGTTGGCGGTCGTGCTGGACTGGGACTGCCCGTCGACGTTGGGGATCAGCGTATCGACGCCGTTGTAGGTCGTGAGCAGGTGGCGGATCGCGGGGAACTCGCGGTTAGCGTAGGTAACTGAGTCGAGCCCGCCCTGGAAGTACTCGGCCAAGGCGTCTTGAGCGGACGTCGTGCCGGTGGCTTCCTCGGCGACCTCGGCGGCGCGGTAGTCGCCGGGCGCGATCGGGTCGGTATCGTTGATGAATCTATTGTCGAGGCTCGGGCTGCCGCTGGAGTTGTCGTTGCGGGTGAGGGTGATGAGATCGTCTTCCACGGTCGCGGTGACGCCCGATCCGTTGATGCCGTTGCCCCATCGCAGTTCGATCTCGTCGGCCGGCCCGTACTTGCTGGCGGTCGAGCCGTAGTCGGTCGCGCCCGAGCCGTTGTTGAGGTATAGCCCCAGTCGGCTGTCGCTGGAGAATGCGGTAGGCGACAGCGGGTCGAGGCCGCCGGGAAGATCGCGGGGATCGATCTCCGGGGGATCGGTGATGGTGTTGTCCCTTACGCCCAACTCGTAGAGATCGGTGCCGCCGACATTGACGAAGTTGACGCCGCGTCGACCCATCCAGGCCGTGAGCTCGTTCACTACTGACCCGCCATACGCCACGGGGCTGGTCGCCCCGGCGAGCGAACCGCCGGAGTTGTCGATGGCGCGCGACGCAAGGCGGGCGAGGTCGAAGTCGGAAGGTAGGTAACCTCGGGGGCGGCGTTCGTTGTCGCCAGAACTGGCATCGAACGCGAACGGGTCGGCGTCGCCGCCGGTCAACCACGACGCGGCGTTGAGGTTGAGCAGGGAGGAGTTGTCGATGATGCGGGCGGCCATGACGTATTCGGTGGTGCCGATGCGTCGGACCGGGGCGTACATCCAGCGGGCGTCGGGGACGCCGTCGCGGTCGGCGTCGGCGCCGACGCGTTCCCAGGTGTTCGAGGTGGCGTCTTCGGAGAGTTGGTTTGTTCCGCTGGCGAAGATTTCTTCGTTGATGGCCAAGTCGGCGATGGTGCCGCCGCCGTAGGTCTGGGGGGAGCTCTGGCTGCCGTCGCCGGGGTAGTCGGGGTCGGACTGGCTGCGGGGCAGGCGGATGAACTGCTCGTCGCCGGTGCCCATCGTGGTGGGGTCGAGGAGGTTGGTGAGGTGGGGCCACAAAGGGGCGACCGGCGAGCCGTAGGCGCCGCCGGGGCCGGTGCCCGAGGGGTCGTCTTCGTGGAAGCGGGGGGTCGTGAAGGCCAGCCACATGTCGTCGAGGCTGCCGGGGGTGGTGAGGTTGGTCCAGGCGTAGTCGTAGGATTCGTCGAGCAGGCCGTCGCCGTCTTCGTCGTTGCGGGAGAGGAACCATGCGTCGCCGGAGGGGTCGATCTCGAGGACGTCGTCCTTGAGGGCGGTGCGGACCTGGCGGAGGGAGGCGGCGACGACGGCGTCGATGTCGCCGGACTCGAACTCGATCTGCTCGGTGGAGAAGCGGTCGACGCGGGCGACCTGCAGGTAGGTCGCGCCCATGACGGTCATGAGGACGATGGAGACGACGACCAGCAGGAGGACCGAGCCGCGCTGCCGGCGGGTCGCGCGGCGGGCGGGTCGGGGGGCGGCGGTCGTGCGGGCGGGCGTGTTGAACTGCATGGGGACGCTCCGGGAGGATCGGGGCGGGCGGTGCATTGGGTCGGCGTGGCGTTTAGCCGGGGACGCGGAAGATGACCTCGACGAGCCGGCCGGGGACGGCGGTGTTCTCGTCGGGGATGCCGTCGGGCGGGCTGGAGGTGTCGAGCTGGCGGTCGGAGATGCGGCCGTCGGCGTCGTGGATGCGGTAGCGGATTCGGATGAGGTCGGGCCAGGACTCGGGCTCGTCGTGTCGCCAGACGAAGACGAGGTCGGCGTGGTCGGGGGTGCTGGTCAAGCCGCCGGCGAAGCGTTGGATGGGGACTTGAGCAGGGTCGTTGCCAGCGGTGTTGACGGTTGACTTGGTCTCAGGCACGACGATGTCGTCTGTTCCATCGCCGCCGAGATCGAGGTTGTTTACTGCCGAATCAGGGTGCCCGGCGTTGTACCAGATGATGTTGCCGTCGCCGTCGAGGTCGATGCGGCCGTCGAAGTCGGCGGCGGTCGCGTCTTCGGTGTAATCGCCGGCGAAGTGGACCTCGAAGTCGGAGACGCCGGCGGCGAGGTAGGGGTGCATTTGGGCCTGCTGCCAGGCCTCGATGAGGCGGGCGGGGTTGCCGGCGGTGTCGTGGGGGCGGGGGTTGACCCAGAGTCGGTCGAAGGCGAAGCCGAGCTCGGCGGCGTTGGTGGCGTAGGTGGTGTTGTCACCGATGTCTGCGGGGTTGAGCTGGGTGGTGAGCGGGCCGCCTTGGAAGTACTGCACGCCGGTCGTGAAGTCGAAAAACACGGTGTAGAACAGGTGCTCCGCGGCGGCGGGGACGACGTCGGTCAGGCCCATGTACAGCCTCGGCGTCCCGATGGAGCCGGGTGCGTTGGAGTGATCGACCTCGGCGTTCGAGGCGGCCATGCGATCGAACCAGTCGATCGAGAGACTGCTTGGCTGAGGGTATCCGTCGATCGCGGGATACCCAGTCGGGGTTGGGTCGCCGGAGACGAAGGACATTGACTTGTAGTCGATCAGGGTGAGTCCCTCGTCGCTCGGTGGGCCGCCCGCCGCCTGTGTGAACGGCGATGGATCGATCGTCGCGGTGTCGCTGGCCGGGTCGACGAGCTTGGGTGTCGTGGCGTCGGCGCCGGTGAAATAGAGGGCCTGTCGGCCGAGGGTCCACTGGTTGGCGGGGCGGTCGTAGAAGTCGTAGAAGTCGGGGTCGGTCGAGTCGGTCACGGCGGGGTCGTCGTTGGCGTTGTCGCCGCGGTTGTTGGTGGGGACGACGTGGCCGTACCAGATGCGGGCGGCGGCGGCGGTGTTGTCGGCCGGGTTGTCGTTGCCGACCGAGTCTCTGTTTTGCGGGGTGATGGCCCGTTCGCCGGGGTAGAGATTGCGGAGGAAGACGAGCTGGTCGGAGCGGATGTCGGCGTCGCCGTCGCCGTCGGAGTCGTCTGGGATGAAGGGGGTGCGTCGTTCGCCGGTGCGGAGGAAGACCTCGCCGGTCTCGTCGGTGGCGGCGGCGGAGTTCTGGATCTGGTGGTGGGCGATCATCAGGAAGCCGACGCGGTCGGGGTCGAAGCGGGCGTCGACGGAGGGGTTGTTGCGGTCCTCGCCGGGGGAGTCGGGGAGGGAGTTGCGCATCAGCACCTCACTGGCGTTCTGGCCGAAGTCGGCGGCGAGCTGGGTGTTGATGGTGTTGGTCTGCTGGAGGACGCGGGAGGTGCCGGCGCCGAGGTTGACGGCTCGGACGGACTCCTGGAAGAGGACGTTGATCATGAGGACCATGACGCCGGCGATGGAGATCGCGACGATGAGCTCCATGATGGTGAAGGCCTGTTGGCGGGGGGCGGGGGTCATGGCGGGTCAATTGGTAAGAGCGCTGGACGCGTCGAAAATGGCAATCAAAGGTGACGGCGTGTCCTCGGGGCGGGTCGTCGTGGAGCCGCTGGCAAAGGGTCGAGGTGCCAGCCAGAGCGCATCAGGGTCGCCGACATCGGGATCGGGCTGGATTTCGCCGAGCACGTCGACTGAAGTGGTACTTGAGTCGAGCACCGGGTACTGCACTCCATTGCTGTCCATGAATATGTCGCCGGCGATCAGCAGTCGATTACCGTTGCCGTCGTTGTTGGGGAGTTCAAACGTGCCAACATTTGCGCTGCCGTTGTAAGAGGGCGTATTCGTGAGCTCGATGCGCAGCATGCCGGGGTAGATATCCTCTGAATCCTCCCCACCAGATGGCGTTGACCATTCGCCGTCGCTGGCCCAACCGCCAACAAAGGACTTGCCGGTGCTGTAGGTGACGCCAGAATCGAACTCGGCACGTCGCAGCAGAGCGATGGATAGTTCCCATTGGCCCGCGGAGATCGATCCGGAGTCGTTGAGTGGTCGGATAAACGGGATCCAGATGTAACGCCGATCTTCGGGGGCCACGCTATTGTTCGGATTACCGCCGAAAGTCCGCATTGGCATCTCGAAGCCAACGGGGCGGCCGTCAAGATCGTCTAGCAGAGGTTGGATGCGGTACGGTTCGTCTTCGCCGCTTGCGTAGCCGGTGCCGATGCCTCGGATCGCCACGGGTGAGTTACCCGGCGCAATAGGATCGAGGTTGGCGGAGTGGCTGAGCTTCATCGCTTTCGCGATCGCCTCGGCGGAGGCTTCGGCCGCGCGGTCGTCGACGGTCTGGGTGGCTTCGCGTTGGAGGGTGATGGCGGTGGGGAAGATGGAGGCGACGGCGACGAAGGCGATGACGAAGATGCCCATCGAGACCATGACCTCGATGAGGTTGAAGCCCCCCCGGAAGGCGGCGGCGCGGCGTCGAGCCGGGGGGACGGCCACGCGGTGCGTGGCGGGGGGCGAGACTCGGGGGGTGGGGCGGGTCATTGCTGTCGGGCCTCGCGGAAGGCGACGCCGGAGGTGGGCGAGAAGAAGACGGCGGTGCCGTTCTCGGTGAGCCACTCGGCCATGTCCTGGCCCTCGGCGTTGCTGATGGCCGGCCAGTCGAACCCGGCGCCGCGGAAGTCGGCCTTGTCGTAGACGATGACGCCGACGACGGCCTCGATCTCCTCGAAGGGGAGGACGGCGCGGTTGAGGTCCTCGTTGAAGGCGGTGGCGCGGTCGTACTGGCCGGAGGCGGGGTCGAACTGGTTGGCGTCGTAGGGGCTGCCGGCGTCGGGGTTGTCGCGGTTGGAGGAAGTCCAGGCCCCCGGCCCGGTGCGTCGGACGTCGATGTGGTCGGTGTTGCCGAGGTCGCGGGTGTGGTTGCCGTCGTAATAGACAACGCGGTTGCGGGAGCGGTCGATCTCGTCGTTGGTGCCGTCGAGCAAGGGGATGCCGGCGACGATGCTGCCGGAGGGAGAGAACCAGACGGCGAAAGGCGGAGGGATGAGGCGGGTGGTTTCGCCGCTGAGTCGGACGCGGTAAAGGGTGTTGTGGGCGGCGTCGTCGGGGGCGCGGATGATGCCGACGACGCCGGTGTTGGGGTCGAGTTGGATGGGTTCTCGGCCGAGGACATCGACGAAGCCGTTGAGCTCGACGCCGTTGCTGGCCTTGTAGGCGGATTCGAGGAAGTCGCCGGCGCTGTTGGTGAGGTAGCGAGCGTCTTCGGCGCCGTTGCCGGCGTTCTCGACGATGCGGATGAGGTTGTCGGGGGTGAAGAGGGCCGCGGAGCCGGAGTATTCGGCCTCGATGGGCGGGGCGGCGTTGGCGTCGAGGGGGCGGGCGGACTTGTCGCGGGTGGCGTAGGCGCGAGCGGCCATGGTGGCGGCCTGGACGGTGTTGACGCCGCTGGTGGCGGAGAGGTCGCGGGTCATGGCCCCGATGAACGGGAAGGTGATGGCCGAGGCGATGACGATGATGGAGAGGACCATGGCGTCGGGGTCCAGCTTGCTGGCAGTAGGCACACCTGCGGCTGCCTGACCGGCTCATCGAAGCCACCGTCAAGGACCGCTGCAAG
>JBCBUE010000054.1:0-22679 GCA_039818285.1 Planctomycetota bacterium | reverse complement strand
ATCCAACGCCTCAAGGACGAGCGCCTCGACCTCGTCCAGGGCGATCGCTCGGCCAACCGACGCGACAACCTCAAACGCCGCGTCTCCTCCAAGGTCGGCCGGTGGTTCCGCTCCACCGTCCTCGGCGACGACACGCCCGACTCCGCCTGCGCCCTGCGCGTCCTGTCCAGCCGCGCCGCCAAGGCCGTCCCCCTCCAGTACAAGGGCATGCACCGCTTCATCGCCCCCTGGCTCAAGAAACACGGCTACGCCGTCGCCAACATGCCCACCGACCACCGCCCCCGCACCGCCGGCGTCGCCAAGTTCGGCATCTGGAACCGCGCCCTGCCCGGCCTCATCGACCTCTTCGCCGTCCGCTGGATGTTCCTCCGCCTCCGCCCCCTCGACGCCGAGCCCATTGCCCCCGCGCCGACCGGCGACTGACCACGCCTAGGCTCTCCGCCATGCCCGCCGCCCTCTCGGTCAACGTCAACAAGATCGCCCTGCTGCGCAACAGCCGGCCGCTGCCCTACCCCGACCCCGCCGCCCTGTCCCGACTCGCGCTCGACGCCGGGGCCGCCGGCATCACCGTCCACCCGCGCCCGGACGCCCGCCACATCCGCCCCGACGACGTCGCCGCCGTCGCCGCCCTGCTCGCTGAACCTGCTTACGCCGGCCGGGAGTTCAACATCGAGGGCAACCCCTTCGAGGGTCGCTACCTCGATCACATCAGTGAGGCCCAACCGACCCAGGCCACCCTCGTGCCCGACGACCCCAACCAGTCGACCTCCGACCACGGCTGGGACGTCGCGGGCAACCTCGCCCGCCTGCGCGACGTCGTCGCCGAGGTCCGCCAGCGTGGCGCCGGCCGGGTCTCGCTGTTCGTCGATGCCGACCGCCCCGACGACGTCGCCCGCGTCGCCGAGACCGGCGCCGACCGCGTCGAGCTCTACACCCAGCCCTACGCCGAGGCCTTCGACGCCGGCCACGCCGACGCCGCCCTCGACACCTTCGCCCTCGCCGGCGAGGCCGCCCGCGCCGCCGGCATGGGCGTGAACGCCGGCCACGACCTCACGCTCGCCAACCTGCCGCTATTCCTCGGCCGGGTCCCCGGCGTCGCCGAGGTCTCCATCGGCCACGCCCTCGTCGCTGACGCGTTGACCCTCGGGATCGCCGACACCGTCCGCCGCTACCTCGACGCCTGCCGCGGACCCCGTTGAGGCGCCCGCCTCGGCAACCCGCGCCCGCGCCGTGTCGAGCCGCCGCCGGGTCGAGGCCAGCAGCTCGTCGAGCTCCGCCCGCATCGCCTCATCCCCGTCGTCGCGCCCCGCCCGCCGCCGACACAACGACCACTCCGCCGCCAGCCGATCGAGCTCGAACGCATCCGCCGGCTCGTCGCCCAGCTCGATCAGCCGGGCCTCGATCACCCGCAGCCCCAGCCACGCCGCCGCCCGAAGGCGCTGCCGTGGCACCGATAGAGTGCCAGACTGTGACACCATGCCACGCGCTCGACCCAGCCAATCCCCCAACCAAGCCGCCCACGCCCAGCCCTTTTCCGTCATGATTTCGCGTGTTTTTGCCACGTCAGGTCCGATTTTGGCCGGCAGGTAACTCCAGCGTGCGCTTGGGGTTTGCCCTTCTGGGTCCCCATGCTATAATCACGCGATGTCGCCAGCCGGTGACACCAACTCTGCCCCCGGAAGGGCTCGGCTCGGGTTTACCCGGCCGGGCCTTTTTTCTTGCCTCGTCACCGCGTGGGTTGCCCGTCTCGGGCCGGTCACCGCCCGCCCGGCCATCCCCGTCGCCGGGCTGCTCCTCGCCCTCGGCTCCATCGGCCCCGCCGTCGCCCAGCCGAGCCCGACTACGCCCCCCGCGGCGGCCGACGACGCCAGCCTCCAACTCCCCGGCCTGCGCGTCGACCGCGCGTCCCGCAGCGTCCTGCTCGACGCCCGCGTCGTCGGCCAGGACGCCGACTGGCTCGAACTCATCGCCTGCGCCCCCAAGTCCCGCGAGCACGAGGCCCTGCTCGTCATCGACGCCCGCCCCAGCCACCTGCACCTGGCCCTCACAACCCTCGGCTTCGAGGCCGGCGCCCCCCGCACCGCCCGCCGCGTCGGCCCCGGCCAGTGGCAGGCCGACCCCGCCCGAGGCCCCGAGGTCGTCATCACCGTCATCGCCCCCGGCATCTACGGCCCCGTCGAATCGCCCATCCAAACCTGGTACGCCGCCTCAACCGACCCGCACGACACCCCCGCCGACCGATTCCTCTTCACCGGCAGCCAGACCCGCACCCACGACGGCCAGACCTTCTACCTCGCCGACCTCAGCGGCTCGGCCATCTCCCTCGTCCACTTCGGCGACGACACCATCGCCCGACGCACCGCCCTCACTCAGAACACCGACGGCCAAACCCTCAAGCCGACCGACCGCGTCCCCCCCAACGGCACCCCGGTCACCCTCCGCCTCCGCCCCGCCGCCCCCGCCCCCTCCCCCGATCGCGACCCCGACGGCAACTCCCCCTCCGACGCCACGCCCACCGACACCCCCGACCCATCCGGGGGCTAACCGCCGCCACTTCGTGCCGTACCCGTAGGTCGCATCGATCCGCGTCTCTCCCGCACGCAACGCCAATCCCCACCCTCGCGGCGGCCGCGCATACGTCGGCGTCCCGTCCCCACCCCGCCGCAGCGACAGCTCGCTCACCCCGTGCCCCCGGGCCCACCGCCGCCGCGCCTCGACCGGGTCCCGCTCCAGCCGCCCCCACACCCGCCACCCCGCCGCCAACAGGTTGTGATCGAGCTGGTCCACACCTTGGCCAAGCGGCTTACAAGGCGCGCGCAGTGAATGATTATTCGAGCTATCAGCCAGGATCACGTATCAGGCGTGCTTCGATTCCACGCATCATGTCGAAGATATTCATCCAGCTAACCCCAAATGCTTGGCATACATTTGGAATTGGCACTTTCTTCTTAATATCCAAGTTCAAGACTTCGTGGGTCACAACAGTGAAACCGTGCTCTCTCGCCGTAGCAATCAACCAACCATCTGCAATCTTCGAAGACGCAAACTCCGCTTTTGCTTCCGCACGATACTGATCTTGCTCTTGCACCCACTACATCATGCTTTGATATCGCGAAGCCACCGCAGCCGTTCTACTGTTCAAGAAGAATTCATTTGGCACTTGATTACTTACCCACTCATTCAATTCGTCTTTATAGTCTTTAATCTCTGATTTAACTCGGTCGATACTGAAAACCAGATTGCGCTTGTGCGCGTGGAGTAGCTCTTCCCAAAAGCCAGGGCAGAAGTCGAAGGCGTAGTACTCTTTTCGAGCATCCACGAGAGGCGACGTGTCGAGTAGAAACTTTGTATCAGACATCCTACGCCCCGAAACGAGCCATGTAATTATCAAATGTTTTCCCGCGAAGCCCAGTAAGGCGATACGCATCACGATACGCCAGGCGACCTTCTCGAACACCCTGAGAAACGAGGCGACTAAAACGATTGCCAAGTCGGCGATGAGCAGTATTGTAGAAGTTGCCTCCGTCATTTTCAGTTTTGACAGGCTTATCTTCGTTTCGCAATTCCTCATACAGGCTGAAAAATTCCTCCTTAGTGATCTTCTTGGAATCCAGTGCCCGTCGGGCAACAACTACCCGGCTCACACGAAATCGCCTTGAAATCTCCCGGAACTTATCTTGAGCTCGACTCTGTTTCCACGCTTCATTGAACTGATCACGAGGCAGAAGAAGTTCCACGGCCACTCGATTGCAGTGCCGCTCAATATCCATATCTGGCGATATAGTTCGCTCAAGGTCAAAGAGTCCAGAAGAACCCAACCACACATGCGCGATCTCATGAACAAGAGTGAAGATCTGCGCAGATTTTGCGTCGCGATTGTTTGTGAAAATCAGCGGGGCATATTCGTCAATGAGAACAAATCCACGAAACTCGCTAACGTCAAGCACACGCCGCGTGTTATTCCCAACAATGCCACTAGTCATCATCAACAAGCCGGCGTCTTCGGCCCGCTCAAGCAATAAGTTCAGCGCATCCTCATAGCTCTTAATCGGCTGAGCCCAACGTCTATCGAGTCTGAGAGCTCCGCGAATTGAATCCACTGTTTTGGATATTGGATCAGTAAGTTCAGCTGCGCCGACAAAAGTAATCGGGTCGGCACCTAATTCGACGAGGTAGTCGCGAACCCACGACTGGCGGCGTTGCATCTCGTGAATCGTGTCCAAAAGATCCGGACTTGGACCACCAATCTCTTGATCTCGCACAGTCCGAAAATCGGGTACCGGCAACGACTCTGCGGGCGGCTGAGCCAGAAGCAGAAAGCCTAACGGAGTGTGTGTTAACTCAGCGAATTGTTCAAGCTGGCGAATAGTTGGTTTACGACTACCTGCCTCCCATTCCTGATAGCGGGGGAATCGCTCCTCCAAATCCGATAACGCAAGGTTGCCTCGCGACCTTGCCCATTTTAAGAGATCAGGCTTTACTGGAGCCAATTCGACCATTGGGTTTAGTTCGGGAAGTTCGGGAGCTCAGCTCCATTTCTGGCTTCTTAACCCGAGATTCTAACGGAGCGATTATACTCGGGTCGCCCATGTGCTGAATTGCGGGTCGGTCAGGGTTGAGGGTGTAGTGACGGTTACAGCCGATTTGGCGATCATAGATTGGCGACCAGCGACCGCGCAAGGCGGGGCAAGTCGTGGATGAGGGCCCAGAGTCAGCAAAATGGCCATACGCGACGCAAAGCGGCGAAGAGTCGAGCCCTCCAAGTCAACCGCTGAGTCGAAGGCTTGCCATCGACACTCATCGTGATGGAAATGCTGTGAAACCCATCGCCTCGATCCTCGATGCTGACGCTGTCGGCATCTTCGGCGATACCTAGCCAGAACTCCTCGCCGCCTTTCTCGCACTCGATCGCATGCTGCCTCGTGTCCTCATCGACGTAGAGACGCTGGAATCCGGGCCAACTTGGCATCTCGGCCTTCGCGGCCTCCCAGACCTCTTCGAAGCACTCGGGAATAGTCTCGTTGAACCAATAGTGACGGCGCGCAGCAAGTAGGGCGGAGATCGTGTTCCGATCGCCCTTCTCCAAGATGAAATCGCGGAGATTCGGGAGTTCGTCGGTCCAGTAGATGAAGTGTGAAGGGACGATCGCGCCGCGACGCTCGGCGTTCTCGTCAAAGGTGTACGAACGCAGCCGTTCAAGCAACTCAGGGCTGAGCTTGAACTGGATGGCCATCCGATCACACCACGCCGGCGGAGCCCGTGAGGATGGGGGCATCCACGAACTCTCTCGGGTCGGTGACATGTCCTGTCAGTGCCGAGGCGGCGACGGTGAGGGGAGAGGCCAGGAAGACGCCGGCTTGTTTGTGGCCCATGCGGCCGGGGAAGTTGCGGTTGGTGGTGGAGATGCAGGTGATGGCGTCGTTGAGCCGGCCGAAGGTGTCCTGCGGGCCGCCCAGGCAGGCGGCGCAGGAGGCGGGGCCGATGAGGCAGCCGGCGGACTCCAACGTGTCGTAAACGGACGTCGTGGCCTTCTTGTCCAATTCTGAATTCTGAATTTTGAATTCTGAATTGTTCTGCACGGGCTCGCCGTAGAGGTTGAGGCGTTGCATGTCCTGGTGGACTTCGGTGGAGCCGGGGACGACGTAGGTGGGGATCTTGACCTCGTTGCCGTGCAGGAGGTTGGCGGCCATGATCATGTCGGTGATCTTGCCACCGGTGCAGGAGCCGATGTAGGCGCGGTCCAGTTGGACGTCCTCGCAGTTGCGGGCGAGGTCTTTGTTGTCGGGCGAGTGGGGCTTGGCGACGAGGGGCTCGAGGGTGCTGAGGTCCCACTCTTCCTCGAAGATGTACTCGGCGCCGGGGTCGTCCGTGTGGACGGTCCAGTCGGGTCGGTTGGATCGGGCGCGGACGTAGTCGAGGGTTTTGTCGTCGACGTCGCAGACGCCGTTCTTGCCGCCGGCCTCGATGGCCATGTTGGTGAGGGTCATGCGGTCTTCGAGGGTGAGGGAGGCGATGCCCTCGCCGTGGAAGTACATGGTGTTGTAGGTGGCGCCGGAGACGGAGATGCGTCCGATGACGGCGAGGATGAGGTCCTTGGCGGTGAGGTAGGGGGGGATCTGGCCGTGGAAGGTGAACTTCATGGTGGGCGGGACCTTGAGCCAGGTCTTGCCGGTGCCCATGACGAAGGCGGCGTCGGAGTTGCCCACGCCGGTGGCGAACTGGCCGAAGGCGCCCGCGGTGCAGGTGTGCGAGTCGGTGCCGAGGAGGATCTCGCCGGGCCGGCAGTGGCCTTCCTCGGGAAGGGCCTTGTGGCAGACGCCCTTGTAGGAGGTGGAGGCCGGGTCGCGGTAGGACGCGGGCATGCCGGAGTCGGGATCGGTGTCGAGGAAGTCGGGGTCGTAGTAGTACTTGATGTGCTGCTCGGCGACGAAGTCGCGGAGGGTCTGGATATTGCGATGGCACTTGCCGTCGGCGGTGAAGATGTAGTGGTCGGGGATGATGGGGATGCGGGTGTTGTCCCAGACCTTGGCGTCCTGGCCGAACTCTTTCTTGAAGATGCCGATGGTGCCGGGGCCGCAGACGTCTGGGTCAACGTCGACGTTGACCCAGACGTTTTCGCCGGGGGAGACATCGGGCCTGCCATCGAGGGCGTGGGCGGCGATGATCTTCTCGGTCATGGTCATGGGTCGGGGCATGGCGTGGCTTTCGTTGGGGGGTCGCGTTGGGGCGGTGGCTGTCGGTTGCCCAGCCCCGTCGAGCCCAGCAGTGTAGGGGGTGTGTCAAGGGGGAGGAAGGGTGAGCGGGGGGACGGCCGTACGGCGTACGAAACGGCTTTGACCGCGGTTGGGCGGGCGGTTAGTGTCCGGCCATGCGGAAGATCAGGGCATCGGGCACGGGGTGGCGGCGTCGGGCGGCGGGGGTGGGCGTGCTGGCGGTGATGGGTTGGGCCGTCGGCTGGGGCGTGGGCTGTGCCTCGCCGTTGCAGCGGACCGACGGCGACGCCCTGCGCGACGCGATGTTGGCCGAGTACCGCCGGGAGATCGACGGGGCCGGCCCGCCATCGACGCAGGAAGTCCGCCGCGAAATGAGCGAGGTCGAGGCGAACCTCACGCAGGAGCGCCGCGAAGAGCTCGAAGCCATGTCGGGCGTCTCGGCCTACGCCGACGTTCCTCTCGAGCTCGGCGACAGCCTCACCTCCAAGAGCTACGCCGGCGAAACCCCCACCGTCGACGTGTCCCTCGAGCAGGCCGTCGCGATGGCCGTCGAGCACAACCTCAACATCCGCGTCGCCCGGCTGAACCCGGCTATCTCGCAGACGCAGGTCACCCAGGCCCTGGCCGCCTTCGACGCCACCTTCTTCACCGACGCCGGCTACGGCAAGACCACCGGCGCCGCCCTCTCGGCGCTTGCCGCCGGCGGCATCGAGCAGACCGAGTCGTGGAACGTCGGCACCGGCGTCCGCCGATCGCTCTACACCGGCGGCTCGGTCGAGCTCGGCACCTCGCTCTCGAACAACGACTCCGCCGGCTCGCCCATTGCCTCGTTCACGGGATACAACACCACCCTCTACGGCACCGTCAATCAGCCGCTGCTCCGCGGCTTCGGCACCGACATCGCCCGCTCCGAGATCGTCGTCGCCCGCAACGCCCGGTCGCGCGACGTCCAGCAGCTCCGCGTCGACCTCATCCAGCTCGCCGTCGACGTCGAGTCGGCCTACTGGAACCTCCTGCTCGCCCAGGCCGAGCTGCGCATCCGCGTCCGCCTGCTCGAGCGCAGCATGGTCGACCGCCAGCGGATCATCGACCGCGCCGCCTTCGACGCCTCGCCGGTCGATGTCTCCGAGGTCAACTCCCGCGTCGAGTCCCGCCGGGCCGACGTCATCCGCGCCCGCCGAGACATCCGCGAGACGTCAGACCAGCTCAAGCGCCTCATCGACTCGCCCGAGCTGCCCCTGACCAGCGAGACGGTCCTCATCCCGACCGACCGGCCGATCGACTCGCCCCTCTCTTTCAGCCTCGCCGACGCCATCCGCTCGGCCCTGGCCAACCGCCCCGAGCTGCAACAAGCCCTGCTCGACATCGACGACGCCTCGATCCGCCAGCGCGTCGCCGACAACGCCCGCCTGCCCCTGCTCGACCTCGCCGCCACCGTCGGCCTGTCGGGCATCTCCAGCGAGGGCATCGGCGAGGCCTACAGCGACCTCACCCAGACCGAGTTCATCGACTACCTGCTCTCGGCCTCCCTCGAGGTCCCCATCGGCAATCGCGCCGCCGAGGCCCTCTTCGACCAGCGCCTGCTCGAGCGGCAGCGCTCCGTCATCGCCTACCAGTCCACCGCCGAGGACGTCCTGCTCGACGTCAAGTCCGCCCTGCGGACGATGCTGACCAACTACCAGCTCATCGCCGCCACCCAGGCCGCCCGCCTCGCCGCCGCCGACACCGTCCGCTCGATCGACGAGCAGGTCGAGGCCGGCGTCGCGCTCGACCCGACGTTCCTGAACTTCAAGCTCGACGCCCAGGAACGCCTCGCCGACGCCGAGACGCAGGAAATCCAGGCCCTCATCGACTTCAACAACGCCGTCACCGCGGTTTACGCCGCCACCGGCACCCTGCTCGAGCGCAACCGCATCGCGCTCGACGACTGGCCCTGGAACCAGTAATCCCCGCGTCGGGTACCCTCCGCCGCATGGCGGGTAACGACTCGACTCCCGAACGCTGGGCGCCCCTGCTCACCGCCGAGTTCATCGGCACGTTCTTCCTCGTCTTCGCCGGCTGCGGGGCGATGATCTCCAACGACATCACCGCCGGCGTCGTCGGCCACGTCACCGTCGGCGTCGTCTGGGGCCTGATCGTCATGGCCCTGATCTACGCCCTCGGCGACATCTCCGGTTGCCACATCAACCCCGCCGTCACCATCGCCTTCTGGGTCGCCGGCCGATTCCCCACCCGACGTGTCCCCCCTTACCTCGCCGCCCAGCTCGCCGGGGCCATCGCCGCCGCGTTGGCCCTGCGCCTCATCTTCCCCGTGCCCGACGGCTCGGACCTCGGCTCCACCGTCCCCCACGAAGGCATCAACACCCTCCAGCTGTTCACGCTGGAGATGCTGCTCACCTTCCTGCTCATGCTCGTCATCCTCGGCGTCTCCACCGGCGCCAAGGAGAAAGGCATCACCGCCGCCATCGCCATCGGCGGGACCGTCGGCCTCGAGGCCCTCTTCGCCGGGCCCATCTGCCGCGCCTCCATGAACCCCGCCCGATCGCTGGGCCCCGCCTTCGTCTCCGCCGACGCCCTCGCGCTGTCCACCCTCTGGGTCTACCTCGTCGCCACCACCCTCGGCGCCGTCCTCGCCGTCGGCGTCTACCGCGTCATGCGACCGGCATCCGCGACCGACGCCGACTGACCGACGCCGACTGACTTAAGCCGGCTCAACGACCGCTTCGTTCGGTGCCTCGCCCGGCTCCTCGCCGTCCACCACCCACTCCGCCTCCGGCGTCACCTCCAGCGCGATGAGCTCGGCCGAACCGGCCGTGTGATCGTCGTCCACCACCACGCGCACCTTGCGCTGACGCACCAGCTCGAGCATCGCCAGGAACAAGCCGATCATCTGGCTCTTGCCCGTCCGCCCGGCGAACACCTCGGCCAGCCGCATCCGCCCGGCGTCGGCGTTCCGCAGCAGGTCGATCACGTCCTCGGCGTGCAGCGAGATCGGCGTGTCGTCGTACGTGACCGCGTGCGTCGACGGGTTGCCGATCGAGTCCAATAGCCGGGCAAACGCCGAGCACAGGTCCATCACGTGCGCGTCGTCGAGCTCGATCTCCTTCGGGGCCGCGTCGTCCTCCTCGGCCTCGGCCGACGCCTGCGCCGCCGCGGGGGTCCGCTGCGACCAGTCCTCGCCGCGCTGCGCCAGCGCGTCCGCCGCGTCGCGGTACGACTTGTACGCCAGCAACTGCTCGACCAGCTCCCGCCGCGGGTCGACCGCCGGCTCGCCCGACGCCTCGCCATCTTGCGTCTCCGCTCGCTCTTCACCCTCTTCCGGGGCCAGGATCGCCGCCTGCTGCTCGGCGATCATCGGCACCATCATCTGGCTCTTGATCTCCAGCAGCGTCGCCGCCATCACCAGGAATTCCCCCGCCCGATCCACGTCGATCGCCTCGATGACCCGCAGGTGCGCCAGGTACTGCTCGGTCAGCCGGGCGATCGGGATGTCGGACAGCGAGACCTCGTCCTTCTTCACCAGGTACAGCAGCAGGTCCATCGGCCCCGCGTACGCGTCCAGCTCGATGCGGTACTCCCCCGCCCCCACACCCGTCCCCACCCCGCCTGTCGTCGGTCCGTCCGTGGCCATCGGCGTTAGCCTATCTCACCACCGATGAGCGACCACCCCGCCGACACCCCGCCGCCCCACGAGCTCGCCCAGCGCGTCCTCGCCGCCGAGGCCGACGCCGTCCGCGCCATCCGCCTCACCCCCGCCTTCGACGCCGCCGTCGACCTGCTGGCCAACCTCCCCGGCTCGGCCGTCGTCGCCGGGCTCGGCAAGTCCGGCATCATCGCCCAGAAGCTCGCCGCCACCCTCGCCTCCACCGGCACCCCCGCCCACTTCATGCACGCCGTCGAGGCCATGCACGGCGACCTCGGCCGCCTCCACCCCCACGACGCCGCCATCCTCCTCTCCTACTCCGGCAACACCGACGAGCTCGTCCACCTCGCCGCCGTCCTCCGCCAGGACCACCTGCCCGTCGTCGCCATCACCTCCACCGACGATTGCGACCTCGCCCGCCTCGCGACCCACACGCTGCCCGTCGGCCGCGTCGAGGAAGCCTGCCCCCTCAACCTCGCCCCCTCCGCCTCCACCACCGCCATGCTCGCCCTCGGCGACGCCCTGGCCCTGGCCGTCTCCGAACGCCGCGGCTTCACCGCCGACGACTTCCACAAACGCCACCCCAAGGGCGACCTCGGCAAACAGCTCATGGCCGTCACCGAGGCCATGCGCTTCCGCGTCGGCGACAACCTCCCCCTCATCCCCCACCACACCCCCATCCGCGACGCCTTCGCCCTCGCCCAGCCGACCGACCCGACCCTCCGCCGCGCCGGCGCCCTGCTCGTCACCGACGACGAGGGCCTGCTCGCCGGCGTCTTCACCGACGGCGACCTCCGACGGTTGGTCTTCACCAACCCCGCCGCCCTCGACCTCCCCATCGCTCATGCGATGACCACCACCCCCACCACCCTCCAACACACCGCCGTCGTCCGCGACGCCGTCCGTCTTATCCGCGAGAAGCGGATCGATGAAATCCCGGTGGTCAACGATAGCGGGCAGCCGGTGGGGTTGATCGACGTGCAGGACCTCGTGGCGTTGCGCGTCGTCGAGGGCTAACGGCCAAACAATTTTCACAGCCCTAATCGAAACAAAACTCAATCCTTACGGGCCCTTGTTTCGGAGTTATTAGTTTCCACTCAATAATTCCGGAATTGAGGAGAACAACCGATGAGATACATGCACGCTAGCTATGCACCCGCTGTCTTCGCTCTTGCTTGTGTTGCCAGCTCCGCTCAAGCCGTTGGCTTAGTCGATGGATTTAGCGACCTCACTTATTCATTCGACGGCACTCCATCCATCGACGCCTTGACCGACACAACCCTGCTGCCGCCGGGCGCCACTCGGGTGGTGACCGTCACCGACCCAACCGTCACGAGCGTCGTGTTTAGCAACTCGCCATCAGGAATAGCAATCGACACGGGAATCGCAGCCACGGTCGTTGAACTTGAATATCAACTGACCTGGCCGATCGATCTCAGCCCATTCACGACCGGTACCAATTTCTCGATCGATGCGATCTTGGTCGATGACTCCATCGAAGTCGATTTCACCTTGACGTTGATTGACTCGAGCGCCAACTCCGCAACGAACTCTCAATCCCTGGTGACTTCGGCGCCAACCGCCGTCGTCTTTGACGAGCTGTCGGCATTCTCGAGCTCGTCGTCCTTTGATTTCAGCGAGATCGAAGAGGTCCGCCTGACGCTTGAGACCTCGGCGGGCGATGATTTCGTCATCGACAACTTCCAGATCATCCCGGAGCCCGCCACGCTGACCTTGCTGAGCCTCGGTCTTGGCCTCTGCATTCGCCGCCGACCGTAGTCTGGTCGGTCGATCATCAAGATGGCGTCTCGCGCTCGGCTCGGTCGCGACGTTCCTTTGCTAGCAGGCGCAGCCGAAGCCCACGAGAAGGTTGAGTCGGGTGCCACACCCTGACCCGCAGGGCAGGGTGTGCCGAACACACAAGGTCGGTCCACACACCCTGCCCGCCCTTCGGTTGGGTCAGGGTGTGGCACCCAGCATTCCCACCTCTGTGGCCCTCTCGCAGCCCTCTGTGTTGAAAACCCTCGCATCTGCCATCATCCCCCCATGCCCGTCCACGACCCCACCCGCATCAAGCTGCTCGTCTTCGACGTCGACGGCGTCTTCACCGACGGCCGGATCTATCTCGACGCCAAGGGCAACGAGTCCAAGGCCTTCCACACCCACGACGGGTTCGGCGTCCGCGTCGCCCACGAAGCCGGGCTCAAGACCGCCGTGCTCTCGGCCCGCACCGCCGGGGCCGTCGAGCACCGCATGAAGCAGCTCGGCGTCGACTACGTCACCCAGGGCATGGACCACAAGGGCGATGGCATCCAACGCCTGCAGAACGCCTCGAGCATCCACCCGCTGGACATGGCCTACCTCGGCGACGACATCCTCGACATCGCCGCGATGACCCGCGTCGGCTACCCGATGGCCGTCGCCAACGCCGCCGAGGAGGTCAAGGCCCGCGCCGCCTACGTCACCCAACGCCACGGCGGGCACGGCGCCATCCGCGAAGCCATCGAACACGTCATGCGCGCCCAGGGCACGTGGGCCGCGACGGTGGCGACGTACATCGAGCGGTGAGAAAGGTGAAATGTGCGATGTTCAATGTGCCGTGACATTGAGCATTCAACATTTCACATCGAACATCACACGCTCTCCCCCGCCACCGCCTCGTCCTTGATCCCCATCACGCGCTCGATCTGCTGCTCGACGTAGATCGCGTGGCTCTGCTGATCGAGGTTGGTGAGGAGTTTTTCTTCCTTGCCGTCGTTCTTGATGGCGAACAGCTGATAGCTGAACGTGGTGCCGTTCTTGCCGTTGTTGACCTTGGTTTTGCAGTAGAGCTGCTTGATGTCCAGCGACCGGAGGGTCTTGTTGCCCGGGACCCAGAGCGGGCCGTGGCGGACCGAGAGCTCGCGGTCGTTGACGTCGATGGTGGTGGTGTTGAAGAGGGTGGCGATGACGGCGTAGGTGATGACGACGCCGGCGGCGAGGTGCAGGACCGGGAACAGCGCCATGACCCACGCCATCGCGTCGCCGTCGCGGATGGCGTTGATGGCCATGAAGTACCAGAACACAAGAAAGCCGTCCCAGAGGACGGCGAAAACGGCCAGGGGGATGACCTTCCAGGTCAGCCAGCGCTGGGTGATGCGGAAGCGGTAAGGGTCTTCTTCGATGGTGAAGCCGGAGGGCTTCTCGACCTCGGCGCGGACGCGCGGCCCGGGCTCGCCGCCCTCCGCCTTCGCCGCACCGCCGCCCATCGCCGCGCCGAACGCGTATACCGCGCCGCAGTGCCGGCACTTGGCGATGCCCATCGCGGTGTTCACGTCGTCGGCATGGAGGTTGGCGCCGCAGGATCGGCAGACGAGGGCTTGCATGGCTATTCCCTTGAACAAACGGATTGAAACCGCCAAGTCGCCAAGAGCGCCGAGATGAGACCACGGAGATCACAGAGCGGCGTCGAGAACCCAGCGGGGTAGACCTCGCGATCCACAACATGAGCAATCAATCTTGCGGGCCGACTCATCTCTGAAGCCTTCTTGCCCTCCGTGGTGAATCCGTCGGTTCTTCTTGGCGCTCTTGGCGACTTGGCGGTCATCTCACCCCTCGATCGACGCCCGCAGCTCCTGAAGTTCCCCCAGCGCCTTGGCGTCCCCCGCCTCGCGGGCCGCGGCGATGCCGGCGTCGAGCGCGTCGGCCGCGTCGGCGTCTCGGCCGATGTCCATGAGGTGCTTGCCCTTCTGGAAGTAGGCGTAGCCGAACGCCGGATCGGCGGCGAGGGCCTTGTCGAGCCAGGCGAGTGCGTCGTCGACGGCCCCGGCCTTGCCGTGCTCGAGGCCGATCATGTAGCACAGCTCGGCGTCGGCGGGGTCGGCGGCGTGGAGCTTGAGCAGCTGGTCGAGGCGGGCGGTCATGCGGCCAAGATACCCCCGCCGGGCGCCCCGGATTTGCAACCAGACGACAGATATCGCCATACTTGGCGTCCATGCTGCTGGGCGTGATCTCCGACACGCACGACCGCCTGCCCACCTTTCGCCGCGCGATCGCCCTCTTCACCCGCCTCAAGGTCGACGCCGTCCTCCACGCCGGCGACCTCGTCGCCCCCTTCGCCGCCAAGCTGATCGCCCCCGGCCAGCTCGCCACGCCGGTCCACGTCATTTACGGCAACAACGACGGCGAGAAGGCCGGGCTCAAGTCCGTCCTGCCCCAGATCGTCGACGGCCCGGTCCGCCTCGACCTGGCCGGCCACACGGTCGTCATGCACCACTTCGTCGACTGGCTCAAGCCCGCCGACGTGGCCGGGGCCGACGTCGTGATCTCCGGGCACAACCACGAGCCGTCGATCGAGACCCGCGACGGCGTGCTGTACCTCAACCCCGGCGAGTGCTGCGGCTGGGTGAACGACCGCTGCACCGTCGCGACGCTCGAGCTGAGCGACGACAAGGCCCACGCCCCCAAGGCCGAGATCATCGAGGTCCACGAGTAGCGGCCGCGCCCGCACGGCCGAGTCTCTACCATGCCCGGAATTTTCGCCGCACCCCCGCCCCCGGCCGCGCGGTCCGATCGCTGACGTCGGCCCCGCCCGCCCCCGCGTCCCCCGCCCATGCCCAAACGCACCGACCTGCACACCATCCTCATCCTCGGCTCGGGCCCGATCGTCATCGGCCAGGGCTGCGAGTTCGACTACTCCGGCACGCAGGCCTGCAAGGCCCTCCGCGAAGAGGGCTTCCGCGTCGTGCTGGTCAACTCCAACCCCGCCACGATCATGACCGACCCGCAGATGGCGGATCGGACCTACATCGAGCCCATCACGCCGGATGCCGTCGAGCGCGTGATCGTCAAGGAGGCCGAGCTCGGCACGCCGATCGACGCGCTGCTCCCGACCCTCGGCGGGCAGACCGCGCTCAACTGCGCCTGCGCCCTCGACGAGGCCGGCACGCTGACCAAGCACGGCATCGAGATGATCGGCGCCAACCGCGCCGTCATCTACAAGGCCGAGGACCGCATGCAGTTCAAGGAGGTCGTCGCCTCCGTCGGCCTGCAGTCGCCCAAGTCCGGCGTCGCGAACACCTACGAAGAGGCGCTCGAGATCTTCAAGGAGACCGGCCTGCCCGCCATCGTCCGCCCGGCCTTCACGCTCGGCGGCACCGGCGGCGGCATCGCCTACAACCTCGAGGAGTTCGAAGACATCGTCCGCCGGGGCCTCGACGCGTCCATGAACTCGCAAGTGCTCATCGACCAGTCGCTGCTCGGCTGGAAGGAGTACGAGTTCGAGGTCATGCGCGACAAGGACGACAACTGCGTCATCGTCTGCGCCATCGAGAACCTCGACCCCATGGGCGTCCACACCGGCGACTCCATCACCGTCGCCCCGGCTCAGACGCTGACCGACAAGGAGTACCAGCGCCTCCGCGACGGGTCGCTGGCGATCATGCGGGCAATCGGCGTCGACACCGGCGGGTCCAACGTGCAGTTCGCGGTCAACCCCGATAACGGCGACGTCGTCGTCATCGAGATGAACCCCCGCGTGTCGCGATCGTCGGCTCTTGCGAGTAAGGCGACAGGCTTCCCCATCGCGAAGATCGCCGCCAAGCTCGCTGTCGGGTACACGCTCTGGGAGCTGCCCAACGACATCACCGGGCAGACGGTCGCCTGCTTCGAGCCGTCGATCGACTACGTCGTCACCAAGCTGCCCCGCTGGACGTTCGAGAAGTTCCCCGAGGCCGACGAGACGCTGACCACGCAGATGAAGTCCGTCGGCGAGGCGATGTCGATCGGCCGAACGTTCAAGGAGAGCCTGCAGAAGGGCATCCGCTCGATGGAGGTCAAGCGGTTCGGCATGGGCCTGGACCACGAGGACCGCTGGCTGATGGGCACCCGCGACCCGCAGGCCACGGTCGCCAACCCGCGCACCGGCGAGGAGCCGGCGTGGCCGATCTCGGATGACAAGCTCTCGCGCAAGCTCAGCGTGCCGTCGCAGGGCCGGCTGCACTACCTGCGGTACGCGTTCAAGGCCGGGTGGTCGATCGACAAGGTCTTCGGGCTCACGAAGATCGACCCATGGTTCCTCGATCAGGTCAAGCAGCTTGCGACCTTCGAGGACGAGCTGTTCAAGTTCGACAAGCTGGAAGACGTCCCGCGCGACGTGCTGTTCGAGGCGAAGCAGCTGGGCTTTTCCGACGGTCAATTGGCGTGCGTGTATCTCGGGAAAATCAACGCCGAGACGATCCTGGCGGTGCGCTCGCACCTGCGATCGATCGGGGTCGCGCCGGTGTACAAGCTGGTCGACACCTGCGCCGCGGAGTTCGAGGCGGCGACGCCGTACTACTACTCGACGTACGAGTCGCCGGTCCATCAGGTCGGCGGCGGCGAGGTCGTCGACGACGAGGTCCGCGTCAACGCCGACAAGAAGAAGATCGTCATCCTCGGCGGCGGGCCCAACCGCGTCGGACAAGGCATCGAGTTCGACTACTGCTGCGTGCAGGCCGCGTTCGCCGCGAGCGAGCTGGGCTTCGAGTCGGTGATGATCAACTCGAACCCCGAGACGGTCTCGACGGACTACGACACATCGGACCTGCTCTTCTTCGAGCCGTTGACGCTGGAGGACGTGCTGAACGTCGTGGAGCGATTGAACGGCAAGCCGTTCGGCGTGGTGGATTACTTGATTTCAAATGAGAAGCGAGCCGAGCTGCCTGCTGACTTTGAACATCGGCTGATCGAACTTGCCAAATCGCAGAGAATCAATCGCTGCGCGGTAGTCGCCACAAGTCCAGGCAAATCAGGCCCTAGTGCTTTTGTCGAGGTTGTGGCTGAAGACGGCCGCATGTGGGATGTGATCAATGTCTACACATCCCCCCAGATTCAACGTTCCAGCACTGAGTTTGATTACGTCGGTGCTAGTGAATCGGCCGTCAACGCTTGGGTTGAACAACAGGCGGGCCTTAGTGAAGGCCACGTCCACGGCGTCATCGTGCAGTTCGGCGGGCAGACGCCGTTGAACCTGGCGAAGGGGCTGGAGGCGGCGGGGGTGCCGATCATCGGGACGCCGGTGTCGTCGATCGACCTGGCGGAGGACCGCGATCAGTTCGCGGCGTTGTGCCGGGAGGTGGGCGTCAATCAACCGGACAACGGCATCGCGCACAACGTCGAGGAGGCGGTGGAGATCGCCAACCGCATCGGGTACCCGGTGCTGGTGCGGCCGTCGTTCGTGCTGGGCGGGCGGGCGATGGAGACGGTGTTCGACGACGCGCAGCTGCGCAAGTACATGGCCATCGCGATCGGCGCGAGCGACCTGGCGGATCAGCCGATTCTGATCGACAAGTTCCTGTTCAAGGCGACGGAGTGCGACGTGGACGTGGTCGCGGACTTCCCGCGCGACGGCGCGAGCGCGATCGTCTGCGGCGTGCTGGAGCACATCGAGGAGGCGGGGATCCACTCGGGCGACTCGGCGTGCGCGATCCCGCCCTACTCGTTGCGGCAGGACGTGGTCGATGAGATCAAGGCCAAGTCGCGGGCGATGGCGCAGCGGCTGTCGGTCAACGGGCTGATGAACGTGCAGTGGGCGGTGCGGGTGAACGAGTCGACGAACGAGCCGGAGATCTTCGTGATCGAGGTGAACCCGCGGGCGTCGCGGACGGTGCCGTTTGTCGGCAAGGCGACGGGCGTGCCGTGGGCGAAGGCGGCGGCGAAGGTGATGATGGGGATTCCGCTTGCTGAGCAAGGTATTGAGGGTGAGGTGGCGCCGAAGCGTGTGGCGGTGAAGGAGTCGGTGTTCCCGTTCTCAAAGTTTCCGGGCGTGGACGTGATTCTGGGGCCGGAGATGCGGTCGACGGGCGAGGTGATGGGCTCGGACCCGGACTTCGCGGTGGCGTTTGCGAAGGCGCAGATGGCGGCGAGTCAGGTGTTGCCGACGGAGGGCAAGGTGTTTTTGTCGGTTCGGGCCGACGACAAGCCTGGGGTGCTGGACGTGGGGCGCGACCTGGTCGAGATGGGGTTCGAGGTGTGCTGCACGGGCGGGACGCACGACTTCCTGGCCGAGCAAGGCGTTCAGACCACGCGGCTGATGAAGATCAGCGAGGGCCGGCCCAACGCGGTCGACCTCATCAAGAACGGCGAGCTGGCGTTGGTGCTGAACACGCCGACGCGCAAGGGCGGCGGGACGGACGAGGGCAAGCTGCGGGCGACGGCGGTGCGGTTCGGCGTGCCGATGATCACGACGCTGACGGGCGCGGCGGCGGCGGTGCGGGCGATCCGGGCGCTGCGGGCCGAGGCGTGGCGGGTGTGGGCGTTGCAGGACGCGTGAGCGAGCTCAAGACGGGGCCGCAACCGTTGGCGTCTGCGCACGCGCAGCTGCAATTGCGCGGCTCGCAGAAGCCCGGGCTCGAGTCGGCGGGCCGGTCGCGGTAGAGCCCCTCGAGGCATCCGGGCGAGACGCCAAGACTCATGAGCAGGCCGATCGGCACGACGATGTCGGCGCCGACCAGAAAGAGGTTCGGCCCCACCGGTCGACACCGGCGAACGATACAGGACATCTCGCCGACCGAGAGGCCGTCGTCACCGAAGCCGCAGCGCCAGAACGTGCCGACCTCGATCGGGCGCTCGGCCAGGAAGCCGAGACCGCCGCGACTGACGTCGCGAAGGCTGATCTTGAGAGGCTCGGTGTCTGATCGGTTGGGGCCCGCGGGGCGCAGTTCTGCGTCGCCTCGGATGATGAAGCGGACGAACCGACGACTTGCTTCGTTGGGGTTGGTCTGCTGTAGCGACTCGAGCTTCTCGATCTCTTGGATGACGGTCAATGACGCGGCTTGCATGATGGTGTTCTCTCCCGGACGAGTACCGATCGATGTGAACGATGCGAAGCCTTCGACAAATCGCCTGCTTCGGCTCCCGGATGACACGGATACATCGACCCCAAAGCGGATCGGCGTTAGCGGATTTCCGAGATTCGGCGCCTGGCGCTAGCGGCGAGGCCGGCGACAACGCTCGGCGTCCGAGCAGGGCAAGCGGCGGGGGCGGCGCGGAAGAGGGCGAGATGGGGCGGGGTCAGACGCAGTCGTGGGGTTCGACGAAGCCGAGGTCGACGGCGTCGGTCGGGCCGGCGGGCGGCTCGTCGATGCGGGCGGGGTCGACGCCGAGCGTGGCGAGCAGGCCGGTGGGGACGACGATCTGGGCCCCGGCGAGGTAGAGCCGGCCGCCGATCCGGTCGCAGTGTCGGATGACGCAGGCGACCTCGCCGACGGCGTAGCCGCGATCGAGGAAGGCGCATCGCCACGGCGTGCCGGGCTCGAGGGGTTGCTCGGCGATAAAGCCGAAGCCGCCTCGGCCGATGTCGCGGAGCTTGATCTCGATCGGCGTGGCGTCGAGCTTGCTGCGGGTCATGGGTTGCAGCTCGGCGTCGCCGCGGACGACGAACCGGGCGAAGTGCCGCTTGCAGAGCTCGGTCTTCTCGGGCGCCCGCAAGGACTCGAGCCGATCGAGCTCGTCGAGCAACGAGGAAGGGATGACGGGGTGCACCATGGCGATCTCCCCGGGGGGCGGGCTATCGGCGGACGCGGCCGATACAGAGACTAGAAACAGCGTGGCCCTGGGCCCCTCGACACAGCGATATCGACGCCAACGTCGATCGGCTTTACCCGGGTCTGGCGGGCGGACGGCCCGATGAGGGGGGTGGCTGGCTGGCGGAGCCCGATAAGCCGGCGGGTCAGGGGACGGCCCGGGGCGTCAGGCGCGACGGCTGGTCGAAGAACCAGAAGCGCGACAGGTCGTCCCGCATAGCGCGGAGGTTGTGATCGACGACGATCGCCTCGCGGTAGCGGGCCTGCTGGTCGGAGAGGCCCTGGTGGCCGAGCTCGGGGGTGATGTCGCTGCCCATGGCTTCGTCGAGGGTGACGCGCTTGCTGGAACAGCCGGCCGAGAGAAAGGCGACGGCCACGAGAGCGGGAACGATCAGAGAGACGGGACGAAGCATCGGCAACTCCTTGAGGGGACGTCACTATCGACCGAAGGGAGGCCCGTTGTCAACTGGGATCGCGGGGGCGTGGCGAGCCGGGCTCGGGCGGCGGGGCGGATGGCGGGTTCGGCGGACGAGGGCTGGCGTTGGGGGAGGCGGCGGCGGATCGGCCGATCGAGTGGGGGCTGAGGGTCGTGGAGCCGGGGGTGAGCCTGGATCGGGTGGCGCGGTGGCGGGCGAGGTCGAGCGCGTGGGGTCGCTAGACCCTGGCGGGAAGCCGGGGCCAATGGGGTTTGGTGGTGGTGATTGGCTCTAAGTCAGCAGGCCGAGGTGGGTGGCGGGGTTTCGGGGGTCGAGGAAGCGGTTGAGGTTGGGGAAGACGGTGGTCATCTCCGAGGCGGGGACGCCCATCCAGCGGGCGAACTCGTGGCCGTAGGCGTCGACGGCGGTGGTGGGGATGAAGCGGCCTTCGTCGGTGTCGTCCGGGCCGTCGACGCGGAGGTTGGGGAACGTGCCGACGAGGCGGTTGCCCTGGAGCTGGCTGCCGCCGAGGACGAGGTGGTGGGCGCCCCAGCCGTGGTCGGAGCCCTTGCCGTTGGAGGCGAAGGTTCGGCCGAAGTCGGACGCGGTGAAGGTGGTGACGGCGTCGCGTTTGTTGAGGGTGCCCAGGGCGTCCCAGAAGTAGGCGAGGGCGTCGTCGAGCTGGCGGAGGAGTTCGCCGTGGGGGCCGAGCCAGGTGTTGCCGTCTTCGTCGGTCTCGCCGTACTCGGCGCCGACGAGGCCGTCGTGGTGGTCGAACCCGCCGAGGGCGACGAAGAAGATCTGGCGCTGGTGGCCGAGGCCTTGCTCGGCGTTCTCGATGAGACGGGCGACGGCGTGGAGCTGGTGGATGAGTTCGTTCTCTTCGTACGTCTCTTCGTCGGGGGGCGTGAGGCGGGAGGACTTGCTGAGGAGGCGTTCGAGCTGTTCGTTGGCGACAAGGGCGCGCTGGGTGACGTCGCGGACGGCGTCGACCATGGCGTGGCGGTTGGGGTGGTGCGGGTCCTGCGTGGCGGCGAGCATGTCCATGTAGGCCCGGCGGAGCTGGTGCTGGCCCTGGCGGGACATCTCTTCGTGGCCGATGGACGGCGGGCCCTCGGGGCCGAGGGCGTAGGGGACGACATGGCGGCCGGCGAGGAACTGGTTGGTGCCGGCCAGCGAGATGTTCATGGAGACGGTGGCGTCGGGCGTGGTGGCGGCGTCGTGCAGGAGGTCGGCGAGCCGGCCGCCCCAGCCCTGGCCGTCGCGGGCGTCCGGCCGGGAGAGCTGCCACTGCTGGGCTTGTTGATCGTGGGCGAAGAGCTGGCGGGGCAGGGACGCGCCGCCGCGTTGCCATTGTTGTTTGGTGACGGGTTCGAGCAGGGTGCCGACGTTGGCGACGAGCGCGGCGTTGCCCTGGTTGAAGAGCTGGCGGGTGTGCTTGAGCGCGGGGTGGAGGGCATAGGTGGCGCCGCCGGCGTTGCTGGGCGTGATCGTGGTGTCGCGGAGGTAGCGGCGGGGGATGGCGAGGTTGTCTCGGCCGCGGGCGTAGTCGGCGTAGGTCTGTTCGGCGTTGAGCGGGATGAGGGTGTTGCCGTTGTCGTTGCCGCCGAAGAGGAAGACGCAGACGAGGGCGCGGTAGTCGGTGAAGGATTGCTGCTGGAGCGTGGCGGCCATGGTGCGGGAGGCGAGCAATTGCGAGCTGAGGCCGGCCAGGCCGAGCGAGGCGCAGGCGCCGCGCCGCAGGAAGGATCGGCGGGAGATGATGCGGTCGAGGTTGTCGTCCATGGCGGGGCTCCTGGTGAGGCGCGTGCGCTAGCGCAGGACGCGGAAGTCGGGGTGGCCGAGGGTGAGGAACACGGCGGCGAAGACGCGGTCGTCGTCGCCGCGGACGCGGCTTAGGGCGCGGGCGATGTCGTTGATCGCCGCGTCGCTGGCCCAGCCGTGGTCGAGTCGTTGCGCGACGTGTCGGGCGAGGGCTCTGGGGTCGTCGCGGAGGTCGTAGGCGGTTTCGATGAACGGCTCGTTGTGGTCGTGCAGGCCCCAGACCGTGAGCTCGGTCATGTGTTGCAGGCCGGCGAGGGCCTTGTATTCGTCGAGGATCTGCAGCTCGGGCGCGACCAGGCCAAGGGCGTGGAGGTCGGTGTTCGGTGGGGTGTAGGTGGGCAGGAAGAAGCCGAAGACGGTGGGCGGTTCGAGGACGCCCTGCCCGGTCGACTCGCCGAACTCCCACGCGACCTCGAGCTCGGAGGCGGGGAGGCGCGGGGCGGGCTGGTGCAGGTCGAACGCGCGGGCGCTGGCGACGGCGACGCGCAGGGGCTCGATGACGGTGCCGTGGTAGGGGTTGGCGGTGTAGGCGGGGTTGCGG
>JBCBUE010000053.1:0-23067 GCA_039818285.1 Planctomycetota bacterium | reverse complement strand
TCCGGGCTCCTTCCGGGACGCCCGATGATCGCCAAAAACTCACAACACCGCTGGATCAGGATTCGGGGTTACGCGCAATAAGAAATACAAGTCTGTAGCGAAATTGGAGTTGCGAGAAGTGATCGCTTTCTAGACCTGACAAAACGGACACTTTTTAGCCCGTCGGCGTGACGGAGAGACTGGTCGACATATCTTGTGGAACACACCGCTTCAGCGAGCGACCCAACCCTTGCTTTGTTTCCGACGATAGGGGCCGCCATGGACTCATTGCGCACTCGCCCCTGCGCGAGTTCTGCACAGGCTTGGCCGATCTCGACCGGCCCCAGAAGATCCACCGGCTATTCATCCTCACCGGGCCCCGCCACCTCGCGAGGCCGCACACGCCGATGCGCTACATCTAAGTCCTTTCTCGCGATCACAACCCCAAGCGTTGAACACCTCGCACCCGCGACATGCCTCCATCGATGTTCAATCCTGTGAGACCAGACGGCCCGCCGTCGAACAGTTCTTTTGATGGATCAACCAGCGCGATGCGCCGACCCCGGTGACGTCGATCGAACACCTAAACGCGGCGCGAGCGGCGATACGCCGCCGGCGAGGTCCCCATGATCTCCTTGAATGTCCTGGAGAAGTAAGATCGGTCGCCAAAACCCGTGTCCGCCGCGATCGTTTCGATCGAATCGTCTCCCAGGCGAAGCCGACTCGCGGCTGCCGTGACACGACGTTCCCGCACGTACTGCGCCGGGGTCTGGCCGATCTCCTGGCCGAAACGTCGGATGAACTGGCCGGGGCTCAGGTGGGCTTCGGCGGCAAGCTCATCGTTGGCGATCGGCCGGCTCAGATTCCGTTCGATGTAGTCCAGGACCCGCCGCATCCGCGGCCTTTCCTTCAGGAACGGGCGACACTCAGCCATCTGTTCGGCGGGCAGGCGATCGAACGCCAACACCACCACGGCCTGTGCCCACGCAACGGCGGCGGCCTCGCGGACGACCTCGGGCAGACGCTGGTGCCGTGCAGGCCAGGGGTCGCCGGGGAACCGAGAGACGTCTACCTGGAAAGGCGCATCGAACATCCGGCGGGTCACCGCCCCGGAGAGGCCGTCGAGCCCGAAGTGAAGATACCGATGGCTCATCCGGCAGCCGCTCCAGCAGTCAAACCGAAGCCAGGCCGGCACCACGAACGCGCGGCCGGGCGTAATTTTGTACACACGCCCCGAGCACCGCACGCACGCCCCAGACCGAGCGTTCAGATAGACCCGCCAGAAGGGGCTGCAAACCATATCAAAACGCCATTCCGAATCGATGTCGATCCGCCTGCTCTCCAGGATGGACGGAACCAGCATGGGCAGATTGTACCTAATGCGCGCGTTTTCGACACAAACTTGACCCTATCTTGGATAGCCTGCCGCGCTCTCGCAGGCGATCTTTAAGTTGAATCGATCGGCCCTGAATCACTCACGCGACGCGCCACCGATCGAGTCAAGCGTCAGTTACGGAGCCCCCATGAACGGTACCACCACGCTCGAAACACCTCGAAGCGTCCTCGTCGACGCGAACTCGGGGAAGAAGCCGCTGACGGTCGATCGCCTGCGTGACTGGGAGTACCTCGAGCGATGCCTGCACCGACTGATCTGCGCCTGGGGCAGGTTCTTTCCCGATTGGAACGACAAGGTCACCGTACACCGCCACGTCTGGGAGCAGGCCGAGGCGGTGCAGCGGCTGCGAGATCGGCTTGTCGAGTTCCCGGGTCGCGAGAGCAACCTAGACCAGCCCGTCTCCCCAAGGTTGGAGGCCTTGGCCAACGCGGTCTTGGATGCTCCGACCCATGACGACGCCGTCGACGGGATCTATCAGGTCTTCTGCAACGCCCTGGTCGACTCATACACGGCCTACTGCACCTCGGCCCACCCGGTCCACGACGCTCCGACCCTGTCGGTGCTGATGGAAGTGGCTCACGCCAAGGAGAACATGCGGCTCTGGCTGCGCGACTACCGGCGTCGGCATCCCCATACGATCGACAACGGCTACCTGGCCACGATCCAAAACGCGATCCAGCAGTGCGATGGGCTCTCAAGCGCCATCGCGTTGGAGAAGGGGCAAACGCCCGCGGCTCCCGCCGGCGTCAACAGTCCGTTCCGGCTCCCGCTTTACCCCGCCCGTCCCGCGGGGACTCACCCCAAGCCGGACTTCAAAGTACACATCGAAGCCGATTTTGAGACCGACCTCGAAGCACGACGGCTGTTCTGGTGCGTCGGATACGCCTACGAGATGAACTTGGCCATGGACCAGCTTCGCTGGCTCTACGACGGACACTTCATGCCCTGGGCGTTCACCCGGGACATCTCCCGCCACCTGTGGGACGAATCCCGACACGGCGACTCGGGCTATTCGCGCCTCCTCGACTTCGGTATCGGCCTCGACGAGATCGGTTTCCCAAGCTACGACAGCAACGAAACCTACGCCGACCGACCCCCGCTTCGGCCGACCTCCACCGCCAGCGATGAGCGAAGCATCCCCGCGGCGATCGCCGCCGATCCCATCACCCCCAACGGCCTTTACGAGCGGGTCTTTGCCATCGGGATGATCGCCGAGACGGGGCACTTTCAGGTGAAGCGAGAAGCCTACGACGATTTCAAGGCCGCAGGCGATCTCGAGTCGGCGGAGATGATGCTCTTCGACATCATCGACGAGCAGACCCACGTCCAGTACGCCCACCGCTGGCTGCCGGTGCTCGCCGAGCACGCCAACGTCGACAACACCGATTATCGCCAACGCGCGGCGAATGAACGCGAGTCGCGTCGGGCGGCGGCCGAACAGCGGCAAGCGGAAGTCAAGCGTTCAAGTCGTGACGAGTCGAGCGATACCTATCGTCTCTACGAACGATTGCTGAAGAGAATGCGTGATCAAAAATCACTCGATCTCGAGGCCATCGACCCGTCGCCACGCTCGGCTCTGCCGATGTAGCGGCGGCTTCCGCGTGCCCGAAGCGATCGGCACCTCGGCGTGGTCCGCCATCGGATCGCCTTGAGAATCGGCCTTGCCGACAAGGCTGTCCTCAAGGGCTCGTCGCCCCGCCGCAGAGCAGCAGTGAGGTCACGCCGCCAATCCGCGAGCATGTCATAATCTGGCTGGCGACTCGTGGCATGCCGCGACGCCGACCTGTTTCACCGCCATGTCCCCAGGGATATCGGCACGCCGACCGCCTCTCTCTCGCCTCAAGGAGCCGCTCAGTGATGTTTGTGCCCGCTCGAGTTGTCCTGCTCTCGATCGTTGCCGTCTTCACGACGACGATGGCCTCGGCCCAGTCGACCATCGAAGTCGCCTCCTGGCGTGAGACGCCCGATCGTCGATGGCCGGGCCCGAACATCTGGGCCAACCGCCTGGAAGACTGGTCCGTGCGCGACGGTCGGCTGGTGTGCGAGGCCGGCTTTCGGGGTTGGACTTGGCGAACCGCTCACCTCTTGTCGCAGGACCTGGCCAAGCGGGGCGATGACTTCCGCATCGAGGTGGACCTCGTGCCGAGCCAGGCCGGACGGGCGGGCTTGTTGGTCGCGGCGGGCGAGGGGCAGATCGGCTATCGCAAGGCGGCGATGGTGCAGGGCACGCCGGGCCTTGGCGGCGGGTTCATCGCGGTCTGGAACTTCGACGAAGGGGGGTTGTCGATCCGGGACTTCGGCACCGACCGGGAGAGCGTCGATCCGCCGTTGCTGCCCGGACATCGCGTGACCCAACCGATGATCGGGCCGACGCCCGACATAGCAACCCTGACCCTACGCGGTGATCGTGTCAGCGATGATCAGTTCCTGCTCACCGCAGAGATCGTCGTCGAGGGCGAGGTTGTTGCCGCTTCGCAAGCCCCCGTCCCGGCCAATCGGATGGCGGGCAATATCGCCCTGGCGAGCATGGGCTCCAAACCCGGCAACGCCCACGCCTTCCGCGCGTGGCGTGTCGGCGGCGAACGCGTCGCCACGCACCGGGATCGCGGCTTTGGGCCCGTCGCCGGCGTGCTGTACAGCGTTGCCAACGGCGAACTCAAGGTTGGCGTGCAGTGCGTCTCGCTGGGCCGGACGCTCACCCCGCCGCGCGGGGACCGGCCCGGCGGCCGGCTCGCCATGCGCATCGAGCGACGTGCCGACGACGAAAGCTGGCAACCCGCCTCTCCGCCGACAGGCGTCAGCGAACCCGCCTACTACGCCCTGCTGCGTGTCGCCGACCACGACACCAGCCGCGAGCATGCCTATCGCGTCGTGCTCAACGGCACCGGCGACCTCGCTGCGAGCTACGCCTTCGACGTCCCCGCCGAGCCGACCGACGACATCGTCATCGCCGGTGTGTCTTGCACCGGCGTGATGGGCCGCAAGCACGCCGGCAACCCCGACCAGCTCGCACCCGGCGAACGATTCAGCGGTCGTTGGACGGCCGCGAATGTCTGGATGCCCTTCGACGGCGTGACGATACCGCTCATGCAGCGCCACCCCGACATCGTCTTCTTCACCGGCGACCAGCTCTACGAGGCCAACCCCACGCCACGCGATCCGACCGATGGCTTCCCCGTCGAGGACTTCCTCTACAAGTGGCTCATCTGGCACTGGTCGTTCCAGGACGTCACCCGCAGCGTCCCGTGCATCCTGCAAACCGACGACCATGACGTCTGGCACCCAAACATCTGGGGAGACGGCGGACGGCTCATGACCGAAGGCTGGGACTTCGGGGGCGGTTACCTGCACTCCGAACTCTTCGTCAACCTCGTCCAGCGCGCCATGTGCGGCGCCAACCCCGACCCCCACAACCCGGGCCCGCTCGACAGCGGCATCACCAATTACTTCACCACCTTCACCTACGGCGACGTCGACTTCGCCGTCCTCGAAGACCGAAAGTTCAAGTCCGCACAGCGTGACAACTCACGGCAAGTCAACCCACCCGAACTGCTCGGCAACGCTCAGCTCGAGATGATCGAGCAGTGGGCCAACGACCCCGAGGCGTCGAGCGCTCGCGTGGTCGTGAGCCAGACCAACTACGTCAAGCTCAGCACCGGCGGCACCACCGGCCAGATCGGTCAGGACAAGGACACCAACGCCTGGCCCAAACAGGCACGAGATAAGGCTGTCAACCTGTTTGCCGACAGCGGCGCCCTTCTCTTCACCGGCGACCAGCACCTCGCGTCGGTCGCCGTCCTGGAAACGGACGGCGACGGCGTGGTGCAGTTCTGCCAACCGGCCGGCGGGTGTATCTGGTGGCGGTGGTTCTACCCCAACGATGCCCAACGCACCTCGCCGAAGACCGACGACACCGAATCGACCCACGGTTCCTTCGCCGACGGCTTCAACAACCGATTCGACGTGCTCGCCGTCGCCAATCCCGCGCCTGTGCAAGAGCTGGCTCGCCGGCGCAACCCGCAACGGCACGTGGTCAACGAGGCCGAATGGGAAGCCGGGATGGGGAACACAGAACGCATCCATCGCGGCGAAGGTTTTGCCGTAATCCACATCCAGCCGGAGGACGACCTGATCACGCTCGAGTGCTGGCCAGACGGGGCGGATATCGGCGGCGGCAACGCCGAACAGTATCCCGACTGGCCGATCCAACTCCGTCTCTCGACGCACGAACGCGTCGACGATCCCTAAACGCGCTCTCGACGCGAGGCTCGATTAGGATGTCCCGCCCGGTCCTCGGTGGTGCGCAAGCGGTGCGTCGTCGTCAAGGATACGCCCGCCGAGTGCTGAGACCATGCGCCCACTGTTCGACGATTTTCCAACGTTCTGGCAAACCCCCGAATTGACTCAGATCGGCCGGCTGCCGGGACGTTCGAATCTCATCCCATACGCCTCGGCGGCCTCAGCCAGGCGGCAGGTCCGCGCCCGAAGCCCGTGGTTCCTTTCCCTCGACGGTGAGTGGCGGTTCAGGCTGTTCGACCGCCCCGAAGCGGTGCCAGCCAAAGCCGTCACGCCAGCAATCTCTGACCGAGGCTGGGACAAGCTCCCCGTCCCAAGCAACTGGACACAGCACGGGCACAGCCACCCCGTCTACACGAACGTCGTGATGCCATTCGAGAACGATCCGCCGCGCGTCCCGGCGGACAACCCCACGGGCGTCTATCGACGACGGTTTGACCTGCCCGAGGCGTGGCACGACCGGCGGGTCGTGCTCCACGTCGGGGGGGCCGAGAGCGTGCTCTGCCTCTGGGTCAACGGCCAATGGGTCGGCATGAGCAAGGACTCACGACTGCCGAGCGAGTTCGATGTCACTGATTTTCTGCAAGCCGGCCGAAACCAGCTCACCGCGACGGTCATCCGCTGGTCCGACGCCTCGTACATCGAAGATCAGGACCAATGGTGGCTCGGCGGCATCTACCGCGAAGTATTCCTCTACAGCCAGGACCACGCCTATGTCGAGGACGTCCACGCTCGGCCCAGCCTGAACAAGGACTGGGAGAGCGGCCGCATCGAGGTCGACGTCAAGCTCAACTTCACCTCCGAGCCGACCCAGGCCGTGCACGTCGTCGCCAAGCTCCTGAGCACAGAGGGCGCGTCGGCTCGCTCTCTCGGGAAGCCGGTCGCGATCGATCGTGAGTACCACCGCCATCGCAACACCGCCTCGTTCTCCGCCGATCTGCGGAAGGTGGCGCCCTGGTCGGCCGAGGCCCCCAACCTATACACGCTGCTCGTCTCGCTGCATCCCGATGATGGGAAGGGAAAGCCAGCGAAACGCGCGATCGAATACACGGCCTGCCGTGTGGGCTTCCGCAATGTTGAAATCCGCGACCGCAAGCTATTGATCAACGGCCAGGCCGTGATGATCCGCGGCGTCAACCGCCACGAACACGATCCTGAAACCGCGAAGGCGCTGAGCACCGAGAGCATGGTGCGCGACATCCGGCTGATGAAGCAACATAACTTCAACGCCGTCCGTAACGCTCATTACCCCAACGACCGACGCTGGTACGAGCTCTGCGATGAGTACGGCCTGTACGTGATGGACGAGGCCAACGTCGAGGCGCACGACAATTACGCGACGATCTGTCGCGACCCACGGTGGCGACCGGCGTTCCTCGACCGTGCGATGAACATGGTGACGCGGACCAAGAATCACCCGTCGGTGATCGCCTGGTCGTTGGGGAACGAGTCGGGCTACGGCGAGAATCACGACGCCATGGCCGACTGGATCCGCCGTTACGACCCGTCCCGCCCGCTGCACTACGAGGGCGCTGTCCGCGCGCGATGGATTCAGAGGCTGAACGTCGAGATCGGCGGTGACCGGCACGCCAACGACTTCTTTGGACCCATGTACCCACGGGTCCAACAGCTCATCGACTGGGCTCATCGCAACAACGATCCGCGCCCGTGCATCCCTTGCGAGTACTCCCACGCCATGGGCAACTCGAACGGCACGCTGCGGGAGTACTGGGAGGCGTTCGAGAAGTACGACGGCCTGCAGGGCGGCTTCATCTGGGAATGGATCGATCACGGCCTTCGGCAGACCACCGCGGACGGGCAGACCTGGTATGCCTACGGCGGCGACTTCGGCGAAACCATCCACGACGCCGAGTTCGTGTGCGACGGCTTGATCGGTCCTGACCGAACGCCCCACCCGGCGATGGCCGAGTGCAAGAAGCTCATGCAGCCGATCGGGTTCGGGCCCTACCGCGGCGGCAAGCTGAAAGTCACCAACAAGCAGTACTTCACGGACCTCGCCTGGCTCGAGTTCCGCTGGCGGTTGGACGTCGACGGCAGGCGCATCGCCTCGGGCACGTTCGCCCCGAACCCCACGACGGCGCCGCAACGATCGACGCGCGTCGCCCTCGCCCTGCCGGACACCCGGCCCCCCGGTGAGGCGATGGTCCTGGTCGAAGCGATCGCGACCCACAAGACGCCGTGGTGCCCCAAGGGTCACGTCCTCGCGTGGGAGCAGTTCCCCATCCGCAACACGGGTAGCGACGCCACGGCAAACCACGGATCGAGGCGACGAACGGCCCGCCATGTGCCCGGCATGGTCGAATCGAAACGGTGGTTCAAGGTCCAGCATGAGCCCTCAGGCGTAACGCTCAAGATCGATCGAGACCGCCCACGGCTCGCGGGCATGTCAATCGATGGGCAGAAACTCGTCACCGCCGGACCGACGCTGAACGTCTGGCGCGGACCCACGAGCAACGACGGGGTGAAGGGAAAGCCCGAGCAGTGGCGGGCCGACTGGAAACCCCTGGGGCGTTGGTGCAATGCCGGGCTGGATCGGCTCAAGCACGCCGGGACCGAGCTGCGCAGGCCCACGAAGCGTCGGGACGGGTCGATCCAGTTTCAAATCACCGATCGCTGGGTCGCGACGGATCGTCAGGGCACCGAGCGATCGATCTCTCATCGGCATCGCTACACGCTCGACGACTCGGGGGCGCTCACGGTGGAGAACGGGTGCGTGATCGACCGCGGGTTGCCGGACCTGCCTCGCCTCGGCGTCGTGTGGCGATTGGTCGAGGGCTTCGAAGGGATGCGATGGTTCGGTCGGGGGCCCGGCGAGTCGTACCCCGATCGGAAGACAGGAACCCCGATCGCCCTCTATCGATCGACCGTCGCCGACGAGTACGTCCCGTACGTCGTGCCGCAGGAGCACGGGCTGAAGACCGACGTCCGCTGGCTCGAACTCGCGAACGAGGACGGACGAGCGCTGCGCTGGACGCCGCTGCCCGGGAGTACGCAGCCCGCCGGCCTGGCGTCGTGCGTCGATGGCCGGTGCATGTTCTCCGCGAGCCACTACACCCCGGCCGACCTCACGGCCGCGGGGCACACGCACGAACTCACCCGCCGCGCCGAGACGATCCTCTGCCTGGACCACGCTCACCGCGGCCTTGGCACGGCCAGCTGCGGGCCCGACACGCTGCCGCCGTACCTGGTTCCGCCGGGAACCTACCGCTGGGGCTATCGGCTCAACACGCTCTAGCGATCATCGCGACGGCCGAGGCGGCGGCCCTAAGACTTCCGCTAGCCGCCCGTCGACGGCCGCAAGGCGGCCCTCCGCCGTCTCGCGATCCAGGCCGAGCCTTGCCATCGTGATCGCCAGCTTCGCCTGGCCATCGGCTCGCTCCAGCAGCTCGGCGGCGGCCGAACGATCGACCTTGCAGACCTCGCGAATGATGCGGATCGCTCGGTCTCGAAGCTTCTCGTTCGTCGCGCGCAGGTCCACCATCAGATCGCCGTAGGTCTTGCCCAGCCCGACCATCACAGCCGTCGTAAGCGTGTTGAGCGCGAGCTTCGTGGCCGTGCCCGCTTTGAGACGGGTCGAACCGGTGATCGGCTCGGGCCCGGTGTTCAGGACAACGACGTGTCGAGCGCGCCAGGGCTCGACGGGAGCGCAGGCCACGATCCCCGTCACGGCCCCACGGCCCGCGGCCAAGGCCAGGCCGCCGTGCACGCAAGGCGTGGTCCCGCCGGCCGTGATGCCGACGACCACGTCACGCTCCGCCACGCCGAGCTTGTTGAGGTCGTCCGTGAACGCCTCGGGGTGGTCTTCCTTGGCTTCACTGCTCTTGCGCAGCGCGGCGTCCCCGCCCGCGATCAGACCGACCACCACGCCGTGCGGAAGACTGAACGTGGGGGGGCACTCGCTGGCATCGAGGACGCCGAGCCGACCGCTCGTGCCTGCGCCGAGATAGATCAACCGTCCGCCGCGGCGGATCGAGGCGATCGTGTCATCCACGAGCGCCGCGAGCTGCGGCGAGGCCTCCGCCACGGCGTCGACCGCGGGCCGTTGAGCACCGATCAGTCCGCGAACTAGCCTTGAGGTGTCTAGAGGATCGAGGTGGGTCGGATCGCTGGGACGTCGCTCGGTCGGCAGGTGCCCGCGATCCGGTGGGCTGGGCATGTCGCTCATGGCTCGCAGAGCGTATCGCGAGCGAGCGTCCAGCGCCCCGCCGGGCCCGGTTGAGTTGCGCCGGTGATCGAAGGAACGGTGATGCTCAATCCGTCGAGCGACATCGCGCCGAGCACGGCCATCGCCGCCGCCTCTCTCGCCTCGGGAACAACGCCGTAGTCGCTCGATGTCTTGACCCGCGCCCCAGGCATCCGAGCGGTCAGTCGAGCGATCAACGCCCGGTTTCGCACGCCCCCACCGGCAAGAATCACGTCCGCCGTGCCGTCCGCGGAGCACCAGCGCGCGATCCGTCCCGCCACCGCATCCACCGCCGATGCGAGCACATCCGGCGGAGTCGCACCCATGGCGCTCGCCACTTGCATGACGTGTTCGATCATCCGAAGGCCGAACTGCTCACGCCCCAGAGAGAGCGGTCGTGACGGTGCGATCCCGTCCGATGTAGTCAGACCACGGTCGATCGCCGCATCGATCGCGTCGATCAACTCCGCCCGAGCTCTCCCGCCCGAGGCCACTTGGCCGGCCGCGTCGTACCTCGCGCCGTGCAGCAAGGCGGAGGCGAGCGGGTCCAGCAGAAGATTGCAGGGGCCGATGTCCGCGCCTTCGATGGTCACTGAAGGTTCCGCGGACGGAGGCTCGACGACTCGGCTCCACCGCGTGGCGTTCACGACCCCGCCGAGATTGACCACGATCGCGCGATCCACGGGGAAAAGCACGGGGTCGGCCGCGGGCGTGATCGGCGCCCCTTCGCCGCCCGCCACCAGGTCGGCTCCACGCAGGTCCGTGCAGACACGCACGCCCAAGCGATGCGCGATCGGGAACGGGTCGAGCAGTTGCCAAGTGAAGCCCCGGCCCGAGCCGGCGACGCCGGTGGGGTGATGCGTGATCGTCTGGCCGTGGGCAGCGACGAACGCGATCCTCGACGCAACGGCCGAATCGAGACCTTCGATCGTGCTTTCGCACAGGTCGGCATGGAGATCGCCGAGTTCTCGGGCGAGCCTGGCGATGTCGCTCGGCGGCGTGGGACGATCGCTGGCGAGCGCAGTCAGCTCACCTCGCAAGCCGTCCTCGAAAGGGGTCGCGGCATGTCGAACCACTTGAGCAGCCAAGGCGTGGCGTCGCCCCGTCAGACGAACGAGCGCGACGTCCAGGCCGTCCAGGCTCGTGCCCGACATGCAGCCCAGCGCGAATCGCTCGTGCACGGCATCGTCACGCTCGCCGGTCAAACCACTGACTCCGTTTCGTCGCGCACGGGGGGTCGCTCACGCCGATCGGCGAGAAGATAACCGAACACGATCGCCGTCAGACCGCCCAGCGGCGCGTACCAGGGCCAGGCAACGCTGATTTGCGCGGGTGTCCCGGTGATCGGATCGATCTCACCCGGGAAGTAGCCTTGTGTCGAGAGCCAGACGATCCACGCCGCGCCAAGCATCGCCCAAGGCGTCCTAGCCAATCGCGCCCCACGCATCGAACGCGGCCCCAGGCACGCGGACAGCACCCACGTCAGCATCAGCAACAGCCCGCATGCCAGCATGATCGTCAAGAAGCCGTGTGACGTCGACCAACCAGTCAGATATGCCTGGAGGGAATCCGGCAAGCCGGGGTCGTGCGATCGCGAAGCGTAGACCGCAACGACCGACAAGGGCGCGGACCAGATCAGGCCGTAACCGCTGATTCGCAACGGCAGCCATGCCAGCAGGAAGGCCGCTAAAAGTGCGCCGACGACGTAGCTGGCCAAGCCCAACGCCAGGTCCAGCAGCGGGACGTCCTCGCCGGCCTCCCGAGACGAATCGACGTAGAAGCGAACGGCGAACGCCGCAGCGCACAGCAGAACACTCCACATCACGATCAGCAGCCGCGAGACCAGCAAAAGTTCCGTCGATGTGGTCGCGTCCGTTTTGCCTCCCCTCGAACGCCAGGGAAGGTACGTGGCGGAGAGCGTCGTCTGCGCCAGCGCGGCAATGATCGACGTCAGGCTTGACACCGCCGCCGCGAACACGCCCGCCAGGATCAGGCCGCGTAGCCCCACGGGCACCTGCGTCAGGATGAAGATCGGGAAGACGTTGTCGGGGTTGTCCGCCACGTCGCCGGTGGCCAGCCGCTCGGGGTGAGCGCGGTAGAACGCCCAGAGCCCGACGCCGACCAGCAGCATCAACGCGGCGACCAGTTCACCGGCCCAGCTGCTCAGGATCGCCGCCTGAGCCGATCGCCGGCCACGGCAGCAGAAGATGCGTTGAGCGAGCAGTTGATCGGTGCCGTACTGCCCGATGTTGCCGAACGTGACGGCAAAGATCGCCGCCCAAACGGTGTAGGGATCGGTCAAGAAGGCCGACCATCGGTCGCTCGACGCGCCAAGGCTCCACAGCTTGAACTTCCCCGTCTCGACACCCGAGAAGATGATGTCCGACAGGCCCGCAAAAAGACCGCCCGACAGCTCGACGGCGATCACCCCCAGCGCGACCAGCCCGCCGAGAACGAAGACGATCAGCAGCATCGCGTCCGTCCACACCACTGTCGCGATCCCGCCCAGCAGCGTCCACGCCACCGCCACCGCCCCGATCATGATCACCGCCCAGGCAAACGCGTCGATCCCCGTCGCTCGCTGGAGGGAAGACAGAGGCCCGGCGAGCATCAAGCTGAGCACAACCGCCGTGAGGTACACGCGAGCCGACTGGGCGAGCAGGCCGAGCAGCGAGAACAGGGCCGTCGTCACCGCCCGGGCCGATTCGCCCAGCCTTCGGCCCATGAAGTCGTACGGGCTGTAGACGCGATGCCGGTAGTAAGCCGGTACGAGCACGAACGCGACGACGAGCCGGCTGAGCAGTCCGGCGACGATCCCGAACTGCAGGTAGGTGAAGTTGCCACCCTCGCGAAAGGCCACCGCTGGAACGCCGATGAACGTCACGGCCGAGACGATCGTCGCGATCAACGAGGCCGAGACGGCGTACCAGGGCAGGCGGTCGCCCCCCCGAAAAAAGTCCTCCATCGAACGTTGGCGTCCGGCCAAAGCCACGCCCAGGACACTGACCACGGCGAGATACCCCACGATTACGAGCCCGTCTACCGGGTGAAATGAGTTCAGGACTTCGGGCGTCGGTGTCGCGGGCTCCAACCAAGACTCCTCGGGCGGGTCTCTTCACCTCGGGGCAGCGGTCGCAGCCGGGCTTACACTGGACTGCGTGCTGGCTCGATCAACTTATCGACCTTTGCCGGTGGCGGACGCCAAGGACGCGAGGCCCTCACAGCATCCGGCGAGCGCGGAACGGCATCGATGAACACCGAGCTCGAGCGCGCGGTCCACGGCCATCTCTGCATCGGCTTTGCGGGGACGAGCCTCGACGACGATCTGCGGGCGTGGCTGGACCGCGGGCTGGGCGGCGTGATCGCCTTTGCTCACAACGCCGAGTCGAGAGCGCAGGTGGCCGAGCTGATGGGACAAATCCGCGAGCACGCGGGCCGGCCGATCCTCCGCGCCGTCGACCAAGAAGGCGGGCGGGTGGCACGCCTGCGAGAAGGCTTCAGCGTGCCGGGGCCAATGGTGGAGGTCGGGGCAAGCGGAGACGAGAACGTTGCCCTCGCCCACGGCAGCCTGATCGGCGGCGAACTGGCGGACGTGGGGTTCAACCTGGCGCTGGCGCCGGTGCTGGACCTGGCGACGAACCGAGACAGTCGGGTGATCGGCGATCGTTCGCTCGGAGCTGATGCGAGGATGGTCAGCACGCTGGGTGCCGCCGTGATCCGCAGTATCCAAGCGTCCGGCGTGATGGCTTGCGCCAAGCACTTCCCGGGCCACGGCGACACGCCCGACGATAGCCACCTGACGCTGCCGCGCGTCGCGACGCCCCGCGAGACGATCCGGTCTCGCGAGCTGTTACCGTTCATCGCCGCGATCCAGGCCGGCGTGGACTGTGTCATGCCCGGGCACCTGATCGTCGAGGCTTACGACGCCGAGCGGCCGGCGACGGTCAGCCCCGCCGTCCTCACCGAGTTGCTTCGCGGCGATCTCGGGTTCAAGGGACTTATCGTCAGCGACGATCTCGAGATGGCGGCCATCAAGGAAACGATGAGCGCCGAGCGAGCGGCGATCGAGGCGCTGCATGCCGGGGTCGACGTGCTGCTCGTCGGCCACGACCAGGCGCTGGCGGATCGCGTCGTGCAAAGCCTCGTGGCGGCTGCCGAAGACGGAGAATTGAACGCCACTCGTCTCTTGGAAACGGCCGCTCGAATCCACCGGTCGGCGGACGTCGCCGATCGGCAGATCGCCAAGCTGGGTGAGTAACGATCCGCTCGATGTAACGTTTCAGTCGTTCGGCTCGGCGCGTTCGGGAACAAACCCAAGCCGGACGCGCATCCACTCGAACACCACGAACAGCACCGGCACGATCAGCAGGCTGAGCACCGCGGCGGCCAGCATCCCGCCCACGACCGTCGTCCCGATCGAGTGGCGCGTGTTCGAGCCAGGCCCGACGGCGAACACCAGCGGCAGCGAACCGATGATGAACGCCAGCTTGGTCATCAGGATCGGGCGCAGCCGGACGCGTGCAGCGTTAATCGCGGCCTCCAGGATCCCCTTGCCCTCCTCGCGCTGCTGGCGGGCGAACGCGACGATCAGGATCTGGTTCTTCGCGGCGAGCGCGATCATCATGAGCAAGGCGATCTGCCCGTACACGTCCAACGGCATCCCTCGGATCATCAGCGCTGTGAACGCGCCGAGCATCGCCAGCGGCACCGGAAGCAGGATCACGAAGGGCAACGACCAGCTCTCGTACAACCCCGCGAGCACGAGGAAGACCGCGACCACGCCGAGGGTGAAGATGATCGCGAGCAGGCGGACCACGCCGAGCTCCTGATAGACCAACCCGGTCCAGGCAAAGTCGAAGCCGTCGCTCGCGAGAGTCGTCTTGGCGACCTCGTCGATCGCCTTGATCGCCTGGGCTCCGCTATAACCGTCGCCGGGCCTGCCGATGATCAGCGAGCTGGGGTAGAGGTTGTAGCGTTGCACGCCGTCGGGCGCGACGATCGTGTCGATCGTCACGAACTGATCGAGCGGGATCATCTCGCCGCTGCGGTTGGAGACGTGCAGCCGGCCGATGTCGTCGATTCGCTCGCGGGCTCGTCCCTCGGCCTGGACCATGACCTGGTAGACCTGGCCGTAGCGGTTCCAGTTGTTGACGTAGAGCGACCCGAGGTAGACCTGCAGCGTCTGGTAGATGTCCTTGATCGAGACGTTCAGGGCGGAGGCCTGCTCGCGATCGACGTCGACGTAGAGCTGAGGCACGTCGGGCACAAAGGTCGAGAGCATCCGCCCCACTTCGGGTCGTGCCATGGCGGCGTCGATGAACCGGGTGGTGGCGTCGGCCAGGGCCTGGCTGCCCTTGCCCTCGATGTCGAGCACCTCGAGCTCGAAGCCGCCCGTCGTGCCCAGGCCGGGGATCGAGGGCGGCGCAACGGCGATCACCGCGGCGCCCGGGATGGCCGCGAACTCCTCGTTGAAGGTCTCGAGCACGGCGGGGACCTGCGTTGCCGCGGTCGTTCGCTCGTCCCACGGCTTGAAGATGCCAAACGCCACCCCGGCGTTGGACTCCTCATAGCTCTCGAGGAAGTTGTAGCCGCTGACCGTGGTGACGTCCTCGATCATCTCCTCGCCGCGGAGGATCTCGGCGACCTGCAGCACGACCTCGTGGGTGCGATCAAACGACGCCGCCTCGGGCAGCTCAACGGCTACGAACATCCAGCCCTGATCCTCGAGCGGCACGAAGGCCTGTGGCGTCTCGCGAGCCACCTCGAACGCGAGCCAGAGGAACCCGACGAACACGATCAGCACCAGCCACCACACCCGGGCCAGCCCGCCGATGACCGTGCCGTAGAGACGGGTGAACGCCCCAAAGACGCTGTTGAACCAGCGAGCCAGGAAGAACGGCCGGCTTGCTTCCGCGCGTGGCCGAAGCAGCACGCCACAGAGCGCGGGGCTCAGGGAGAGCGAGTTGAACGCGCTGATGGCCACCGAGAACGCGATCGTGAGGGCGAACTGATTGAAGAGCTGCCCGGTCGCGCCGGGGGCGAACGAGGCCGGGACGAAGACGGCCATCATCACCGCCGTCGTCGCGACGATCGACCCGGCCACTTCTCGCATCGCTCGGCTCGCGGCGGCCCGCGGGCTCTTCTCGCCCAGCGAGAACTGACGCTCGACGTTCTCCACCACAACGATCGCGTCGTCCACGACCAGCCCGACAGCGAGCACCAAGCCGAGCAGGCTCAGGATGTTGATCGAATACCCAAACCCGCCCAGCACGACGAACGTGAACAGCAGCGACACCGGGATCGCGACGGCGGGGATGATCGTTGTGCGCCAGCTCTGCAGGAAGATGAACACCACCAGCACGACCAATCCGACGGCCTGCAACAGCGTGATGACCAGCTCACGCATCGAGGCCTTGACGTAGTTGGTCGTGGCGTAGGTGAGTTTCCACTCGAGGTCGCCGGGGAAGCGGGTGGCGAGCTCGTCCATCGTTTTCTGGAGGCCGTCGACGACGTCGAAGGCGTTGGCGTCGGGCCGCTGGAAGACGCCAAGCGTCGCGGTGCCCTGGCCGTCAAAGGTGGTGCTCGTGCCGTAGTCGAGGGCGCCGAGCTCGGCGCGGCCGATGTCGGAGACGCGGATCAGGCCGCCGTCGGACGTGGACTTCACCACGATATCGGCGAACTCCTCGGGCGTGGGGATCTGAAACTGCGAGTTGACCTGATACTGAAACGCGGCGCGGCCGGGGATGGGCAGCTGGGCGATGGTGCCCGAAGGGATCTCGAGGTTCTGATCCTCGATCGCCGACACGACGTCCATCGCGTCGAGGTCGAGCTCGGCCATCTTGGCGGGGTCCAGCCAGACGCGGATCGCGTAGTTCTTCAGGCCAAAATTGATGACGCTGCCGACGCCGTCGATCCGCGAGACCGAGTCGATGATGTTGATCTGGGCATAGTTGCCGAGGTACTCGCTGTCGAAGGCGCCGCTGGGGGAGTAGATGTTGATGACGGCGGTCAGATCGGTGGACTTCTTCTCGACGCTGACGCCGACCTGCTGCACCTCTTGCGGCAGCTTGCCCATCGCTTGCTGGACGGCGTTCTGGATCTCAACCTGACCGATGTCGAGGTCGTAGTCCACCTCGAAGGAGACGGTGATCGAGGAGGCGCCGTTGTTGGAGGACACCGAGGACATGTAGATCATGCCCTCGACGCCGTTGATGTTTTTTTCCAGCGGGGTGGTGATGACGTCGGCGACCATCTGGGCGCTGGCGCCGGGGTAAGAGGTCGAGACCCCGATGGTGCCCGGGACGATGGGCGGGAACTGGGAGACCGGCAGCGTGAAGACGCAGACGGCGCCGGCGATGATCATGAGGATCGCGATGGAGCTCGCGAGGATCGGCCTGCGGATGAACGTGTCGATCACGACCCGCCGTCCCCCGATGGCTGGTTCGTCGCGCCGCCGGGCTTGGCTTCGTCGACCTTGCCCGCGACCAGCTGGTCCGGGTCGACCTCCCGAGGCTTGACCTTGCCGCTGCCACGGAGGACGACCGGGCTGGCGGCCACCGCGACCGTTTCGCCGGCGCTGAGGCCGGAGACGATGTGTGTGTACCCGCCGACTTCGTCGCCTATCGCGACGGTCTGGCGTTGGAGCGTATCGCCGTCTTTGAGCATCAAGACGTAGTGGTCGCGGGGGTCTTTGTAGAGGGCGTCGGTCGGGACGAGCACGGCGTTCTGGACCGTTCCGAGGCGGACCCGAACGGTGGTGTACTGGCCGGGCAGGACGAGGCCCCGGGGGTTGGGGAACTGGGCGCGGGCGATGAAGGTGGAGGTGCCGGGCTGAGCGGTGTTATTGAGCAGGTCGATCGCGCCGTCGAAGGTGAGCGGGCTGCCGCTTCGCTGGGCGATAGCGATGCGCACCGGGATGCCGGACGCGCCGGAGGACGCGTTGGCGAAGGCGGCGTACTCATCGGCGCCGGGCTGGAAGACGACGCGTATCGGGTGGAGTTGGACAATCTGCGCGAGCGCCTCACCGGAGGAAGTCCCCGGGCCGACGAGGTTGCCGACGTCGACGATGTCGGCGCCGATCCGGCCGTCGATGGGGGCGACCACCCGGGTATAGGAGAGGTTGAGCTCCGCGTCGAGGAGATTGGCCTCCGCGGCGGCGAGCTGGCCCTGGGCGTCGGCGTAGCTGTGGGCGTAGCGATCCCATGACTGTTGTGAGATCGCGCCCGTCTGGCTCAGCGGCTCGTTGCGGTCGTACTCCTGCTTGGCGAAGGCCAGGTTGCTCTGAGCGATGGCAACGTCGGCCTGGGCCTGGATTAGGTCGGCCTCGTACTGGTCGGGCTGGATCTCGTAGAGCGGTTGGCCCGCCTCGACGTGCTCGCCCTCGGTGAACAGGCTGGCTTCGAGATAACCCTCCACGCGGGCGCTGACCTGAACGGTCGAGAGCGCCTGCGTGGTGCCGGGATAGCTGCGATAGATCGGGATGTCGCGAGCGAGCGCCTTGACGACGAGGACCGGTGTCGGCGGCGGGGTCTTGGTGGTGGCCGTCTTCCGCTCGTCGCATCCGATCGAGAGGCAGCACGCCAGGGCGATCAGCCACCCGCGACGCAATGAGATCGGGAGGCGGATCAAGGCTCGGACTCCGGCAGCGGCAGGTCGAGGCCGAACCGGCCCTGGGTCGCGTCGTGCCACAGGTCGACGGGTTCGGCTTCGGGTGTTGGGCCGGGGGACAGCTGCCAGTCGCCGCCCAAGGCTTTGTAAAGGCTGACCACCTGCGCGGTGACTTGGCCGTCGGCCTTGACGTAGGCCTCCTGGGCTTCGAGCATCAGGCGCTGAGCGTCGATCAGGCGGTCGAGGTCTTCGACGCCGGCCTCGTAACGCTCGGTCGACAGGCCAACGACTTCTTCGTAGGCCTCGGCCGCGATGCGCAGGTGCTCGCGCGACGAGATGGCGTTGACGTAGCCGATCAAGACGTTCTCCACCTCTTCGAGCGCGAGCAGGACGGACTGCTCGTACTTCAACACCGCCTCGCGTGTCTCGATGTCGGCGGACTCGATGCTGCTGAGGATCTTACCGCCGGAGAAGATCGGCCAGACCACCGACGGGCCGACGCCGGCGACGAAATTGTCGGCGTTGAACCACTGATTGAAAGAGGTCGACTCGAACCCGATCGAGCCGCCGATCGTGAACTGCGGATAGAGGTTCGCGACGTTGGCGCCGATCTGCGCGGACTCGACGGCAATGCGGCGCTCGGCGGCGCGGATGTCGGGGCGCTGCCGGATGACATCGGCGGGGATGCCGACGGCGATGCGGGCGGGCGGCGCGGGCAGCGGGCCGGGCTGGTCGAGGCGGTCGCGCAGCGGGCCGGGCGACTCGCCGATGAGCACGGAGATGCGGTTGATCGCCTTGGCGATGTCGGTCTGAACCGGCGGCACCTGCGACTCGACGGAGCTCAACGCGGCCAACGCCTTGGCGATCTGCAGGTCGGTGACCACGCCGGCGTCGTACTTCTGTTGGGTCACGTCCAACGCCTCGCGTCGCAACGCGATGCTGGCCTCGAGCATCCGCAGCTCTTCCTGGAGCGTCCGCACCGCGACGTACGACATCGCCACTTCGGCGCGGATGGTGACCAGCAGGTCCCGCCACATCTCGACGGACTCCTGGATCTCGGCTCGGGCGGACTCCATCGATCGGCGAACACGTCCCCAGACGTCGATCTCCCAGCTCATGTCGATCGCCGCGACGAACTCGCTGTCGGGCAGGATCTCACTGGCGATGTTCGACTCGTCGCTACGCCGCTGCCACTGGGCCTGGCCGTTGGCGACGATGCCGGGCATTAGGTCGGCGGCGGCGAACCCGAACTGAGCCCGAGCCAGGTCGATGCGATACGCCGCGGTGCGGAGCCTGAGGTTGCGCTCCTCGGCGAGCAGGATCAGCTCGTCGAGCGTGGGATCGTCGAAGGCCCGCCACCACGCCGAGGGTTCCGCGGTGTCGGCGTCGAGCCCGTCGACGAGCGCGGCGTGCCAGGCGTCGGGCGGATCGACCGTCGGCGGGGTGTAGTCGGGACCAACCATGCAGCCCGACAGGGGGAGCCCGCAGAGCAGCAGCGGGGTCAGCCTCGCTCTCCAGCCTTCGATCACCGGGTCAGCATACCGGGCCAGGGCTCGCCATTACGGTCCGGCGGGCTGCCGTCGACGCCACTCGCTGGGCGAGAGACCGCGTCGGTCCCGGAATCGACGGCTGAAATAAAATGGGTCGTACCCGACGCGTTCGGCCACCTCGCCGACGCTCAGGGACGTGCGGGTCAGCAAGGCGGAGGCGAGTTCGATCTTGGCCGCTTCCCAAGCCGACTGAACCGTCTGGCCGAGCGCCGCCCGGCACCGCCGCGTGAGGGTCGATCGGCTGACCCCCAGGTCGTGGGCCATGCCGTCGAGGTCGATCGGCTCGGCGACCCGATCCCGCAGGTAAGTGCGCAGCCCCTCGGCCGACCACGCGTCCTCGGCGTCGCGGGCTTGATCGCCACTCGTGACCTGATCGCTCTCGAGTATCGCCAGAGCCTCGACGATCGCGCCGTCCCGCGCCGCCAGCGCCACGCCCCGTTCGTTGCCCTGACGACCCAACGCGATCATCCGGGCGAGGACATCCCAGATCGGCCGCCAACGGGGGTCTGGGCTGAAGGGTAGATCACGCTGGGACGCCACCCGCCGCGCGATGCTCAACGCCTGATCCCCCGCAAAACGGCAGTAGATATGGTCGTACGGGTCGTCACGATCGGCCATCAGCACGCCTACGTCCGCACCGGGCAGCACCAAGCCGACGAAACCCGCTCCGACCTCGATGATCCGATCGCGCTGGAAGTATCGGCCTCGTCCTCTCACCACGACGGTCAGCATCGCGTCCCCGAAATACGTCCCCAGCGTGCTGTGGCGACCGCTGCCGGTGATCCGGCCCAGCGTGCGTACCCGATAGGCCAAATCGGTTCGCCGCGATCGCTCTCGTTGATGGCTTGAACGAGTCAATTGACCCGATTTTACAATTTTTGAGCCGATCCGCTATGGCTGTCCGCGGCCTCGGCCGCGATGATCGCCTCATTCCTGAAGCCCTACGCGAGCCTGCTCATGCCCACGGTCCAATCCCCCAAGGTCGTCATCCTCGGCGCCGGCAGCCTCTTCTTCGGGCGCAAGGCCGTCTGGCAGATGGTGCACTCGCCTGTCCTTCGCGAGGGCTCGCTGACGCTTATCGACACCGACAGCGACCGGCTGGACCGGATGAAACGGCTGGCCGAGCGGGTGATTGAGCACCACCGCTGCCCGCTGACGCTCGAAGCCTCGACCGATCGACGGGAGGTCTTGGCCGGGGCCGACTTTGTGGTGATGGCGTTCGCGGACCGCAACGCCCACTTCCGAGGGATCGACGTCGAGGTGTCGGCCAAGTACGGCATCCGCATGTGCTCGGGCGACACGATCGGCCCCGGCGGGATCATGCGGACCTGCCGTGAGTATCCCCACATCGTCGCCGCGGCGCGGGACGTCGAGCGGCTCTGCCCCGAAGCCTGGGTCGTCAATTACATCAACCCCGCGGCGGTCCATGGCATCGGCCTTCGCCGACACTTCCCCAGACTCAAGTCGCTGACCCTCTGCGACGCGCAGTGGCATCTCGCCCGCAAGTACGCCGACTTGATTGGCGTACCTGAAGAAGACCTCACGATCCGATCCGCCGGCCCGAATCATTTCACCTGGCTGCTGCAAGCCGAGCACGGCGGCGTCGACGTCCTGCCCCGTATCCTCGACAAGCTCCGTGAAAACGACGCGCAGGACGCCAACGTCCAGGCCCAAGGCTCGCGATCGCAGGCCAAGGGGTATCGCAACAACGGCATCGCGATCGAGCTTCACGGGGCGTTCGGCGTGCTGCCCACCGTTCTGGGGCACACCAAGGAGTATGTCCGCTACTACCAGCACGGCGGCGTGACCGGCACAGACCGACATCCGTCCTTGAAGCTGTTCGAGGTGCCCGCACGGATCGCGTGGACCGAGCGGGTCTGGGCAAGGGTGGATGACTATCTCGCGGGCCGCGTGCCGATCGGCGAGTTCGACACGGAGTTCGGCCCCGACCCGGCGACCGACCTGATCGAAGGGATGTGGGCGAACGACGGGCGTGGGTCGGGGCGACGATTCTTTGTCAACCAGATGAACCAAGGCGCGATCCCCAATATGGCCGACGACGCGTTTGTCGAACTGCTGAGCGACGTGAGCATGCAGGGGGTTCGACCGCTGCCCTGCCCGCCGATGCCTCGGGGCGTGCGCGGGCTGTGCGAACAGATTCTCGACACGCACGAGCTGACGGCCGAGGCGGTCTATCGCAGCGACCGCGGCCTGCTCCGCCGGGCGCTCCTGACCGATCCGCTGAGTTCGAGCATCGGCGACACCGACGTCATGATCGACGAGCTGATGTCGCTCCAACGCGACGCCGTCTCGGCGGACTGGTTTGTCGAGGGTTGAGCGGCGTCACAACGCGGACCCTCGACGACGCGTTGCGCTAGGTTGTGCACAATGCTGGCATGGCTGATCGTTGGGCCTTTTCGATCGACGTGGGCGGCACGTTCACGGATTGCGTAGCGACCGCGCCCGATGGCCGACGGCTCCAAACCAAGGTGCTGAGCGGGCCGGACGCGCCGGTCATCGCGATTCGTCGCCTGATGGAGGTCTCCGACGACCAGCCGATCGGGCGCATCGAGGTCGGGCTGGCGACCACTCGCGGCACCAACGCCCTGCTGGAACGCAAGGGCGCGGCGGTCGCGTTGGTGATCACCGAGGGCTTCGGCGACCTGCTGGAAATCGGCACGCAGGCCCGGCCTGAGCTCTTCAAGCTAGAGATCGTCAAGCGAATGCCATTGACCCAACGGGTGGTTGAGGTCCGCGAGCGGTTGGCGGCCGACGGCGAGGTCGTCACCCCCATCGATATCGCCGACGTCGAAGCGCGTCTCGCCGAGGTCAGACGCTCGGGCATCGAGTCGCTGGCCGTCTGCCTGCTGCACGCCTACGTCAACGCCGCGCACGAGCGTGCCGTCGGCGAGGCCGCCCGCTCGCTGGGCTTCGAGCACGTGTCGATCTCCAGCGAGCTCACGCGGACGATCAAGGCGTTGGATCGCGCGGAGACGGCGGTCGTGGACGCGTATCTCTCGCCGGTGGTGCGGTCG
>JBCBUE010000052.1:0-23306 GCA_039818285.1 Planctomycetota bacterium | reverse complement strand
TCCGCCTCGCCAGATGCCCGGCCAACGCGTGTCTGCCATGGGGGTTAGCACACAGGATGAGCGAGGTGTTCCTACCCGCGGGCCGCCGGCAAGGATCGCGCGCACATCGACCGCCCGTCGCACCGCGTTAGCCGCCGCCCTTGGGCGGCGCTGCACACAACAACCGCCTCAAACGCGCCGCCCAAGGGCGGCGGCTAACCTACCCCGTCTTGCGTCCACCAAACCACCCCATGCATGCGCACGCCCCACCCCGGGACATGCCGTAACCCGGCTATTCGCCATCGCTGAGGAACCGTACCTAACGCGTCGTGCCTTGTCGCGTGTCTATCTTCGGCCTGTGTGATTGACGCTTACAGCTGCGAGGCGTCTTGCGTGATATTCATGTTGACCCACGCGCGTTGCTTGAGGGAAGTCGCAATCTTGATGAATCGGTTTCGGATCGCGTCCATGTCGGCCACCGTCAGGCTGAGGTTGTCGGTCGTCTGGAAGTTGACCTCCACTTCCAATTGCCGACCGATAATGATGGCGCGAAGCTTGTATCGAGCGTTCAACCGATCGGCGACCGCTTTGGCTTCTGTTTCGAGCCGATCGATGATTTGACCTTTGGCCCGGACGAAGAGCAGCTCTTTCATGGCGGCGAAAAGGCTCCGGCCGGGCATCGCCAGGAAAACGCACGACGCGACGACGACCATCCCGGGATCGACGTAAGGGATCGCGGCGGGGTAGCTCCGCGCCAGCACGGTCGACGCCAGCGCAAAAGCGACGAGCACGCAGACGCTCAGGAGCGAATCGCCGAGCCACTGGTTTCTCTCGGCGTCGATCAAGGCGGAGTTCATCTTTCGGCCGCGGCTGCTCAGCAGGCAGGTGATGGCGATGGACCCGGCCGAAGTGATCACGGCGTAGACGAGCGCGGAGCCGAGTTTGACCTCTCGGCCGCCTTGAAACAACAGCGTGAGCGAATCGAACGCGGCGTAGAGGCACATGCCGATGATGGTGACGGACTTAAACGCGACCAGCATGGGCTCGAACTGTGACTTACCGAAGGGGAAGCGATCGCTCTCTCCTTTCGATATCTCTTGGAGCGCCTGCAGCGACATCAGGCTCAGCCCCAGGCTCACGAGCGAGTACAGCCCATCGAAGATGATGATGCCCGAGCCCGATGCGATTCCCCATGCGATGCCCATCACAGCGAACAAGGCCGTCGCGAAGATGGAGGTCCATAGGAGCTGCTTCTCGGTCATCGTTTCGGTAGGTCCTGTCGCACGGCCTGACCGTTAGGCCGGTCCAAGCCACCCCGCAAACACAAACCGCCCGTCCTTGGAAATGACCTCGCCGTCGACGGTGATCGTGCCGCCGGCCTGCTCGACGCCGCCGTTCTGCGGTGATCGCAGGTCGCAGACCATGTCCCAGTGCAGGCCGGAGGAGTTGCTGTTGCCGGTTTCGGGGTAGCCGGCGCCGACGGCGGCGTGGAAGGTGCCGCCGATCTTTTCGTCGAACAAGGTGTTCTTGGTGTATTGCTGGATGGCGTAGTTGGTCCCGATGGCGATCTCGCCGAGGTTGCGGGCGCCCTCGTCCTGGTCGAGCATCTGCAGGAGGAACTTCTCGCCCTTGTCGGCGGTGGCTTTGGTGACGCGGCCCTTCTCGAAGGTGAGTTCGATGCCGTGGGCTTCGTGGCCGTTGTGGACGGCGGGGAAGGAGTAGCGGACCACGCCGTTGACGCCACCGTCTTCCGCGTCGAGGTTGGGCCCAGTGAAGACCTCGCCGTCGGGGAAGTTGCAGTCGCCGAAGCAGTTGACCCACTTCATGCCTTCGACGGTGACGGTGAGGTCGGTGCCGTTGGGGGACTGGAAGCGGACCTGCTTCTTGCCGGTGAGGTAGTCGGCGAGGAGCTGCTGGCGGTCGCGGATCTTCGTCCAGGCGGCGGCGGGGTCGGGCTTGTCGAGGTGGCCGGCGGAGAAGACGAAGTCGGCGTATTGACGGAGGGACATCTCGGCGTCTTGCGCGGAGGCGTTGGTCGGGTACATGGTGCCGACCCAGCGGAGCTTGTCCTCGGCGGCGCGCTCCATGAAGCGGTCCATGATGGGTCGGCGGGCGGCGGAGGCTTTGCCTTGCTTGGCGGGGTCGACGGCGGAGAGGGCCTTGGTGTTGGTCTCGGCCCAGAAGCCGATGGAGGCGTCGATGGTCTCGACCTCGTGCTGCAGGACGGGGTTGACGTAGCCGAGCTGGTCGTCGTTGGCGAGGTCGTAGAAGAGCTCGGTCAGGTCGTCGGGGGCGCAGCGGACCATGGGGTGGGCGCCGGCCTTGAGGACCTCGGCGTAGACGGCGGCGATGCCGGGCGCGGCGACGGGCGGGCCGGAGATCCGGATGAGCTGGCCGGGCTTGGCCTTGACGGAGTAGTGGACGAGGACCTTGGCGAGCTGATCGAGGCGGGGGTCGTGCATGAGGGCGTCGGGAATGAGGGGTGAGAAGTTAGGCGTGATGAGTGGGGGGAAGCCCTGAATTGCGGGCCGCGAGAGGCATTATTACCGGCGGGGGAGATGGTGCTTGGTGCGGGGTGGAGGGGTAGCTAGGGTAGTGGTTGTGTCGGGTCCGACGGAAACCGAGGCCGACGCGCCGCCGGTGAGTTCCACGGCCGGGGCGTCGACGGGGGAGCGGGACGAAGCGGCGGCGGAAGTCGCGTTGCCGCCGATCGGGTGGGCGTCGAATCACGCGGTGGGGTCGGTCGGGGGGCTGGGCGAATCGCTGGGCAGGATGCTGGTGTCTCAGCTGTCGCCTCGGCTGGGGCCGGTGCACGCGTTCCGCACGGAGTGGCAACGCGGGGGGGCGCTGACGGGTTACGCGAAGTGGTCGGGCGACGGGGGGACGACGTCGGTGGACGTGGTGGTGAAGGTGCCGGTGCCGCCGTGCGAGGTGTTCTGGCTGACGGCGTTGCAGGACGCGGGGGTGGAGGGGGCGGGGCTGGTGCCGCGGGTGTACGCGTCGGGCGAGGCGGTGGGCGGGTACGACCTGGCGTGGGTGGTGATGGAGAAGATCGAGCACGGGCCGATCAACGGGCCCTGGGGCGGCGCGGGGGTGGACCTGTTGATCGAGGCGCTGGCGGCGTTTCACGCGTCGGCCGAGCCGACCTCGGCGACGCACGGCAAGCCGGTCGAGCGCAACTGGTCGGCGATGATCGAGCGGTCGCGCCAGGTCGTGAGCGACGGCGGGCTGCCCGAGGCGCAGCGTTGGAAGGGGGCGCTCAAGAAGGCCAAGAAGCGGGTGGCGCAGTGGCAGGCGGCGTGGGACGGACGGAGCGTGTCGGGGTGGTGCCACGGCGACTTCCACGCGGCGAACGTGATGAGCCGGGCGGCCGCGCCGGGCGGGCCGGGCGTGCTGATCGACTTTGCGCAGACCCGGCCGGGGCACTGGCTCGAGGACGCGGTGTACTACGAGCACCAGCACTGGGCGACGCCGGATCGGCTGGAGGGCCGCCAGCCGTCCAAGCGATTGGCCGAGATGCGACGCGCGGCCGGGCAGGCGGTGGATGGTCAGTGGGCCGAGCTCGCCGCGGCGCTGCGGGCGTACTTCGCGATCGCGGCGCCGCAGACGCTCGGCCGTCGGCACGGCGAAGCGCACCTCGCCGCGGCGTTGGGCGTGCTGGAGCGCGTCGCCGCGGGGCAGACCCAGTGACCCCCTCGCGGCGTACAGTCCACGCATGACCGACGCGAGCGACCTGATCATCGATGGCAGCCCGGCCAACGACGGCCACGACACGCCGCCCTGGGTCGCACGCACCATCGCCTGGGGCGCGCTCAACGTCGGGCGCATCTCCGGGGCCAAGCTCGCCTCCACCGCCTTTCGCGCCAAGGCCAAGCGCCGCGGCGGACATCGCTACACCGCGCGCGGCGCCGACAACGTCGAGCTCGCCTGCCTCCACCTCCCCGGCCAGCGCACCCCCGACACGCCCCCGCGCCTGCCCGTTTTCCTCATGCACGGCTGGGTCGAGACCAAGGAGCTCCACCTCTTCCGCGCCTACCCCCTCCAGGACGCCGGCCACGACGTCGTCCTGATCGATCACCGCGGCCACGGCGGCTCGACCCCCACCGGCGTCACCTTCGGCGTCAAGGAACAGCACGACCTCCGCCGCGTCATCGACGACGCCGCCGACCGCGGCTGGCTCGGTGACAACGGCCGCGTCCTCACCATGGGCCACTCCATGGGCGCCGCCACCTGCCTCATGCACGCCGCCATCGACCCCCGCGTCGCCGGCGTCGTCGCCATGGGCCCCTACGCCACCATCACCGCCGCCATCCACGCCTTCCGCCGACGCCTCCCCGGCGTCAAGTACGTCTACCCCTGGCGGTGGACCCACGACGGCTTCGCCCACGAGCTCGAACGCCTCGGCGGCTCCATCGACGACGCCTCGCCCCTGAGCGTCATCGACCGCGTCACCGCCCCCGTCCTGCTCATCGAGGGCGGCCGCGACACCCTCGTCACCCCTCAAGACAACACCCAACGCTTGATGGACGCCGACCGCGGCGGCCCCATGGAACGCCTCACCGTCGCCAAAGCGAATCACTTCACCTTGTCACGCCTCGCATGGAAGAGCGTCCGTGAACGCGTCAAGTGCTTCTGCGCAGCGGTGTCAGAAACCACTTCGGCACATGCAAGCACCGAGCCAGTGCTGCGCGATAATTACACCGAAGTGGCGCGATGAGAAGCCTGCTGTTGACCTGAGGCTTTGACGCCGGTTTTCCGGTCCTCTTTTCAGTCCGTGGGGTCGCGAGCACCGCGAGGTTGGCTAGCAACCACGCCAACGCGGCCGAGAGCTGCAAGTAGTCACCGCTGGAGCTAAGCCCGTAAGCGAACACGCTGCCGATCCAGCAGGAGCTGGCGACGGTCTGACCGAGCCACTCGACCCGCAACGCCTTGGCTAGCCAGGCGGGTGATAGATCGAAGCCCGCGGGGCGGTCGATTTCCTCACTCAACAGACACACTCCTCTCCACAGCAGGACAGATCGTCCAGATACATGCCCCACTGACGATAGTGCTCCAACTTCTCCGCAGGCAGGCCCAGGGAGTTGGCGATCGCCTTGGCCACCACCGCAAATCGCTGACGATACTTGTAGATAAAACAGAACACATGGCGGCCATGACGCACGGCCGGTCCGCACAGAAACAAGCCGGGGGCAACCGTCGATTCGTCCGTATCGCTCAGCAACGGGAAGCCATCGTCGCGCCGCTCAAACAGGTCTTCGACCATCCTGTGGCTTCCTTCAAACCCACCCGCCAGAATCGGCGGCGTTTCCGTTTCAAATCGACGACCATCCGACAACGTGACCTCATGTAGACCGTCCGCGTGGGTGACGGCATTGACAGTCACATCGGGAGACATCTCCACATTCTCTTTGAAAAAAGACGCGCGCGATCGCTGGAGCGAATAGGTCGACAACGCAATGCTGGGATCGGCCGTGGTCTCTTTCCACGGGCAGCCTTTGTCGAACAAGCGCACATGCTTATCGCGGGCTGCCAGGTGATAAGCGGCGTCGATCCCGCTCTCGTAGCCGCCGATGACGATGAAATCGTCTCCCTCAAGTTTCTTATAGCTGGGGATCGTTGCCGTGTGCCGGCAAAGCTCGCTGCCGACGAATCCGCGTAGCCGTGGGTATTGGAATTCGCCGGCCGCCCAGACCACGTGCTTAGCGCTCAGCGTTTCGTCGGCGATCTCGATGTGAAAATCGTCCCTGGCCTTGATGATGTTGCGGACGTCGGTGTTGTCGCGGACGGGCAATTCAAAGTACTTCGCGACCCCTCGCAAGTGCGCCGCATACTCTCTGCCAGTCGGGTGCTCGACGTTCAGGCTAAAGGCGGGCGAGACACCGATCGCGATCGAGTTCAAGTCGAGCATCCCGATCGAGTTGGTCGCGAAAGACGGCGTGATGAAGCGCGTCTCCGCCGGCCACGCGTCGAACGAGGCCCCCACTTTGTGCCGATCGAGCACGAGGAAATTCTCAAGACCCGCGTCTTTGAGCGCGATCGCCACCCCGACGCCCGCGGCACCGGCGCCGATGACGATTGCGTCGTATGGCTCGGCGTCCGCAGTATTCGTCATCAGTCGGCCAACCATCGAGACCAGACGTTTCACTGGAATGCTTGCCCTGGGCAGACGAACATGACTTTCATCGCTTGCCTCCTGGGCGAATTCCGACTCAGAGCTGCGTGGGGTTCGGGGCATCGCCGTACACCGTCCCGGGCTCGAACACCTTCTGCGTTTCGGTGAATCCCAGCGGCTGACCCGCCCGCTCGCCGAAGGGCACCGCCCGGTAGAAACACGAGCGATAGCCGACATGACAACTGGCTCCGCCCTGAACGTCCACGCGCAGCCACACGCAGTCCTGGTCGTCGTCGATCCGAATCTCTCGGACGCGCTGCACCAGCCCACTCGTCGCGCCCTTGTGCCACAAGCACCGACGGCTTCGGCTCCAATAGACGGCTTCGCCCAAAGCAATCGTTTGCGTGAGCGCCTCGGCGTTCATGTACGCATGCATCAGCACCTCACCCGAAGTGAAATCCGTGGTCACCACGGGGATCAGCCCGTGCTCGTCGAACTTGGGGGCAAGGCCTGCGCCTTCCTCGACCTGCTCGACGCTCTGTCGTTCCGAAAACGGAGAATCGGTCACTTGCACATTTCCCTGGTTTCCAACGCGAATCGTTCATCCCCGCGGTCAACCCTCAATCGTCGCCCGCGCTGATCACATCCGGCCCTTGGCCCGCGCGTTTCTCGTAGTAGCCGTCGCCGGCCTTGACGTACTTCGTCAAGCCTTTCGCCTCGAGATTCTTATCCGACAGCTGCCCTTCCGACCACTGCCCCGCCAGGTGAGGCGGCTGGATGACCCGACGCACCGGCTGGCCGGTCGTGGGGTGCTTGGTCAACGGCGCGTCAGACATCTTCTGCACGACCTCAAACACCTGGCCGGGCTCGCCATCGTCCAACACGACCTCATACACATAGATGGGCATCAGCCCCGCTCCTTTGCTGCGTCATGCGGGTGAAAGCGAGCCGGCGTTTCATGCTGGGACCACGCAGTCAGAACACCGGCCGGACAGAATCACCTCGTGACGCTCCAGTTCGAAGCCTTCGGGGACCAGGCGATCGATCCCTCTTGGGCAGCCCAGCACCGCGAACACCTTGTTGCACGCGGAGCACTCGAAGTGATGGTGGTGCGGCATGCCGGCGGGCTCGAAGCGTCTAGGGCCGTTCGGCAAGTCGACACCGATCAAGTCGCCGTTGTCTACCCCTTCATTCAGCAAGCGATAGACCGTCGCAAGCCCGATCCCGGTGCCGCCGAGCAGTTCGTGAACTTCTGTCGCCGACAGGGGTCCTTCCGCGGAACGTACGGCGTCGTGAACGAGCCTGCGATACGGCGAGTGACGCATGATCTAAATGATAATGAATTCTCATTATCAATCCAAGACGCCTGCGCGACAACAAAACACCACGCCCTTAACGCAGGATGCAAAGAGCTCATACAGCACCAAACACCTCTTGGCCATCCTTTCGCCAAGACGTTCTTTAGTCAGCTTTTAAGCTCTTACCTTGAGTTGAGATACCGCCGCGGCACGTGCGTCCCCAGCCGGCAGAGCATCTCGTAGCACGTCGTCTTCGCCTGCGACGCCAAGGTTGGCAGCGCGTTCGGCGCCGCCGGGTCGCGGCCGATCATCTCGATCGGCGTGTCGTGCCAGTCGTGCAGATCACCGTCGAGCGCTTGACCGCCGGCCTCGGCCTCGGCGGCGACCGCGTCGGTCAGGTCGATCGTCACCTGGTCCATGTTCACGATGCCCAGCACGCGACAATCGATCGGCCCGGCCGTCGGCGTGACCGCGCGGACCACGCCCTTGCCCGACAACGCCCGCGGGTAACCATCGGCATACCCCACCGGCACGAGCCCGATGACCGACTCGCGACGCAGCTTGATGCTGCGGTCGTAGCCGATCGGCGTCTGCCGGCCGTACCGCTGCACGTGGATCAGCCGCGAGACCCAGCGCACCGCGTGGCGCAGCGGCGGCGCGTCGGCGATGACGGGGCCGACCAGCGTCGACTGCCCGTAGCCCAGCGTGCCCAGCCCGGGGCGGATCATGTCGAGGTGGAACCGCGGATCGCGAAGCGTGGCGTGCGTCGCGGCCATGTGGATCGCGCAGCCGTCGGGCAGCCGGTGCGCGTGGTCGGCGACGGCGGTCTCCAGCCGGTCGAGCTGCGTGTAGGCGAAGTCGGCGTCGCTGGCGGCGGTCGCGAGGTGCGAGTAGAGCCCGGCCAGGCGGACCTGCCCGAAGTCCTCCAGCCGATCGATCGCGGTGGCGAGTTGCTCGGCGCTGAGCCCGCCGCGCGACAGGCCGGTGTCGAGCAGCAGGTGGACGGGCACCTTGATGCCGAGCATGGTGCCGATGGCCTGGGCCTGTTCGAGCTGGCGGAGGTCGTGGATCGTGAGCTCCTGGAGCCCGGCGACGGCGTGGCGGTAGAGCGCGTCGGTCCGCGTCAGCGCCCGCATCGGGGCGAACAACAGGATCGGAGCCTGCACGCCCGAGGCGATCAGCCGCTCGGCTTCCTCGACGCCGTATACGGCCAGCAGGTCGCAGCCCGCGGCGACGAGCCGGTGGGCGATGGTCGAGGCGCCGAGGCCGTAGGCGTTTTTCTTGACGACGGCGCAGACGCGAGGCTTGCCGTCGGCGCGACGGCCGCGGCGCTGGTCGCGCTGGACCTGGCGGAGGGTGGCCGGGTCATAGGCGTGGTCGCCGACCATGAGGCTGCGCAGGGCGGCCACGTTGTGGTCCAGGGCGGCCAGGTCGATCTCGAGCCGGCTGGGCTCGGACGGGCCGGGGGCGTCAAGTTCGATGGGGGCGGGCAGCGTGAGCGGGCCTCGCAGTTGTATCACCTCGGGTCTCCACCTAGACTTTATCGCAGTGGGGTATGTCGGTTATCGCCAGGGCCTGCGGTGAATCTGCCCAGTCAAGGCCTCCCGAACCGATTTATTCAGTACACGCCATCGGCCGTCCCGCCCGACCCGCCGCCCCCACGCGGCGATCCAGAGCCCCCCATGACCGAACCCCAGACCCTCGACCCCGCGCCTCAACCCGAGGCCGAAGACATGACCGCACCCGACGCCACCTCCCACGGCGACCCCGGCGAGCCCGCCCTGCCCGAGGCCTTCGCCGCCCTGGGCCTGCGCGACTCCGTCCTCAAGGGCGTCGCCGCCGCCGGCTTCACCAAGCCCTCCGACATCCAGGCCGCCCTCATCCCCGCCGCCCTCTCCGGCGGCGACATCATCGGCCAGGCCCGCACCGGCACCGGCAAGACCGCCGCCTTCGGCCTGCCCCTGCTCCACGCCTGCACCAAGGACACCCCGATGCAGGCCCTGATCCTCACGCCGACCCGCGAGCTCGCCGCCCAGGTCGCCGCCGAGATCAACGCCCTCGGCAAGCACACCCCCATCCGAGCCACCTGCATCGTCGGCGGCGAATCCATGCGCCAGCAACGCAAGGCCGTCGAGGACGGCGCCCAGATCATCGTCGGCACCCCCGGCCGCGTCATGGACCTGCACGGCCGACGCCAGATCCACTTCAACGACATCAAGTACGCCATCCTCGACGAAGTCGACCGCATGCTCGACATCGGCTTCCGCGACGAGATCCGAAAGATCCTCGGCCACATCAAGGGCGACCACCAGACCATCTTCGTCTCGGCCACCATGGACGAGGACATCGAACGCCTCGCCCGCCGCTTCATGAAGGAAGACGCGCAGAAGCTCTCCACCGTCGAGGGCTCGCTGACCGTCGAGATGGTCGACCAGAAGTACCTCACCGTCGAACGCTGGGACAAGCGCACGCTCCTGCTGCACCTGCTCAAGCACGAAGAGCCCGACACCACCGTCGTCTTCTGCAAGACCAAGGCCACCGTCACCAAGGTCACCAAGTACCTCAAGGACAAGGGCGTCGACGCCCGCGAGATCCACGGCAACCTGCACCAGAAAAAACGCAATAAGGTCATGCAGTCCATGCGCGACGGCAAGCTGTCCGTGCTCATCGCGTCCGACCTCGCCGCCCGCGGGCTGGACGTCGAGCACATCACGCACGTCATCAACTACGACCTCCCCGAGGACCCCGAGATCTACGTCCACCGCATCGGCCGCACCGCCCGCGCCGGCCGCCGCGGCATCGCGTGGACCTTCGTCACGCCCGACCAGGGCCAGATGCTCACCAACGTCGAGAAGATGTCCGGCGCGCTGATCGAGCTGATGGAGTACCCCGACTTCAAGCCCGGGCCGGTCCCCAGCGACATCCGCGAGGAGCGAGCCAAGGCCGACGCCCGCGCCAACAAGCCCAAGGCCCAGCCCGGCCCACCATCGGTCGACACGCTCGACGACGAGGAACTCAAGAAGATGTTCCCCGGCGGCGTCGTCCCCAAGGGCGCCGCCAAACGCACCCTCGGCTCACGCATGCGGACGCGGCGTGGGCGTTGAAGCTCGCCTAGGCCCCTCGCCCCCACACTCCGGGCAGGCGTCTCTATCAGCTTGACCTCGCAGGTCGTACCCGCAGTTGACGCAGAGCTTTTTGCGGCGTGCAGAAGCGACGTGTCGCCAGCGTTTCAAGACCAGAACCACACCACCGACAACCAGCATCAAGCCAAGCATCGCGTCCTGCCGGACGATGATCAACAACCACGGCACCGATTGCCAGTGTGGGCGGATGGCGGGCACACCTAAGCTCAACAACCAAGAGCCTTGGTCGGTCGCGAAGTCCTCTAATCGGCCTTCTCGTGAAAGGTGCCACCTCGGCACAAGAATCGAACCCACCTGAGGATCAGCAAGGACCAGCCTGACCGTCGTCAACTGATCAGCGCGATAGACGTTCACCCAAGTTCGACCGGGCAAGATCAAAGTGGCCTGAATGTCGGCAAGAAATGCATCGATCCAACTGACGGCAAGGGCGAGTGTGACCACCGCCCAGGTCACGATCACGCTCGTCCACGCCGCCCGCTTGATCCTCATGATCAAACCCTAAGTCAAGGACCCAGCGAGGACACGCCACACTCGGGGCAGGTGTCTTCGACATCTTCCTGCCCGCGCAGGTCGTATCCGCAGTGCACGCAGCGGTGCTCGGCGGCACGGCGTCTGAGCAGCGATCGGCGGTACAGCCACCACGCGAGCGCGGCGGCGGCGAGGGCGAGACCGGTGACCAACTCGTGGCGGAGCATCAGGGCGTCGGCGCCGGGGCGGGTGCGGGCGGGCTCGAGGTTGGCCTTGAGGATGACGAGGTCGACGGTGGTGGGCCGGAAGGCGTCGAGCGTCGGCGTGGCCAGGCCGATGGCGGGCTCGTAGTAGAAGGCGAAGCGCGGGGGGGCCTGCAGGCCGGGGTTCATCTGCATCAGCGAGCCCATGCCGAATTCGTGGACGATCATGACCCAGCCGGGCTCACGGATCAGGCTGACGCCGTGGTTGTTCAAGGGGCGGGCGTAGAGCCAGACCTCGCGGAACCAGCCATCGACGTAGCTGGCGATGGCGACGATGGCGGCGAGCGACAAGACAACGGCGATCAGGAACCGCGGGTCCCGGCGACGCGGTGGCATGACGGCAGATTACCGGATGTGGCGTGGCAGAAACGCGAGACAGGCGAGTTGCCGTCTCGTGCCTGCGCAGGATGTCGTGGTTGGCCGCCGCAGAACAGGGCCACGCGCGGCGACGGGTTACGGCGTCGACTCGGCGGCCGGGGTGTAGAACGTCTCGATGCGTTCGATGGAGGCGCGGGCCTCGGTTGCCGAGCGGCTGTCGGGGGCAAGCTCGGTCGCGAGGCGGTACGCGGCGAGCGCGTCGCCGTGATTCTCGACGCCCTCGAGGCGGACGGCGTGGCGGACCAGCGCGTAAGCGGCCTGCTCGCCGTCGAGGTCGGCGTGCGTTGGGTCGGCGTGGATCCGCTCGGCCAGCCAGGCGAAGTCGGCGTCGGTCTGCTCGCCGAGCTCGAAGCGGTCGGGCAGGTTGTCGGTGGTGGCGGCGCGGATGAAGCGGACGTGCCGATCCTCGGGGGCTCGCTCGACGGCGTCGTTCATCAGCGTTACGCCCTGCTTGCTCAGCTCGTACTTCCGCCACGGCGCCCACTCGCGCTTGGCGTGCAGCAGCCGGCAGGAGCCGAGATAAGCGATGACGATCGGCTCGTCGGGGTGGGCTTCGTGGAGGGCGTCGAACTGTTCTTCGGCGCGCTTGGCGGCCTTCTTGTCGTCGTTGACCCCCAGGCCGTACCAGGCCCGGGCCAGGGCGAAGGCGGCGGCGGGGTCGTCGGGGCTCTCGCGATGCTGGGCCTGGGCGACCTCGAGGTCAGCGAGCAGGGCCGCGCGGTGGGCCTTGTCGTCATCGGCGACGGCGGGGACGGCGGCGAGCCCGGCGAGGAGGACGGCCAACAGGACGGCGGCGAGGGGACGATCACGCATGGCGAGAGTTTAGTCGTAGGGGCGTCGAGGTGACGCGGCGGCGTCGGGACGGGCGGGAAGCGGCGGGCATGGCTACGCTTACGGAATGTCGACGGAGACGCCGAGCAGGGAGCGGACCGGATGAGCAAGCGAGTCGTCATTGTGGGGGCGGGGCCGGGCGGGCTGGCCTCGGCCAAGCTGCTGGCCGCGGCCGGGGTGTCGGTCACGGTGCTGGAGCGGCGTGATCGACCGGGCGGGCGGACGTCGGGGTTGACGCTCGACAGCGGCGTCGACGGCTCGCCCTATCGCTTCGACCTGGGCCCGACGTTCTTCCTGTACCCGGCCGTGCTGCGGCAGGTGTTCCGCATCGCGGGGTTCGACCTGGACCGCGAGGTCGAGATGACCCGCCTCGACCCGCAGTACCGCCTGATGTTCGAGGACCCGGACGACGGCGAGCCGATCCGCATCGACGCGACGCCCGACGTGGAACGCATGGGCCAGGAGATCGCCAAGCTCAGCGCCGACGACGGCAGACGCTTTGGCGCATGGCTCGCCGAGAACCGCACGAAGTTCGCGAAGTTCAAGCCGATCCTGCAACGACCGTTCAGCTCGATGCTCGACATGGTGGGGCTGGACACGATCCAGTCCGGGCCGTGGGTGCGGCCGTGGGCGTCGGTCGACTCGGACCTGCGCCGCTTCTTCAAGCACCCGCGGGTGCGGCTGGCGTTCTCGTTCCAATCCAAGTACCTGGGCATGTCGCCGTTCAAGTGCCCGTCGCTGTTCACGATCCTCTCGTTCCTGGAGTACGAGTACGGCGTGTACCACCCGACCGGCGGCTGCCACGCGGTGAGCCGGCGGATGGCCGAGCTGGCCGCGTCGATCGGCGTGGACGTGCGTTACGACGAGCCCGTGACGGGCTTTGAGTTTGACGGACGCCGCCCGACGGCCGCGATCACCGAGCAAGGCACGTACGACGCCGACGCCGTGGTCATCAACGCCGACTTCGCCGACGCGATGCGCAAACTCGTCCCCGACGGTTTACGCAAACGCTGGTCCGACAAGGCGATCGCGAAGAAGAAGTACTCCTGCTCAACGTACATGATCTATGCCGGTGTCGACCAGCGCTTCGACGACCTGGCGCACCACACGATCTTCCTGTCCAAGGCCTACGAGCAGAACCTCCGGGAGATCGAGACCGATCACACCCTCTCGGCCGACCCGTCGTTCTACGTGCACAACCCCGTCAACACCGATCCCTCGCTCGCCCCCGATGGGCACAGCGCGCTGTACATCCTCGCCCCGGTCACCCACGAGACGAGCAACGTCGACTGGTCGGTGCAGGGCCCGCGCTTCCGCGAGGTCGTGCTCGATCAGGTCCGCAAGCTCGGCCTGCCCGACCTGCGCCCGCACATCAAGGCCGAGAAGACGATCACCCCAGCCGACTGGAAGACGGACCTGGCGATCTACCGCGGTGCCACCTTCAACCTTGCGCACGGGCTGGACCAGATGCTCTGCTTCCGCCCGCACAACCGCTTCGAGGACCTCGACAGCGTGTATCTCACCGGCGGCGGCACGCACCCCGGCTCGGGGCTGCCGGTCATCTACGAGTCGGCGCTGATCTCCAGCCGGCTGCTGCTGAACGACCTGGGTGTCACGCTGCCCTCCGGGTGGGACGCGGATCGGGCCGACGAGGCGGCGGACGCGGCGGTCGGCGGGCTGGGGGCATTGAGGCCCGCGGCGATGGCGTCGGCCGGCGCGGGATGAGCGACGATGAGTGAACGCCTGGCCGACCTGCTGACGGCCGCGCGGGGGGCGCAATCGGCTTGGGCGGCGCGACCGATGAACCAGCGATGCCGGCTTGTCGGCGGGGTGCGCCGCGGGATGGCGGATCGGGCCGACGCCTTCGGCGCGATGCTCGTCGACGCCGTGCCCGCGCGGCGGTCCGCGGCCGAGGGGCTGAGCGGCGAACTGCTGCCGCTGCTGTCATCGGCGTCCTGGCTGCAGCGTCGCGGTGCGCGCGTCTTGCGCAGCCGTCGCGTCGGGTGCTGGCGTCGGCCGCTGTGGCTCACGGGGCAATCGGCCGTGGTCGAGCGACGACCGCTGGGTGTCGTGCTGGTGATCGCACCGGGCAACTACCCGCTGATGCTCGCCGGGGCGCAGGCGTTGCAGGCGCTGGCGGCGGGGAACGCGGTGCTGATGAAGCCCGCGCCGGGGACCGTCGAGCTCATGACGGCGTTCGCCGAGGCGCTGCGCGACGCGGGCCTGCCAGATGGGTTGTTCGGCGTGCTCGGCGACACGATCGAGGCCGGCCGCGAAGCCGTGGCGTCGGCGGTCGATCACGTCGTGTTCACCGGATCGGCGACGACGGGACGCGCGATCCTCGGTGAGTTGGCCGAGCGGTTGACCCCGGCGACGATGGAGCTGTCGGGCTGCGACGCGTGCGTCGTGCTGCCCAACGCCAAAGAGAAGCACCTGGATCGTGCGGCAACGGCGATCGCGTTCGGCCTGACGTACAACGGCTCGCAAACCTGCATCGCGCCGCGCCGCGTGCTGGCCACTCCGACGCACGCCGCTCGGCTGGGTGAGCTGTTGACGCGACGGCTGGGCCCGGCCGAGGAAGCGACACCGGTCAGCCCGGCCGTAGCCCAGCGGCTGAACGGGCTTATCGACGGCGCGGTCGCGGATGGCGCAAGGGTCTTGAGGGGCGGCGGGATCGACTCGAGCGGTCATTGCCAGCCCACCGTCCTCGCCGATGTCTCGCCCGACTCCGCCCTGGTGGCCTCGGACACGTTCGCGCCCTGGGTAGCCATCGTGCCGTGCGCCAGCGAGGACGCGATGGCGGCCGCGGACGCGCGTTGCCCATACCGGCTGGGGGCGTCGATCTTCGGGCCCGAGGCGACGGCCAGGGCCATGGCCTCGCGGCTGGGCGCGTCCAACATCGCCATCAACGACGTCATCGTCCCCACGGCCGACCCGCGCCTGCCCTTCGGCGCCACCGGCGAGTCCGGCTACGGCGTCACCCGCGGGCCCGAGGGCTTGCTGGCCATGACCCGCCCGGTCGTCGTCGCCACCCGCCGCGGCGGCACGCCCCGCCACTACGACACAGACACGCCCGGCCTCGACCGCCTGTTGCTCGCCGCCATCCGCCTGACCCACGGAGGCGGCCGACGCCTCCAGGCCGTGCGCGAGATGGTGTCCGCCCTCGCCCAACTCGGCAAGCCCGCCTCGCCGAAAGACCGACGCGACAACGCGCCCCCGCCGGACGATCCGCCGGCCGGGCCTTAACATCTGTTCTTCGCTCAGGGACCCACATCGATCGATCCATCGAGTCAACGCTCATGACCCCATCCACCGACACCGTCGTCATCGGCTCGGGCCTCGCCGGCCTGACCGCCGCCTGCACCCTCGCCGCCCGCGGCCGCAAGGTCACCGTCCTCGAGAAGAACCCCTGGCTCGGCGGCAAGGCGGCCGTGCTCAACCAGGACGGCTACCGCTTCGACATGGGCCCGACGATCCTCACCATGCCGCGCGTGCTCGGCCGCGTGTTCGAGGAGGCCGGCAAGGACATGAACGACTACCTCGACCTTCGCCGGCTCGACCCGCAGTGGCGCTGCTTCTTCGACGAGCAGATGGGCGGCGGCGTGCTCGACCTCCGCGAGTCCGTCGCCGACATGCAGGCCGTCATCCGCGAACACGGCAACGGCCACGGCGAAGCCACCGCCAACGCCTACGCCGACTTCATCAAGTACACCGAACGCCTGCACCGCATCTCCGATGAGTTCTTCTTCTGGAAGTCCGTCGGCGGCATCGGCGACATCTTCGACCCCAGCAACACCTTCAACCTCTCGACGCTTTCCGACGTGCTGTCGATGCGGATGGGCAAGTCGTTTGCCGGCACGATCCGCAAGTACATCAAGGACGACCGCCTCGCGCAGCTGATCGACCACTTCACGCAGTACGTCGGGTCGTCACCCTTTGCCTCGCCGGCAATCCTGTGCTCGATCGCGTCGATGCAGGTCAACGAGGGCGTGTGGTACCCCATGGGCGGCACGCGGGCCGTGCCCGAGGCGTTGAGCAAGCTGGCCGGCGAGTTGGGCGTCGAGCTACGAACGAGCGTGGACGTCAACCGCATCGAGATCGATCGCGACCGCGTCGTGGCCGTGCACACCACCGACGGCGACCGCCTCGCCTGCGACACGGTCGTCAGCAACATGGACGCCGTCCGCACGCACCGCGAGCTCATCGGCGGCTCGATCGGCGAGCGATTCAACGCCAAGCGCGAGTACGAGCCCGCCTGCTCGGGCGTCGTGCTCTACCTCGGGCTCAAGGAACGCTACGAGCACACCGCCCACCACAACTTTATCTTCTCCCGCGACCCCAAGGAAGAGTTCCACGCCATCTACGATCTCGGCGAGCCCGCGCCCGACCCGACTTGCTACCTCGCCTGCCCCAGCCACACCGAGACCGACGTTGCGCCCGAAGGCGGTGAGGCCCTATACGTCCTCGTGCACACCCCGTTCATGCGACCCCGCCACGACTGGACGCCGTCCGGCGAGCTGTTCATCACCTATCGCCAAACCATCCTCGACAAGCTCAAGCGCACCGCCGGCATGGAAGACATCGAGGACCGCATCGCCACCGAGGCCCACCTCACGCCGCGCGACATCCACAACCGCTACCGCGTGCTCAACGGCGCCATCTACGGCCTGGCGTCGCACGGCAAGTGGACAGGCGCGTTCAAGCCCGCCAACCACTCGACCACCGTCCGCGGGCTCTACCTCGCCGGCGGCGCGGCGCACCCCGGCCCGGGCATGCCGATGGTGATGATGTCCGGCTGGATCGCGGCCGACACGCTCGACCAGCGCGAGGCCAAGCCGCAGGCCGAGCCCGAAGCCGTGGTGGCGTGAGCAACACGGCGAGCGAGCTCGCCGGCTAAGACAGCCCATGACGAGTCAGGCCACGAGCACACCGTCCGACGCCCTGCCCGGCCGAAACGACTGGCTCTTTGGCTGGTTCGCCTGGTACGTCCGGCGATTCGTCCGCAATCACTTCCACGCCGTGCGGCTGCTCGGCGACAACCCGCTGAGCGACCCCGCGATCGTCGCCGGCGACCGACCCTTGGTCGTCTACCTCAACCACCCCGGCTGGTGGGACCCGATGCTGGCCGTGTACCTGGCGGACCGCTGGGTGAGCGACCGTCGGCACGGGGCGCCCATCGACGCGGTCGCCCTGCAGAAGTACGCCGTGTTCCGACGCCTCGGCTTCTTCGGGGTCGACACGCAATCGGCCAACGGCGGGCGGACCTTCCTCCGGTCCGCCGAGGCGTGCGTCGATCACGGCTGGACGCTGTGGGTCACGGCCCAGGGCCGGTTCGCCGACCCGCGCGAACGCCCCGTCGAATTAATGCCGGGCCTGGCGCACCTGGTCCGTCGCTTGAGCAAACGCGACGACAACGCGCCCGGCCATGTCCTCCCGGTGGCCCTGGAGTACCCCTTCTGGACCGAGCGAACGCCCGAGGCGCTGGTCAACGTGGGAGAGCCCATGCTCCTCGGCGGATTCAGGGATCAGGCCGTCGATGACATCGGCACGCGGTTGACTGTCGCACTGACCGAGTCGATGGACCGGCTGGCGGCGGCATCGGTTGCGCGTGACCTAGAGTGCTTCACGACGATCGATTCCGGCCGCGCCGACATCGGCGGGCCCTACGACTGGTGGAGACGGATGACGGCGACGCTGCGAGGCCAACGATTCAAGGCAAGTCACGATATGGGCGTGGGCGCCGACCGGGAGATAGTGCGATGATCCTGCTCGCGCTCAGCCTGTTCGCGATGTGCGCGGCGTGCATCCCGGTCGTGATGCTCACCATGAACATAGGCGTGTTCCGCCCGCCGCCTCGCATAAAAACAAACGACGACGGCGACAGCGCATCCCCGGCCGTCTCTCTGCTCATCCCAGCCCGCGACGAGGCCGCGTCGATCGAGGGCTGCCTGCGGGCCGCGCTCGCGTCGCGTGAGGTTGAACTCGAGGTGATCGTGCTCGACGACGGCTCAACCGACGGCACGGCGGCGATCGTCCAGCAGATCGCGGCCGAGGACGCACGCGTCAAGCTCATCCGCAACCACGAGCTCCCCGCCGGGTGGTGCGGCAAGCAATATGCCTGCTATCGACTGGCCGAGACCGCAGGCTCGCCGCTGCTGGCGTGGATCGACGCTGACGTCACCCTCGCGCCCGATGCGTTGGCAAGGATGGCGGCATTCGCTGAGCGATCGGGGGCCGATCTCGTCTCGGCCTTCCCACACCAGCAGACACGCACGCTGGCCGAGACGATGATCGTCCCGCTGATCAACTTCCTGCTCGTCGGCTACCTGCCGATGATGATGATGCGTGTGTCGGACGGGGCAGGGTTCGGCGTTGGCTGCGGGCAGTTTGTGATGGCCAAGCGCGAGGCCTATTTCGCCGTCGGCGGGCACGGGCACGAATCGGTGAGACTCAGCCTGCACGACGGGATGACGCTGCCGCGAGCCTTCCGCGAGGCCGGACACATGACCGACATCGCCGACGGCAAATCGATCGCGTACTGCCGGATGTACGACTCGTTTGGCGCCGTGTGGCGAGGCTTCGCCAAGAACGCCACCGAGGGCATGGCCACGCCGATCGGCATCTGGGTGTGGACCGTGCTGCTGGGCGCCGGGCACGTCCTGCCGTGGGTGTTGGCGCTGGCCGCGTTCGTCGGGCTGATCGACCCCGGCGCGATGTCGACGGCGGCCATCACCGCGGCCTGCATCCTCGCCGCCTCGTACTCGGCGGCCATCGCGGTCTGGTTCCGCCAAGGCTGGGTCGCCCCCGTCGTGCGGCCGGCCGGCGTGGCGATGCTGCTGGCCATCCAGTGGTACGCCTTCGTCCGCAAATCGCTCGGCCTCAACCCGGCCTGGCGCGGCCGAAGCGTCGGGCCCGCGGCCTCGTAACATGACACGCGAGGGCTAACCCATGGCGTGCAACATCGACAGCAAGGGCAAAGCCGTGCGGCTGCTTATCGGCGGGCTCACCGTGATCGCCGCGGTCCTGCTGGCCTTGCTCGCTTTCGCCGGCGTGCTCCCGACCTTCCCCTGGGTGATCGTCGCCGTCGCCGCGGCGCTCGGCGGCACCTTCGCCGTCTACGAAGGATGGGCCGGCTGGTGCGCCGTCCGCGCCATGGGGTTCAAGACCCCCATCTGACCGCCACCGGCGCCGCGGCCATATCGTTGGAGGCGTGGCGATGCTCGACCTCGACCAACCCGTCGGCCTGTTCCCCCTGGCCTCCTGCCCGCTGCTCCCCGCCGCGACCATCCCGCTGCACGTCTTCGAGCCCCGCTACCGCCAGCTCACCCAGCACGCCATCGAGCACGAACGCCCCATCGCCATGGCCATGTTCGACGGCGACGCCTACGAGAAGGACTATCACGGCAACCCGCCCATCCGCCCCGTCGTCTGCGTCGGCCGCGTGCTGCGCCACCAGCAGCTGCCCGACGGGCGGTACCACATCCTCCTCCAGGGCACCCAACGCGCCCGAGTCGCCGAAGAAATCCTCGGCGTCACCACCCTCTATCGCCAGGCCGACCTCGTCGCACTCGACGACGACACCCCACTCGAGATCGACCTCGGCCCCACCCGCGACAAGCTCGACCGCCTCCTCGCCGACCCCGCCCTCGACCAGCTCGCCTCCTTCAAGCCCCTCCGCGAACACCTCGCCGACGACCTGCCCACCCCCGTCGTCATCGACCTCGCCACCCTCTGCACCGCCGCCAGCGACGACCAGCGCTACCAAGTCCTCGCCGAGCCCGACCTCCGACAACGCGCCGACTGGCTCGCCCACCACCTCACCGACCTCCTGCACACCCTCCGCGCCGCCGACCGGTTCCAACTCCCCACCGACGACGACGGCTTGCCCCTCAACTAACCGCCCCATGCCCGCCCCGTGAACGACCGACCCGCCACCCTCATCATCGGCTGCGGCTACCTCGGCCGAGCCTTTGCCCAGCGTCTGCTCGACCGGCCCGACGCCGGCCCCGTCTGGGCCACCACCCGCTCGGAAGACAAAGCACGCGAACTGTTCGAACTCGGCCTGCGCCCCATGCTCCTGCACGTCACGCAGCCGCTCACCTACGCGGCCCTCCAGCCCGCCCTCGATCACCCCGGCCCGCTCGACGTCGCTTACCTCGTCCCCCCCGGCCGGCCCGGTGGCCACCCCAACCCGCGCCAAACCGTCGTCGGCGGCGTCGCCCACACCCTCAAGCACCTCCGCCACGCCCCGCGACTCCGACGCGCCATCCTCGCCTCCTCCTCCGCCGTCTACGGCCACCAACCCTCCCCGCCCAATCCGCCGCTCACCGCCGAGTCCCCCACGCAACCCACCAACCCCCGCGCCCGCCTGCTGCTCGACGGCGAAACCCTCTGGCTCAACGCCAACGCCACCCACGACGCCGCCTTCCGCGTCCTCCGACTCGCCGGGCTCTACGGCCCCGGCCGCGTCATCGGCCAACGCGCCGTCGCCGCAGGCCACCCCCTCGCCGGCGACCCCGCCGCCCCCCTCAACCTCATCCACGTCAACGACGCCGCCGACGCCCTGCTCGCCATGCTCGACCCCGCACGCCACCCCGCCCCCATCGAGTTGGCCGCCGACGGCCACCCCATCGCGCGACACGCCTATTACACCGCCCTCGCCCGACACCTCGGCGTCGCCCCGCCCAAACACCTCGACGCCGACGCCGCCGCTCGGCTCGGCATCGACCCCGCCCGCCTCAAGGCCGCCGCCAGCAAGGCCCTCGACCCCACCACCTCCCGCGACCGCCTCGGCTGGCAACCGCAACACCCCTCCGTTCTCAACGCCCTGCCCGCGCTGATCCAATCAACGCCGTAGCCCCGCCAAGCACGCCCGCCATGCATCACGCCACCTTCCGCCTCGCGTCCTTTGTCCTTCTCGCCGTCGCCCTCCTCAACGCGTGCACCGCACCCGCCACCCTCGACCGCCAGTCGTTGCACACCTTCACCCGCGACTCCTCCTGGAACGTCACCGACCTCGACGTCGACTATTGGCTCTACACCCCGCCCGGATACGACGACCCCGCCAACGCCAACACCGCGTATCCGCTCCTCATCTTCCTCCACGGCACCGGCGAGTCCGGCGGCTCACCCACCAAGGTCGCCGCCCACGGCCCACCCGACCTCATCGAGCAAGGCCAAGACTTCCCCTTCCTCGTCGTCAGCCCCCACAACCCAGGCGAGCTCCCCCACAACCTCTGGCTGACCGACTTCCTCGCCGCCCTCGCCGACCACGCCACCACGACCTACCGCGTCGACCCCGACCGCGTCTACCTCGCCGGCTTCTCGCTAGGCGGATACGCCGCCTACAACTGGGCCGCCACCCAGCCCGACCGCTTCGCCGCCCTCGTCCCCGTCGCGACCTGGGGCTACCCCGCCGAAGCAAGCAACTTCGCTGGCGTCCCCATCCGCGCCTATCACGGCAACCTCGACCTCATCGTCAACCCCTCCCACGCCCGAGCCATGCTCGACGCCCACCGCGCCGCCGGCGGCACGAACGAACTCATCACCCTCCCCGTCGGCCACGGCGCCGCCACCCCCGCGTTCGAGGACCCCGAACTTATCGAGTGGCTCATCCAGCAATCACGCTAACGCCGAGACGGCGCGTCGACCCGATGGCTCACTCTTCCGGGTGAAGCTCGTGTGTAGGCGTTCGAGGCAGCTCATACACGTACACCGGCGGCTTCTCGTCCAGGTAGTTGTGATCAACCACCACATAGGCCTTGCCGTCGCGGACCGCGAGATCGGCAACGGTGCCGGGAGCGATCCCCCAAACGGACTTAATGGAATAGTCCGCCGGATCGACGACCAGGATGCTCGAGTGCGTCTCGGTCAAAAGGTAGAGATCGCCGTTCTCGTTCGCCAAACCCGAAAGCTGCAACGCACCAAGGTCGGCGCCGGGTTTGAGGCGGTCTCCGCCATCTATCTCATGCACCGTGCCGGTGTCGAGGTCCACCAGGACGGGGCTCTCTTCCGACGTGGCGAGCCGCCGGCCATCGAGCTGCGTGATGCCGGAGAACTCCATGTCGGCGATACCCGCGGGCAACGAGACATCGTCGATACGCTGCCAGCCGTCGCCCTCTCGGACCCAAGCCCGGATCGCCCCGAACTCACCGATCGCAAAGACGGTGTCATCGGCGAACTCGATCGCTTCGAGCGCGCCTTGCTTCAGCAGCAACGGCCCGCCGACGAGATCGGTCTTGTCGGACCACGAACTCAAAGCACCGTCGCCCACGAACAGCTCGGTCTGGTCGGTCGACAGGTAAACACGATCGCCGCGGTGCTGGATCCCCGAGGGCTGCTGGATACGTGCGGGGAGATCGATCGTTCGCACCGGCGTGAGCGTGCCGGTCAAGACCAGCGGGCCGGTCTGCGGGTCGTGGTCCGGCGGCGCGTCACCCCCGCCGAGCACGTCCAGCGCGAAGTGAACGCCCAACCGCGTGTTGAGCACAAAGTAGGCCCCGAACGCCACCACGATCGTTAGTGCAAGCACGCCGGCGATGATTAGTTTCTTCTTCATGAGCAACTTCGAGACAGATAGGAGAACATCACTCATCAAGTAACGAATTCAGTTTACGGGCTGGCGCACCGACGGTGGCTTCATCGCCGTTCCGTTGCCGGCGGCAACGCGGGCCGCAACCAGAACGTGACGGCGTGCATGCCTCACCCGCCCGTACAATCTCCCCGATGACCACGGAAGGCCAACCCCCCACCCTCGACACCCCCGGCCGCGCTCCCCCCCCCCCCCCCCAACCCCCCCCCCCCCCCCCCCCCCGCCCCCCCCCACCCCCCCCCC
>JBCBUE010000051.1:0-23309 GCA_039818285.1 Planctomycetota bacterium | reverse complement strand
CCCTCCCCCCTCCTCGACGGCCTCACCGAACCCCAGCAGGAAGCCGTCACCCACGTCGACGGCCCGCTGCTCGTCCTCGCCGGCCCCGGCTCGGGCAAGACCCGCGTCATCACCCATCGCGTCGCCTTCCTCGTCCGCGAGTGCGGCGTCGCCCCGTGGAACGTCCTGGCCATCACCTTCACCAACAAGGCCGCCGCCGAAATGCGCGAGCGCCTCCACCGCCTGCTCACCGACAGGCAAGCCAAGGCCCTGCAGGTCAGCACGTTCCACGCCCTGTGCGCCAAGCTCATCCGCATCTACGCCGACCGCCTCGGCCTGCCCCCCGGCTACTCCATCTACGACACCGCCGACCAGAAGGCCGCCGTCAAGCAGGCCCTCACCGACCTCGAGATCAACACCAAGAACTTCCCCCCCGCCCAGGTCCTCGGGCGCATCTCCGACGCCAAGAACAAGCTCGTCGGCCCCGACCATTACGCCCAGTCCGCCGCCGACTTCTACGCCCGCACCGTCGCCAAGGCCTACAAAAAGTACGCCGACATCCTCCAGCGCAACGGCGCCCTCGACTTCGACGACCTGCTCATGAAGACCGTTGAGCTCTGCAAGCAACACCCCGAGGTGCTGGCCGAGCTGCAGCAGCGCTACCAGTACGTCCTCGTCGACGAGTACCAGGACACCAACCACGCGCAGTTCATGATCGCCTCGGCCATCGCCGCCGGCCACAAAAACATCATGGCCACCGGCGACCCCGACCAGTCCATCTACGGCTGGCGCGGCGCCGACCTCAACAATATCCTCGACTTCGAGGCCCACTACCCGGATGCCAACCTCGTCCGGCTCGAGCAGAACTACCGCTCCACGAAAGCGATCCTCCACGCCGCCGACACCCTCATCCAGAACAACACGAAGCGCAAGCACAAGGCCCTCTGGACCGACAACCACCCCGGCGAGCCCATCGACGTCGCCACCCTCACCGACGAGCACGCCGAGGCCCAGCACGTCGTCGACACCTTCCGCCAGCGCCACGAAGAAGACGGCGTCCCCTGGGCCGGCATGGCCGTCTTCTACCGCATCAACTCGCTGTCCCGCGTCGCCGAGGACGCCTTCCGCAACGCCGGCGTCCCCTATCAGATCGCCCGCGGCACCGCGTTCTACGACCGCAAAGAAGTCAAGGACGCCGTCGGTTACCTCCGCGCCATCGCCAACCCCGCCGATGAAGTCACACTCTTTCGCATCATCAACAACCCCGCCCGCGGCATCAGCAAGAAGACGACCGACGCGCTCCAGGCCCACGCCCTCGCGCACAACACGCCGATGGACCAGCTGCTCGCCGACCCCGCGCAGGTCGAGTCCCTCAACCCTCGCGCCCAGACCGCCGTCGAACGCTTCAACCGCCAGCTCACCAGCTGGCGCCAGGTCGCCGGGCTGACCGACACCGGCCCCGACGCCACCCAGGAAGTCTCGCTGCGCGCCTACGTCGAGCGCATCCTCCGCGAGTCAGGCCTTGAGGCCCACTACCGCAACGACAAGGCCGACCCCGACCAGGAACGCCTGGCCAACCTGATGGAGCTCGTCTCCGCCGCCCAGCAATTCGAGGACGAGCTCACCCTCGACATCGCCATCGACGCGATCGAGGAACAGGTCATCGCCCAAGCCGATGATGAGCGAAGCGAATCGCCGGGTGACGACCTCGACGCCCCGCCGCCGATGCCGCTGCGCGACAAGCTGCTCGCCTTCCTCGAACGCATCGCGCTCGTCGCCGACGTCGACGCCGTCGAGTCCGACGCCGGGGCCGTGACGCTCATGACCCTCCACGCCGCCAAGGGACTCGAGTTCGACACCGTGGCCCTCGTCGGGTTCGAGGACGGCCTGCTCCCGCACGACCGCGCCAACACCGACCCCAACGAGCTCGAGGAAGAACGCCGACTCGCGTTCGTCGGCATCACCCGCGCCATGCGCCGCCTCCTCATCACCCACGCCAACGTCCGCACCGTCTTCGGCACCGCCTCCGCCACCATCCCCTCTCGCTTCCTCAAAGAACTCCCCGACGACGAAGACACCGTCCGCACCCACCGCCTCGACGACGACCCCGACGACGGGCTGAACTCGGATCTGGGCGACCGCTCCTTCGGCCGCACCATGGGCGCCCGCAAGCTCGCCGCCATGCGCGGCGAATCCACCACCGGCCGCGCCCAACGCGCCGCCGCCCAAGGCCAGGCCGCCCAGTACCCCCCCGGCACCCTCGTCCGCCACCCCAAGTTCGGCCTCGGCCGCATCCAGCAAACCGCCCCCATGGGCGCCCAGACACGCTGCGTCATCGAGTTCAACACCGCCGGCCGAAAAACCCTCATCCTCCAGTACGCCCGCCTCGAGATCGTCACCGACGGCGACATGACCGGCGGCAACAACGACCCCGCCCCCGACGACGGCCCGACGTTCGTGCCCGACGACGGCCTGCCGTTCTGAGCAATGACCTAACTCACTGTCTCACCACACTCCGGGCAGCTTTCACCAGGCCCTTGAAACCGGATGTCATAACCGCAAGCCGGACACAACGTGCTGGCTGAGGCAATCCGCTTCACAGCCCTTCGATCCAATAGCCAGGCTGTCATAGATGCCACAAAGCCCAACAAAATCAAGATGTCGTATTGAAAAGAGATTCTTGATATCCCAGCTAGCCAATACGGACCTCCATCAACTAGACCAATGGGATCTACATCACCTAGAAAAAATGACCTAGGCGGGCCCGCCATATCAAAAGTATAGATACGTCGAGAGATTCGAGGGTCACTCTCATAAATGAGAGTCATGCAACCTCGCCAACTCATCACATTCAGGTAGTGATCTGCGCTACCGACCCGAGCTTGAGTCAAATAAAGACAGGAATCCACGAAGAGACAAGCAAGGACCAGCGTAATAATGGTTAAAGCAATTGCGGGCCATCGCCATCGCTTAGGCATCAAAGTCACGAGACCAGTCTACTTCCTATATCGCCCCATTAACCTCACGCGTACCCCAGCCGATCCAGGTCGTCCTCATCCAGCCCGAAATGATGCCCGACCTCGTGCAGCAGCGTGATGCGCACCTGCTCGGCCAACGCGTCGTCGAACCGCATCCCGCGCTCGGCCGCGAGGTCGTTGGCTAGGCGGATGATCGGCCCGCGGAACAGGTGGATGTCGTCGGGCGCGTGGCCGGAGTCCATCACGCTGTCCTCGACGATCGAACGCCCGCTGAACACGCCGAGCAGGTCGCCGTCGTCATCGGGCCCGAGCGTGTCGCGGCGGATGTGCTCGCTCGGCTCGTCCTCCACGATCAATGGCGTCTCGTCGAACAGCGCGACAATCTGCTCGGGCAGCCGACCGATCAACTCGTCGAGCAGATCGTCGAACAGCCGGCGTTGCTGGCGGGTGACCATCGCAGCAGCGTAGCTAGGGCATCCGCCAGGCAGTGAGGCAGGCGGGTGCCATACCTCGTGCGAAGCACGATGTGTGCCGTTGAGCTTGCGATCCCACAACCACACATCGCCTGACCGCGAGGTGTGGCCACCCAAGCCGTGGTGCGTACGATGACACGATGGCCGACGCCGCCGACCCGCGACCCCACGTCTTCGACCTCACGCCCGACGAGCTGGCTGCGCTGTTCGTCGAGCACGGGCTGGCGAAGTTTCGCGCCGCCCAGGTCCTCGACTGGGTCTACCGCAAGGGCATCGTCGACCCGCGACTGATGACCAACCTCTCGGCCGTCGACCGCGACAAGATCGCCGGCTTGCTGAACTTCACCGTCGGGACCGTCGTCCGCGAACAACAAGCCACCGACGCCACGCGCAAGCTGCTCATCGACTGGTCCAATCAGCCCGATCCGGCCGCCACCCAGGCCCTGCTCACCATCGCCAACGCCGGCTCGGCCTACGCTGGCGACCGCACCGAGTGCGTCATGATCCCCGCCGACGAGGGCAGGCGTCGTACTGCCTGCATCTCCTCGCAGGTCGGCTGCCCGGTCGGCTGCCGGTTCTGCGCCTCGGGCCTCGGCGGGCTCGACCGCAATCTCACGACGGGCCAGATCGTCGAGCAGGCCTGGCGACTCGCGTGGATGGACGACCAGGCCTCGCAACACGCCAGAGACCGGCAGGGCTCGGGTCTCAGCAACATCGTCTTCATGGGCATGGGCGAGCCGCTCGCGAACTACTCGGCCGTGACGCGCGCCATCACCACGCTCACCGCCGACTGGGGCCTCAACCTGTCAGCCCGGAAGGTCACCCTCTCGACCGTCGGCCTGCCGGCACCCATCCGTCGCCTCGCCGACGCCGGCCTGCCGCCCATCACCCTGGCCGTCTCCCTGCACGCCCCCAACGACGCGCTCCGCCGCGAGATCATCCCCTGGGCCGAGCGCATCGCGATCGCCCAGCTCGTCGACGCCGGCCGGTACTACTTCGACCGCACCGGCCGCGAGGTCACGCTCGAGTACATCCTGCTCGGCGGGCTCAACGACCGCCCCAGCCACGCCCGCGAGCTGGCCGCCGTCGCCCAACGCCTGCGCAGCAACGTCAACCTCATCCGCTACAACGAGGTCGCCGGCCTGCCCTACGCTCGCCCGGCCGACGACGACGTCCACCGCTTCCAACGCGTCCTCCGCGACCGCGGCGTCAACGCCCACCTCCGCGCCTCCCGAGGCCGCGACATCGCCGCCGCCTGCGGCCAGCTCCGCCACGAGGCCGCGAAGGATCATCAGCCCGCCTCGGCGTAAGCTCACGACCCATGCAGCCCGCCGAACGCCGCTACGTCCTCACGCTCTCCTGCCCCGACCGCCCGGGCATCGTCGCGGCCGTTTCCACATTCCTGGCCACCTTCGACGGCTGGATCGTCGAGGCGTCCCATCACTCCGACGCGGTGGTCGGCCAGTTCTTCATGCGCCAGGAAGTCCGCGCCAGCACCGTGCCCTTCGGGCTGACCGAGCTGCACGGCCGGTTCAGCGAGGTCGCCGCTCAGTACGACATGACCTGGGCGATCCACGACACCGCCGCCCCGCCGCGCACCGTCTTTCTGTGCAGCAAGCAGGACCACTGCGTCGTCGACCTGCTGCACCGCTGGCGGACCGGCGACCTGCCCTGCGAGCTCGTCGCCGTCGTGTCCAATCACGAGGACATGCGTTCCTTCGTCGACTGGCACGGCGTCCCCTACCACCACCTGCCCGTGCCGGCCGGGTCGATCGACGACAAGCGCCCCGCCTTCGACCGCCTGCGCGACCTGCTCCGCGACCTCGAGGCCGACACGATCGTCCTCGCGCGCTACATGCAGATCCTCCCGCCGGACCTCTGCGACGCCTGGCCCAACCGCGTCCTCAACATCCACCACTCGTTCCTGCCCTCCTTCGCCGGCGGCAAGCCCTACCACCGGGCCTTTGAGCGCGGCGTCAAGCTCGTCGGCGCCACCTGCCACTACGTCACCGCCGAGCTCGACGCCGGGCCGATCATCGAGCAGGACGTCGTCCGCGTGAACCACGCCGACGCGATCGGCGATATGGTCCGCCGCGGGCGCGACGTCGAGCGCCGCGTGCTGGCCGAGGGCGTCCGCCTCCACCTCGAGCGCCGCGTGCTGGTGCATGGCAACAAGACGGTCGTGTTCCACTGAGCGTCGGCCGCGACGAGCCGATCAGGCCGGCGTCAGCTTCGTCACACGCCCGCCCAGCAGCCACTCGGCGATGTAGATCGACCCGTCGGGCCCGAAGCACCCGCCGTGCGGGCTGTTGAACTTGCCGGGCTGGACCATCTCGGGGCTGCCGGTGATGTTCCAGTTCGGCCAGCCCTGGCCCCACTTGACCGCCTCGCGGTGAACGCCCAGGTCGGGCGCGACGATCTCGTCGCTCGCGTCGTACACGCAGACCGACGCATTGAGATCGGGCACCAGCATCAGGTCGCCCAGGAAGTCGAAGCAGCACGGCGCCTGCATGGCCTCGTGCTGGACCGTGCGTTGGTACACGCCGGCCGCGTCGTACACGACGATGCGACCGTTGCCGCGGTCGGTGATGTAAAGCTCGGGGGCCTTGCCGCCGCGGGTGTCGAACGCGATGCCGTGCGGGCAGGCGAACCGGCCGGCGCCCTCCTCGCCGGTCAGCGTCAGGTCGGGTTTGCCATTGGCGCCGACGCGGTGGACGAGGCTCGAGCCGTAGCCGTCGGCCACCCAGACCTCGCCGCTGACGGGGTTCTCCGCGGCCCACGTCGGGCAGTACGCCCCGGGCTCGTCGGCGCCCGGCGGCGTCGCGACGATCGGCTCGATATCGCGCACGACCTCGCCGGTGAGCGTGGTCTTGGCGACCTTGCCGCCGTTAGGCTCGTTGGTCAGCCAGAGGTACTCGCCCGAGTCGTCGGCGATGTAGGTCAGCCCGTGGGCCAAGCCCCAGTCGCCCCCGCCGAACTTGCCGATGAACCGGCCGTCGGGGTCGAAGTGCAGGATGCCGTCGGCGCACTGGGCAAAGACGACGACCGTGCCGTCCTTGGCGACGCAGACGCCGTGCGTGCGGGCGTTGCCGGCGCCGGCCTGACCGTCGGTGACGCGGGCCCAGTGGTCGTGCCAGAGATAGCGGTGATCGCCGGTGCCGATGACGAGCTCGGGCATGGGGTTCTCCTGATGTCGGGGTGGAACGCGGTGCGGGATGCTACCGGATCAGCGCGACGCGGCCTTGCCGCCGGCGTGATCCTTGTCCAGCAGCCCGTCGCGCAGCCGGATCACGCGCTCGCAATGGTCGGCGATCGCCTCGTCGTGCGTGACCATCACGATCGTCAGACCCTGCTCGTGCAACCCGCCAAACACCTCGAGGATCGCCTCGCCGGTCTTGCTGTCCAGCGCCCCCGTGGGCTCGTCGGCCAGCAGCAACGCCGGCTGCGTGACCAGCGCCCGCGCGATCGCCGCCCGCTGGCACTGCCCGCCCGAGAGCTGCGCCGGGCGGTGATTCATGCGATCGCCCAGGCCGACGCTCTCCAGAGCCGCCGCCGATCGCTCGCGTCGCTCGTGCCTCGGTAACGCCTGATAGAACAGCGGCACCTCGACGTTCTCCTGGATCGTCAGCTGGGCGATCAGGTTGAACGCCTGAAACACGAACCCCAGCTTGCGCCCGCGCGTGGCGCTCAGGTTGTCGTCGCTCATCTGCGCCACGTCGATGCCGTCGATGAGGTATTGCCCGGTCGTCGGCCGATCGAGGCAGCCGATGATGTTCATGAGGGTCGACTTGCCCGACCCCGACGGGCCCATCACGCAGCAGTACTGCCCGCGCGGGATGTCGACCGACACGCCGGCCAGCGCGTGCACCGGCGGGGCCGAGGCGTGCTTCTGATACGTCTTGGTCACGTCGACGATGCGAGCGACGAGATCGACCGAGGGGTCGGCCGTCGTGGACGTGGACATCGCCGGGGCGGTCGCCTGCATGATTACATCGTAGTGGGTCGGCCCGATCGACCGCGGATCAGCCGGCCTTGGCCTGGTTCGCCTTGAGCCAGGCCTGCTCACGCTGCTCGAGGATCTTCTCGCGCTCGGCCCACTCGACGAACGCCCGCACCCGCTCGCCGGCGGGCGAATCGACGTCGTAATCCCGCACGAACTGCATCCCCAGGTCCGTCCACCCGTCACGCGGCTCACCCAGATGCGCCACACGTGCGTCCACCACCGCCGCCGGGCCGCCGTCCGGCAGCTCCAGCCGCAAGGCGTACCGCTCGCACCGCTCGATCCGTCGGCGAAGCTCGGGCGTCGTCCGGACCCGCACCTTCACCCCGCCCGCGCTCGCGTCCATCAGCTGCCCCTCGATCAACTCGCCCCCGAACCGCTTGTCCGCGCCGTCCTCGACCAACGGCGTCAGCCAGACCGGCTCGTCCACGATGAGCGTTGTCTTCAGCCGGTACGACGCCCGACGCTGAACCGATTCGACCAGCGACGGCCCCCGCAGGATCAACGTCCGCAACGGCCTCCCCCCGGCCAACGCGACCCGCCCACGATCGACCAGCCGGCACATCCCCTCGTACCGCCACGAGTCGCGCGCCACCACCAGCGTCAGCACGCTCCCCACGCCCCACACCCGGCCGCCGAACGACGGCACGTCGATCTCCGCGCCCGTGGCGCCGCTCTTGGCCTTCTCCGCCAGCCCAAAGACCCGCACCTTGAGCGGCGGCTCGATCCGCTCGCCTGACACCGCCGAGATCATCGCCGACCCCTGTGACGACACCAGTTCGTCCAGCAGCTCGTTCCAGGCAGCGATCTTGGAGTTATCGGTCAGCATGGTCTTCGCTCCAACGCAGTCACCCAGATCGGTCAAACCAAACCGCCCCTACACTCCGCCCATGGCCGATCCCGCGAATCGCACCGACCTGGCCGTCACCGTCGGCCCGCTGGTGCGTTCCGGCCGCGTCTCGGTGCGTCGAGCGCTCGACGCCATCGTCGCGGCCGGCGTAACAGGCGTTCAGCTCGACGCCACCCTCGCGGGCACCCGTCCGCGCGAGCTCGACCGCCGCGCCCGCCAGGACCTGCTCGCCCTCGTGCGACGCACCGGCCTGTCGCTCGGCGGGCTCGACTGCTTCGTCCCTACCGCGCACCTCACCGCCGGGCCCGACCTTGATCGCGCGGTCGCCGCGCTCGTCGCCGCCGTCACCCTCGCCGCCGACCTCGGCCGGACCTGCCTGTCGTTCGCCCTGCCGACGCTCGACGAGACCCCCCGCGACGCGCTCGACGCCATCCTCGAGGCCGCCGACGCCCACGCCGTCCCCCTCGCCCTACACGCCGAGCACGACCTCGATGCGCTCCGCCGCCTCGTCGACTCGATCGGCTCGCCGAGCGTGCGGGTCGGCGTCGACACCGCCTCCTGCCTCATCGCCGATCGCGAGATCACCGCCACGGCCACGGCCGACATCGGCTCGCTCCGCCTGGCCGACGCCCAGCACGACCGCGATCGACAATGGCAACGCTGCGCCCTCGGGGACGGCGAGCTCGACATCCCCGCCACGCGCATCGCCGCCGAGCTCACGCCCCGCGACGGCCGGCCGGTCGTCCTCGAAATAAGCCGGGTCGATCGCCCCGCCGCCGCGATGCGCGAGGCCGTCGCCGCCTGGCAGGCCCACGCCCCGCAGCTGCCGTGAGCCGACGTCGCCGAGCACGCCGCCCCGCCCCCGCGCTCAACCGCGGCGCCCGCGCCGCCGCACGCCGCTCGGCCAACATCTTCACCCGCTTCGCCATCGGCGTGCTGCTCGCCGCCGTCGCGACGCTCGCCCTCACCCCCAGCCCGCCGCCCGAGACCAACGACGTCTTCGCCCTGCTCTGGCTCCGCGGCCAACGCCCCCTCATCCTGCTGTTCATCGCCGCCGTCGCCGCCGCCCTGATCCTCACCGCCATGGCCTGGCCCATCCGCGGCTCGCACCGCCGATGGCTCGCCACCGCCTGGCTACTCGCCGCCCTCGTCGCCTGCCTGATCGACGGCGAACGGCTCCTCGCCTGGGCCCGCCTGCTGATCGTCGTCTACGGCTGACCCGCACCGCCCGAGCCCTCGGCCGCCGACTCGCCCCCCGCCCGGCGCGACCGATACCCCGCCCGCTGCTCGGCGTACACCTGCGGCGAGACCCCCAGGTCCGGTTCCTCAACCCCCGCCGCGACTTGACGGTGCAACTCCTTGAGAAAAGGCACGCACCACCCGCACCCCGTTCCTGCCGAAAGGCACTCGCTGATCAGGCTCGCCACCGCCGGCTTCTCCCGCCGGCAGTACGACACGACCTTGCGCTTGCTCACCCGAAAGCACAGGCAGACGTGGTCGTCGTCTCGCATCAACCCACCTTACCTGCCATACGATGCCGACCATGCCCGCTCCCCCGGCCGACGCCTATCAACGCCTCATCGACGCCCTCACCACCCTCGCCGGCATCGGCCCCCGCTCGGCCCAGCGCATCGCCTTCGACCTGCTCAGACGCCCCGCCGACCACACCGACGACCTCATCGACGCCCTCCGCCGGTTCCGCCACGACCTGCGTGCCTGCTCGATCTGCGGCTACGTCTCGGACGCCGACCCCTGCCGGTTCTGCACCGACCCCAAGCGCGACCCGCACACCGTCCTCGTCGTCGAGCAGCCCACCGACGCCCTGACCATCGACCAGACCGGCGCCTTCCGCGGCCGATACCACGTCCTGCTCGGCCGGCTCTCGCCGCTCGACGCCATCGGCCCCGGCGACCTCAACCTCGACCCGCTGCTCGCCCGCCTCGACAACGAGCCCATCAACGAGATCATCCTCGGCCTCTCGCCCACCCTCGAGGGCGACGGCACCGCCCTCTACCTCACCGACGCCCTGACCCAACGCAAGCCCGCCCTCAGCGTCTCCCGCCTCGCCCGCGGCCTGCCCAACGGCGCCAACCTCAATACCCTCTCCAAGGCCGTCCTCGCCGACGCCATCCACGGGCGACGCTGACTCCACCCCCCCTCTGACCTCTGACATCATCCACCCGCCATGCTCAAGACTCCCATCCTCCATCACGACGTCCTCGTCGGCCTCGCCCGGCTCGGCCACGGCAGCAAGATCCTCATTTCCGACGGCAACTTCCCCCACGCCACCGCCACCCCCCACCACAGCCACCGCGTCTTCCTCAACTACGCGCCCGGCCTCATCAACGCCACCGACATCCTCGGCCCGCTGCTCGACACCGTCCCCGTCGAGCGCGCCGAGGTCATGCAGCCCAACCGCGACGGCCCCTACGCCATGCAGGGCGACCCGCCCATTTTCGCCGAGTACGCCGCCATGCTCGCGCCCCACGGCGTCGACACCCTCGAACCCATCGAGCGCTTCGCCTTCTACGACGCGGCACGCGGCCCCGACGTCGGCCTGCTCATCGCCTCGGGCGAGCAACGCATCTACGCCAACCTCCTGCTCACCATCGGCGTCGTCAAGCCCGACTGATCGGCGCAATCGTTGAACGCCATGAACGAATCGCAACGCGTCGCCCGACTCGAACACCCCGGCCGCAAGGTCGACGTCGTGCTCGACACCGACACGTACAACGAGATCGACGACCAGTTCGCCCTGGCCTACGCCCTGCTCAGCCCGGAGAGCATGCAGGTCCTGGCCGTCCACGCCGCGCCGTTCCACAACGCCCGATCGACCGGCCCCGCCGACGGCATGCAACGCAGCTACGAGGAGATCGGCCGCGTGCTCGATCGGCTCGGCCGATCCGACGTGCCCGCCTATCGCGGCGCCGAGCGGTGGTTCGCCGACGCGGGCCCGGACACCGGCGGCGACGCCGCGGACGACCTGATCCGACGCGCCATGGACCGCCCCGCCGACGACCCGCTGTACGTCGTCGCCATCGGCGCCCCCACCAACGTCGCCGCCGCCCTCACCCGCCGGCCCGAGCTCATCGACCGGGTGGTCGTCCTCTGGCTCGGCGGGCACGCGCTGCACTGGCACAACGCCAACGAGTTCAACCTCAAGCAGGACGTCCCCGCGTCGCGCCTGCTCTTCGACTGTGGCGTGCCGCTGGTGCAGTTCCCCTGCCGATGCGTGGTCGAAACGATGACCACCACCCACGCGGAGATGCAGGAGCACGTCGCTGGCGCGTCGCCGATCGGCGACTACCTCGCGGCCATCTTCGACGAGTTCGTGGACGACGTCCCGGGGCGGACCAAGGTGATCTGGGACCTCGCGCCGGTCGGGTGGCTGGTCGACCCCCGATGGGCCGAGTCGCAGCTGGTCCCCAGCCCGATCATCGCCTCGGACCAGCCCCCGCGCTACGCCTTCGACCACCGCCGCCACCTCATCCGCTCCGCCACCGCCGTCAAACGCGACGCCATCTTCGGCGACCTCTTCGCAAAGCTCCGCGACGCGCACCCTTGACGCCACCACCCCCGCCGGCGACACTGCTCGGCCCGGTCGAGGTACCGGCGTCGCCTCGGGAGCGGCGCCAGGCGTCGGTCGACCGGGGCTCGCCCTCACCCTCAACACGCGGCGAGCCACCCCATCCCGAATCCCTTCTCTCCGCCCGCCCCCACATCGCCATGACCGAAACCGCGACCGAAGATCGCCCCGCGCTGTCCGTCACCATCGAAGACGCCGGCCCGGCCCGCAAGAAGCTCGACATCACCGTCCCCGAGTCCCGCATCCAGGACAAGATCGAGGAGAACTACGACAAGCTCAGCGACGACGCCGCCATCCCCGGCTTCCGCCGCGGCCGAGCCCCTCGCCGACTCGTCGAGCGCAAGTTCGGCAAGGCCATCCGCGACGATGTCCGCGGCCAGCTCCTCTCCGAGGCCTACACCCAGGCCTGCGAGGACAACGGCCTCGACGTCCTCGGCGAGCCCGTCGTCTCCAGCGAGAACGGCGAGAACGAGCCGCCCGACCTGCCCGAGTCTGGCGACATGTCATTCACCGTTGAGATCGAGGTCACCCCCGATGTCGAGCTGCCCGACTTCTCGACACTGAAGGTCGACAAGCCCGCCGCCGAGGTCACCGACGACGACCTCGACAAGCAGATCGAGATCTACCGCGAACGCTTCGGCAAGAGCACCAAGGTCGAGGGCGAGGAAGTCAAGGAAGGCGACTACGTCACCGCCGACGTGCAGGTCTACGCCGGCCACGACGTCGCCGACGACGCCGAGCCGCTGATCAACGCCGCCGGCCAGTACGTCCGCGCGTCCGGCGAAGACCGCGACCACAAAGGCCACGCCGCCGGCATCGTCATCGACGACCTGGGCAAGCAGCTCATCGGCAAGACCCCGCCGTTCGAGGTCAGCGTCGCCACCACCGGTCCCGCTGCCCACGAGAACGACGACATCCGCGAGAAGGACGTCACCGTCAAGCTCAGCGTCACCGGCATCGAACGGCTCGAGCCGGCCTCGGTCGAGGAAGTCGTTCAGCACCTCGGCGCAGAGAACGAAGAGCAACTCCGCACGCAGCTCCGCCAGTACCTCGAGCAGCAGGCCGTCGGCCGACAGACCGAGGCGATGCACGTCCAGGTCCGCGACCAGCTGCTCGACGCCGTCGAGCTCGACCTGCCCGAGGGGCTGACCGGCCGGCAGATCGAGCGCACGCTCCAACGCGAGCGGATGCAGATGATGTACCAGGGCACGCCCGAGCAGGACGTCGAGGACCGCATGGCCGAGCTGCGTCAGTCTTCCGAGGAAGCGACCCGCAACCAACTCAAGCAGTTCTTCATCCTCGACCGCGCCAGCAAGAACCTCGAGATCGAGGTCGGCGAGAACGAGCTCAACGGCCGGATCGCTCAGATGGCGATGCAACAGGGCCGCCGCCCCGAGAAGCTCCGCCAGGAGATGATGCAGCGTGGCGAGATCGAGCAGGTCTACCTGCAGATCCGCGAGCACAAGACGCTCGACAAGATCCTCGAGCAGGCCCAGGTCTCCGACGCCGCCCCGGCCGCCGACCCCGACGACAAGCCCAAGAAAACCACGAAGAAAAAGTCGACCAAGAAGAAGTCAGCCGCGAAGAAGGCCGACGAGTCCTCCGACGCCTGACCGCCGTGCCTCGCCTCGGCTACACCACGCCCGCGGTGCTCGTCACCCCGACGCTCGCCCAGCAGATCGACTGGAACCAGGTCATCTTCTGGGTGGTCGTCCTGGTCGGCTTCGCGATCGCCGCGGCGGTCGTCCTGGTCGTCATCCGCAAGAGCCTGCTCTCGGACAGCTCGCCGTCCGCCCCGGTGGGGTTCGGGCTGCGGGAGATCGAGGCGATGCGTGACCGCGGCGAGCTCACCGAGGAGGAGTACCAGCGGGCGCGGACGCGGATGGTGGCTCGCCTGACCGGCGAGGACGCCGCCGAGCCGGCCGAGCCCGCGGATGACGTCCCGATGGAGGTCGTCCCGGACGACGAGGACGGATCGGACCCGCCCGAGGACGGCAACGGGGGCGACGGCGACACCGAGCCCGATAATCCCCCGCGCTGAACCGCGTCTGCCCCGCTCCCCTCGGTCACGCCCCGTTCGGCCCGCCTACGCTTGTCGTCGCGGGAGCGCGTCTGATACTCTGCACGATGTCGTTGGCGCGTGTCGCCGCCTGCTCGCATTAAGGGGTCCGCGGCCGTTGGACGATGATCTCCGGGTCGGCGCGCCTCCGGCTCGCTAAGCGGCCCCGTCCCTCCTCAGTTTCCGAGACGCTCGACCCATGCCCAACAATGACGGCGGTAACGACGGCTCCGACCCCTTCGGCACCAACGACTCCGGCAACGGCGGCTTCAAGGGCCGGCGTGTGACCACCTGCTCGTTCTGCGGCAAGACCTCCCGCGAGGTCGGCCCCATGGTCGAGGGACCCAACGACGTCTACATCTGCGGCAACTGCACCGACCTCTGCCAGAACATCTTCAAGCAGGAACGTCGACGCGTCCACGGCGGACGCTCCAACCTCGGCGCCATCCCCTCGCCTCGCCAGCTCCGCGAGTTCCTCGACCAGTATGTCATCGGCCAGGACATCGCCAAGCGGGCCCTCTCCGTCGCCGTCCACAACCACTACAAGCGGCTGTCGGCCACCGAGAAGGAAACCCCCGTCGAGCTCGACAAGTCCAACGTCCTGATGATCGGCCCCACCGGCTCGGGCAAGACGCTGCTGGCCAAGACCCTCGCCCGCACCCTCAACGTCCCCTTCGCCATCGGCGACGCGACGACGCTCACCGAGGCCGGCTACGTCGGCGAGGACGTCGAGAACCTCCTGCTCAAGCTCCTGCAGGCCGCCGACTACGACCTCGAGACCGCCCAGCGTGGGATCATCTACATCGACGAGGTCGACAAGATCGGCAAGACTTCCCAGAACGTCTCGATCACCCGCGATGTCTCGGGCGAGGGCGTGCAGCAGGCCCTGCTGAAGATGCTCGAGGGCACCGTCGCCAACGTCCCCCCCCAGGGCGGCCGCAAGCACCCCGAGCAGCAGTACATCCAGCTCGACACGACCAACATCCTGTTCATCTGCGCCGGCACCTTCGTCGGGCTGGACGAGATCATCCAGCGACGCCTGGGCAAGCGCGCCATCGGCTTCGCCACCGAGTCGACCACCCAGAACCCGTTCGACGACAAGTCGACGCTGCTGGCCGAGGTCACCCACGAGGACATCCACGAGTTCGGCATCATCCCCGAGCTGATCGGCCGCCTGCCGATCATCACCCCGCTGATGCCGCTCACGCCGGAAACGCTGGTTCGCATCTTGACCGAACCCAAGAACGCCCTCGTGCGTCAGTATCAGTACTTCTTCCAGCTGGAGGGAGCCGAGCTCGAGTTCTCCGACCAGGCGCTGCACGCCATCGCCGAGCGGGCCATCGAGCGAGAAACCGGGGCCCGCGCCCTTCGCTCGGTCATGGAAGAGATCATGCTCGACTACATGTACGACCTCCCCGACCTCAAGCACGAGGGCGTCAAGTACGTGATCGATCGCGACGCGGTCGACGGCGACACCCCGCTGGCCCAGCTCTCCGTCCCGCTCAAAGAGTCGGCCTGACGAGCCCGCGCCACGCGTCGCCCCCATCCCGGCCTGCCCTACCCCGTGCCCCAGAGAGGTTCGCGTGGATCCAACGTCCCGTCCGTCCGACCCCCGCGACCCCGCCCCCCGTCGTCGCGTTCGCTCCGCTGCGCCCGCCCGGCTCGTCGCCCTACTCGCCCTGACGCTCTGCGTTGGCGTGGCGGCCGGGCCCGCCATCGCCCTCGCGCCCGACCAGATCGACGCCCTGGCCTCCGACGGCCGCTTCGACGAACTCGCCGACCGCCTCACCCCCGTCGCCGGCTCGGCCCAGCCGGACGTCGACGCCCTGATGGCCAAGCTCGCCATCCACGAGGCCAACGAGCAACGCCGCGACGACGCCCGCCTCGACGCTTACGACGAGTCCGTCGCCGAGGTCGCCCGCAACCTCGCCCAGCAGAACACCGAGGACGCGATGGTCGCAGCCATCGAGGCCCACGGCCTGGCGATCGACCGGGCCGCCTTCGAGAACGAGCACACCGTCGTCGAAGCCCTCAACCGCACGACCCAGGAGGCGGCCGCCGCCGAGGCGGCCGGCGAATGGGTCCGCGCCTCCAACCTATACCGCCTGCTCGATCTGTTCTACGAGGACGAGAAGCGCTACGAGAACCCACTCGACGAAGCCAACCGCAACCTGCGCATCCTCCAGCTCTACGCCCCCGAGCACCTGCAGTCGCTGTACGACGCCGAGGCCCGCCGCCGCGCCGAGGTCAAGGGCGAGGAGGCCCCCGAGCCGGCGACCCTCGAGCTCGAGCCGTGGCAGGAACGCCTCGAGGGCGTCAACCAGACCATCCTGCGGAGCACGCTGTCCCAGGCCCACCGCCGGCACATCGATAAGACCGACGACGACCGGGCCTTCCGCCGCATGCTCGGCGCGGGCCTGGACAACCTCCGCGCCGTCGTCGAGAGCGAGCCCCTGGCCCAGACGTTCGAGGGACTGAACAACCGGGGGGATCGGATCGGGTTTCTCGCCGAACTGCAGCAGATCGCTCGCCAGCTCAACGATCCGGGCCAAAAACTGGACCACCTCGCCGCGTTCACCACGATCGACCGGGTGATCACCGCCAACGCGCAGTCGGTCAAGCTGCCCGAAGAGGTCGTGATCTTCGAGCTGACGGAGGGCGCGACCTCGTCGCTGGACGACTTCTCGTCGGTCATCTGGCCGGCCGATATCCCCGCGTTCTTACGCACGACGCAGGGCCGGTTCACCGGCATCGGCGTGCAGATCTCCAAGCGTCAGGGCGAGCTCATCGTCGTCTCCCCGCTCGAGGACACCCCCGCCCACCGAGCCGGGCTCAAGGCCGACGACGTCATCGCCACCGTCGATGGCGTCTCCACCGCCAACTGGTCGCTCACCAAGGCCGTCGACCGCATCACCGGCGACGCCGGCACCGATGTGACCCTCGAGATCAAGCGGCGCGGCCAGCCCCAGCTCATCGCGTACACCATCACCCGCGCCCCCATCCCCATCGAGTCCGTCCGCGGCTGGCGTCACCTCGACGAGGGCGGCTGGGACTACTTCGTCGACCCCGCCTCGCGCATCGGTTACGTCCGCGTCTCCGCCTTCCTGCCTCAGACCGTCGACGACCTCGACGCCGCCGTCGCTCAGATGCAGGAGACCGGCCCGATCAACGGCCTGATCCTCGACTTCCGCTTCAACCCCGGCGGGCTGTACTCCGCCGCCGTCGACATCGCCGACCGCTTTCTCTCCACCGGCTCGATCGTCTCGACGGTCAACGGCGACGGCAAGCGCACCAAGCAGGACAGCGCCAAGCGCCACACGACCTACCGCCAGTTCCCCGTCGTCGCCCTGATCAACCAGGGCTCGGCCTCGGCGTCCGAGATCGTCGCCGGCGCCCTGCAGGACTGGGACCGCGGCGTCGTCGTCGGCAACAACTCCTTCGGCAAGGGCTCGGTCCAGGACCTCTACCCCCTGGCCCGCGGCTCGGCCTACCTCAAGCTCACGACCCAGTACTACCAGCTGCCCTCCGGCAAGATCATCCACCGCACCGACGATGCCGAGCAGTGGGGCATCGCCCCCGACCTGGCCGTCGAGATGACCGACCAGCAGGTGCGTGACGCGATCGAGTTCCGTCAGCTCATTGACGTCGTCCGCGAGCCGGGCGAGGTGATCCTGGCCGACATCGAGAAGCCCTGGGCCGACGAACGCTTCCGCAAGCCCGGCGGACGACGCGAGGTGCAGGGGCAGCGCCCCGACGGCAGCGACCTCGAGATGGTGGAGATCAGAAAGCCCGTGCCCGAGGAGATCTTCGAGCTCGGCCTCGACGCCCAGCTGGAGGCGGCCGTGCTCGTGCTCGAGGCCAAGCGCGTCGCCGACGCGCTCAAGGCCGCGCCGGCTCGAGTCGCCGACGGCGACCAGCCCGGCGCCGTGTCGGCCAACTGACACCGTCGGCGACCGCACGGCGGCTATCGTGAACGCATGACCCGTCGCCGCCTGCCCCCCGCCGCGTTGTTGATCGCCTCGGCGTTCGGGCTGACGCTCGCGATGCCCCGGGCGTTCGCCGATCACCACGTCCCCGCCCCGGGTCACGCCGTGGCCCCGACCGTCCGCGTGCTGGCCATCGGCTACGTCGAGCCGATCGAGGGGCGCGAGTTCATCCCCGGCAAGTCGCCCGACGGGGCACGACGGGTCGCCGGGACGATCGTGCTGATTGAGGCGCACGACGCGCTCATCGTCGGCGACCCCGGCATGGTCACCCATCAGCAGGTCATCACCGACGCGCTCGCCGAGAACGGCTACCAGCCCGGCGACGTCACCCACGTCTTCGTCTCGCACCACCACCCCGACCACACGCTCAACGTCGGCATGTTCCCCAACGCCGCGGTCGTCGACGGCGTCGCCACCTACCGCGGCGACTTGATCGAAGACCACCCCAGCACCCACGCCATCGCCCCCGGCGTGCTCGTCACGCAGACCCCCGGCCACACCGTCGAGGACGCCACCCTGCTCGCCACGACCCCCATGGGCATGGTCGCCTTCACCCACCTGTGGTGGGACGAGAACCAGCAGCCCGAGGTCGACCCGATCGCCGAGGCCCCCGACCAGCTCACCGAGCAACGCCGGCGCATCCTCAACCTCGCCGACATCATCATCCCCGGCCACGGCCGACCGTTCGTCAACCCCGACGGCCCCCGCCAACTCGACCCCGCCACCGACCTCTCGGACATGATCCCCACGGACAGCGACACGCCCGCCGCGAGCCACGCGGCCACGCAACCGGCGACCGACTGACGTCGCCCCACCTCCCGCCACGCAACCGCCCGCTACCCTTGGCCACATGGCTGGCTCCACTTACGGCACCCTGTTCCGCGTCACCACGGCCGGCGAGTCGCACGGCCCGGGCAACGTCGTCATCGTCGACGGCTGCCCCCCCGGCCTGCCGCTGTCGATCGACGACCTTACGCCCGACCTCGACCGCCGCCGCCCCGGCCAGTCGTCGATCACGACCCAGCGCAAAGAGCCCGACACGCCCGAGATCCTCTCCGGTGTCTTCGAAGGCCGCACCACCGGCGCCCCCATCGCCGTCCTGATCCGCAACGCCGACCAACGCTCTCGCGACTACGGCGACATCAAGGACAAGTACCGCCCCGGCCACGCCGACTTCACCTTCGACGCCAAGTACGGCTTCCGCGATTACCGCGGCGGCGGACGATCCTCGGCCCGCGAGACCACCGCCCGCGTCGCCGCCGCCGCCATCGCCAAGAAACTCCTCGCCACGACCCACGGCATCGAGGTCGTCGGCTACGTCGAGCAGGTCGGCGACATCGCCGCTGCCATCGACCCCGCCACCGTCACGCTCGAGCAGGTCGAGTCCACCATCACGCGCTGCCCCGACGCCGAAGCCTCGGCGAAGATGGTCGAGCTGATCGAGCAGGTGCGGGCCGAGCGCGACTCGATCGGCGGCGTCGGCGGCGTCGTTGCGCGGGGCGTGCCGGCCGGCTGGGGCGAGCCCGTCTTCGACAAGCTCAAGGCCGACCTCGCCAAGGCCCTCATGTCGCTGCCCGCCTGCCTCGGCGTCGAGTACGGCCAGGGCTTCGGCGTCGCCACCGCACGAGGCAGCGAGCACAGCGACACCTTCGTCCCCGACCCCGACCGCTCCCCGCCCATCGCAACCGCCACCAACCGCCACGGCGGCACCCTCGGCGGCATCTCCAGCGGCCAGCCCATCGTCTTCCGATGCGCGATCAAACCGACCTCGTCGATCCCCCAAGACAAACCCACCGTCGACTCTCAAGGCCAACCCACCACCATCGCCACCAAGGGCCGGCACGACCCCTGCCTGCTGCCGCGCTGGGTCCCAATGGCCGAGGCCATGGTCGCCCTCACCCTCGCCGACCACATGCTCCGCCACCGCGCCGTCCGCGCCCTCGAGTAACCATCACGGCCACATCGCGCCGACCAACGCCACCACCCACATCGCCGCCCCGCACCCCAGCTTGGCCACCGCGCCCCACAGCTTGCCCACCGCCGCGCCCCGCCCGCCCAGCCAGGCCGCCTTCACCTCCCGCCCCGCCCACAGGTCCCCCACCACCGACCCCGCCCCCGCGCCGATCACCGACCCGATCAGCCCGCCGAACAACAAGCCCAGCACCGGGATCCACGCCAGCCCGATCGCCCCCACGATCGCCCCCATCACCGCCCCCCCCCACGCGCCCGCTTGCTCCCCCCGGCCCCGCGCGACCCGGCCGCCGCCGCGACGAACTCGATCACCTCCCCCAACAGCGCCAGCCCCAGCAGCGTCCCCAGCGTCCACCACCCGTACGTCGGGTCCGCCGCCCCCCACCGCCACCACGCCACCGCCGCCGTCGCTCCCAGGATCAGCCAGTTGCCCGGCAGCTGCACCACCGTCAGCAGCACCCCCACCGCGTTGACCAGCATCAGCACCGCCAACACGCTCGCAACCAGCAGCCACTCCCACATCCCGACCAGCCTATCGCCTCGGCTAAGACCCGGCGGACGCCCGGCTTGGAGCGGCGTTCGGTTGACGCCTCGCCGACTAGACCCGACGATGCCCCAAGTTCACGTCCCCTCGCGATCGTCCGTCTCCCGGAGTGCCCCGATGCGTCGATTCTCGCTGCGTGCCGCCCTGCTTGCCGCTTCCCTGATGTCCGCCGGGTCGATCGCCGCCCCCGCCTGGTGCCAGGACAGCGTCAACGACGCCTGGGCCGACTTCAATCATTACGTCCTCGTCGCCCGCCCCGACCTCGCCGCCGCCGCCGGCCAGCAGTTGCTCGACGCCGACAGCACCGAGCTCCTCGCCGCCGTCGAGTCCGGCGACTACGCCAACTGGCAAGAGACCGTTAGCCAGGCCCAGCGCCTCGAGGGCGTCGCCGACGTCGCCAACCAGGTCGCCGACAAGGTCCAGCAGGCCCGCATCGACGTCGCCCGCGACCCCGACCGCATCGCCGCCGACATCGCCGCCCTCAGCAACAGCCGCCGCGCCTACAGCAACGCCGTCCAGCGCCTCGCCGCCGCAGGCCAGTACGCCACCCCCGCCATGCTCGAGGCCCTGCAGGACCCCGACCGCACCGCGCTGCAGCCGTTCATCCTGTCGGCTTTCGAAGAAATCGGCCGACCCGTCGCCTATCCCCTCGCCGTCGCGCTCGGCGACCTGTCGACGCCGACCATCGAGCAGGTCGCCCAGGTCCTCGCCACCATCGGCTACCCCGACGTCGCCCCCTACATCAAGGCCGCCATCGAGACCAAGCCGCTCGACCCCCAGACCAAGTCAGTCCTCACCACCGCGCTCAACCGCCTCGCCGAGCGCAGCCGCATGGACGCCGACGTCTCGGCCTCGACCATGTTCCTCGCCCTCGCCGAGGCCCAGTACGACGGCGCGCCGGCCGACCAGCCCGGCTACGACGACGCCGAGCAGGTCGGCCTGCTCTGGCGCTACGGCCCGGAGATCGGCCTCGTCTCCGTCGCCGTCCCCGCCGAGATCTACCCCGACACCCTCGCGATGGACAGCACCAAGGCCTCCCTCGGCCTCGACGATGCCAACACCCCCGCCCTCGAGGTCTACCTCGCCGCCAACCTCCGCCGCGAGAACCGCCTGCCCGACGGCATGACCGACCCCAGCTACCCCCTCGACGCCGAGCCCGCCGCGTACTACGCCCGCCTCGCCGGCCCGGCCCCCGTCATGGCCGTCCTCGACCGCGCCCTCACCGACCGCGACCCCGCGCTCGCGCTCGACGCCATCGACGTCCTCGGCGAGGTCGCCGGCACCCAGGCCCTCGTCAGCGACGACGCCGCCTCCGACTCACTGCTGATGGCCCTCGGCAGCCCCGACCGACGCGTCCGCTTCGCCGCCGCCATGACCCTCGGCCAGGCTCGCCCGCAAGACGCCTTCGACGGCTCCTTCCGCGTCGTGCCCACCCTCGCCGAAGCCGTCCGCCAGGGCGACGCCCTCTACGCCGTCGCCCTCGCCGGCACGCAGGACCGCGTCAACACCCTCATCGATCAGCTCGACGCCCTTGGCTACACCACCATCGGAGCCACCACCGTCTCCGACCTCTCCGCCGAGGCCGACGCCATACCCGGCATCGACCTCATCGCCGTCGCCGGCCCCGTCGACACCGTCACCCAGCTCATCAAGACCACCCAGGGCGACTACCGCCTCGGCTCGGCCCCCGTCGTCGCCCTCGTCTCCGCCGACGGCCAGGCCCAGATGGCCGAGTTCGCCGACGACCTCCCCCGCGTCTCCGTCGGCCTCGACTCAGACGACGCCGCCACCCTCGACGCCGCTGTCCAGGCCGCCACCAGCGCCCCCGGCACCGAGCCCATCGGCCTCGACGAAGGCACCGACCTCGCCGTCGCCGCCCTCGACCTGCTCCGCGAGCTCGCCGAGGAACGCCAGGCCGTCTATCAGCTTTCAGACGCCCAGCCCGTCCTCGTCACCGCCCTCGAGGACAACCGCCCCGAGATCATGATCGGCTCGGCCAACGTCCTCGCCCTGCTCAACGACTCCGCCGCTCAGCAGGCCATCGCCCGCGCCGCCCTCGACGCCGGCGGCCTCGACCAGGTCGACCTCCTCGGCGCCCTCGCCGAGTCCGCCCGCCACCACGGCAACCTGCTCGACTCCAACCTGCAGGACCGCGTCGCCGACCTCATCAACGGCTCCACCGGCGACCTCGCCGAAGCCGCCTCCATGGTCTACGGCGCCCTCGGCCTGCCGACCAGCGTCTCGGCCGATCAGGTGCTCGCGAACTAAACCCACCGACACCGGGGACTGCCCGTCATGCGTTTCCTCAGGACGGCCGCTTCGGTGCAATACACCGACGCGCAGCGCGGCAAGCCCTTCTTCGTCGATTACCTCGGCTTCAGCATTTCGCACGAAGCCGACGGCTTGGTCGTCGTGGTCCGCGATGAGGTCCCTTTCATGCTCGAAACCAATGCCGAGTACGCCGCGCAGCTCTCGCCGCTGACGCGCATCCACGTCGACGATATCCAGGCATTGTGGGCCGAGCTAGCCAGCAAGCCGACGCACGAGGACTTCACCCACCCACGCTTCCCGAATGGGCCCGAACTCCGCGAGTGGGGCGCGTGGGAGTTTGCCGTTCAGGACGAGGGTGTGTGCTTGGTCTTCCAGCAGTGGGACGCCGACGCGACCAGCGACTAAGCCCCAAAAAGGCCGACGCCCCCGGCTCATCACCGAGGGCGTCGACGGGGGGTGCGGCACGGGATGCGTAAGCCGAGTTCTGTGCGGCGGTCGAACCGACCCGCCGTGCGGCCATTCATCTGAGGCCCGCCGTTGCCGACGGGCTCATGCAACCTACCCGCGACGCGTCCGGTCGGGCCGACCGGCCCCGCCGAAACGGGGGCGCCG
>JBCBUE010000050.1:0-23567 GCA_039818285.1 Planctomycetota bacterium | reverse complement strand
TCAACCAGGCCCTCGACCTGCCCACCCCGCGGATCAACGGCCGACCGGCCCCCATGTTCCTCTGGGACCACACCCCCGACGAGTTCGCCGACCGCCTCATCGCCACCGCCGACCACTGCTACGGCTGCACCGCCGGGCACGGCTCGTCCTGCGGCGGCGCTCTCGTCTAGCCCCCCTTACGCCGCCCGCGTCGACGCCTCGGCCCCGCCGCCGTCGTCGCCCAGCGCCGCCGACGCGGCCCGCTCGTGCACGTACCCCAGATCCTCTTCGCCGCACGCCGTCATGTGCAGCCCGCGCCGCCCCATCAACCGCACCGGCGACTCGATCCGCTCGGCGGGCATCAATCGGCCCGTCTCGTCGTACGCCACCGCCACGATCGGCTCGAACGGGTCGGTCGACCGCTCGCACACCACGCCCGATCGGCCGTCGCTCAGCTTGAGCTTCGTGCCCACCGGGAACGGCTGGATCAGCTTGAGTAACGCCTTGACCAGCTCGGGGTCGAACTGCCCGCGGTAAGGGCCGCGTGACAGCTCCCACAGCGCCCGGATGATCGACTTCGCCGGCCGCCACGGCCGCGGCGAGGTCGCGGCGTCGAACGCGTCGCAGAGCCGGACGATCCGCGTGAAGACGTGCAGCTTCTCGCCCCCGCGCGAGTCGGGGTAGCCCGTGCCGTCGAACGACTGGTGATGGGTCATCACCACCATCCGCGCCGCCGGCGGGAACCGATCCGGCAGCCGACGCGCGCCCTTGATCGGGTGCTCGCGGATGCGTTGCCAGTCGGCGTCGGTCAGCGGACCCGCCTTGGTGTCCAGGTCCTCCAGCTCGTCCATCGCGACGTCCATGTACAACGCGCCAAGCCCCAGCGGCATCAGGCTCTCGGCGATCGCGTAGCTCAGGTCGCGAGCGTTGGTCTGTCGCAAGCGCTCGCGGACGACGTAGTGCTGCGAACGCACCCCCAGCAGCATCGCCAGGTGGAACACCGCCGACATGTGGTCCGACAGGTAACTGTCCGACTCGAACGCCACCGGCGGCACGACCTGGCCGACCGGGTTGTCGACCAGGAAGGACGCGACCGAGTCGACCTGCCGCTCGATCTCCGCGGCCGAGCGATCGCGCTTGGACGGGTGGGCCTTCTGCTCCTGACCGACCATGCTCACGCACGCCTCGGCGTGCTCCAACGCCTGCTGGGTCAGCTGGACGTCCTGGCTGTCGTCCTCGAACTCCACGGCCGCGTCGAGCGCCGCGTCGGCGACCGTCAGCCGCGCCTGCGGGAACCGCCGCACCAGCCGCTCCAGGTCCGCCTCGCTCAGCTCCCGCCCCCCCGGCAGCATCACCGCCGCACCGCGCCGCACCGGCGTCAGCAGCTTCATCCCCGGCTCGGCCTGATCAGGCGTGACGACAAGCGGCATGCGTGTTCCTGCGATTCAACGCCTCCGCGCGGCCGATAACCGACCGACGCAACAGCCCGGCTTCATTTACGAATCGGCGACAAGACCCCCTTGCTTTATCGATCAGGGGCGGCGTCCCGATGTGTTTTCCTCAGAGCCCGGCAATGCGTGCCGTCATCGCCAGAATCGCCACCCGCGCCGCCTCGGCCGTCGCTTGTGCAACGGGGTGCCGTAAAGCTCGTTGATGATCTCCGGGCATGCCGCGTCGAGCTCGGCCCAACGCTCAACAGGAAGGAAGGCGTAGGACCATGTATCACTGTCGATATTCGCCGGGGAAGCTCGAACAGCCACGGTTTCAGGGATGACGTCGATGACCGCCTGGATCACGTCGTCGAAGTCCATGCCGTCGACGGGCACATACTCAAAATGCTTCGCTCCTCTTGCGCCACGCACCTCACCGCGGCAGGTGTCGTCGTCATCGCCAACAACCTCCAAGTCAACACCGATCGTTCGCAGCCCCTTGCTTAACCACAGCAAGTCTTCGACGGCCTCACCGCGCCAGTCCATCACGAAGATCAAAGGGCTGTCATTCAGCACCGAGTGAAAATCGCGCACATAAAAGCCCCCTTCAACGATCCAGCGATCGTAAGCTCGGGTGCGTTCGTGAACGCCGAAAGCCGACAAGATCTGCTGAGCGACAGCCTCAGGGATCAGATGCTTGTTTTCTAACCGCACTCTGGTTGCACCCGGCAAAGAAGACTTACATCTCCACCGGCTTGAGCCACGGCATCATCGCCCGCAGCTCCTTGCCGACCTTCTCGACCGGGTGGTTCTTGTCCTTCTCGCGCTGGGCCTTGAACCACTCGAAGCCCTTGGCGTAGTCGCCGCGGAAGGCCTTGGCGAACTCGCCGGACTGGATGTGCTTGAGGGCCTCTTCCATCCGCTTCTTGGTCTCGTCGTTGCAGATCTTGGGGCCGGTGTAGTAGTCGCCGAACTCGGCGGTGTTGGAGATCGAGTAGCGCATGTAGTTCAGGCCGCCGCGCTTGATGAGGTTGATGATCAACTCGAGCTCGTGGCAGACCTCGAAGTAGGCGAGCTCGGGCGGGTAGCCGGCCTCGGTGAGGACCTCGAAGCCCTTCTTGATGGACTCGGAGAGGCCGCCGCAGAGGACGACCTGCTCGCCGAAGAGGTCGGTCTCGCACTCGTCCTTGAAGGTGGTGACGAGGATGCCGCCCTTGCCGCCGCCGACGCCGATGGCCCAGGCCATGGCGATGTCCTTGGCCGAGCCGGTGGCGTCCTGGTGGATGGCCATGAGGCAGGGCACGCCGCCGCCGCGCTCGTACTCCCAACGGACGGTGTGGCCGGGGCCCTTGGGCGCGACCATGACGACGTTGACGTTGTCCGGGGGGGTGATGGTCTTGAAGTGGACGTTGAAGCCGTGGGTGAAGCCGAGGGTCGCGCCGTTCTTGAGATTCGGGGCGATCTCGCGCTCGTAGACCTCGGGCTGGACCTCGTCGGGGAGGGTGATGATGGTGAGGTCGGCCTGCTCAACGGCGTCGGCGACGGGCAGGGGCTCGAAGCCGTGCTCGACGGCGAGCTTGCCGTTGGCGGACTCGCGTCGGTTGGCGACGATGACCTTGACGCCGGAGTCGCGGAGGTTCTGGGCGTGGGCGTGGCCTTGCGAGCCGTAGCCGAGGACGGCGACGGTCTTGCCAGCCAGGGGGTCGAGCGAGCCGTCACGGTCGTAGAGGGTTTCGATCGCCATGGGGCGGGGTCCTTGCTTCGGGTCGGGGTACTGATGAAGGAGGCCGATCGACGGCGGGGCCGAGCGGCGCGAGCCGGGCAGGATACGGGATGGCGGGGCCCGCTGCGGGCGCCTGGGCGTCGTGCGAGTCTGGGTACCCGCGATCAGTCGCCCGAGGCGGCGGGGTCGAGGAACCAACGGGGGGCGAGGTGGTTGAGCAGCCAGGCGGGGCCGAGGCCGAGCTCGGCGGCGCGAAGGACGGGGCGAGCGGCGGGGTCGACGGCCAGGATCATGGCCGAGGTGCTGCGCTGGGCGGCGGTGTCGTCGTCGACGGTCGCGGCCGTGGCGGCGTCGACGAGCAGCAGGTCGTAGGCCTCGGGCAGCGGGGCGAGCGGCGCGCCGGGGGTGCCGCCGACGACGCCGGCCGTGGCGCGGGGCGGGACGGCGTGCAGCCGGGTCGGGTCCATCGGCACGTACTCCACCAGCCCTTCACGGACGCGGCGGACCGCCTCGGGCTCCTCGTCGGCGGACACGGCGTGCACCCACAGCCCCGTGCGGTCCCACGGCAACGCGCGGTAGCGCGGGTCGATGCACAGGTGCGTGAACAGCCGGTCGAGCCCCGGGCCGAACACCAGGGCCAGGTCGAATGCTCCGCGCCGCTCGACCGACGCCTCGGCGATCCCCACGAGCTGCGTCGCCAGCGCGTCGAACGCCTCGTAGGCGTCGCGCAGCACGTGCACCTCGCCCGGCAGCGACGGCGCGGCCGGCTCGGTGTCGTTGATCTCGTATGGGTCGGGCACGGCCCACGCCTCTCGCAAAAAACTCGGACCGCTAGTCCTTGCGCCAGTACCGGCCCTCGCGCTCCATCATCAGGTCGGCCGCGGGCGGGCCCCAGGTCCCGGCCGAGTAGTTCGGCAGGTCGTCCTGGGGGTTGTCCTTCCAGTAGTCGAGCACGGGCTGCACGGCCTCCCAGGAGGACTCGATCTCGTCGCGGTGCTTGAACAGCGTCTGGTCGCCGCGCATCACCTCGTTGAGCAGGATGCCGTAGCCGTCGCCGGGCTCGATCTTCCATTGGTTGACGTAGTCGAAGTCCATCGCGACCTCGCCCATCTCCAGGCCCAGGCCGGGCTTCTTGCCCTCGAAGCGGATGCGCACGCCCTCGTTGGGCTGAACGTTGATGAGGACCTGGTTGGGCTTCTGCTTGCGAGCCTGCTCGCGGAAGAGGATGTGCGGCGTGGGCTTGAAGTACACGACGATGTCCGTGCGCTTCTGAGCCATCGCCTTGCCCGAGCGGAGGTAGAACGGCACGCCGCCCCACCGCCAGGTGTCGATGTTGAACTGCATCGCGGCGTAGGTGTCGGTCTGGCTCTGCGGGTCGACGCCCTCGGCCGAGCGATACGCGGGCACGGGCTTGCCGTCGACGGCCCCGGCGCCGTACTGGCCGCGGACCGCGAGGTTGGGGATGTCGCGGTCGTCGGGGATGCGCAGGGCCTTGAAGATCTTGATCTTCTCGGTGCGGATATCATCGGCGGCCATCGTGTTCGGCGGCTCCATCGCGACGACCGACAGCACCTGCAGCAGGTGGCTCTGCACCATGTCGCGCATCGCCCCGCCGGAGTCCGAGTCGTAGTAGTCCCCTCGGCCCTCGACGCCGACCGACTCGGCGGCCGTGATCTGCACATGATCGACGTACTGCCGATTCCAGATCGGCTCGAAGATCGTGTTGGCAAACCGCAGCACGAGCATGTTCTGCACGAGCTCTTTGCCGAGGTAGTGATCGATGCGATAGATCTGCCGTTCGTGGAACACCTCGGCGAGCACGTCGTTGAGCTCGCGCGCCGAGGCGGGGTCGTGGCCGAAGGGCTTCTCCACGACGATGCGTTGCCACGACTTCTCGTGGCGGTCGACGCTGACCATCTTCTTGCCGGTGAGGACCAGCAGCGTGTTGCCGAGGTTGCGGACGACGGGCACGAAGATCGACGGCGAGAGCGAGAGGTAGAACAGCAGGTTGTGCCCGGTGCCGTGCTGCTCGGCGTGCTGGTTCAGCGACTCCTCGAGCTGCGGCCAGGCCTCGGCCTTGGTCGCGTCGCCGGGCAGGTAGTGGATGTGCTGGGCGAACTCGGCCCACTTGTCCTTGTCGTACTGATCGGGCTTGAAGCCGAAGAGCTTGTCGCGGTAGTCGTCGTCGGAGTACTTGGTGCGAGAGATGCCGACGATGCCGAACTTCTCGGGCATGCGCCCCTTCTCCCAGAGGTGGTAGAGGGCGGGGACGAGCTTGCGCTTGGTGAGGTCGCCCGAGGCGCCAAAGATGACGACGAGGCAGGCCTGGTTGGGGTCGATGGGGGGCATGTGAATTTCGTGATTTGGCGGTTGGGCGATGTGGCGATCGACGGACGATCACAAGGCGAGCGGGCGGCGTGGCATTCCCCGCGACCGGGTGCGGCGATGATACGGGCCGTGTGCAGACGCCGTCGTGTTCAAGTCCGGTCAGCGGCGACGCGACGGCGGGGCGGGGTGTAGGGCCTGCCGTTCTGCTCCCACAGGGCGCGGGCCCGGCCCCAATCGGGGATGTCGGCCGTCTCGTAGCCGTAGGTCGTGCCGTCGAAGAAGCGGCTGAACGCGGCGATGGCTCGCTTATGGTGGCCCGAGTGAATGTAGGCGAGCATGTCCCCGCGGCTGCGCCAGACGGTGAGCGTGTGACGGACGCCGGCGATCTCGCGGACGTCGGCGCGCAGCATCCCCGGGGCCTTGTCGGCCTGCATCTTGCTCGGGATGGCGTACCAGAGGAAGGGGACGATCGACCAGGGGCGTTTGAGCGTCAGGCCGGTGATCGACACCCACGCCTTGCGGCCGGCGGCGAGGTGGTCGCGGAGCGCGTCGCTCACGAGGCGGCCTCGGTCTTGTGCAGGGCGACCGAAACGATCATCAGGTCGGCCGGGGTGACGCCGGCGAGGCGGCCGGCCTGACCGAGGGTGGCGGGGCGGAACTTGCCGAGGGTGTTGCCGGCCTCGGTGCGCAGACCGGGGATGGCGGCGTAGTCGAGGTCGGTCGGAAGCGGGGTGTGCTCGCGGTCGGCAAGGCGGTCGGCCTCGCGGCGGTGGCGATCGATGTAGCCGGCGTAGAGCAGGTCGGCCAGCACACGCTCGGCGAGCAGCGCGGCGTCGGGGGCATCGGCGTCGACCTCGTCGCCGAGCGAGGTGAGCAAGTCGCTCGGCGTGCGGCCGGGCTGGCGGGCCCATTTGCTCAGGCCAAGGCGATCGACGGCGGCGAGTATTGCTCGCTGGCCGGTCGCGCGTCGCTGGTAGACCGACCATCGCGGGTCGTCCACGAGGCCGAGCTCGCGGCCGGGCGGCGTGAGACGTTGCGGGGCGTTGTCTCTGCGGAGCATCAAGCGGTGCTCGGCCCGGCTTGTGAACATGCGGTACGGCTCGCGCGGCGTCTTGGTGACCAGGTCGTCCATCAGCACGCCGATGTACGCCTGATCGCGGCCAAGCGTGAAGCGGTCGTAGTGGTCAGCGACGTACCCGGCGCTGAGCCGGTCGCGCTCGGCGACGGCGTGGTGCCAGCGGACGGCGTTGACGCCGGCGACGAGTCCCTGTGCCGCAGCCTCTTCGTAGCCGGAGGTGCCGTTGATCTGCCCGGCCAGCAGCAGGCCGGCGACACGCTTGGTCATGCCGGTCGCGTCGATCTGGTGCGGCCAGACCATGTCGTACTCGACGGCGTAGCCGTAGCGCAGGATCGTCGCGCGCTCGCATCCCGGCAGATCGGCGACGATCGCGTCCTGGATGTCGCTCGGCAGCGAGGTGCTGATGCCGTTGCAGTAGACCTCGTGCGTGTCGAGGCCTTCGGGCTCGAGGAAGACGTGGTGCGACGTGCGGTCAGCGAAGCGGACGACCTTGTCCTCGATGCTTGGGCAGTAGCGCGGACCGGCCGAGGAGTCGAACGCGCCGTTGTACATGGGGGCGCGGTGGAGGTTGTTGCGGATGAGGTCGTGCGACGCGGCGGCGGTGTGCGTGATGTGACACGGCCGCTGCTCGAGCACCGGGAAGCGCTCGCCGTTGAGCCCGCTCATCTCGCTGAATGGCACGGGCGTGTCGTCGCCGGGCTGCAGCTCGAGCGTGGCGAAGTCGATCGTGCGGGCGTCGAGGCGCGGGGGCGTGCCGGTCTTCAGCCGGCCGAGGTCGAAGCCGAGGCGTTGCAGCTCGGCGGAGATGGCCGAGGCCGGGGCCTCGCCGACGCGCCCGCCGGGGGTGCGGGTGTCGCCGGTGTGCATCAGGCCGCGCATGAACGTGCCGGTGGTGAGGACGACGGCGTCGCTGCGCAGAGCGATGGTCTTGCCGTAGGTGTCGATGCAGCCGAACTCGCCGCAGCAGGCGTCGGTCGGCTCGGCGGGACCATCGATCTCGTTCAGCCGGACGCGCACGCCGCGGCAGATCGGCAACCCATCACCCGCAACACCGCCGTCATCGACAAGCAGCCCCTCGACCGCCCCGCCGATCACGTCGAGGTTCGGCCGCGTCGCGATCAGCCGCTGCACCTCGGCGGCGTAGGCGTCCTTGTCGCTCTGGCAACGCGGCCCACGCACGGCCGGGCCCTTGCTCGCGTTGAGCACCCGGAACTGGATCCCCGTGGCGTCGGCCGCCAGCCCCATCAGCCCGCCCAGCGCATCGACCTCGCGGACGATCTGCCCCTTGGCCAGCCCGCCGATCGCCGGGTTGCACGACATCGCCCCGACGCGGTCCGGCCGAAGCGTCACCATCGCTACCCGCCCCGTCTCGCCTCGCCCGCCGTGCTCGTCGTAGCGATCGCGCAGCAGGTTGCTGGCCGCCCAGGCCGCCTCGCAGCCCGCGTGCCCCCCGCCGATCACGATGACGTCGTAACGCTTGCGCATCGGCGACAGTTTAGGTCTGGCTGGCCGGCCTCCAAGCGGGTTACGCTCTGAGCATGTCGACGCTTCCGGGACACGACGACAACCCCACCCGCCGCGCCGAGTCCGCCAACGCGCCCATCGACGCCCCCCGCGCCTGGCTGGCCCTGCTGCTCACCCCCGGCATCGGCGCCGTCCTCGCCGCCCGCCTCGTCGACCATTTCGGCTCGCCCCACGCCCTGCTCGACGCCCCGCCCACCGCGCTGGCCAACATCCGCGGCATCAGCAAGCACCGCTTGGCCGAGCTGCACCGCCACCTCCGCCACGCCTACGACGACCACGCCCCGCGCGAGCTCGACGCCGTGGCCGAACTGCCCGACACCCGCCTGCTCGCCATCGATCAGCCCGACTACCCCGCCCCGCTGCGCCTCATCCCCGACCCGCCGCCGCTGCTCTGGGTCCGCGGCCGACTCGCCCCGCGCGACGCCCTCGCGATCGCCATCGTCGGCTCCCGCCAGGCCACCCAGTACGGCCGCGAGCAGGCCGCCCGCTTCGCCGCCCACCTCGCCGACGCCGGCCTCACCCTCGCCTCCGGCGGCGCCCTCGGCATCGACACCGCCGCCCACCGCGCCGCCCTCCAGGCCCACGGCCGCACCCTCGCCGTCATCGGCTCCGGCCTGCACTACCCCTACCCCAACGCCAACCGCGCCCTCTTCGACCAGATCGTCCACGACGACGCCGGCGCCCTGCTCTCCGAGCTCCCCCTCGACACGCCCCCCGCCGCCGAGCACTTCCCCCGGCGGAACCGCATCATCTCCGGCCTGTCGCTCGGCACCCTCGTCGTCGAGGCGGCCGCCCGATCCGGCGCCCTCATCACCGCCCGCGTCGCCGTCGAAGAGCACGGCCGCGACTGCTTCGCCCTGCCCGGCCGCGTCGACTCCCCCGCCTCCGCCGGCTGCCACCAGCTCATCCGCAAGGGCGCCGCCGAACTCGTCACCTCCCCCAACGACCTCCTCGACCGCCTCCACGACGCCGGCCACACCCTCACCGCCGCCGAAGAACACACGCCGCCCCAAGCCGGCAACGCATCCCCCACATCTCAAATCACTCATCAGAAATCAGAAATCGCCACCCAACTCCTCGCCGCCCTCGACGGCCCCACCTCCCTCGACCAGCTCACCGCCCGCACCGGCCTCCCCACCCACACCGCCCAGGCCGAGCTGACGATGCTCGAAATCCAGGGCCACGTCACACGCCGGGACGGGCTGTATCACCCGCGACGCAGGTAGCGCATCAACCCGTCTTAGCCGGGTCGCTACGCGACCCAGGGCGCACTCAATCAAGCTCCATGCCGCGCCCGCTCAACCACCGATCGTTCCCGCCGCGCATCCCGCGTCAGCGCCAAACCTCGCGTCTTGCCGTTCACCCAACTCAACCCGTCATGCGTCGGTAAATACGAAAGAACTAAGTAGTCAAAGTGTTTGTGATCGCGAACGCGCTTGCGAGAAGGCGAATCCGAGAACCACGTGCGCCTGGCGATCTGCTCGTTGAGCCGCACAGTCATCGCGCGACGCACGCTCGACCTCATCGATTTCCAGGATCGATCGGTCGCCCAACTGATCAATACATGCACGTGTGTCGGCTCGCATGCGATCGCGTGAACGTCAGCGCTCAGATGCAGGCCGGTGTCTCGCGCCGCCTCGATCAGGTGCGATTGACACCGACGATCAAAGATAGCCACCGGCTCGTGCTGGGCGGCGCGGTAATGACCGGCCATCTGGGGATCGGACGGCAGCACACCCTGACCGCGACGTACATAACCACGGCGGTGGTCGGGCATCCACGTGGCGTGTCCGTGATAAGTAAACAGATAGCAAGGCATCCGGAAGGCTCGTTTATGGCGAACAAAAGTATGCCGTTAGCCGGGCCGCTACGCGACCCTGGCGCAAGTACTTCACCCAGGGTCGCGTAGCGACCCGGCTGCTGTACACATTGCTACGCTCAATCGATGGCTGACCTGCTTCCCACCTATGACCTCGCCACCGACGTGGGGCGAGACGCGTTCGACGCTCGACTCGATCAGCTGCGTCGGTCCGCCACGGTCACTTCCGGGGGGGCGGGGGACTTCCATCGGATCGCGGCCGAGCTGATCGAGGACACCCGGAAGCGCGGGGACGCGGCGATCGTCGAGCACATGCGGCGGTTCACCGACCCGACCTTCACGGCCGACCGGATGCGCATCCCCCCGGAAGTGATGGCCGAGGCCGACGCGGCGCAGCGGGCCGAGCAGCCCGACCTGTCGGCGGCGATCGACCGGGCGATCGCGCACGTGACGGAGTACCAGCGTCACCTCGTGCCGGCCGACGCCGAGCCGATGACGATCGCCGGGGCGGAGCTGGGGATGCGTTGGACGCCGATTTCGCCGGCCGGGCTGCTGGTGCCGGGCGGGTCGGCGACGCTGTTCTCGACGCTGATCATGCTGGCCGTGCCGGCGATCGCGGCGGGGGTGAAGCCGGACGACATCACCGTGGTCTCGCCGCCGCCGACGATCAAGGGCGATGCTGCTGGGGCCGGAACGCCCGGCGACGCCAAGCCGGACATCTCGCCGATCACGCTCGCCGTCGCGCATCGGCTGGGGTTGAGCAAGGTCTACCGCATCGGCGGGCCGCCGGCCGTGGCGGCGCTGGCGCTGGGGACCGAGACGATCGACCCGGTGAGCCTCATCGCCGGGCCGGGCCACCCCGTGGTGCAGGCGGCGAAGCTGCAGATGGCCGGGACCGTCGGCATCGACGGCTACTACGGCGCGTCCGAGATCGTCACCGTCGCCGACAGCACAGCCGACCCGTCGCGGATCGCGGCCGACCTCTTGGCCCAGGCCGAGCACGACCCGGGCAAGTGCTTCCTCGTGGCGTGGGAGCCGGGCGTGATCGACGCGATCGAGGCGGCGCTCGCCGAGCAGTTGCCGCAGCTCAACCGCATCGACGCGATCAAGGCCGGGCTCGCCAATGAGTCCTGCGCCGTCATCTGCGACTCGCGCAACGCCGCCGCCGAGCTGGTCGACCGTCTCGCGGCCGAGCACGTCAACCTCGCCGTCGCCGACCCGAAAGCCTTCCTCGCCAACGTGCAGCACGGCGGCGAGTTCTTCCTCGGCGACGCCACCCCCGTCGCCGCCGGCGACTATTACGCCGGCCCGTCGCACTGCCTGCCGACCGGCACGACCGCCCGCTTCACCTCGGGCGTCTCGGTGTACACCTTCCTTAAGCGGTCGGGCGTCGTCGGCTACCCAGCCGGCATGCCCGCGCAGGCGATCGCCGACATCGCCGCGATGGCCAATGCCGAGGGGCTCGACGCCCACGCCGCGTCGGTGCAGCAGCGGCACCGCGGCTAGCCGGCGATCAGTCGTCGCAGCCCGACATGTCGTAGAACCACTCGACGTGGCTGATCTTGCCGTCGCGGACGGTGTAGAGCCCGAGCTCATCGCCCTGCATCCGCTGGCCGGCCATCGGGCCCTCCTTGGCGGTCATGTCGGTGCTGAACATCACCGCGAACCGGTCGCCGTGCGGCCACGGGCCCTTGACGTCGCCGCCGTGAATCTCGTGCATCGACAGCCACTTCTCGTTCTCGGCCTTGATGCTCGCCTTGTCCTCGGTCCGCTGAGAGAAGCCGGGCATCTCGCCGACCTCGACCGTCACCACGTCGTCGGCGTACAGCTCGTCGATCGCGGCCAGGTTCTGCCCTTGCTTGCACAGCTCCACCAAGCGCTTGCCAACGGCCAGGGTGTCCATGGTGTTCTCCTATGGGGGTGAGTTCGATCCGTCTGGTGGGTCGTCAGACCCCGCCGCCGCGCCCGCCGTAGCGGCGTACGGCCCGGGCGACCTCCTGCTGCACGTCAAACGGTCGGCCGACCATCTCCCACGCCGCCTCGATGCCCCCGGTCCCGGCCGTCGAGAACGTCACGGTGCCCAGGCCGAAGAGCTGCTCGCGGAGGATGCGGACGACCTCGGAGTGCTGGACGCGGCCCAGGGAGCACTCGAAGACCTGCACGGTCAGCACGCCGCGGACGCGGATGATCCGCCGATCGGTGAGGACGTACGCCCGGCTCAGCCACTCGAGAAACTGCCAGAAGACGCGGAGGCTGACGACGCCGGCCGCGGCCAGCGCGGCCTCGTCGCTGTAGACGCCGCCGGTCAGCAGCGCGTCGCCGGTGGCCAGCAGGGCCGTGATCGCGACGATCGCCGCGATGGTCCCCAGCGGGGCGAGCACGACGAACCACAGGCTCGGCTTGAGCAGCAGGATCACCGTCTCGCCGCCCTCGATCAGGCCCTCGGGCACCACGGCCGCCAGGCGGGCCTCGGTCGGCTGGGCCAGCGCCTCGCCGTCCCCCACCGCCTCGGCCGACATCCGATCGCCCACCGGCTCGGGGTGACGGGCCGACCGCCCCCCGCCCCCGACCCTCCGCTCGTCCAGCCGCGGCGCAATCACGTCGCCGCCTCGCCCGACGCCGCGCCCGCCACGACCTCGGCCCGAAGCGTGCAGACCTCCGGCAGGTTGCGGTACTCGTCGTCGTAGTCCAGCCCGTAGCCCACGACGAACTCGTCGGGGATGTCGAACGCCACGTAATCGACCGGCGTGGCCATCGCCTCGGGGCGCTGCTTGCGCAGCAGCACGCACGAGTGAAACGAGGCCGGGCCTCGCTTGAGCAGCTCCTCGCGGACGAAGCGCAGGGTCTGGCCCGAGTCGAGGATGTCGTCGACGACGAGCACGTGCCGGCCCTCGAGCCGATCGGGCAGCGAGCCCAGCGTCGCCGTCATCCGCTCGGGCCCCACCGACGCGGTCGCCGCCCCGGGGTAGCTCGACACCGACACCACCTTGATCCGCATCCGCAGGGGGATGCAGCGGATCAGGTCGGCCACGAAAATCAAGCTCCCCGTCAGCACCGGGACGATCACCAGGTCCGGCTCGTCGCCGCCGGTGTCGGCCAGCAGGTCCTCGGAGATCTGCTCGCCCAGCTCGGAGACTCGGGTGGCGATCGCCGCCCGGTCCACCAGCACGCGCTCGATGTCCTCCCGCATGCCCGGAGTCTACGCCATCGCCTCGCCCGGTCGACCCGCTTCCCTCACGCCGTCCTTGACCCGAACTCACGCGTCTCCGACAATCGCCGGCTCGGTCCGTACCCCGCCGAGCGACCCTTGATGACGCTTCCGACTCAATCCTCCTCACCCATCCGACGCCGCCAAACCCCTTGGGCAGCCATCGGTCTCGCCGCGGCGGTCCTGGCGTCCGCCGCCCTGCCCGGCTGCAACCAAACCAAGAAGATCGACCGGGCCCCCGGCGCGGCCCCGGCCCCGACGTACTCCGGCCCGCCCTTCCTGCGCAACACCATCGGCTCGCTCTGCACCCTCAACGGCTTCACGCCGACCTACGCCTCGGGCATCGGCATCGTCGTCAACCTCGACGGCACCGGCTCGCCCCAGGTCCCCGCCCCCCTCCGCCAGCAGATCGTCAACGACCTCCGCAAGCGCGGCGTCGGCTCGGTCCGATCGCTCGACACCGGCTTCCCGATGGTCACCCCCGGCCAGCTCCTCGACTCCGAGAACACCGCCCTCGTCGCCGTCCAAGGCCTCATCCCCGCCGGCGCGACCAAGAACACCCGCTTCGACGTGCTCGTCTCCGCCCTGCCCCAGACGCAGACCTCCAGCCTCCAGGGCGGCCTGCTGATGCCCCTGGACCTGACCGCCATTGGCGCCGAGTCCCCCGCCTCGTTCATGCCCAAGCTCGCTGACGGTCGCGGCGACATCTACCTCAACCCCTTCGACGAAGAGAACGCCCAGACGCAGGACACCACCTTCCTCCGCCAGGGCATCGTCCTGCGCGGCGGACGGGTCGCCGAGGACCAGCCGCTCGAGCTGCTGCTCAATCAGCCCAGCTGGGCACGCTCGCGCACCATCGCCAACCGCATCAACGAACGCTTCGGGCTCACCGAAGACCGCCGCGCCATCGCCGAGCCCAAGACCGATCGCTCGATCGCCATCTTCATCCCGCCCCGCTACGCCGACGACCCCTCCGAGCTGGTCAACCTGATCAGCTACGTCTATCTCGGCGGCGGGCCCGGCTTCGAGACGACCATGGCCACCCAGCTCGTCGAGGTCGCCCGGCGTCGGCCGAGCGATCGCGGCGAGGTCGAGATGGCCTGGAAAGCCCTGGGCAAGAGCGTCCTGCCCGTCATCCGACCGCTCTACGAGGACGAGGACATCGGCCTGGCGATCGCGGCCCTCTCCGCCGGCGCGTTCCTCGAAGACGAGCGGTCCAGCGACCGGCTGAGCCGGCTGGCCGAACGCGACGACAAGGCCCTCAAGCTCCGCGTCGCCGTGATCCTCAGCCAGCTGCCCAACAGCCTCCGAGGCTCCTCCACCCTTGGCAAGCTCGCCAGCGACCCCGACCCCGACGTCCGCGTCGCCGCCTACGAGGCCATGGTCGCTACCGGCGACACCCAGGTCCGCCGCCTGCCGATCCGCGACGAGACCGACCGCATCAAGTATGTCATCGACCGCGTCCGCTCCGACCAGCCCCTGGTCTACGCCCGCATCACCTCCACGCCGACGCTCGCCATCTTCGACGGCGGCGACATCGGCCTGACCGAGAGCAACGTCGCCCGCGCCTGGGGCAACCGCGTCATGGTCCGCGGCTCGGCCGAGAACGCGCCGTGGGAGGTGTTCTTCGCCCCCAGCGACAACATCACCCCCCAGACCTTCGCCATCTTCCCCTCCTATTCCACCCTGGCGTACTTCCTTGGCCACCGCCCGAGCATCCGCGACCCGCAGGACGGCTTGGACCTGACCTTTTCCCGCGTCGTCGACGTGCTCTACGAGTTCAGCCGGCGCGGCTATGTCAACGCGCCGATGCGCTTCGAGCTCAGCGGTCTCGCCGCCGCCATCGGCGTCTACGAGGAGCAGGCCCGGGAGATCGGCTCGCCTCGCCCCGAGACCGCCGAGGACGACCCCGCCTTCCTCGACGCCGACGTGACCTCCCGCCCCGACACCAGCGACGACGCCGAGACACAAACCGAGCCTCAGGACCCTCAGCAGCCCGCGTCCGACGGCGTCCGACAGCTCTCGACCGACGCCTTCCCCAAGGCGCCGTCCGGCGCGAGCGGCGGCGGTCGGCCCGAGTCCTCCCGCTAAGCCGCCACGCCGAGCCCAAATCGCAAGGCCCCGAGCTCGATCGGCCGATCCAACCGGTTATCGGCCGTTACACTCAGGCCCGTCGGGCAGGACGCCCGGCCCCCCGCGGCACCCATCATCGCTCGGCCCGCCGCGACCCGCTCCGCACGGAGGTTCCACCGCATGCCCACGACGACGCCACCCCGCGTCCGACTCGACCGACTGACCCTCGCCGGCTTCAAGTCCTTCGCCGACAAGACCGTCATCCGCTTCGACCAGCCGATCATCGGCGTCGTCGGGCCCAACGGCTGCGGCAAGTCCAACGTCGTCGACGCCATCAAGTGGGTCCTGGGCGACCAGTCCCCCAAGTCTCTCCGCGGCGCGGCCATGGCCGACGTCATCTTCAACGGCTCCGTCGCCCGCAAGCCCGCCGGCCGAGCCTCCGTCACCCTCACGTTCAGCAACCCGATCGACGAGCCGGCCGAAGCGCCCGTCGACGACGCCAACCCGCCGGTCGCCCGCGCCCTGCCACTCGATGCCGACGAGGTCCACGTCACCCGCAACCTCTACCGCGACGGCACCTCCGAGTATCTCCTCAACGATCGCAAGTCTCGGCTGCGCGACATCCGCGAGCTGTTCATGGACACCGGCATCGGCACCGACGCCTACTCGATCATCGAGCAGGGCAAGGTCACCCGCATGCTCGACGCCAATCCGGCCGATCGTCGGGCTATTTTCGAGGAAGCCGCCGGCGTCTCCCGCTTCAAGGCCCGCCGCAAAGAGGCCCTCCGCAAGCTCGACCGCACCCAGCAGAACCTCGACCTCTGCACCGCCCGGCTCGAAGAAACCGCCCGCCGGCTCCGCTCGGTCAAGATGCAGGCCGCCCGCGCCCGCACCTACCGCCAGCTCGCCGCCGAGCTGCGTGAGTCGCAGGTCCGCCTCGCCCTGGCCGACTATCGCGACCTCGCCGACGAATTGGCGGCCGCCGACCGACAACTCGCCGAGGCCACGAAACAGGCCGACGCCGCCCGCACCGCCCTCGACGCCGCCCGCGCCGACGCGGAGCAGGCCGACGCGCAGCGTCACGCCGCCGCCCAGGCCCGCCAGCAGGCTCAGCAGGACGCCCAGCAAGCCCGCGCCCAGCTCGATCAGTCCCGTCAACGCGAGCAGTTCACCCAGCACGCCCTCGACGAGCTCGACGCCAAGCTCGCCCAGGACCGCGAACGCCTCGGCCAGCTCGACCAGCAGCGCCAGGCCGCCGCCGATCAGCTCGACGAGGTCACCGGGCAGCTCGCCCGGCTCACCGGCGAGGTCGAGGCCGCCGCGGCACGAGAGGCCGACGCCGACTCGGCCCAACAGGCCCTGCAGACCAGGCTGAACAACCTCCGCCAGGCCGCCGACCGCCACCGCCGCGACGGCGCCGACGCCCTCCGCGAGGCCGCCGACCAGGCCACCCAGCTGCACGCCATCGACAAGCTCGAGGCCTCGATCCAGGCCAACCAGCAACGCATCGCTGATCGCCGCGGCGCCATCACCGACCTCGTCACTCAGCACCAGGCCGACCGCGACGCCCTCGACGCCCAACTGACCGACCTCGGCGAGCAAACCCAGGCCGGCCAGCAGGACCTCGACGACGCCCGCGCCCTCGCCGACGACCTGCAGGGCCAGCGCCGCGCCGTCACCGAACAGCTCGACGACGGCCGCCAGCGGCGCTCCGCCTTGGGCTCACGGCTCGCCCTGCTGGAAGAGATGCGCGACCGCCATGCCGGCGTGTCAGATGCCGTCCGCCAGCTCCTCGAGGCCCACGGCCCCGCCGCCGGACGGCCCGCCGACGCCGACCACCCCGTCGTCGGCCTGCTCGGCGAACTCATCACCGCCCCCGCTCAGCACGCCCACCTCCTCGAGGCCGCGCTCGGCGACCTCCAGCAGGCCCTGGTCGTCACCGACGTCGACCACCTCCGCCGCCTCCCCGGCAACCCGCTCGAGCAGCTCGCCGGCCGCGTCACCCTCGTTGCCCTCAACGCCACCACCTCCGCCGACTCCAGCGACGCCACCTTCGGCTACACCACCGCCGTCGAGCTCGCCCAGTACCCCCGCTGGCTCGCCCCGGTCGTCTGGCGCACCCTCGGCCGCACGATCGTTGTCCGCGACCTCGACGCCGCCTGGCTCCTCCGCGCCACCATGCCCGCCGGCTGCCACTTCGTCACGCACGACGGCCAGGTCCTCGAGTCCGACGGCCGCCTCACCCTCGGCCCCACCGGCGGCAGCGGCACCGGCCTGATCTCCCGCTCCGCCGAGATCAACGACCTCACCGCCCAGCTCAAGGCACTCGACCAGGCCATCGACCAGCACCAGGCCGCCGCCGCGGACCTCGGCGAGCAGACCCAGCACGTCAACGACCGCATCGAGCAGGCCCGCCAGCGCCTCCACCAACTCGACGCCGACCGCCAGTCCGCCGCCTCCCGCCGCGAAACCGCCGACGCCGAGCTCACCCGCCTCACCCGCGAGGCCGACACCCTCGCCGACGAAGCCACCGCCCTGCAGCACCGCCTCGACGAACAGTCCGAGCGACGCACCCAGCACCAGCAGCGACACGACGCCGCCCAGCAGCGAGCCGAACAGGCCCAGGCCGACGCCGCCGTCAGCGAGACCCAGGCCGCCGAGGCCACCGCCGAACTCGACGCCGCCCGCGACCGGCTCGCCCAGGCCCGCGTCGACCGGGGCCGGCTCGCCGAGCAGCACGCCGCCGCCGCCCGCCATCAGCGCGACGCCCAGACCCGCATCGACCACGCGCTCGCCCAGCACCGCGCCACCGCCGACCAGCTCGACGCCGAGCAAGCCAAGCGCGACGGCCTGGCGGCCGAGCACGACGCCGCGGCCCAGCGGTCCGCCACACTCAGCCGGGACGTCGCCGCGGCCGACGACGCCGTCCAAGAGGCGACCGATCACCAGCAGGCCGTCCACGACGCCACCGCCTCGGCCCAGCAGGCCGCCGTCGACGCCGAGACCGCGGCCGACCACGCCCGCGCCCTGGCCCACCAGCGCGAGATGGCCCGCACCGCCCTGATCACCAAGCGCGACGCCTGCCTCGCTCACGCCACCGACCAGCTCGGCCTCGACCTCGCCACCGCCCTCGCCGCCGTCCGCCGAGGCGACCTCACCCCCCTGGGCCTCTTCCACCAGCCCGCTGAATCGACCGAGCAAGACGCCGAGACCCAGCAAGCCGACGATCAAGCTCAAGCCAATGGGGAGCAAAGCGACCCGTTGGGTCCGGCCGATGCACCCGACGCCCCCTTCGACCCCGACGCCTTCCTCGCCGTCGACCGACCCGAGACCCGCGCCGCGATCGACGAGCTCAAGCAACGCATCGCCCGACTCGGCAACGTCAACCTCGACGCCATCGACGAGCAACAGCGCCTCGAGGACCAGCACACCGGCCTCGAGTCGCAGCTCGACGACATCACCGAGGCCAAGCGCGAACTCACCGCCCTCATCGATCAGCTCGAGGCCTCCTGCAAAGACCGCTTTATCGAGACGTTCGAAACCGTCCGCGCCACCTTCGCCGGGCAGAACGGGATGTTCCGCCGTCTCTTCGGCGGCGGCAAGGCCGACGTCGTCCTCCAGCCCGTCGACGACCAGGGCACCCTCGACCCCCTCGAGTCCGGCATCGAGATCATGGCCAAGCCCCCGGGCAAGGAGCCCCGCGCCCTCAGCCAGCTCTCCGGCGGCGAGAAGACGATGACCGCCATCGCCCTGCTGCTGGCGATCTTCGAGACCCGCCCCTCACCCTACGCCATCCTCGACGAGGTCGACGCCGCGCTCGACGAAGCCAACGTCGAACGCTTCACCGGCATCGTGCAGTCCTTCCTCGACCGCTCGCACTTCATCGTCATCACTCACCACAAGCGCACGATGCAGGTCTGTGACAAGCTCTACGGCATCACCATGCAGGAACGCGGCGTGTCCAAACGCGTCCCCGTCGCCTTCGATCAGGTCGGACACGACGGCGCGATCGCCCCGGAAGCCGCCGAGGCCGCGGCCGCAGCGACCGCCGACGAGCCTTCGCTCGACGCCGACGCCCAACGCCGGCGCGACGAACGGCAGGCCGAGGAAGAGTTCTTCGAGCCGGACGCCAAGCCCCAGGGCGACGCCCCGATGAGCCACCGCCTCGCCGGCGCGTGGGACGACGCGGCCTGATCAGCCACGAGGTCGTCCGCGTTCCCCCCGCTGGCCGGGAGACAACGTGACCGTCTGGCTCAAGAACCGTCAGACCGCCGCCGGGATGCTCCCCGAGGCGACCGGCTTGAGACCCATGGCCTCGGCCTGCTCGAACGTCGTTGGCGCCTCGCCGTTGGGGAACTCAACGCCGCACGGCCCGCCGCCCTCGGCCAGCTCGAACCCGAACGGCGTGCCGTCGAACCGCACCGCGGCGCGGTAGTACTCGGCCATCACCTCCAAACTCTCGGGCGCGTAATGGCAGATAAAGCTGCGTCGCCACTCGTCGCGCGTCGTGTTCGGCCGCGAGCCGTGCACGATGCTGCCGCCGAAGAACAACACGTCGCCCGGATCGAGTAGCGCGGGCACGGGCTCGATGCCCGCCGGCGGGCGGACGAAGTGGGACGTGAAGCTTTCCTGCGGGTTGGCCAGCTCCGGGCACGCGAGGGCCATGTCCTGCGTGCCCGGGCAGATGTACAGCCCGCCGTTCTCGGGGTGAGAGCGATCGATCGCCGTCCACGCCGCGACGCACGTCTTGGGCCTGACCTTGAGATAGAGGTTGTCCTGATGCAGGGCCTGGCCCAGGCCGCCGGGCGGCTTGTAGTAGAACATCGACTGCGCCGCGATGGGCGGCTCGCCCAGCAAGGCCGCGATCACCGCCTCGATCCGCGCGTCGATCAGCATCCGCATGGAAAGATCGTCGTACACGTGCGGTTGCAGGTGACGCGGGTAACGCTTCAGCGGGTCGGTCGAGCCCAGGTCGGGCTCCCACTGCCCGGGCACCGCTTCGCCACGCTCGCCGAGCTCGTCGAACCACGCCCTGCACGCCGCGACCTCTTCGGGCGACCACAGGCCGCGCACGATCACGTAGCCGTCGCGCCGCCAGCCGACCAGGTCGGCCTCGGTCAGCAGCGCGCGGCCGTCCACGGTCACGGAATTCGTCTTGGTCATGTCGGGCATGGCGGCTCCTTGGCTCTACATCTTGACTCACAAGCCGCGATCGACAAAGCCTCATCACTGCCAATTGCATAGACTATCCTGCTATGTCGGACACCCCTAGCGTGCGGGTCATCGACGCGCCCTCGCCCGAGTACAGCCGTGCGCTCGCCGATCGCTTCGACCGACGAACCCCCCGCTACGTCACCACTCGGCCCCGGGGAGGCACCGATTATCTGTTGATCTACACGGAGTCCGGCTCGGGGGCCTACCGCCAGGGAAGTCTGTCACGCTGCTCCAGGAGCGGCGATCTCACCCTCTATCGGCCCGGTGTTCCGCAGGACTACCGCACCGCGCGAGGCCCCGACAACCCCTCATCGACATGGACAATCCTCTGGACCCACTTCCACCCATGGCCGCACCAGTCGCCGCTCCTGGACTGGCCCGACGCCGCGCCGGGCCTGGGCGTCGGGTGGCTTCACCTGCCGGACGGCGCGTCGCGGCGACGCGCCGTCCGGCTGCTGGAGGAGGCCGCCGCCGCGGGGGCATCGGCCGACCCACGCCGCGACCTGATCGCCATGAACGCCATCGAGCGCCTGCTGTTGCTGGCCCGGCAGCACACGCCCGACGCCGGCGGCACCCACCGCGACCGCCGCATCGCCGACGCCCTCGACTGGTTGCACGCCCGCCTCGACCAACGCCTGACCGTCGAACAGCTCGCCCGCGCCGCGCACCTCAGCCCGTCGCGATTCGCCCATCTGTTCGCCGAGCAACTCGGCCGGCCCCCCATGCGCTACGTCGACGAGCAGCGCCTCCGCCGAGCCCGCGAGCTGCTGACCGTCACGCTCGAGCCGATCCAACAGGTCGCGTCGGCCGTGGGCTACGCCGACCCGCTGTTCTTCTCCCGCCGGTTCAAGCAAGCGACCGGCTACACCCCAACCGCCTATCGACGACGCTTTTCACGCCCGTCCTAGTCGCACGCCGACCGCGACTCACGCGCCCATCACGCGGGGCATCGGCGTCGGCTCGCGACGCAGCTCCTCGTTGATCGACGCCGCCATCAGCTCACGCTTCACCGCCTCGTAATCGGGATCGTCGAACCGGTTGCACCGCTCGCCGGAGTCCTCGACCAGGTCGAACAGCTCGCCCCAGTCGCGGTCGCGGTAGACCGTCAGCTTGTAGCGCTCGGTGATGTACGTCCGCAGGTGCACCTTGGTCGGCTGGTGGCGGAACTCGCAGATCGCCACGTCCCGGACCGAGCCCCGCTCGCCCGTCCACACCGCCAGCTGATCGACGCCCTGCATCTGCCCCGGCGACGCGATCCCGCACGCGGCCAGGAACGTCTGCGGCAGGTCCACCAGCGACTGCAGCGCGCCGATCGTCGCCCCCGCCTCGATCCGCCCCGGCCAGCGCGCGATGAACGGCAGCTTGATGCCCTCCTCGTAGTGGAACGCGCCCTTCGCCTTGAGCCCGTGGTGCCCGATGTAGTGCCCGTGGTCGGTCGTGAACACGATCAGCGTGTTGTCGGCCTGACCGGTCGCGTCGAGGTGGTCGAGGATGCGGCCGATCTCGCGGTCCATCAGGCTGGTCATGCCGTAATAGATCGCCATGTCGGCCCGCAGGGTCTCCTCGTCGTAGCCGTGGTACTGGTAGCCGTGCACCCCGTGCCCGCCCGGCTCCCTGAACACCGACCAGTCGGCGTCGGGGGCCTGCGTCATGCGGTGCGGCGGCGGCATCTTGTCGAGTTCGCCCTCTTCCAGCGTGCCGATCGGCATGTCCGCCGGGTCGTACATCGTGTCCCACGGCTTGGACACCAGATAGCTGGGGTGCGGGTCGTGGAAGCTCGACCAGCAGAAGAACGGCTTGCCCTCCGCCGTCGCCCGCTCGATCGACGCGATCGTCCGGTCGGCCGTCCACACCGAGTAGTGGTAGTCCTCGGGCAGCGTCCACGTGTGATGCTGCGGGCCGTTGCGCGGCTCGGGCGCCCCGGGGATCGACTCGAAGTGGTCCTCCCACTCCGAGAACCCCTTGTCCTCCATCCACAGCGCGTAATGCCCGCCGGCGTGGGCCTCATCCGTGTGGTTGCGGCAGGTCTCGACGTGATTGAACCCGTACCACGGCGTGCGCTCGTCGTTGAACGACCGCCAGAAGTCGCGGTCCCGCAGGTAGGGGTGGCGCTCGATCGATTCCTGCTCGGGCGTGTCGCCGGCGGCCAGAGGCTGAAAATGCGCCTTGCCGATCAAGGACGCGTCGTAGCCCGCGGCGCGGAACACGTCGCCGACGACGGGCACGTCCTCCATCAGCTTGGTGCCCAGCGACCACGCGCCGTGCCAGGCCGGGTACATCCCCGTGATGATCGACGCCCGCGTCGGCGTGCACGTCGGGTTCGGGCAGTACGCCCGGGTAAAGTCCGCCCCCCCGGCCCGCAGGCGATCGAGGTGGGGCGTCTTGAGGCGAGGGTTCTTGTAACCGAGGGCGTCGAAAAGGTGTTGGTCCGAGGTAATGAGCAGGACGTTGGGGCGATCGGTCATCCATTCCACCTGGTGAGAAATCGGTGATGCAAGCCTCGCGACCCAAAGCACATAGCGGCCACGAGAATCCCCAGCATACGTCCGCCGCCCCGCGCTCAACGCGACGACCACCCCGATACGCCACCAGACAAGCCCTCGGGCCCGTCGCCCGCCCACGGATACAACGGCCGGCTTGACCCGCCAAAGACACTCATCATGTCGAGCAACTGCACGGACAACAGCGATCTGGAACCGCGACAGCGGACGCATCTTGGCCGGGTCAACGACGCAAGCGAAGTGTTCCACAAGATATGTCAACGAGTCTCTCCGTCACGCCGACGGGCTAAGACGTGTCCGTTTTTGTCAGGTCCAGAAAACGGCCATTCTCCGCAACTCTATTCTCGCTAGAGACTTGTACTTCCTAGGCCCACAGACCCCTGACATTCGATTTCTCGGCCAGCAGGACCAAGGATTTGGCCTAATCACAGCCGGTCGACGGCCAGTGTCAGTTGTCCCAGCACAAGGCCCCGAGGGTTGACCTTCCCCCACGGTTAGGTCCACCGTCTACGGTCGGCCGTGTTGGATGTGCTGAGGCGGGCGGAGCGTAGCAGCCCCGGCTCAGCAACAATAGTTTGCCGAGCTGGCCCAGCATGCGCTGACAACAAGGCTCTCACGCGTAGCCCCCGCCGGCGACGGCGTTGGCGTCGCGGCGTTCCTTGCCGAGGCGTTGGATGACGCCGCTGGAGC
>JBCBUE010000049.1:0-23593 GCA_039818285.1 Planctomycetota bacterium | reverse complement strand
GGTAGGAGACGAGGAAGAAGTCGCGGGTTAGTCGGCGGTCGGCGGGGAAGTGGTGGGTGGCGGTCTCGACGAGCAGGGTGTCGCCGGGGCGCAGGGCGACGTCGCCGAGCTTGCCGGTGAGGCGTTGGCCGGAGCGGGCGACGGCGAGGACGGCGGCCTGGTAGCGCTCGCGAAAGCGGCCCTCGCGGATGGTGCGGTCGATCATGGGCGAGCGGTCGGAGACGACGGCCTCGACGAGTCGTCGGCGGTGCTCGGGGGCCTTGAGCTTGTCGGGTTGGCGGTCGGCGGGGAGCAGGCCGCGGGTCTTGCGGAGGTCGACGACGGCGGCGAGGTCGCCGGCGAAGGCGAGGCGGTCGCCGGCGTCGAGGCGGCGGTCGGGCCCGGGGGCGGGGAAGACGGTGCCGTCGGGGTGTTCGATCTCGACGAGAAACAAGCCGGGCAGGGCGCGTAGGCCGGCGGCCTCGATGGTCTTGCCGACGAGCGGGCCGTCGGGGTCGACGATCATCTCGGCGGTGAAGGGGCGGTCGGGGTCGGCGGGGTCGACGGCGCGTTTGCGGTCGGGCAGCAGGCGCGGGACGACTAGGACGAGGTAGCCCAGGCCGATGAGGGCGACGGGGCCGCCGATGAGGCCGATCTCGAAGAGCGACATGCCGCGCTCAAGGGCGGGCTGGTCGGACTCGAGCATGAGGCCGTGGACGAGGAGGTTGGTGGAGGTGCCGACGAGGGTGCAGGCGCCGCCGAGGATGGAGGCGTAGGAGAGGGGGATGAGCAGCCGCGAGGCGGACTTGCCGGTGCGGCGTGCCCACTGGTCGACGACGGGGACGAGCATGGCGACGACGGGGGTGTTGTTCATGAAGGCCGAGACGGCGGCGGCGGGGAGGGTGAGCCGGGCGGCCGAGGCGGTGAGGCGAGGCGATCGGCCGAGGATGGGGCCGGCGAAGCGGGCGATGGCGCCGGACTGGACGAGCCCTTCGACGACGACGAAGAGGGCGGCGATGGCGAGCAGGCCGGGGTTGGCGAAGCCGAGGAAGGCGGACTCGGCGCCGGGCAGCCGGGGCGAGGCGGTGAGCGACTGCACGATGACGAGCAGGGCAAGGCCGCCCAGCAGGGAGGTGTCGGGCGCGGCCCACCTTCTCGCGAGGGCGAGCACGGCGAGGAACACGACAGCGGCGGTGAGCCAGGCTTCCCAGGGCATGATTGAATTATGAGTGATGAATGCGGAGTGATGAATGGTGGTCGCGGTTCAACGAGATGAGAGCGGGTGGCCAAGATAGGTTGGCCAGTCCAACGCTGGGTCGGCGAGGCCATGGCGGAGGGTTGAGCAAAACGGCCATGGGGGGAGTTCGCTTGGGTTGCTGAGGTCGGGGATGCCGAGGGTGGTGATGACGGCGGCGGTGAGTTCGAGCATGCCGTCGCCGGTGCGGGCGGAGACGGCCACCGTGTCGGGGGCGGTGGCTTGGTGGGCGAGGTCGGCCTTGTTGAGCACGCGGAGGTCGGGTGAACGGGGCAGGGAGTTGTCGTCGGGCCAATCGATGTCGGGGTCGCGGAGGGCGACGAGGCAGTCGGCGTCGGCGATGACCTGGCGGGCGGCGACGATGGCGCGTTGTTCGACGGGGTCGTCGGAGGAGCGCAGGCCGGGGGTGTCGAGGAGGCGGACGACGAGGTGGTCGGCGTTGGGCAGGGGGAGGGTGGTGTCGGCGGCGAGGTGGTCGCGGGTGGTGCCGGCGAGGTGGGAGGTGATGGCGGTGGGGTGGGCGGTGAGGGCGTTGGTGAGGGTGGACTTGCCGACGTTGGGGCGGCCGACGAGGACGACGGTGGGCGGGGCGAGCAGGCGGTCGAGGCCGGGCTGTGGCGAGGGCGCGGTGCGATCGGGGTCGGCGAGCCAGCGTCGCCAGATGGCGGGCTGCGCGGCGAGGACGGGGATGGCGGCGGGCGACGCGGCGGTGGCGAGGGTGGCGAGTACGTCGGCCTCGATTGGCGAGTCGGCTTCGGGGAAGGCGAGGGCGGGTTCGAGGCGAGGGTCCAGCGTGACGCCCAGGCCGCGGAGGCGGTCGAGGATGGCGTCGAGTAGGGCGACGCCGCCGTGGGGGGTGAGTTGGGCGAGCGTCGGCGAGAGACGGGTGGCCAGGCCGTCGTCGAGGTCGGCGAGTCGCGCGAGGCGTGGGTGGCTGATCGGCACGTCGGCCCAATCGTCGCTGCCGGTGAGTCGGTTGAGCGTGTCGGTGACCGTCTCGGCCGGGCCGGCGAGGTGCAGCAGGGCGACGGCGCCGGCGGCGCGGGGCGTCAGCGGGGCGACACGCAACGGGGTCATGCGTCGAAGTTGCCGATGCGGCGGTCGCGGTCCGGGGGAAACATCGGCTTGCCGTTGGGGAAGTTGATGGCCATGAGCGCCAGGCCGACGCCGATGATCAACAGACTGGGGATCATCGGCGCGCCGATGACCATGAAGATCGCCGCGATGACGCAGACGCCTTCGAGCGCCGCGAGGTAGATGATCAGGCCGGTGACGTAGGCCTTAGGGTTGACGACGTGGTTCACCCAGCCCGCCTTGTACACCTGCTGTCTGACGACGTGGCCGATGCCGGCGGCCATGACCAGCAGGGCGGCGGGCAAGCCGATGAAGAACCAGTCGATGCCGGTGGGCTGTGGCGGGGACTGCAGCGTCATGGCGATCATGATGCCCGTGACGGTCAGCACGCCGAGCAGCAAGGCGGCCCAGACGATGCGAGCCGTTGTCAGGGCTTGCTCGGGCGTTTGATTGGCGAGTCGGTCGTGATGACTCATTCGTGTTCCGCTTCGGCGGCCTTGCGTGCCGTGAGCTGGAGGCCAAGCAGCGTGAGGTCGGGGACGAGGCGGTCGATGAGGTCCCACTCGCGAAAGAGCAGGTCGGCGTCGCCTCCGGTGGCGACGACGGTGGGGAACTGGCCGGTGGCCTCGGCGAACTGTTCGAGCAGTTCGCGGGCCATGCCGCGGGTGCCGTGGAAGGTGCCCGAGAGCATGGCCTGGGTCGTGTTGTGGCCGATGGGTTCCTCGGGCTTGGCGAACTCGATGGCGGGGAGTTGGGGAAAGCGGTGATCGAGGGCGTCGAGCATGAGCTGGGCGCCGGGGGCGATGGCCCCGCCGTGGAAGGTGCCGGCGCCGTCGACGAAGTCGAGGGTGATGGCGGTGCCGGCGTCGATGACCATGCAGGCCTGCTTGAGCGTGTCGTAGGCGGCGGCGGCGTTGAGCAGGCGGTCCTCGCCGACGATCGCCTCGCGGTCGAGCTGGCGGCCGACGGGGATGTTCACGTCGGTCTCGACGCGTTGGTACGGGAACTTGAGCCGATCGCGGAGGATGGCCTCGACGGCGGGCGTGGCCGCGGGGTTGGTCGAGGTGAACAGGATCGACGCACCGTCGCGCTCACGGATCGGGTGGAAGGCGGTCTCGAAGTCGTCGCCCAGCTGGTCGGCGATCGACTCGGGGGCGTTGAGGGGTTGGCTGTCGGTCTGGGTGAGCTTGCCCTCGATGAACGTACCGAGGCGCAGGCGTGAGTTTCCCAGGGCAACGGCGAGCAGGGGCGGGTCGATCGGCATCGGGCGCGATATTACTGAGTTGCGCGGGCGGGCTCGCCGCTGATCAGGCCGGGTGGTCGGTCTCGGTGGTCCAGGCGAAGCGGTCTTCGCGGCTGTCGCCCAGATGGGTCCAGCAGGCGTCGAGCAGTGCGTCGAGCCCCCGTCGGGCGGCGGAGCTGATGGGGATCACCGGCCGGCCGAGCTCGGCGGCCAGCAGGTCGACGGCGGCCTGGCGGTCGGCTTCGGTCAGCAAGTCGGTCTTGCTGAGGGCGATGAGCTCGGGCTTGGCGGCGAGTTCGGCGGAGTGGGCGGTGAGCTCGCCGCGGATGGTGCGGTAGTTGGCGACGGGATCGGAGCCGTCGGCGGGGTCGATGTCGACGAGGTGGACGAGCAGGCGGGTGCGTTCGACGTGACGGAGGAAGCGCGAGCCCAGGCCGGCACCGGCGGAGGCGTGCTCGATGAGGCCGGGGATGTCGGCGATGACGAGGCGTCGTTCGTTGTCGATGGCGGCGATGCCCAGCTGCGGGGTGAGGGTGGTGAAGGGGTAGTCGGCGATCTTGGGGGTCGCGGCGGTGACGGTGGCGAGGAGGGTGGACTTGCCGGCGTTGGGCAGGCCGACCAGGCCGACGTCGGCGATGAGCTTGAGCTCCAGGCGGAGGTCGAGCTCGACGGCCGGCTCGCCCGGGGTGAACTCGTGGGGCACCTGGTTGGTGGCGGTGGCGAAGGAGGCGTTGCCGCGGCCACCCTTGCCGCCGGCGGCGACGACGAGACGCGTGCCGTGCTCGGCGAGGTCGGCGACAAGCTCGTCGGTTTCCTCGTTGTAGACCTGGGTGCCCGGCGGGAGGCGGAGGACGGCGTCCTCGCCGTTGGCCCCGTGCATGTCTTTGGGCATGCCGGGTCGGCCCTTGGCGGCCTTCCAGTGGTGGCGGCCGGAGAAGTCGAGGAGGGTCTCGATGTTGTGGTCGGCCACGAGCACGACGCTGCCGCCGTCGCCGCCGTCGCCGCCGTCCGGCCCGCCGCGTGGGACGTATTTCTCGCGTCGGAAGGAGACGCAGCCGTCACCGCCCTTGCCGGAGACGACGTGGATGTGAGCGGAGTCGACGAACATCGGGAAGGGTGAGGGTGAGGGTGAGGGCGAGGGCGGAAGGGGGAGGGACGCGGGTTGGCGGTCAAAGAAAAAGCGGCCGTGGAGGCCGCTCATGTGGGGTCACGATGGGGCGGCGTCGAGACGCCGAAGCGAGTCAGGCCGACTCGCGGATGTGCACGCGGCGGCCCTGGAACTCCACGGTGCCTGGCTGGAGGGCGAAGAGGGTGTTGTCCGAACCGATGCCGACGTTGTGACCGGGCTTAAACGGGGTGCCGCACTGGCGGACGATAATCGCGCCGGCCTTGGCCTGCTGACCGCCGTAGAGCTTGATGCCGCGGAACTGGGGGTTTGAGTCGCGGCCGTTCTTGGACGAGCCCTGTCCCTTCTTGTGGGCCATGTCGGTGCTCCGGGTCGGTCGTGGGCGGCGGGGCCGCGGGGTGGCAAGGTTGAGGCGGTCGATCCGCCGAGCCGGGCAGTGTAGCAGGCGGCGTCGCGGGTGAAAAGGGGGTGACGAGGCCGGGGTGCAGGCGGCGGGCGATGCGGCGATGATCGGGCGATGGGCGACGCGGTGCGCGGGGTTGTGGTGCTTCGATGGGTCTGGCCGGCGGTGCTGGCGGGGGCGGTGGTGGCGGTGTATTGGCCTGGGCTTTGGGGGCCGTTCGTGCTGGATGATCGACCGGTGATGCGAGCGGTGGTCGAGCGGCTATCGGAGCGGCCGTGGGCGGTGGTGGAGTCGTGGCGGGGGCTGGTGGACGTCACCTTCGCGGTGAACGCGTGGGCGGTGGGCGGGTCGGCCGCGGGGCTGCGGGCGGTGAACTGGGGGGTCCACTGGGCGGCGGCGACGGCGTTGTTCGGGGCGGTCGGCTGGGCGTTGACGAGACACGGCCGGCGGTCGGGGGAGGACGGCGCGGTGTTGGCGAGGCGGGCCTGGGCGCTGGCGGCCGGGGCGTCGCTGCTGTGGGCGGTGCACCCGCTGGGGACGCAGGCGGTGACGTACGTCGTGCAGCGGTACGAGTCGTTGATGGCGTTGTGTTATCTGCTGACGGCGTACGCCGTGATGCGGGTGGCGGCTTGCGATGAGGCCGGCTCGGAGGCGTCGTCGTCGCGGGCGAGGCGGCGTGCGTGGTGGGGCGTGGCGGTGGCGGCGTGCGTGGCGGGGATGTGGTGCAAGCAGGTGATGGTCACGGCGCCGGTGGCGGTGTGGCTCATTGATCGGTGGGTGAGCGGTGGCTGGCGAGAGCCGCTGCGTCGGCGGGGCGGGCTGTACGCGGCGCTGGCGGCGACTTGGATGGTGCCGGTGTGGTTCGCGACGCGAGGCGGGCTGGCGGGCGGCGAGTCGGCGGGGTTCGGGTCGGAGGCGGTGATCGGCACGCGGGAGTACTTCTTCACGCAGGGCTGGTCGGTGTTGCGGTATCTGCGCTTGAGTGCGTGGCCGGATGCGCTGGTGTTCGATTACGCGTTGCGCGGGGTCTATCCGGACGGGCCGTGGCTTTGGCCGTTCGTGACCGTGGCGTGCCTGGCGGTGCTGGCGTTGATCGGGGTGGTGATGAATCGGGCGTGGGGGCTGCTGTTGGCGCTGGTGTTTGTGGTGCTGGGGCCGACGTCGTCGTTCGTGCCGATCGTGGACATGGCGGTTGAGCATCGGATGTATCTGCCGCTTGGGGCGGTGTCGGCGCTCGTGGCGGGGGGTGTGTGGTGGGTGGTGACTTGGGTGGCGGGGCCGCGGCGAGGGGTGGCGGCGTTTGCGTTGGCGGTGCTTGTATTGGCGATGGCGCTTGGGGTGCGGGCCGGGGTTCGCAACGCCGACTACGGCTCGGCCGAGCGACTTTGGGCGGGGGTGGTGGCGCTTCGGCCCGAGAATGCGCGGGCGTTGACGAACGTGGCGAAGGAGCGGATTGAGCGTGGTGACACGGGCGAGGGTGTCGAGGCGATGCTCGTGCGGGCCGAGCGTCTCAGCCCGCGCTACGACTTCGTCCAATCGGTGTGGGTCGATCTGGCGGAGGCGAGGCGGGATCGTGAGTTGCTGATGGAGCGGCTGGGACTGACGGCCGAGCTGTCGACGCGCGATCCCACGCCGCACGAGCGTTATGCGTTGTGGCTCGCGGCGACGGGGCGGGCGGACGACGCGGCGGCGGCGATTGACGCGCTCGAAACGCGTTTCCCTGACGCCGACACCGAAGACGTTGGCTGGCTGCGCGAGCGCGTCGCTTGGCGGCTGGGCGAGCACGGCACGATCGAATCGATGGCGCGGGTGTTCAACGCGCCGGGCATGCGGGTGCCCGAGCCCTTGGATGTGGCGTTGCAGGCGGAGATGAGGATGGCAGGCGATCGACTGGACAGGGGGCTGGCCGCGGCCGAGGACGCGATGCGCGACGACCCCCACGCGGTCGAGTCGTTGCGGGTGTGGTCGGAGGCGATGCTTCGATCGCGGCGGTGGGACGAGGCGCGGGAGGCGCTCGAAGAACTGGTCTGGCGCTGGCCAGTTGATCCGTGGGGATGGGCGCAGCTGGGGTGGCTGTATCGCTCGGCGCGGGATTTCGATCGCTCGGCCGAGCGGTTGCAGGACGGCCTGTCGTGGTCGCCCGGTGAGGCGTCACTCTTGGAGGAGCTGTCGGCGACGCGGGCGGCCGCGGCGGCGGCGGGCGTCGAGCTGCCGGGCGATCAGCCGGCGGAGTGAGTCCTGGTCGTGCGTTCGACGAACGCGGCGTACTGCTCGGGCGTGTCGATGCCGGGCCGGGCGTGGTCGACGACGGCGACGCGGATGCGGTGGCCGTGCTCGAGGGCCCGCAATTGCTCCAGCCGTTCGGCGAGCTCGTGGGGCGTGGGCGGCAGGGCGACGAACGTCTCCAGGAAGGCCGGCCGATAGGCGTACAGCCCGACGTGGTGCAGGCGATCGACGCCGTCGCCGTCGCGGTCGAACGGGATGGGTGATCGGCTGAAGTAGAGCGCGTCGCCGTTGTCGCCGACGACGACCTTGACCACGTTCGGGTTGGCCGGGTCGATCGCGGGGTCCCACGCGGCGGCGAGGGTCGCCATCGGCGCGTCGGGCGCGGCGGTCAGCGCGTCGACCAGCGTGTCGATGTGCGTCGGCTCGACCTCCGGCTCGTCGCCCTGGACGTTCACCACGACCGACGGCACGGCCTCGCCCTCCGCGTTGAGCTGATGGATCACCTCGGCGATACGCGACGTGCCGTTGGGGTGGTCGTCGCGGGTCAACCGGGCCTCGGCCCCGGCATCGCGGGCGGCGTCTGCGATGCGGTCGTCGTCGGTGGCGACGATGACGCGATCGATCGTTCGAGCCCGGCGAACGCGGGCGATGACGTGGGCGATGAGGGGTTGGCCGGTCCGGTCGAGCAGGGGCTTGCCCGGCAGCCGGGCCGAGGCGAGGCGGGCCGGCAGGACCGCGAGCGCCCGGGGCGAGTCGGGGGCGGTCATCAGCCTTCTCGCAGGGTGTTCGCGAGCTCGCGCACCTTGTTGACCAACTGCTGGATGTCCTTGTACTTGATATCCATCTGCAGCAGCGAGGACGCGGTCTGCTGCGCGGCCTTGGCGGTCTCGAGGTTTTTGTCGCGCTCGGCGAGCTGTAGTTCGGCCGAGGCTTGCAGGTAGAGCAGTTCCTTGGCGAGCTTGTCGTCGGGAATGCGGTGCGCTTCCTTGCCCTCGCGCAGGGTGTCGACCGCCTCGTCGAGCCAGCCTTTTTTAAGGTAACACTCGCCGAGGTACTGGTGGCAGACGGCCCGGTGCTTGGGGTCGCGTTTGGCTTCCTGGAGCAGGCTGATGGCTTCCTCGATCTTGCCGGCCTGGTACATCCGCCGGCCGAGCTCGTACTTGAGCGCCAGGTCGGTCGGGTACTTCTTGACCCGCTCGGAGTACTCCTTGATCTCGAAAACGAGCTTGCGCTTGACCGCCTGCTGGTACTGCTCTTTGAGGGCCGGGTCGTCTCGTTTTTGAGTCAGGGCGTTGCGGGCGGCGCGGAGGTCGCGGTTGAGCTGCTTGATGCGGACATCGCCCTGCTGGACCTTGTAGCGGTATTGGCCGGTGCGCTCGTGGGCCTCCTCGAGCAGGCGCATGGCCTCCTCTTCGGTCTCGGGCTGTTCCTTGGCGACCAGGGCCTGCACGAGCTTGGCCAGCTTGTCGATGTCCTCAGGGTCTTCCTCGTACTCGGCCCGCCGGCGCTCGATGATCTCGTCGGCACGCGTCTTGAGCTGGGAGACCGAGTCGTCTTGTTCGAGGGCGGTCTGCTTGTCGGCGTCGCGGACGAACTGGCGGAAGCCGCCTTCTTCGACTTTCTTGCCGTCGCTGTACCCCGCCTTCTGCATCGTGTTCTCGGCCTCGAGGTCCTTGAGCAGCTTTTGCAGGTCGCTGTCGTCGGGTTTCATCCGCAGCAGGTAGCGGCAGGCCTCGACGGCCCGGTCGAATCGCCCGATCTTGGGGAACAACGCGCAGAGGTCTTTGTAGACGCCGCGATCGGGCTTTTTCTGCTGAGTGTTGAACTCCATGGCGAGGTCGCCTGCCCAGTAGGCGACGTCGCCCATATGCAGGGCGTCGAACTCTTCGTCGAGCGTGACGCAGTGCTTCATGAGGTCGCGCAGGAGCTTTGGGTTCAGCGGGTCCATCGCGGCGATCCGCGCCGCGTGGGCCATCTTGCCGGCCGAGTTTGAGCCGAACTTGTTGCCCTCGAACATGCCCGCCGGCTTGCCGTTGGCGAGCGCCTTACGCCGCTTGCCGGCGTCGTGGAGGGCCTCGTGCTTGGCGAGGTTGTCGGGGTCGTGAAGGAGGCCGTTGGCGTAGAGGCGGACCGCGTAGTCGAAGTTGCGGGCGTCGGCGACGGTCTCGGCGTGGTCGAAGAAGCGTGAGGCCTTGCGGGGGTTGTGCCATTCCCCCATGCCGTCGTCGCCGGCGGCGGGTGGTGCGCTGCCGTTGCCGCCGTCGCCATTGGCGGAGTTGCCGTCAGGTTGGGGAGAGGGACTTTTCTTCTTGCCGAACATAGCCGAGGTGCGGTGAGGTGAAAGGGCCACCATTGTGCCAGACAAAGACCTGTGTCGCCAATGATCGCCTCGTGGCCGGCTGATACGATCCCCGGATGAAGGGTTCGGACGAGTCGGTCGAGGTGGTGATTCAAGGGGCGGACGGGCGGATGGGCCGGCGGCTGATGGCGCTGGCGCACGAGGACCCGGCGATGCGGCTGGTGGGCGCGGTTGACCGGGCCGGGAGCGAGGCGGTCGGTCGCGACGCCGGCGAGCTGGCGGGCTGTGGGTCGCTGGGGCTGGCCGTGACGGATCGGCTCGAGCCAGGGGGCGCGGTGGTGATCGATTTCTCGGTGCCGAGTGCGACGCCCGGCGTGGCCGAGGCGTGCGTGGCGGCGGGCTCGCCGCTGGTGGTGGGGACCACCGGGCTCGACGACGCGGCCGAGCGGGCGCTGACGCAGGCGTCGCGGCGGATCGCGGTGCTGTCGGCGTCGAACTTCAGCCTGGTCGTCAACGTCCTGCATGCGCTGGCTGCACGGGCGGCTCAGGCCTTGGGCGAGGGTTTCGATATCGAGGTGCTCGAGGCTCATCACCGGTTCAAGCGCGACGCGCCGTCGGGCACGGCTCTGGCCCTGGCCCGCACCGTCTGCGACGCGAGCGGCCGGTCGTTCGAGCGCGACGTGCGGCTGGAGCGTCATGGCGACGACGTCCCGCGCGAGCCCCACGAGGTCACGGTGCAGACGCTGCGGATCGGCGATCACCCCGGCGAGCACACGATCTACTTCGCCGGCCTGGGCGAGCGGCTGGAGCTCAAGCACGTGAGCACGAGCCGGGACAGCTACGCGGTCGGCGCGCTTCGGGCCGCGAAGTGGCTGGCCGGGAGGCCGGCGGGGCGGTACTCGGTGGCCGAGGCGTTAGGGCTGGCGGAGGGGTCGGCGTGACGCCGTTGCTGGCCAGCGTGGGCCTGGCGTCGGGGGTGGTGTGCTTGTGTCTGCTGGTGTGGTTGATCCGTGCGGCGCCGGGGCTGGGCTGGCTGGAGCCGGTGGGCCGCCAGGCGCACAACCAGCACGCGTCGCCCGTGCCGAACATCGGGGGCGTGGCGATTTTCTGGGGGATCGTGGTGGCGACGCTGGCGTGGGTGGTGGTGATCTGGGTCGGGCCGTTGGCGCTGTGGGACACGCCGAGCCGGTCGCTGGGGGCGATGCGGGATCGGTCGGCCGAGTCGGGGGTGCTGCTGGCGGCGATCGCGGCGATCCACCTGCTGGGCCTGTGGGACGATCGTCGCCCGCTGGGCCCCTGGCTGAAGCTGGGCGGTCAGGCGGCGATCGCGGGGTTCGTGGTCGTGTTTGCCGAGGCGCGGGTGCTGGAGGCGCTGGGGACGTGGTTCGGGGGGGCTGGGGTGGCGTTGAGCGTGCTGCTGAGCGTGCTCTGGCTGATCGTGACGATGAACGCGCTCAACTTCATGGACAACATGGACGGTCTGGCCGGCGGAGTGGCGGCGATCTGCGCGGCGATTTTCCTGGCGATCTCGGCGGTGACGGGCCAGTGGGCGTCGGCGGCGTGGTCGGCGGCGTTGCTCGGCGCCACGGTGGCGTTCCTGCTGCTCAACTTCCCGCCGGCGCGGGTGTTCATGGGCGACAACGGGTCGATGCTGCTGGGGCTGATGCTCGGCGCGATCGCGATGAAGACGACCTACCTGGGTGGCGAGGCGTCGGTCGGCGGGGCGTGGTACGGCGTGCTGGTGCCGATCGTCGTCTTGGCGGTGCCGCTGTACGACTTCACCAGCGTGACGCTGCTGCGGCTGGCGCGTGGCGTGAGCCCGCTGACCGGAGACCACAACCACTTTTCGCACCGGCTGGTGCGGATGGGCATGACCCGCCGGACGGCGGTGCTGGTGATCTGGCTGTGCGTGTTGGCGACGGGGCTCAGCGGCGTGATGCTGCCGCGGCTCGAGGGCTGGCAGGCGGCGCTGGTGGGGTTGCAGACGCTTGCCGTGCTTGCCGTGCTGGCCACGCTGGAGTTCGCCGCCGACCGGCGATCGCCGCGATGACCTCGGCGCCGTGACCCGCTTTCCGTGGGCTCGATTGAAAAACACCTCACGCCATGGGTCTGGGTGGGAGGCCCGTGGCGTGAGGTGCGATGGACTGACTTGACGCTAGATCAGGGGGTCAACGATCAGAAGTCGCGACCGGTGCTGTAGGCCTCGACGTCCTGCAGCAGGCCGGGGAAGAGCTCTTCTTCCTGCTCATTCTGGATAATGATCGTCGGCTTGATCAGGATGAGGAGGGTCTGCTCCTCTTTCTGGATCGAGGAGTTGGTGAACAGGCGATTGATGACGGGGACTTTCGAGAGCACGGGCACGCCGGCCTCGATCTCGACCTCCTCGACGATGCGCTGGCCGCCAAGCAGGAGGGTGCCGCGGTCGGGGACGCTGACGGTCGCGGCGACCTGGGTGACCTGAATTCGGGGGATGCCGAAGGTGGTGCCGGCGACAACGATGGGCTCGGTGTCTCCGTCGCCCGGGATGATGCCGCCGCCGATCTCGAAGAAGTCGCTGATGCCTGTCAGGTCGGACAGCACCGGCTCGAGTTCGAGGGTGACATAGCGACGGTCGGCGGAGACGGCGCCCTGCACTTCGAGGAGCACGCCGAAGGGGATGGTGCTGATGGTGAAGTCGAAGCCGGCGGCGTCGGGGACGGCCTCGACGTCGGAGATGAAGCTCACGGTCTCGAAGATGCTGACGAAGGCGCGTTGGCCGTTGGTGAACGTCACGCGCGGTGCGGTGAGGGTCAGGGCTCGGTTGCTGGACTGGGTGGCCTGGATCAGCAGCTCGACCTGGAGGTCGTCGAGGTAGGAGGCGCCGAAGGTGATGCCGCGCTCGAAGCCCTCGTTGTTGGGGGGCAGGAAGGAGGCGACGCCGGTGTTGTCGCGGACGAACGGGCCCGGGAAGCCGTTAGTCGTCTGGAGCGGGCCGACGGGGATGAGCACGGTTCCGTCGGCCTGGGTGGTGGAGAACTGCTGTACGCCCCGGACCGGGACGTCCGGTGAGGGTTGGGTGAGGTTGGTGGAGGGGTCGTAGAGCTGAGCGTTGGTGAAGACGCGGTTGTTCGTAAAGCCGGGAGCCAGGGCGCTGGGCGCGGTGGTGTCTCCACCGCCGAAGAGGTTGTTGGCGATGTCGATGGAGTCCTGGGCGAACCCGAGCGGGCCGAATTTCGAGCCGTCGAAGATGATGCGGGCGTCGAGGTCGACGCCGATCTCCTCGAGGAAGCTGGTGCTGACGATCAAGAACCGGCTCTCGACGCTGATCTGGACGGCCCGGGTCTCGCGGAGGCTGGCCAGCAGTTTGGCGATCTCGCGGTGGTTGTCGGAGGTCGTGCGGATGATCAGTTGGCTGTTGATTTCCTGAACGCTGGAGACGTCGCCGCCGAACGCGACCCACTCGTCCTGACGGCCGACGGTGTCCTGGATCAGCGTGATGATGTCCTCGACGAGTTGTTCGCGGTCGACGTCTTCCTCGTCGTCGTCGTCATCGTCGAAAAGGTCGGTGCCGCCGCCGCCGCCGTCCTCGCCGATGCTGGTCAGCACGGCGTTGAGATCGAGCTCGGGGGCGTTGTTGAAGTCGCGGATCGGCAGGAGCAGGTCGCGGATGTCGTAGTTGCGGATGAAGGTCGTGCGCTGCAGGTCGCGTTCGGTCGAGATGGTGACGATGCCCTCGATGATCGAGAAGCTGACGGGGTCGAACTCGGTGCTGACCTGCAGGAGGACGCGGCGGATGGCTTCCTCGGCGGGGATGTTGTTGAGCTGCAGGGAGACCGGAGCGTCGCGTTCGACGCCGGCGGCCTGGAGCTGGTTCCAGCGGACGTCGAAGTTCACGCCGGTGGTGTTGCGGAAGTAGTCGATGACGCTGCCCAGCGGGTTGCCGTCGAAGGTGACGGGCACGGGCTCGCGGAGCTTGACGGCTACCCGGCGGTTGGCCTCGGACTCGCCGCCGGTGGGGTCGATGCCGGCCAGGCGGGTGTTGGTGATCTCCGGCCACTCGGCGGGATAGCGCACGATCTCGTCGTAGGGGATCGTCGCCTCGATGTTCTGGACCGTCTGCTCGGCGATGTAGCGGTTGCGGAGCCGGCGGAACTTCTCTTCGCGGACGATGAGCTCGGTGTCTTCGATGATCTCTTCGAGGAACTGAGCGGCGACGTTGTTGGGCTCGATGAACCGGGCCTTGCGGACCAGGTCGAGCGCGGCCTCGTACTTCATCTCGCGGCGCAGGGCTTGAGCGCGACGCAGCAGTGAGTCGACCTCGTCCTCGCGGGCGGATTGAGCCTCTTCACGCTCGCGACGGGCGTTCTGGGCGCTGAGGGTCTCGGCCTCGGCGGTCTGCTTGGCGATGACCTCGTCACGACGGGCGATGATGGCGGCCTGAAGGGCCTCGGCCTCGTCGATCAGTTGGGCGTATTGGTCGGCCGGCAGGAAGCGGCGGTTCTGGTCGAGGGTGCGCTTGGCGTCGGCGGAGGCGTCGATGGCCGAGGTGAAGTTGCCTTGAGCGGCCTGTCGTTGGGCGCGGTCGGCCAGGGCGCGGTACTCGGCCAGGGCGCGGTCTCGGGCGACGGTGCGGTCCTGGCTGAGGCGGTCGACGGCTCGTTCGGGGTTGCGGCCGGCGTCGCGGCGCTGGCGGGCGTCGGCGAGCATGGCGGCGACTTGAGTGTTGTCGGGGTCGAGCTGAGCGGCCTGCTCGAGGTGGTACACCGCCAGCTCGTGCTGGCCGTCGGCCATGGCCTGACGGGCCTCGATCATGCGTTGTTCGACGGCGGCGGCGCGGACGCGTTGGAGCAGGTCGGCCGAGATGGTCGGCTCGGGCGTCGGGGCGGGCGCGGGGGCCGGGGTGACGACCGGCGCGGGTTCGGGCTGCGGGGCGGGTGCCGGCGTGGGCTCGGCCGCCGCGGGGGCGGGGGCGGGTTCGGCGGGTGCCCCCGAGGTGGCGGCGACCGCTTGGCTCAGCGGAACGTACTGGCCGTCGAAGAGCAGGATCAGTTCGGTGTCGTCGTCGATGACGGACTCGAAGGCGTCTCGGAGTCGGCCTCGATCGGTCGCGCCGAGGTCGGCGTAATCGACCAGCAGCAGCGTGCGATAGGCCTGGTCGGTGTCGCCGGCGTCGATCTGTGACTGGGCCTCGGCGAGCTTCTGTTGTGAGGCGTTGGTGGATTGAGCCTTGGCGGGGGCCAGAGGCAGGGCGAGCGAGGCGAGGCAGGTCAGCAGAACGACCAGCGAGGCGGCGCGAGGACGGGTCAACAACACGGGACCTCCCAGGCGGGTGGAGATGAGACGTCGGTCGGCTGAACAGCCTGACGAACGAGGGCGCGGAGCTTGCCGTTGGCGGATCGGTGAAAGGGCGTTGCCTGCACGGGTCGCTCTCCTGTGCCGGAGTCTAACGGGACGCCCGTGAGATCGGCAAGTCGCCGGTGGGACCGGGGTAAGCGTCGGTGGGGGCGTCGGGTGGCGGCGCTTATGCTGAGGGAGGTCGGCCGGTCGTGGGCCGGAGCTTGAGGAAAGCGGATCGATGCGTGAATCCCGAGGTCTTGTGCTGTTCCTGTGTACGGGGAATTTCTACCGCAGCCGCTTCGCGGAGGTCTGGTTCAATCACCTGGCCGGGGCGTCGGGGCTGGGGTGGCGGGCGGATTCGGCGGGGCTGAGGATCGACGCCGAGCAGCGGCACAACGTCGGGCCGATGTCGCGAAACGCGATCGCGGCCCTGCACCGGCGGTCGATCGACCCCGAGTCGCACCTGCGCCTGCCGCGGCCGGTGACCGCGGAGGACCTGGCCTCGGCCGACCGGGTGGTGGCGGTGCTGCGGGAGGAGCACGAGCCGATGATCCGAGCGTCGTTCGGCGACGCGGCCGACACGACGGGTTACTGGGACATCCGTGACGTGCCCCCGTCCGCGGACTACGACCCGATGGCCGAGGTCGATCGACGAGTGCGGAGGCTGATTGGGGAGCTGGCGGCCGGCGGCTAGCTCGGGGGCTGGGCCGAGGGGGCTAGTTGCGTTGGAGGGTGTCGCCGGCCTCGGACTCTTCGGGCGTCAGCTCGATCTGGGTCTCGTCGAAGTTCGGGGGGGGCGGGAACATCGCCGCGGCGTTGAAGCCTTGCTCGGCGCCCTCGTCGCTGATCGTGCGATGGAAGCGCGGGTAGACCTCCTCGCGGATCGGCATGGGCGTGTTGGCGTAGATGCGTTGGCGTTCGAGCACGGCGATGTTGGGGTTGCGCATGATCCCGGCGTAGCCCTCGCGGAACATCTCGGGGAACTCCAGGAAGCGCATGCGGTCCTGGACGGCGTTGGGGTCGTCGCGCTTGTTACGGGCGGCCTGGAATTGTTCGTGGGCCCGCTGGGCGACGCGGATGAAGTTTGCGAACACGTCGGGGCGGCCGAGGCGCAGCCCCTGCATGATGGCCTGGGTGATCATGCCATCGATGTAGGCGCGGGAGACGGCCTGCATCCCGCCGTCGGCCATCAGCTCGAACTGGACAAAGTCGTCGAGCGGGAAGGTGTAGCGGCCGGTGCGGAAGTTGTGCGGCTTGTCGCCGTAGAGCACGCGGACGCGGTCGTAGAAGTCCTGGGCGTTGTCGCGGTTGCCGTAGAGATACGTGACGACGACGGCCTTGGCGAGCAGGTTCTCGTGGCCGGACTCGTAGGAGTCGATGGTGCCCTGGGTGTGATCGATCTCGGCCTGCTCGGTGAAGAACTTGGCGTTGAGCGCGGCCTTCTCGTAGGCGTCGAAGAAGCGGGGGTCGGGCAGGAGGTCGACACGCTCGGTAATGGGGTCGTAGCTGACGCGGCCGAAGCGGGAGAGGGACTGGATGCCGTGGATGATCTGGCGGTAGGTGTTGATGTAGTCGATGCGGCCGTCGTTGTTGAGTTCGCCGGCCTTGACGACGCCCATGTGGGACCAGTAGAGGGCGTGGGTGGCGGGGTGTCGCCAGTCCAGGGGCATGGGGGTGGGGACGGATTCGTCGGTGATCGTGTCGGGGTTGTCGGGGCCGCGGAGGGCCTGGCCGGTCATGAGGTCGTGCATGACCGCCGGGTCCATGTAGTAGTTCTCCAGGAGGACCTTGGCCCGCAGGAAGGCCATGACGGCGGCGAAGCCGTTGAAGTACTCGGAGGTCGTGAGCATGCGAGCGACCTCGAGGGTGGCCTGGTCCTCGGTCTGCTCGACGAACTGCAGGACGGTGGGGACGGGGCGGTACTGGTAGAGCATGACCAGCTTGCCGATGGTCGCGAGGGTCTCTTCGTCGAGCCCGAAGCCGAGCTCGCGCAAGCGTTCGACGACGGGGCGGGCCTCGGGCGCGTCGGCGTAAAGCATCGACAGGGCGTCGGCGAGCTGGCGGTCGATCTGCAGTTCGGTGCGCTCGAGGGGCGGCATCGAGAAGGGGCCGGAGCCGAAGAGACGGCGGATGCGCCACTCGAGGTCGTCGTTGTCTCCGCTCAGCAGGTCGCGGCCGGCCATCCCTCGCAGGGCAAAGAACATCTGCTCGGCCTGGGTCTCGGGCAGCTCGCCGGCGATCTCGCGGATCGCGGCGGCGGCGTCGGGGCGGTCTTCGGAGGCGAGCTCGGCGGCGAGGGCGCGAAACAGGGCTCCCGTGTCCGGCAGCGTAGCGACGCGATCGGCGAGCTGGGGGTCGCGGGCCTCCAGCTCGTTCAGGTAGCTGCGCAAAGCCTCGGCGGAGCGTGAGAGGGGCAGGATCGAGATGTCGCGCAGCCGCTGGGCCTGGTCGCGCCGCCCCTCGGCTTCGAGGGCGATCGCGATGTCGATCAGGCGACGCCGCGCCTCGGCGGGCATGCGGCGGAACTGGAAGTACCGCTCGCTGGCCTCGGCGATGGGCGCGAACCGGTCGGCCGCCTGGACGGCGGTCATTCCCTCGGAGGGCGTGCCCAGCAGCTCCTGCCAGTGGCGTGCCTCGCGACGCTTGTAGTACCAGTGCATGTCGTCGGCGTACTGGCCGAGCTTGTGGAAATAAATCCAGCCGAGCTCGCGGTAGAGGCGGACGGCGTTGGGGTTGAGGGGGATGCCCTTCTGCCGGAGCAGGTCGACGCCCTTCATCACCCAGGCGTAGCGTTCCTCGGGGGTGTGCGTCTCGACGGAGATGTTGTAGGCCATGTTCCATGCGTGGAAGGACCAGACCTGGGGGAAGCGTGGCTGGAGGGTGGTGATCCAGTTGGCCAGCGAGTTGGCCTCGAAGAACTTGCCCTCGCGCTTGAGCATCTCGATGCGGTACCACATGTAGTTGACGGCCATGCCCTTGAACGAGCCGAGGGCGGCGGCAGTCAGGGCGACATCGGGGGGGACGTTGTCGCCGCGTTCGAGGTCGGCCGAGAGCTGCAGCTCTCGGCGTTGCTGGTTGATGGCGGGGAACATGGCCGCCGAGCCGGCGACGCCGATCAGCGCCACGACCAGGCAGACCAGGATGGTGAAACGATCCTTCATGGGTGTGTCAGGCCTTCCCCTCGCTCACACCTGCACCTTGGCGAGTTCCTTGTGACGGAACATCAGGTAGCCGGCGAGGCACACGCCGCCGGTCCAGCAGAGGCCGATCCAGAACGCTGCGCGACCCACCCACCCCCACGATACGAGCCGGCCCTCGATCAGGTTCGGCTGGGGGTCGTACTGCCCCAGCGCCGGGATCAGGGCGAGGAAGCCCGAGCCGATGACGCGGATGACGATCTTGAGCGCGTCCCACCACTCGCCCTTGGCGAACTCCTCGAGGATCACGGCGGGGACGCCGATGAGCCGCTGGAAGGCGGGCAGCTCGTCGGACGGGAAGCGTGAGTACTCGCTGAGCGCCTGGGAGACGAACTCCGAGCCGATGGACGTGATCGCGATGGTCAGGCCGATGAGGGCGGCGATGGGGAAGGACATGAGCGAGCCGAGCGTCAGGCCGAGCATGGCGATGAACGCCAGCCGCAGCCACATGATGGTGAGGGCTCGCGCCAGGTTCATGCGGAAGTCGCCGACGCGGTAGAGGACCTCGATGCCGTCGCTGCGATCGAAACGGATCGAGGGCTGCTCGACATCGCCGACCACGGGGTTGGCGAGTTGGACGAGCAGTTGGCCGTTGTCGTCGATCAGGGCGGTGGGCAGGCGGATGACGTGCGGGCTGTCGACGGAGATGCGGGGCACGAACCAGGGCTGGCCATTCACGCGCATGGTGAGCAGGATGAGGTTGCCCTCGGCCTGCCCGCCGGTCTTGGGCTCGATGCGAAGCTGGATTTCATCGGAGACCCGTTTGGCCGGTTCGAGGCCGCTGAACAGGAACGCCGTGGACTGGCGGGGGCCGATGCCGGTCCAATCCGACAGCGCCTGGGCGATCAAGGTGTCGCGGGTGTCCTGATCGAGCGCCGACATGGGCGTGCCCGGCTGACCGTAGGTCTCGGGGCGCTCTTGCTGCAAGGCGATGAGTCGTCGCTCGGCCTGCTCGCGGAGGTTCATGTCCGGCGGCGGCTGAGGCCGGGCCGCGGCGCGGGCGACGAGGACCTGTTCGTCGACGGCCGCGCGGTCTTCCAGCGACGCGGCGTCGCGCATCGCGATGAGCTGGGCGAAGGAGAAGATCGCGATGCCGGTGATCACCACGAGCACGACGTTGAGCAGGCTGATGCCCAGCCACTTGCCGACGAGGTAGTGCAGCCGGCTGACGGGCTTGGTGAGGGTGAGATGAGCCTGGCGGTTTTTGAGCTCGTTGGCGACCGAGCCGACCGAGAGGAACAGCGTCATCAGGGCCAGCAGGATCGACGAGGCGGTGAGCGAGTAGGAGAGGAACGACTGGATCTGGTACCGCAGCTGGTCCTCGGCGAGGATGAAGGGCAGGAACGGGATGATCAGCGTGAGCAGGACCAGGAAGACGAGGGGGACACGCATGCGCATCGCCTCGGCGACGACGGTCGAGGCGACGCCGAAAATGGGGTGCCCGCCGCGGAGCAGCAGGCGGACGAGCGCCATGCCGCCGATGAAGGTCAGGCCCATGCCCAGCGCGGACATGACGCCGTAGGCGCCGCCGTTCCAGCCCAGCGAGTGGAAGAAGTTGGCCAGCAGGTAGGTGACGATGATCGCAGTCGCGAGCCCGCTGAGGCGTCGGACCCATTGGTTCTCGCGCCAGAGGACGGCCCCATAGACCAGCCAGGCGACGCCGACGACGCGGAACGGCCAGGGCAGGAACTCGGCCGTTTGGTAGAGGCCGGTCTCGTGGAGGTACCAGTGCAGGAGCTCGCCGGCGGCGAGCATGAGGATGAGGACCGCCCACCACCCGCCGATCTTCCAGGCCGTGCCGCGCTTCGTGGGCATCGGTCAGTTCCCCGGCTTGCGGTCGTGGTCTTCGGGCGGGCCGCCGAGCAGGCCGTCGAGGACCGACTGGTCGGCCTGTTCGTTGGGCGTGGGCTTCGAAGCGGCGGGCTCGGTGTCGGCGGGCGCCGGGGAGGCGGCGGGTTCGGGTCGCTGGTCGCCGAGGAGGTCGCCGAGCACGCCGGTGTCGTGGTCGGGCGGAGTCGGTTCGGGCTCGGGCTCGGCGGGGGTGACCGGCTCGGTCGCGGGGGGCGCGACCTGTTCGAGCGGCTCGGCTTGGGTGAGCGAGTCGATCAGGGCGTCGCCCTTGGGCTCGTCGTGGTCGAGGAAGCCGGCGAGCTGGCCGCCGGCGCTGGCGCCGCTGAAGGCCGCGCCCTGCTGCTGGGCCTCGTGGACGATGTCGAGGAAGAAGTCCTCGAGTTTTTGGCGGGGGTGCTCGACGCGGTCGAGGTGCTTGCCGCGCGAGCGGAGCAACTCGTCGATGGCGTTGACGGTGTCGTCGTCGAGCTCGTCGGCGTAGAGGGTGGTGAGGTGCTGGTTGGTGAGCAGGTCGCGGACCTCGCCGGCGCGGCGGACCTGCCCGCCGTACATGACGGCGACGCGGTCGGTGACGTCCTCGACGTCGGCGAGCAGGTGCGAGCAGAGCAGGATGGTCTTGCCGCGTTGCTTGAGGTCGAGGATGAGGTCCTTGATCTGCTTGGTGCCGATCGGGTCCATGCCCGTGGTCGGCTCGTCGAGGATGAGCAGCTTGGGGTCGTTGATGAGGGCCTGGGCGAGCCCGATGCGGCGCTGCATGCCCTTGGAGAACTCGCCGACGGGTCGGTCGGCGGCCCGTTCGAGGCCGACGTAGTTGAGGAGCTGGTCGATGCGTTCTTTGCGGACGGCGGCCTTCTGATAGAAGAGGCGGCCGTAGTAGTCGAGCGTCTCGCGGGCGGTGAGGAACTTGTAGAGGTAGGACTCTTCGGGGAGGTAGCCGATCTGGCGCTTGATCTCGACTTCGCGGGGGGGCTGTCCGTAGACGGCGATGTGGCCGGAGGTGGGGTGGAGCAGGCCGAGGATGAGCTTGATGGTGGTGGACTTGCCTGAGCCGTTGGGGCCGAGCAGGCCGAAGACCTCGCCCTCGTGGATGTCGAGGTCGATGCCGGCGACCTGACCGGTAGCGGGGTCGGTGGAGCCAACGGCGACGACGCGGTTGCGCAGCCAGAAGTCCTTGAAGACCTTGACGAGCTTGAGGCACTGCACGACCGCGCGGGGCGGAGCGGCGGGGGCGGCAGCGGAGGACGGGGCGGGGGCGGTGGTCATGGCGGGTGAGCGATGGGCCGTCAGCGGTTGGCGTTCTGAGCGTCGGCCTCGGCCTGGGCTTCGGACTCGCGCAGGCGGCGTTCCTCGAGGCGGCGGACGACCTGCGGGTCGCGGTTGGTCTCGATGTAGAGCGGGGCGTCGCCGCGGGTCCAGAAGGTTTGCACGGTCTCGGACGAGAGGATCTCCTGGGCGGCTTGCCAGCCGAGGCGGGCGCGGAAGAGTTCGGGGTTGGCCTCGTACTGGGCGAGCAGGGTGCGGAAGGTCTGGGCCTCGGCCTTGACCTGCTCGGCGACCTGGGTGCGGTAGCTGATGGCCTGATTGACGACGGTGGAGGCCTCGCCACCGATGGCGGTGCCGCCGTAGGCCTCGGGCAGGGTGAGGGTGTCGAAGGTCTGCTGGATGAGGCTCTCGAGCTCGTCGATGCGGGCGGTGTCCTGAGCGGTGCGGGCGAGGTCGTAGTCGTTGAGCAGGCGACGCAGGCCCTCGGCCGCGGCGCCGGCGGCCTCGGCGAGGACGCGGGAGCGTTCCTGCTGGGCGGCGTTGATGGCGGTAGCGCGGCGGGCCTCGGCCTGGTTGACGGCGCTGTAGGCGTCCTCGACTGAGAGCGGGACGGTCGGCTGGGTGAGGCTGACCTTGCTGACCGACAGGCCGCACCCCAGCTCGGCGAGGCGCAGGTCGATGTCGGCGGCGAGCGTGTCGCTGGGCAGCTGGCCGCGGGTAAAGGGCGTGGCTTCCGTCGAGGCGACGGCCTTGATGATGGCCTGCCGGGCGATGTTGCGGACGAGTTCGTCGGCCTTGGCCATGCGTTGCGTGGGCAGGGTGACGACGCGGTTGTCGGGGTTGTCGCCGGGGAGTCGGTCGCCTTCGTTGAGCAGGCCGACGGCGCGGACGAAGGCGGGGGGATCGCTGACGCGATAGGTGACGGTGAACCGGCCGTGCACGACGTTGGCGTCGCCGGTGAGCAGGGAGCCGTCGTTGAGGGGGTTGAGCGCCTGGGCGCGACCTTGGCCGGAGGCCTCGTCGACCTGATACCAGAAGTCGCGGGCGAGGGTGACGTCGCGGTCGTTGATGGGGACGGTGATGGTCTGGCCGATGGGGAACGGCCAGGTGAGGTTGGGCAGGGCGCCGCTGCCGTCGGGCGTCGTCTCGTCGTGCACGATCTTGCCGAATCGCAGGACGACGACGGCCTCGTTGTTGCCGACGGTGTAGTAGCCGGAGGCGAGGTACAGGACGACGACGAGGACCATGGCCGCCTGGAGGATGCGGAACGAGACGCGCATCGCGTCGGCGAGGGCGCGGCCGGCGGCGGCGTCGGTCTCGGACTCGATCGGGCCGACGGGCTGGGCCGCCGCGTCGGGGGCGGGCGCGTCGAAGTCGAGCCGAGTCGCGGCGGGGTCGGCCGGGGCGGCGGGGTCGCCGTTGCCGGCGGCGGGGTGTTGCGTCGGGTCGGTCATGCGTCGGGCGCGGTTAGTCGTCGGAGGAGGTGTCGTTGGGGCCGACCGGGCCGGCGACGGCGGTGGGCGGCTCCTGGGCGATGGGGGAGAGGACGTCCTTGAGGCCGATGTCCTCGGCCGAGAGGATGAAGGTGGTGTTGTTGGGGAGCATCTCGCGGAGGGCGTCGACGCGGCGGAGGAAGACGGCGAGCTCTTCGTTCTCGGCGAAGACGTTGGCGAAGCTGGCGGCCTCGAGGTCGCCCTCGGTGCGGATGGCCTGGGCGCGTCGGTTGGCGAAGGCGAGGATGCGCTGGCGGTCGGTCTCGGCCTCGGATCGGATGGTGGCGGCGCGGGCCTCGCCCTCGGCGCGGGCGGCCTCGGCGAGCTTCTCCTGCGTGGAGCGCATCCGCTCGAATACGGTCGTCGTGGTTTGTTCGGGCAGCACGAGCTGGCGGATGCCGACCGAGTCGATGGCGATGCCGTAGCTGGAGGGGACGTTCTCCAGCTCGGCGCGGACGCCGATGGCCATGGCTTGCTCGATGTCCTGCAGATGGAGTGCTTCCTCGTCGGCGTTGACGAAGTCGCTGAAGGCGAACCGGCTGATCACGCTGCGGATGGCCTGGCCCTGCACGATGGCGCGGAGGCGTTCGACGGCCTGCTCGTTGGTCCGCAGGGTGCGGAAGAAGGCGTAGGGGTCGTCGATCCGCCAGACGGTGAAGAGCTGCACGACGACCTGCTGGCCGTCGGAGAGCTGGACCTGGCTGAGGTCGTGCTCGAGGGTCTGCAGCTGCTTGGAGTACTTGTAGACGTTGTTGATCGGCCAGGGGAAGCGGGGGTACAGGCCGGGCTGCTGGTAGAGCCAGCCGGAGTTGACGAGCTCGCCGGCGGCGTCGCGTGGGAGCTGGCCGTTGGCGTCGCGTTGCGGCTC
>JBCBUE010000048.1:0-23851 GCA_039818285.1 Planctomycetota bacterium | reverse complement strand
CGCCGAAGCAGCAGACCTCGGGGTGGTCCAAGAACGAGGTGACCAGCATGTTCGAGCCGGAGCGTTGCTCGGTGAGGTGTTCCGCCCGACCGACAAGTACCGCGACGGGCCCGTCGCCGACTACCCCGGCGCGCTCCGTTACCTACAGGACCTGCCGGTCGCCTACCACGACGACGCGTACCGCTTCGCCCACCCCGGCGCGTACCTGCGGGCGCTGTGGCGGCTCGAGCCGGGCTTCGACCACTACGGCTTCAAGCTGATGCTCCGCCAGCACCCCGAGCTGGCCGACGCCTGGATCCGCGACCCCGCGCACCGCGTCGTGCTCCTCCGACGCGACAACGCCCTGGCCCGTCACGCCTCGGGCGTCAAGGCCAAGCTCACCGGCGAGGGCGCCGCCATCTCGGCCGAGCAGATCAAAGACGTCCGCATCCCCTTCGACCGAGAGGCGTTTCTGACTTACCTCGAGCGCTCCAACAAGCAGTGGGACCGCGTCGATCGCGTCGTCGAGGCCGAGGGCAAGCACTGCCTGCGGCTGGAGTACGCCGACATCCTGTCCGGCGAGGCGGTCGATGCCGTGTTGAATTTCCTGGACGCGACCATCGGGCTGGACCTGCAGACCAACCTGATCAAGCGCAACACCTCGGTGATCGTCGATCGCTTCGAGGACCCCGACGCCGTGCGCCGCACGCTCGACGAGATCGGCCGACCGGACTGGGCCGAGGAGTCGCCCGGCCGCGTGTCACCGACGGGTTGATCCGGCGGATATCTGGTAGATTCGCACGATGCGGACGACATGGCTGCCAATGCTCTCGCTGTCTCCCGACCTGCCCCGCGCGGTCGAGACGCACCCCGGGATGATCTCGCGCAACGAGCGCCAACTGCTCTACACGATCGCGCTGGACGTCTACCAGGGCTGGGGCCGGATCGTCGACGCCGGCGCCTTCCTCGGCGCCTCGACCGCCTGCTTCGCGACCGCGCTGCAGCAGCGTGGGTTCCAGTTTCAGAAGCAGGGCTCGGGCGCGGTCGATCGGCCGATCCTCAGCTTCGAGCTGGGCATGCCCCGCGAGAACTTCTACCGCCACGCCAAGGCCAACGGCATCGAGCTGCCGCCCGGCGGCGTCGAGAGCTTTCTCGACTACCTCAAGCGGCTCACCCTGCCGTACCTCGAGCAGGTCGAGCTCCGCGAGGGCGACATCATGACCTATACCGGTGAGGGCCTGGGCCCCGTCGAGGTCTGCTTCCTGGACGTGCTCAAGACCGATCAGCTCGTCGAGCACTGCCACAACGTCTTCTTTCCCAAGCTCAAGCCCGGCTCGTTGGTGATCCAGCAGGACTACTTCTTCGACCAGCTGCCGCTGATCAAGGTCTCCCAGGAGGCCTTGGCCGACCACTTCGACTACATCGGCGAGGCACGCAGCAGCGCCGTCTACCGGCTCAACAAGCCGCTGGAGATGGACAGCCCCGGCTCGGTCGGCTTCAACCTCTCCCCCGACGAACAGCTCGAGTGCCATCGCCTGGCCGAGTCACGCACGGTCGACCCCGACCGCCAGTACATGATGCAGCTCTCGCGGGCGCACCTGCTGGCGTGGCACAGCCGCGTGGAGGAGGCCCGCGCAACGTGGACTGCCGCCGACGAGCGGTTCGCCTCCATCGCCTTCGACTCGATCATCACCCGCCAGTACCGCCAGCCGTTGCAGTGGCGGATCGACGCCCTCAAGCTCGCGATCCACTACGCCGAGAACCCCGAAGAAGCCGCCGAGGCAGGCCACCCGCTGGCCAAGACGTATCGCCCCGCCGCGGCGACTCGGCTGCTCGAAGACGCCTAACGCGATCCCCACCCAGGCCCGGCTGAGCGATCCGTCAACAGGACTCAGGAGCTCGGCGGCTTGCGCGTCCCGCCCCCTCGGAACGTGGGGCTGGGGCGCTCGATCCCCGTCAACGCGTCCTTCAGCAGGCCCAGCCGACGCCTGAGCCCGACACGCACCGGCCGGATGGCCGAGCCTGAACCCGAGCTCGGCTTGGGCGAGGGCTTCGCGGGTGACTGACCCTCGGCGTCGCGCTGCTTCTTCTTCTCGATCGCGCGGTTGAGCGCTTCCTGGGCGGGCTTGAAGTCCGGCTTGATCTCGAGCGCCTTGCGATAGGCCGCGATCGCCTTGTCGTGGTCGCCCGTGGCGGTCACCAGCAGGCCCAGGCGGTGGTGGAGCTTGGCGTACTCGGGGAAGAGCTCGATCGCCGCCTCGACGAACTCGATCGCCTCCTGCTTCTTGCCCGCCGCCTTGTACTCCTGGGCGATCAAACGGATCGCCCGTTCGATCCGTCCCAGCGCGGTCAGCGGCCCCTCGTCGCCCGACGGCTCGATCTCGTCGAGCAGGTCGGCGTACTTCGTGGAGATCGCTTTGAGCCGCTCGATCCCCGCCGCCGGCGACACCTTCTCGGCCGCCAGGTACAGCTCGGACAGGTTCATCGAGAACCGACGGCGCTCCAACGGCGGCGTCAGCGACGCGCGGTTGTGGCACGCCAGCTGCTCGTCGCCGAGCAGCGTCGCGTAGGGATCGACCTTCAGCTTGTCGGCCGGGATCGCCGAGGTGCAGCGGAACAGGCCCGTCGGCCCGACCTGGCCGAGCGACTCGAAGTGATCCGCGAGGAAGCCCTGAAGCACCTTGATCCACGGCAGGCGGTCGAAGTAGTAGTCCTGCTGCACCACCAGCGTCACGCCGGGGATGAACGCGGGGAAGAACTGCTCGAACACGTGCTGGTTCAGCGAGGCGGTCTTGGCGACGTCGATGAAGCAGATTTCGATCGGCCGGCCTCGGTCCCAGGTGAAGTCGTGCAGGTCGCCGATGTGCGTCTCGACGAGGTCGTTGTAGGGCGCGACGTTCTGCTGGATCTTGTCGACGAAGGGCACGCCGAGCTGGTAGGTCGCGTTGCCGAGCGAGCGGGTCTCGCCCTCGCGCCCGGGCGGGGCGGGGAAGGTGCCCAGCTCGTAGCCCTGGATGGGCTTGAAGGCCTTGGCTTGCTCGGCGATCTCGGCGGCGCGCGGGTTGTCGCGCAGGCCGTGCCCGAAGCACACCGTCGAGGCGCCCATGAACATGCCCGCGTCGACGATCGCCCCCTGGCCGGTGTAGTGCTCCTTGGCCAGGCGGTAGAGCAGCGTCCGCTCGCCCGGGAAGATCATGCCGGGCGTGTCGTAGATGGCCTCGGGCACCTCGACGTCGCTGACGCCGAACTCGGGGGGCAGGACGGCGTCGTTGGTGGGCAGGCTGAGCATGCGGGTCGGTTCGGCAAGGGGAGGGGCGGGCATGGCGTAACCCCGGAATGTACCGCTGGCCGCGCGGCGTCGCCAACGCACCGCCGCCCGGCCAGCCGTTAGACTCCTCCGTTCACCATGTCACACGGGCGTAGCCAACGATGAGCGGCGGGACCGCGTTGACCGAGGCGCCGGCGAGCACGTCCGGCCTGCCCCCCATCCTGCGCGTCGAGCCCCGGCCGGCCGACCCCTATGCGGCGCCCTTCCCCGACCTCACCGGGTTCATCGATGAGTTCGCCGGCTCGCCACGCAAGCTGCGGATCTGCATCGCCACCGAGGACATCGTCGGCCCCATCCGCAACGGCGGCATCGGCACGACCTACACCCACCTCGCCAAGCGGCTCGTCCAGGAAGGCCACGAGCCCACCATCGCCTACCTCCGCGGCGACCACTGCGAGAATAAGTCCATGTCCCACTGGGTCCAGTGGTACCGCGACGCCGGCGTCCGCTTCGTCCCCATCGACCCGACCGAGGTGAACGTCGAGACCCCCGGCCCGCGATGGGTCAAGCCCATGCTCGCGCTGTACGAGTTCCTCAAGCAGGAGTCGTTCGACGCCGTCCACGTCTCGGAGTGGCGCGGCCTGGCCATGCCCGCCATGCTCGCCCGCAAGCAGGGCCTGGCTTTCCGCGACACCGCCTTTCTTGTCAAGGCCTCCAGCCCCTGGCTGTGGAACCGCGAGCACGGCTACCACACCATCACGCGCATGACCGACCTGCCCAAGATGTTCGCCGAGATGCGATCCATCGAGCTGGGCGACCTGGTCATCGGCGGCAGCCGGCACCTGCTCCGCTGGATGCTCGAGCACGGCTACCGCATGCCGGCCCGCAGCCACAGCCAGCCCAACGTCATCGTCCCCCCCAAGTCCGACAAGCTCGACGCCCTCCGCGAACAACGCCGCGGCATGGCCGGCACACGCATGCCGATCGACGAGCTCGTCTTCTTCGGCCGGCTCGAGTACCGCAAGGGCCTGGACGTGTTCTGCGACGCGATCGACCGCCTCGTCGCCGAGGGCGTGCCGCTGCCCAAGATCGCGCTCATGGGCAAGTACGGCGAGCCCATCCCCAGCTGGCCCGAGTACCCCACGCAGGAGTACATCAAGGTCCGCACGAAGGCCTGGCCCGTCGACGTCACCCTGCTCACCAACTACAACACCGAGGAAGCCGTCACGTACCTCTTGGGCGGCGATCGGCTGGCGGTGATGCCCTCGGTGATCGAGAACTCCTCGCTGGCCGTCTACGAGGCCGCCTCCTTCGGCATCCCCTGCATCGCGTCCGATCGCGGCGGCACGCCCGAGCTGGTCATCGACGAGCACCACGACCACATGCTCATCGAGCCGCACCCCGTCAAGCTGGCCGAGAAGCTCAAGGAGGCCATCGCCCAGGGCGGCTTCATCGCCGAGCCCACGTTCGACAACAACCAGAACCTCGAGGTCTGGCGCGACTTCCACGACAACCTCGGCACGTACGTCGCCAAGCGTTCGGCCGAGCTCGCGTCGCGCGTCGAGGCGTTGCCGACCGTGGGCGTCTGCCTGGTCCTGCAGGACAACCACGACGACCTCGACGCCGTGCTCGCCGCCCTGGCCGAGGCCGACAGCGCCAGCGAGGTCTCGATCGTCATCGCCAACGACGGCAGCACCCGCCCCGAGACCCAGGCCTGGTGGGCCGGGCTGAAAGACGAGCGCGGCGGGGCGTGGACCCTGCTCGACGAGCCCGGCTACGGCGAGCAGCACGCCGCCAACGCCGCCGCCCGGGCGTCCGAGAGCGACGTGCTCGTCTTCCTGGACCCCGGCGCCGTGCCCGACCCGGGCGCGATCGGCATGATCCGCCGCGCCGCCGCCACCAGCGACGCCGAGGCCTTCGGCGGGTTCTTCCGCTCCACCAGCCGGGCCCGTCGCGAACGCAAGCTCGAGCCGCGCCTGCACGCCAGCTTTGTCGGCGACCAGTCCACGACCTTCTTCGGCCTGCAACGCCTCAGCCCGATCGTCGCGATCCGCCGCCAGACCTTCGCCGAGCTCGGCGGGTTCAGCGAGGACCACAAGATCCCCGGCGCCGTCGCCGAGCTGTTCATGACCGCCAAGCTCAGCGACCGCGGCGTCGAGACCATCCCCGAGCCCCTCGCCGACGTCGACGACGACTACGAGCGGCCCCGCCGCGTCAACGAGTCGGCCGTGTCGTACCGCACCGCCCGGCCGTTCGTGCAACTCGGCCCGCAGTGCTTCAGCCGCGTCCTGCTCACCGCCCGCGCCGCGTCGGCCGGCCGGATCGCCGAGGTCGGCGGCGGCGAGATGCTGCTGGCCGCCGGACCCCTTGGCCGGCTGGACAAGATGGCCCGCAGCGTCGCCGACACCCTCGGCTCGTCGCCCCGCCTGCGTCGCTTCGGCATGGCGCTCTACCACCGCCAGAACCGTCTATACACCAACCTCGTCACGCTCGAGATCCGCATCGCGCGGGGCATCAAGAGAGTGCTCAAGTCGTTCGGCGGCTGACCCCGGGCGGACATCGTTGACGACCCCATACACGCGAAAGGACACGCGATGAAGGTGCTGATCACGGGCGGGTGCGGGTTCATCGGCGCGGGCCTCGTCCGTCGGCTCGTCGACGCGGGCCACACCGTCACCGTGCTCGACAACCTCTCCCGCGGCGACCGCGGCCTGCTCGACGGTGTCGACCACGCCTTCGTCCAGGCCGATATCCGCGACCTCGACGCCATGACCGACGCCATGGCCGGTCACGACGCCGTCGCCCACCTCGCGGCCTATGGCTCCGTCGTCGAGTCCATCGACGACCCGCTCACCAACTTCGACATCAACGCCCGCGGCACCCTCGTCGCCCTCGAGGCCGCTCGCGCCGCCCACATCTCCCGCTTCGTCATGGCTTCGACCGGCGGGGCGATCGTCGGCGACGCCACGCCACCCGTCAACGAGCTCAGCCTCCGCTCGCCCAAGGCCCCCTACGGCGCCGGCAAGATGGCCGGCGAGGGCTACTGCCGCTGCTACGCCAAGTCCATGGGCGTGCACACCGTCATGCTCCGCTTTGCCAACGTCTACGGCCCGTTCTCCGCCCACAAGAAGGGCGCCGTCACCCACTTCTCCCGCTGCATCATGACCGGCGACCCCATCCCCATCTTCGGCGACGGCACCGCGACGCGCGACTTCGTCTACGTCGACGACCTCTGCGCCGGCATCGAGCTCGGCCTCACCTCGGACGTCGACGCCGGGGAGGTCTTCCACCTCGCCACCGGCCGCGAGACCTCCGTCGCCGAGCTCGCCAAGCTCACGTGCGCCGCCGCCGGCGCCCCCGACCACCCGATCGAGTTCAAGCCGCAACGCCCCGGCGAGATCCACCGCAACTTCGCCACCTACGACAAGGCCAAGGCCGTCATGGGCTACGAGCCCAAGGTCGCGCTCGAGGACGGGCTGAAGCTCACGTGGGACTGGTTCACGCAGCGCCGCGAGGCGTTCCTGTCGGCCGAGCTGACGGACTCGTGAGCGAACCCGGTCGGTTGCACGTCAAGCTGTTGATGCCGCTGGCGCCGCCGCAAGCGGGTGGCGCGACCGAGTACGCCCGGCTGCTCGGCGAGAACCTGCCAAATGACCCGCGCGTCGCCTCCGTCGAGCTGCTCACGCAGCGCGCCGGCCCCGGCGCGGCCGCGCCGATCGGCGATGCGCATGTGCGAGCCGAGCTGCCGGTGGTCTTCGGCGCGACCGGCGGGCTTGGCGCACGGCTGCTGAGCTACGTCGGCCACACGCGCCGCGTGATGTCTGCGATGTGGGCGTGGCACCGCGCGGCGGCCCGGGAACGACGCGCGGGCGGTGCGGATCGATGGGTCGTGCTGATCCACTCCGGGTACAGCCGACGCGCCACGGCCGTGGGCGGGTGGACGATCTGGCTGCGTCGCTTGCTCGGCCCCGGGCCGGCGTACGTGCTCGACGTCCGCGACCCCCTCAACACCGAGGCCTCGCTCGGCGCCTACGGCCACCTCGACGGCGCCATCGGCTGCTCGTGGGAGATCGTCGATCAGCTCCGCGCCGTCTGGCCCGACGAGCGGATCGGCGACCTGCCCGTGCCGTTCGAGCTGGTCGCGGTGACCGACAACGAGGTCGTCGAGGTGCTGAGCCAGCACGGCCTGACGTGCGGCCGATACGTCTTCGGCCCCGGCGGGATTGTCACGCTCAAGGGGTTCGAGAAGCTGTTCGACGCGTGGGAGAAATTGGTCGCCGGCGGCGAGACACTGCCGCTGGCGACGGTGGGGCGTCGGCGGGGTGTCGGGCGGGACGTGGAGGCGGCGATGCGGCGCGAGCCGGGGCTCAAGCACCTCGGCGAGGTGCCGCGGCGCGAGGTGCTGGCGTTGATGAAGGGAGCGGGCGTGGTCGTGCTGCCGAGCCTGCCGGGCGTCGAGGGCGTGCCGCGGGCGGCGCTGGAGGGGCTGAGCGTCGGGGCGGTCGGGTTGTGGCCGGCGACGCGGGAGTTCGTCGAGGCGATGCCCGGGTCGGTCGCGGCCGAGGACGCCGAGGCGTTGGCCGAGCAGATGCGGGCCGCGGTGAACGGCGACCCGGCGGTCGGGCGCGGGGGGTACGACTGGCGTCGGCACGAGGCGTCGATCGTGGCGGGGCAGTACGTTGCGTGGCTCGGGGCGTTGGCGGGTTGGCGCGAGGCGGCCGATGAATGACACGAACACAAAGACGGTCGGCTCCGCCGCGCGGGGCGTCGGCGGGCAGTTCGGCCGGTACGGCGGGTCGATCGGCGGCATGGTCGCCGAGGTCGCGCGGGCCCGGCCGGGCGACCTGGCGCGGCTGATCGCCCTCTCTCTCGCGGGCACGGCCCTGCAGGCCGGCGCACTCATCGGCCTGTTCCTCGTGCTCCAGGCGATGACCCCGACCCTGCGCGTCGACCTGGCCGGGGTGATCGGCGTCGGCCCCGAGGTGCACGCCTACGCCGCCTTCTGCGGGCTCATCCTCATGATGATCGCCGGCGCGTGGCTGCTGCTGCTCGCCCAGCGCACCGCCTTCCGGCTGTCGACCGAGCACGCCAACCGCTGCGGCGCCGCCATGCTCGCCGAGTACCCCTGGAACGCCGAGCCGCTCGACCTGTGGACCATCGACGACGACACCGGCGTGCCCGGCGCGATGATCAAGCGCGCCAAGTCCCGCACCACCTCGCTCGAGCGGGCCGTCCGCCTCATGGTCGGCTCGCCGCTGCCGACGATGACCTTCCTCTGGTCGTCGGCCTTCCTGCTCTGGCTCGAGCCGTGGCTGACGCTCATCGTCGCCGCGCTCATCCTCCCCGCCATCTACCCCGTCCGGCGGATCGCGCTGACCATCAAGAACCTCGAGCAGGAACGCAAGGCCGCCAGCAACGGCTTCTTCGACGAGGCCGAGGCCTTGATCGCGTCCCAGCCCGCCGCCCCGTACGACGCCAAGGCCCTGGCCGACGCCGCGCTGCCTTCCATGCCCCGACTGACCTGGCACCGCTTCCTGCGACGACGCGCCGAGGCCATGAACAAGTTCCTCGGCTTCGCCGCGCTGGGCGTCGGCATCGTCGGCGCCATCGCGTACTTCCGCCTGGCTTACGGCCCCGACGAGCTGCCCGTCGCGCAGCTCGTCGCCTACTTCGCCACCCTGCAGATCAACGTCATGAGCGGCCGGCAGCTCATCTCCCGCATCACCCGCTTCGCCCGCTTCTACCGCCACGTCCGCGGCTACCGCGACGGCCGCGGCGCCGCCGGGCGCGACGCCGACCCGACCACCGTCAAGCTCCCCGGCGCGATCACCGGCCCGCCCGCCGAACAACTGATCGACGAAGCCAATAAGGCGGCCGTCGACCCTGACACCGCCGCCGCGGTCATCGCCGACGCCTCGGCGTGGGTCCGCGTCAAGCCCGCCGACGGCCCGATCGCCATCCTTGGCGAGTTCCCCCTCACCCCGATCAACCGCTTCGCCGCCGTCACCGCCTTCGACCTCGCCGGCCGCAAGTTCCCCGGGGCTCTGGCGACCACCGCCGTTATCGACGTCGACGAACCCGGCGACGCCGCCGAGGTGATTGATGAGCTCGAGGCCGTCGAGCGCGCCGGACATCGCTTCGTGATCGTCACCGCAAAGGCCGCGGAAGCGCTGGGCGACGCCTGGCCCGTCTGGGCCGATCGGCTCGGTGATCGCTGGCTGGCGATCTATCACCGATTCGACGACGCCTCGCTCGGCCGGTTCAACGAACGCTGGGCGGTCGTCCTTGGCGCCGGCGCCAGCAGCGGCCCGGCCCTCGCCCCCGCCCCGTGGGCCGCCGAGCACCCCAAGGCCCTGTCCGCCCGCGTCTCGGCCTGCGCGGTCAAGTCCGCCGCCGACGGCGACGATGACGACGATGACTGACCCCGCCCCAGGCAACCCCCGGCCACCCCCCGGCAACCCGCCCCGCGACCCGATACGCTGACCCGCCCGCATGCCTGAACGCATCCTCATCACCGGCGGGGCCGGGCTCATCGGCCTGGCCACCACCCGCCAGCTCGCCGCCGCCGGCCACGAACTCGTCGTCCTCGACCTGCCCGAACAGGTCGATCGCGCCGGCCATCTCCTGCCGGACGGCGTCGCCGCCATCCCCGGCACCATCCTCGACGCGCCGCTGCTCCGCGACGCCATCGCCGGATGCTCCGCCATCGTCCACCTCGCCGCCCGCCTCGGCGTCCGACGCACCGAGGCCGACAAGCTCGGCTGCCTCCGCGTCAACATCGACGGCACCGCCACCGTCCTCGACGCCGCCATCGACGCCGGCGTCAAGCGCATCGTCTTCGCCTCCTCCTCCGAGGTCTACGGCGAACCCCTCCACAACCCCATCACCGAACGCGACATCACCCAGGGCAAGACCGTCTACGCCGTCACCAAGCTCGCCGGCGAAGAGCTCTGCCACGCCTTCGCCCAACGCCACGGCATCGAGGCCGTCGTCCTCCGCTACTTCAACTGCTACGGCCCCAACCAGGTCGCCCAGTTCGTCGTCCCCAAGTGGGTCTGGGAGGTCGAGCACGGCCGCCGACCCATCGTCAACGGCGACGGCTCGCAGGTCCGCAGCTACACCTTCGTCGACGACACCGCCGCCGCCACCGCCGCCGCCGTCACCCACCCCGACGCCCCCGGCAAGACACTCAACATCTCCAACGGCTCCGAGCCCGTCTCTTTGCTCGAACTCGCCGACCGCGTCATCGCCGCCGCCGGCCAGACCGGCACGATCACCCCCGACGTCCGCGCCGACTTCGCCGGCACCGACCGTGCCAAAGAACGCGAGATCGACCACCGCTTTTGTCACGGCGAGCTCGCCCAGCAAACCCTCGACTGGACGCCACAGGTCTCGCTCGACGACGGCCTGCAGCGCATGGTCGCCGCGATGCGGGCCGGCGAGTTATGGGAAGACTGGGCGGCGTAGCGGCCTGCGGCCAATGCGGAATGAGCAATGCTGAATGCGAAATGGTGAGACATCGCCAAAATGTGCATGCGGGCTGATCTCTGCCATTCCGCATTCCTAATTCATCATTCCGCATTCGCACCTAAAGTGCGCCCATGACTGACACGGACGTCTGGAACTCTCGCATCGCCGCCCGCGACCTCACCGTCGGCGTCGTCGGCCTCGGGTACGTCGGCCTGCCCCTCATGGTCGCCTTCGCCGACGCCGGCTTCTCGGTCATCGGCTACGACGTCCACCAACGCAAGGTCGACGACGTCAACGCCGGCCGTGTCTACATCAAGCACCTCGGCGAGCCCGTCATGCGCTCCCTCGCCGACAACCCCAAGGTCACCGCCACCACTGACGTCGCCGAACTGGCCAAGGCCGACGCCGTGCTCATCTGCGTCCCGACGCCCCTCACCCGCCACCGCGAGCCCGACATGACCTACGTCGAGGGTACCGCCGCCGCCCTCGGCCCCGTCGTCCGCCAAGGCCAACTCATCGTCCTTGAGTCGACGACCTACCCCGGCACCACCCGCGAGGTCATGGTCCCCGGCCTCGAGTCCGGCGGCCTCAAAGCCGGCGCCGACTTCCACGTCGCCTACTCCCCCGAACGCGAAGACCCCGGCAACGCCAACTTCAAAGCCACGCAGATCCCCAAGGTCGTCGGTGGGCTCACCGAGCGCTGCCTCGACCTCGCCGACGCGCTGTACTCGGCCGTCGTCCCCAAGACCGTCCGCGTTACCTCCGTCGACACCGCCGAGGCCACCAAGCTCCTCGAGAACATCTTCCGCTCGGTCAACATCGCGCTCGTCAACGAGCTCAAGACCGTCTTCGAGAAGATGGACATCGACGTCTGGGAGGTCATCGACGCCGCCGCCACCAAGCCCTTCGGCTACATGCCCTTCTACCCCGGCCCCGGCCTCGGCGGGCACTGCATCCCCATCGACCCCTTCTACCTCACCTGGCGCGCCCGCGAGTTCGAGGTCCCCACCCGCTTCATCGAGCTCGCCGGCGAGATCAACACCGACATGCCCCAACGCGTCGTCGACCACGTCGTCGCCGCACTCAGCGACCACGGCAAACCCCTCAAGGACGCCAACGTCCTCGTCCTCGGCCTTGCTTACAAAGCCAACGTCGACGACCTCCGCGAATCCCCGTCGCTCCGCCTCATCGAGCTCCTCAACCGCGGCGGCGCCACGGTCAGCTACCACGACCCCCACATCCCACACTTGCGACCGACCCGCCACTACGCCCACCACCTCGACTCGACCCCCCTCACCCCCGAGTCATTGGCCAACGCCGACGCCATCCTCATCGCCACCGCCCACCAGGACGTCGATTACCAATTGATCGCCAACCACGCCCCCCTCGTCATCGACACCCGCTACGCGATGGCACGCCACGGCATCCAGCCCACCGACGCGAAGGCGGATGTAAGGCTGGCGTGATGCTCCAATGCTGAAAATGTAAATAAAATACGAACAAGCGATGTGTTGCCGCAAGTCATGGCCAGCAGTGTGTTTGTGTTAAGTTCAATGTTTTCAAGGTGTTGCGCTTGATGTGTCGATCTAGAAGTACTATCGTAATTGATCAACCGGAGGGTCATTAGGTGGTCGCAGCGACGAGACAGCTTGGGAACGGTGTTTACTCGCTTCCAGAGGCGGCGAAGTTGATCGGTGTTAAACGCCCGAAACTTGCTGCCTGGTTTCAAGGATGGCCTGGTGGGCGTGAGGCTATTTTTTCGCCCGAATACAACTCGTCTCTGTCGGGTAAACCCACGATCAGCTTTTTGGATTTGGTCGATGCGTCGGTGGCAGTAATGCTTCGAGAGCATGTTTCGACCCACACGATCCGAAAGCTGCGTGGTGCCCTTGTCGATCTCTGGAAAACACACCATCCCTTTGGGCGTCAAGAGTTCTACACCGACGATTCCGGCACGCGCGTCTTCATTGAGATCGCCCAAGAAGAAGATGAGGAATCTCAGTTCATAGAGATTCTCAAGCGCCAACACGCCATGCCTTCAGTGCTCAAGCCGAGTTTGAAACACTTGGAGTACAGCCACGAAACGGGTTTCGCCGAGCGACTTCAGCTAATTGACGGCGTAGTTATTGATCCGCGCCGTCGATACGGCAAGCCGATTGTTGTTGATAGTGGCGTGCCAACGGCAGTCTTGTTTGAAGCATTTAAGTCGTCCCGCGAGAACGTTGATCTTGTTGCTGCTTGGTATGGTGTTGAATCAGAAGAGGTTCGTGCCGCGGTCAGCTTCGAGACAGGGTTTTCCGGGATTGCTGCTTGAAATTCTTCTTTGACCGCAACATCTCGAAGTACATCGCTCGAATGCTTGATGCCTACGACACCACGCACACGGTGATCCATCAAGATGATGACGCACGATTTGTTGCTACAGATGACGACGTGTATTTGATAACGACAGTGGCATCTGAGTCACCAAAACCGGTCTGGGTTACTGCAGACATCTCCCAAGGAAGGGTAGCGGAGGAGCGGTCGGCGTTAGCAAGTAGTGGTATGCACGTAGTTTTCTTTAAGAGATTTCACAAGGATCCACACACTCAAGCGATGAAAGCTCTTGCGTGCTGGCCCGCCATCTGTGATCGCTGCGCTAATGCAAGGCAACCCACCGTCTTTGAGGTCCCGGCCGGACCAATCAAAGTTGGGAAGGTAGATCGAGTTCGTTTCACATCTGAGCTGGCTCGATAGTCCCCACTGCTCCATTGACGGGAAGATGCATGAGCTCTACAATTCGTCAAATCACGAAGTGACGAACTGTTTATACGCCATGCAAAACCTCCTCGCCATCACGCGTGCCCTCAACGACGAGTCGCGTCTGCGGATGCTGGCGGCGCTCGGGGAGGGGGAGCTTTGTTTGTGTCAGCTCGTCGAGTTTGCCGGGCTGGCGCCGTCGACGGTGTCCAAGCACGTGACGCTGCTGTACGAGGCCGGGCTGCTGGAGCGGCGCAAGCAGGGCAAGTGGCACTACTACCGGCTGGCGGGGCGCGGGGCTTCGCCGACGGTGCGGGAGGCCTTACGCTGGGTGCGGCGGTCGCTGGAGGGCGAGTCGGCCGTGCTGGCGGACCTGGACGCCCTGTGCTGCGTGAAAGCCAAAGACCTCGAGGAGGTGACGTCGTGCTACCGAAGCTGAACGTGTTGTTCTTGTGTACGGGCAATTCCTGCCGGAGCCAGATGGGCGAGGGCTGGGCGCGGTCGCTGCACGGCGACGCGATCAACGCGTACTCCGCGGGGCTGATTGCCAAGGGGCTGAACCCGCACGCCGTGCAGGTGATGCGGGAGGCCGGCGTCGACATCACCGGGCAGAAGAGCCAGACGCTCGACGAGGTGACCGCCGAATTGGGTGATGAGAAGATCGACGTCGTCATCACCGTCTGCGGGCACGCTCACGAGACGTGCCCGGTCTTCCCCGGTGGGGCGACGATCATTCATCAGGGCTTCGACGACCCGCCGGCGTTGGCGGAGAACGAGCCCGATCCCGAGGTCGCGATCGGCCACTACCGCCGGGTCCGCGACGAGATCCGTGAGTACGTCAAGACCCTCCCTGAAGTCCTTCGTGAGCGCGACGTCGCTCGCGCGACGTGACGCTAAATCAAGCTAAATCAAGCGAGACAGCCATGAGCGATTGCTGCGGCCCCAACTGCTGCTCTGACGACCCCACCCCTCTCGGCACCCCCGGCGAAGCCGGCGCCGCGACGGCCACGGTGCACGACAAGGTCCGCGACGGCTACGCCCAGGTCGCCGAGGCCGGCACGCTGACCACGATCGCGCTGCCCACCGGCGGCGGGTGCTGCGGCAGCGACCCCGGCCAGGGCGGCTGGTCGCAGGACGAGCTGGCCGAGAAGCTCGGCTACGGCAGCGACGAGCTCGCGGCCCTCCCGCAGGGCGCCAACATGGGGCTGTCCTGCGGCAACCCCACAGCCATCGCCGCGTTGCAACCCGGGCAGGTCGTCGTCGACCTCGGCTCGGGCGGCGGGTTCGACTGTTTTCTGGCCGGGCCCAAGGTCGGCCCAACCGGCCGCGTCATCGGCGTTGACATGACCCCGCCAATGCTCACCAAGGCGCGCGCCAACCTCAACCACTACCGCACGACCTCCGGCCTGGACAACGTCGAGTTCCGGCTCGGCGAGATCGAGCACCTGCCGCTGGCCGACGCGTCGGTCGACGTGGTGATCAGCAACTGCGTGATTAACCTCTCGCCCGACAAGCCGCAGGTGTGGAAGGAGATCGCGCGGGTGCTCAAGCCCGGCGGCCGGGTCGCCGCCAGCGACATGGCGTTGCTGCGGCCGCTGCCCGAGTCGATCGCCGAGATGGTCGAGGCGCTCGTCGGCTGCGTCGCGGGCGCGGTGCTGGTCGACGACTACCGCGCGATGGTCGGGGCGGCTGGGCTGGCGGACATCGCCCTCACGCCCAAGCCGGACTACGTCGCGGCGCTCGAAGGGCTCGACGATCCCTTGTATCGCAAGATCGCCGAGGCCCTGCCCGCCGGCGAGACGGTCGCCGACTACGTCACCAGCCTCGACGTCACGGCCTCACGCGTCTGACGGTTCTTGACGGTCGAACTTTGACGAGAGCGCAACCCCGCGACACGCCGTGTCGCGGCTACGGGGGCGTGGATTTACACTCGCACGATGCGGACGGCGATCGTGCACGAGTGGATCACGGGGTGGGTCGGGTCGGAGAAGGTGACGGGGGCGTTGGCGGAGATCTTCCCCGAGGCGCCGGTGTACGTGACGGTGTTTGACCCGAAGGTGCTGAAGGGGACGCCGTTGGAGGGGCGGGAGGTCCGGGGGAGTTTTCTGCAGGGTTGGCCGGGCGCGGTGCGGTTTCATCGTTGGTTGCTGGGGCTGATGCCGGTGGCGGTCGAGCAGCACGACCTGAACGAGTTCGAGCTGGTGATCTCGTCGAGTCACGCGGTAGCGCACGGGGCGATCGTGCCGGCGCACGCGCTGCACGTGTGTTATTGCCACACGCCGATGCGGTACGCGTGGGACTTGTCGGCCCGTTATGCGCAGGAGGCGGGCAACGGCGTCAAGGGCTTGTTGTGGCGGCTGGTGATGCACCGGCTTCGGGTCTGGGACGAGGCGTCGTCGAGCCGGGTCGACGCATGGGTGGCGAACAGCCGGTACGTCGCCGAGCGCGTGCGGCGGTGGTACGGGGTCGAGGACGTGGCGGTGGTGCACCCGCCGGTGGCGGTGGAGCGGTTCGACCCGATGCAGCGGCGCGAGGGGTACTACCTGACGGCCGGGCGACTGGTGGGGTACAAGCGGGTGGACCTGGCGGTGCGGGCGTGCGCGACGACGGGGCGGGAGCTGGTAGTGGCCGGCGACGGGCCGGAGCGCAAGCGGCTGGAGGCGGTGGCGGCCGGGGCGGGGGCGCGGGTCGGGGGGTCGGGCAAGGGGTCGATCCGGTTCGTGGGGGCGGTGGACGACGGGGAGCTGGCGCGGCTGATGAGTCGGTGCCGAGCGTTGATTTTCGCCGGGGAGGAGGACTTCGGGATCGTGCCGGTGGAGGCTCAGGCGGCGGGGGCGCCGGTGATCGGGCTGGGCCGGGGTGGGGTGACGGAGACGGTGGTGGACGGGAGCAGCGGGGTGTTGTTTGCGGAGCAGACGACGCCGAGCGTGACCGAGGCGTTGGAACGATTTGAGCACGGCGGCGTGGCGTGGGATGCTGCGCGGATCGCCGAGCACGCCGGGCGGTTCTCGGGGCGGCGCTTCGAGCGCGAGATGCGGGCGGTGGTCGACGCGGCGTGGGCGGCCAAGCGGCGGCGGATCGCCGGCTCGGCGTCGACGGAGCACGAGGAGCAGCGATGAGCGGCGCGGGCGCACTGACCGAGGCGAACGACGGGGCCGAGCCGGTCGCGGCCGAGCGATCGACGGACTCGGCGTCGCGGATCGCGGAGGTGTCGGTCGTGCCGTACCGGCGGCGGTGGTGGCTGATGGTGGCGTCGCTGGTGGCGGCGGACGTGCTGATGGTGGTCGGGGCGATCTTCGCGGCGGTGCTGTTGCGGTGGTTGCACTGGCGGTTCAACCTGGAGATGTATTGGGGGTTGCTTCCGGTGGTGGTCGGGTTCGTGGTGGTGTACGCGTGGTCGGGGCTGTACCCGGGCGTGCCGTTGAGCCCGGCGCGGGAGCTGCGTCGGCTGACGCTGGCGACGAGCGTGGTGTTCCTGGGGCTGGGCACGGCGACGTTCCTGGTGCGCGAGGAGATGACGTATTCGCGCGGGGCGTTGCTGCTGGGGTGGCTGTTCGCGTTGGTGCTGGTGCCGATGGGTCGATACGCGACGCGGGCGGTTCTGGCGCGGGCCGGGTGGTGGGGGCTGCCGGTGACGGTGATCGGGGCGGGCAAGGTGGGGCGGTCGCTGGTGCACGTGCTGCGGGCGCAGCCGGAGATGGGGCTGACGCCGGTGGCCGTGCTGGACGAGGGCAGCGAGCGGACGAGCGAGCACGGCGTGCCGGTGCTGCGGCGGTTCGATCTGGACCGCGCGCTGTCCGAGGCCGGCGTGCGGCACGCGATCGTCGCGATGGGTGACCTTGAGGAACGCCGGGCGACGCGGCTGCTCAACCGCTACAGCCAGCGGTTCCGTCACTTGATTGTCGTGCCCTCGATGGCGGGGACGGCGACGCTGTGGGCGACGCCGACGGAGGTGGGCGGTCACCTTGGCATCGCGGTGCAGCAGCGGTTGCTCGACCCCGGACGGCGCACGCTCAAGCGGGCGATCGAGACGGCGTTGGTGCTGGCGGCATCGCCGGTGCTGGCGCCGGTGATGCTGGCGATCGCGTTGTGGGTCAAGCTCGACTCCAAGGGCCCGGTGTTCTACTGGGCGACCCGGATCGGCCAGCGTCGGCAGAAGTTCAAGATGCTCAAGTTCCGCTCGATGTACACCGACGCCGACGAGCGCCTCGCGGCGGTGCTGGCGGACAGCGACGACCGCCGGCGCGAGTGGGAGGTCAACGGCAAGATGCGCGACGACCCGCGCGTGACCCGCGCCGGGCGATTGCTTCGGCGGACGAGCCTGGACGAGCTGCCGCAGCTGATTCACGTGCTCACCGGGCGGATGTCGTTGGTCGGCCCGCGGCCGATCCTGGTGGACCAGCTGGCGTCGTACGGCAAGCAGTTCGCCCTGGTCGGGCGCGTCCGGCCGGGGATCACGGGGTTCTGGCAGGTGTCCGGCCGGTCGGAGCTGACGATGGATGAGCGGGTGGAGATGGACTGCTACTACGTGCAGAACTGGTCGGTCTGGCTGGACGTGTACCTGCTGGCGCGGACGGCGCTGACGGTGGTGCTGTGCCGGGGGGCGTACTAGGCAGTGCGGAATGCGGAGTGAGAAGTGATGAGTGGGGGGAACCGGGCGGCGGGTGCGGGGTGAGGCCGATTGGGAGATGATGCGGGGGTGATTGAGCGGCAGGTGCTGACGTATCCGGGGGTGGTGGAGCGGCTGGGGCGCTGGCTGGCGAGCCGGATTGTTTGGGTGTGGGTGGTGGTGGTCGTGGTGTACGCGGTGGGGTTCACGGGGCAATGGCTGCCCGGGCCGGATACGGCGACGCACGTGCTGCTGGCCGAGGCGTTGGCGGGGGACGGGCGGTTGGATCACCCCGAGAACGCGTTGCGAAAGATCGAGCCGGGGCTGGCACACCTGATGAACGCGGCGGGCGGCGTGGGTTGGGTGTTGCAGGCCGGGATGATCGCGATGTCGCTGGCGACGCTGGCGATGTGGTGGTGGGCGTTGCGGCTGGCGGCGGGTCGCGAACTCGCGGCGGGCACGCTGGTGCTGCTGGCGTTGTGCGAGTGCGTGTACCGGTACGCGTTCCAGGCGTTGACGGACATGCCGTTCGCGATGGGTGTCGCGGCGGTGGTGTTGGGGTACGCGTTGGCGTCGTCGGTCAAGCCCAGCGGCGGCACGTCGAGCCGGTGGGGCGGTGCTGCGCTGGTGGTGGTCGGGTTGGGGTGGTGTGTCGTTTTTCGCAGCGTGTGGCTGGTGGTGATCGCGGCCGTGGTGACCGCGTGGTTGATCGACCTTGGCCGATCGGGCCGGTGGCGCGCCATGGCGGGCGTGTTGGCGGCGTTGGGGTTGGTCGGATTGATGTTGGTGGTTCCGCTGCTGAGCGGGGCTCGGCTCGGGCACGACGAGTCGATGATGTGGTCGCGGGTGACGAGCGAGCTGCCGGCGACGCTGTGGCAGATGCTCACGGTGAACGGGCCGCGGCTGCTGGGCGAGGCGGTGAGCGAGGCGATGATCGCGCTGGACGCGGGGTGGTGGCTGGCGCTGCCGGTGACGGTGATCGGCTTCGTGGGCGCCGTCACGCTGGCGTGGCGGACGCGGCAGACGCTCTGGCTGACGCTGCTGGCGTGGTTCGTCGTGCAGTGGCTGCTGTTCATGGTGGTGGATCGGTACGCGTTGCCGGTGCTGGCGATCCTCGCGGCGGGGTGGTGGTGGGCGGCGCTGTCGATCGAGCGTTGGGTCGCGCTGCGTCGCGATCGGCCGGCCGGGGCGGCGGTGGCGCTCGTGCTGCTGGTGTTGTGGGTCGTGCCCAACGCCGTCGCGATGAGCCACGTGCTGCGGCAGTTCCGCGACGACCCATACCGAGAAGGCAGCCGGCACGACGGCGGCCGTTACGCGGGGATGCGCCCGGCGGCCGACTGGCTGGCCGACCATGGCGCCGGGCCGGGCGACGCGGCGATCCTCAACCGCACGCGCGCCGCCAGCGACGTCTGGGCCGTGCACACCGGGCTCACCACCTACGACGGCAACCGCCAGGGGCGGTGGGCCGAGCACGAGGTGTTGTGGGTCGTCGCCCCGATCGACGAGGGTCCCGGCCGGCTGCGCGGCGCCGACCGCATCGAGCTCATCGACACCCTCCAGGCCTCGGTCGGCGTGTGGCGCGTCACCCTCGCCCGCGAGAGCGGATGAGGCTCAGCCCGGCTCGGCGATGTGCTCGGCGAAGCGCTGCTTGAATTCGTCCAGGCTCGTCACCGAGTGCGGCAGCGTCGCCTCGTTCACCAGCAGCACGGGGATCCCGTCGCGGATCGGGTAGCGCAGCCCCCCGACCGTCCCGACCAACTCGTCCCCCTCCTGCCGCAGCGGCGACCGCGTCAACGGGCACACGAGGATCTCCAACAGCTCGGCGTCGAGGTCGGTCACGAGTAGTCGATCCACTGGGTGCGGGCCGCCCGGTACCCGAAGGTCAGCAGCGCCGCCACCGCCAGCGTCAGGCCCACCATCGTCAGCAGGTCGTCGCCCCACGCGATCGACAGCCCCGCGCCGGTGAACCCAATCGCGGCGATCAGCACCAGCAGCAGCAGCACGAGGCGTTGCAGGTCGGAAGAACGAATCGGCACAGCGGGATTATAGGTCCCGATCGTCGATCCGCGAGATCTCGGCGCCGAGGTTGTGCAGGGTCCGCTCCATCCGCTGATAGCCGCGGTCGAGGTGGTAAACGCGGTTGACGACCGTCTGCCCCGACGCCGCCAGCCCCGCCAGGACCAGGCCCGCCGACGCCCGCAGGTCCGACGCCATCACCGGCGCGCCCACCAGCTGCGGCACGCCCGACACCACCACCGTCGGCCCCTGGCGGATCAGCGACGCGCCCATCCGCGCCAGTTCGGCCACGTGCAGGAATCGCTCGGGGAAGATCTTCTCGGTGATGATCGAATTGCCGTCGGCCATGGTCAGCAGGGCCATCAGCTGCGCCTGCAGGTCGGTCGGGAAGCCGGGGTGCGGCTGGGTGACGACGTGCGTCGGGCGCAGGCGCCGGTCGGAGACGACGCGGACGGTCGCGGGCGTGTCGTCGATGGGCAGGTCACCGCCGTCGGGCGACTCCACGGCGACGCCGACCTCGCGCAGGCGATCGAGCGCGGCGGTGAGCATGCCGTGCGGGAAGCGCTCGAGCGTGACGTCGCCGTTGGTGATGGCGGCGGCCATGACGTAGGTCCCGGCCTCGATGCGGTCGGGGATGACGGTGTGCCCCCCGGAAGGCGTGCCGCCGAGCCGGTCGACGCCCTCGACGGTGATGCGTGGCGAGCCGGCGCCGGTGATCTTCGCGCCCATCGCGTTGAGCAGCCGCGCGAGGTCGACGACCTCGGGTTCGCACGCGGCGGCCTCGATGATGGTGGTGCCCGTGGCGAGGGTGGCGGCGGACATGACATTGGCCGTGCCGAGCACGGTCGAGCCGTTGGGCCCGCCCATGAACACATGCGCTCCCTTAAGCCGGCCCGTGTCGCGCGGGGCGGCGGCGGTGATGTCGCCGGAGGTGAGCGTGATCTCGGCGCCCAGCTGCTGCATGCCGCGCAGGTGCAGGTCGACCGGCCGGTCGCCGATCGCGCACCCGCCGGGCATCGACACCGTCGCCGTGCCGCGCTTGGCCAGCATCGGGCCCAGCACGCAGATCCCCGCCCGCATGGTGCGCACGATCTCGTACGGCGCGACCGAGTTGCTCGGGTCGGTGGCGTGGATCGTCAGGTCGCCCGGCCCGTCGTCCCCCTCGGCGCGGGCGACGGCGCAGCCCAGCGAGGCCAGCAACTTGCCGAGGTTGCGGATGTCGGCCAGGTCGGGCACGCCGCGCAGGACGACGGGCTCTTCGGTGAGCAGGGCGGCGGCCATGAGCGGCAGGGCCGCGTTTTTCGAGCCGTGGATGCGGACCGTCCCGCGGAGCGGGCGTCCACCGTGGATGACAAAGGCGTCCATGCCGGGGGTTCTCCGTTTTTTCTGACCGGTCGCGCTTCACCACGTTACCGAACCCGCCGATAAGCCAACCGATCACAGGGTCGGCCGCAGGGGCCGAAATCGCTCGGACACGACATCCCGGAGGCATTTCGCGGAGTTCCCATGCCCTCCACCGCCGCCCGCACCGCCCGTTCGACCGCCGCCCTGGCCGCCGTTTCCGTCCTGACCCTCGCCTCCGTCGGCTGTGGCTCCTCGCCCCAGGCCGTCGCGGCCAAGTCGTCACGACCCGCCCAGCCGTCACAGGCCAAGACCTTCGCCCCCTCGCTCGACGCGATCACCTCAGTCGCCGACAACACCCCCAGCCCCGGCCAGGTCGCCCTGCGCCAGACCTACCGCCCGGTCGACTTTTCCCCGCACCCCAACGCCGCCTCGCCCGAGTCGGTCGACCTGCCGGGCAACGTCATCGGCGTCGCCTATCGCCTGTATGACCAGCACACGCCGGCCTCCTTCGCCCCCGCCGCCGAGTCCGCCGCCGACCGCGCCCTCAAGCAGCCCGGCACCACCAGCGAGGCCCTCGTCTCGCCCCACGCCGACCTCGACAGCGACGGCTTCATCACCGCCGACGAGCTCACCGCCCTGAGCCGCACCTGGTCCGACCGCAGCGTCATCCAGGACCGCATCGACGCCATCGGCGCCCGCTACTACGTCGACGACAACGCGGCCGGCCACTTGACCGCCGTCGGCGTCGAGCCCGTCGCCGTCCGCCTGATGCACAGCCGCTCCGGCGACCGCCAGGCCCCCCAGACGGGCATCGCCTCGGTCCCGACCGACTAACCGAACCCCCCGCCCCCCGGGGCGTACCACTGCCTGCGAGCGGGATACCGCTCCCTTACCGCGGCCGGCGGAGTTCTTCGCCGGCCGCGGTTTTTATTGCGCCCGCACCCGTCTGGTACAACGACTCCGGCCTGTCCCGCCTCCGTCCCCCCGCCCCCGCCGCAGGAGCCCGCCGTGTCGATCAACATCGAGTCGCACATCCGCGACGTCCACGACTTCCCCAAGCCCGGCATCGTCTTCAAAGACATCACCCCCATGCTCGCCAACCCCGCCGCCCTGGCCATGGCCGTCGAACTGATGGCCAGCCCCTTCCGCGGCCAGGACATCCACAAGGTCTGCGGCGCCGAGTCTCGCGGCTTCATCTTCGGCACCGCCATCGCCCAGTCCCTCTCCGCCGGCTTCGTCCCCATCCGCAAGCCCGGCAAGCTCCCATCCGACACCGTCTCCATGAACTACGAGCTCGAATACGGCACCGACCAGCTCGAGGTCCACAAGGACGCGATCCAGCCCGGCGAGCGCGTCCTCATGGTCGACGACCTGCTCGCCACCGGCGGCACGATGAAGGCCTGCTGCCACATGATCGACGACCTCGGCGGCGACATCGTCGGCGTCACCATGCTCATCGAGCTCGGCTTCCTGCCCGGCCGCGAAAAGCTCGGCCGGTTCGGCGACATCACCCACGCGGTGATCAAATACTGATTGGGTGATTTTGCGATGTGGCGATTGGGCGATCGGCGGAACGAGCGCGCCAGGGAGGCGTCGTGACACCCGACGAGTTGGAAGCCCGTGCCCGAAGCTTCGCGCTGCGTTGCATCAAGGTTATCGATGCGTTGCCGATTCAGGGCAGCGCACGGCCGATCGGTCAGCAGCTGACACGCTCCGCCACATCTGTCTACGCCAACTATCGTGCCGCTCGCCGAGCACGGAGCAATCGAGAATTCATCGCGAAATTGTCGATCGTAGTTGAAGAGATCGATGAGTCGGAAATGTGGCTGGTCCTGATTGCCGACAGCGCGATGCTGCCGGCGACGCGCCTGAGCCAGCTCCGACAGGAAGCCGGTGAATTGATGCGTATCTTCGCTGCCAGCCGCAAGACGGCCTCAGGCAAGCGCAACCCGCCATCGACCTAGGCCGATCGCCCAATCGCTACATCGCGAAATCGCCCAATGGACCCGCCCGCCGCCAAACCGCCCAACGCCTACTGGGACGCGACGCGTGCGCCGCTGCAGTCGCTGGCCTTCCTGCTGCCGATCCTGCTCGCCTACGAGCTCGGCACGCTCGCCTATCGCACGCTCATCGGCCCGCTGCCGGCGATCAAGGCCGAGTCGTGGCTGGCCTGGGGGTTCGAGCTGTTTGGCATCAGCGGCCGCGGCTCGCAGAACGCCGGCATCTGGGCGTTGCTGCTGCCGCCGATCGCGATCGTGGTGGTGCTGCTGTCGATGCACCTGGTCGAGGGCGCCAAGTCGCGGGTCCGCCCGCGGCTGTGGCCGGGGATGTGGGCCGAGTCGATCGTGCTGGCCGCGCCGCTGCTGGTGCTCACGGCCGTGATGTTCCGCGGCGGCGGCACGACGCTGCAGGCGGCCGTCTCGCCC
>JBCBUE010000047.1:0-24276 GCA_039818285.1 Planctomycetota bacterium | reverse complement strand
CGTACAACCGGGCCGAGGTTCTGCGACGCGCGCTGCGCACGGCGATCGGTCAGACGCGGCCGCCGGCGCAGGTCGTCATCGTCGACGGCAGCGACGACTGGACGCAGAGCCGAGACGCGATCACCGCCGAGGGCCTCGACAACGACCCGTCGATCGGCTGGACCCACGAGCCTGCGCAGGTGCGTGGCCTGACATATCAACGCAACCAGGGCCTGTCGCGCGTCGAGGCGGACGTGGTGATGTTGTTCGACGACGACACGCTGATGTACCCCGATTGCGCCGAGGCGATGATGCGCGTCTACGAGACGGATGTCGACGGGCGCGTGGTGGGTGTCCAGGCGCGCCGTGTGCCTGAGCCACCCGACGAACCCGGCGCGACGAGCCCCGGAGGCAAGCGGGGTCAGGTTGCGCGAGGCGGCGCCGTGTGGGCGGCCGTGCACCGGTGGTTCGGCGTGCGGCGTTACCTCTTGCCTTACGAAGACGAGGCGCGCGGCCCGCTGCCCGAGGGTCTCGAGGGTATGGGGCTGGTGATCGCGTACAGCTTTCGAGGCGCGGTGATGAGCTACCGAGCGGAGACGATCCGGTCGGTTGGGTTTGAGGAGGCGCTACAGCGGTACGCCTACCTCGAGGACGCCGACGCCAGCCAGCGTGCCGCGCGGCACGGCCTGCTGGTCGAGGCGGAGGGGGCGCGGGCCTGTCACCTCGAGGAGTCGTCGGGCCGGGAAGGCCGTTACCCGGTGATCGTGATGGGCGGGACCAACGCGATGCTGCTGCACCGCCTGCACGCGGCCGACCCCGAGTCCTCGCGGCGGTCGTACCGTCGGCTGCTCGGCCGACGCGCGTGGTATCAGTTGGCCAAGGACGTCAAGGCCGGCGACCTGAGCCTGACGGGCTGGCGCGCAACGCGCGAGGCGAGGCGGCGGTGCGACGAGATTTTCTCGCGCCCGACCGACGAGCTCTTGCCGTGGTACGCCGACTACCAGGCGTCGCTGTGGGAGGGAGCGCGATGACGGCATCGACCGCTTCATCACCGCCGCGGCTGGGGTACCTCGTGCCGGAGTTCCCGGGGCAGACGCACGTGTTTTTCTTTCGCGAGCTCCGCGCGCTCGAGCGGATGGGCGTCGGCGTCGAGCTGATGAGCACGCGGCCGCCGGACCGGTCGATCGCGGTGCACGCTCAAGGGCAGGCCTGGGCCGATCGCACCACGTACCTCGCGTCGATCGGCGGCGGGCGGGCTTTGGGGTTGGGCGCTCGACTGATCGGCAGAGGGCCGGCGCTGGGGCGTTGGGTCAATGACTGCAAGGCGGCGGGCGCCGAGGGCGGCGTCAAGGGTGCGCTGGCCGCGGCGGTCGGCGCAGCGCGGCTGGCCGAGTTGTGCAAGCAGCGTGGCGTCGGTCATGTGCACGTGCACTCCTGCGGGCGGTCGGCCTTGATTGCGGCGGCCGCCCACCGGCTGTTCGGCGTCGGCTACAGCCTCACGCTGCACGGCCCGCTGGTCGACTACGGCCCGGCGCAGCCGCTGAAGTGGCGCGAGGCCCGCTTCGGGCTGATCATCACGCGCCGGCTGATAGAGGCCGCCCGCGCCGAGCTCGACGGCTCGCTGCCCGACGACGTCGCGCTCGCGCCGATGGGCGTCGAGACCGACGCGTGGCGACGGGCGACGCCGTATCGACCGTGGCGAGGCGACGGCCCGATGCGCCTCGTCAGCTGCGGCCGGCTGCACGAGGCCAAGGGGCATCACGTGTCCATCGAGGCGATGCGCCGCCTGCGGGCCCAGGGGCTGCCGGTCGAGCTCGACGTGCTCGGCGAAGACAATACCCGCCGCGGTTATCGCCAGCGGCTTGAGGCGCAGATCGCCGAGGCGGGGCTGGGCGAGGCGGTCCGGCTGCGCGGCGCGGTCGATGAGGCGGCGGTGCGTGAGCTGGAGGGCGCGGCCCACGCGTTCGTGCTCGCCAGCCAGGCCGAGCCGCTGGGCGTGGCGATCATGGAAGCGATGGCGATGGGGCTGCCGATCGTCGTGACGTCGGCCGGCGGCGTGCCGGAGCTCGTCGACGAGGGCCGCACGGGGCTGATGATCGAGCCGGAAGACCCAGAGGCCACCGCGCAGGCGATCCGCCGGGTCGCCGAGTCGGCCGAGCTGGCGTCGTCGCTGAGCGCGGCCGCGCGGGCGTCGGTCGAGACGCAGTTCTCCAGCGATCGCAGCGCCAACGAACTCGTCGCGGCCTGTCGCCGGCAAGGCGTCCACCTGACCGATCGCGCCGAGGCGGAGGTGGCGCATGGCTGACCGCGCCCGAGCCAACTTCGTCCACGCCGATGAAGCGATCACGCCCGACGTCAGCGTGCTGATCGTCGGCTACAACTGCCGCGACCTGCTGATCGACTGCCTCGACCACCTGTTGGCGTCGACCGGCGAGCCGACATACGAGATCGTGTTCATCGAGAACGGTCACCAAGACGACAGCGTGGCCGTGGTGCGCGACCGCTACCCCGGCGTCCGCATCCTCGACAACGACGCCAACCACGGCTTCGGCGGGGGCAACAACCGCGCGGCCGCGGCGGCGCGCGGCGAGTACGTGCTGCTGCTCAACCCTGACACGCGCATTGCCCACGACGCGCTGGCCGAGCTGTGGCGCGCGGCCGAGGCCCGGCCGGACGTCGGCGCGGTCGGCGGCGTGACGCTGCACGAGGACGGATCGATCGAGGCCAGCTGCGCCCAGCCGGGGCCGACCTACCGGGTGGCGCTGCTGAACGCGATCGGGCTCGGGCGGTTCTGTCGCAGCGTGATCGATATCCCCGACGAGCCGGTGCGGGCGCGGGTGCTGTCGGGGGCGTTCATGATGCTGCCGCGCGAGCTGTGGAACGAGCTCGGCGGGTTCGACGAGAGCTACTTTCTCTACAACGAGGAGACGGACCTGTGCTTGCGGGTCGCCGAGACGGGACGCGAGCTGTGGCTGATCCCGTCGGCCCGGTTGGTTCACCTGGTGGGCAGCGGGGACTCGCTGCGGCCCGACAGGCTGATGGCGATGACGCGCAGCGGGATGCATCTGACCCGGCGGCGGATGGCGCGGTGGCGGTGGCCGCTGACGGCGGGGATGATCTTCCTGCACTCGGGGACGCGCTGGTTCGGGTCGTGGCTGGCGTGGCCGATCGTGGGCGCGGACCGGGCGCGTCGGCTCCGCGCGGCGTTCGGGCCGGTGCTGTTTGGCCCGCAGCGGTGGTGGCGTGGCTGGGAGGGCGGGCCGTGAGCGCTTCGGCCGGAGGACCCGCCAACGCCGATCGACCGCGATTGACCTGGTCGCTCGTGATCGCCACGCGCAACCGCGTGGACACGCTGCCGACGACCGTGCATTTTGCGTTGCGCCAGACCCGCCCGCCGATCGACGTGGTCGTCGTGGACTCCAGCGACGCGTCGAAGTTCGCCGAGGGGGCCGCGGCGGTCAGCGCGGCGGTCGAGTCCTCAGGCCGGGTCGTCGACCTGACTCACGATCGTTGGGTTCATCCGTCCACCACGGCTCAGCGCAACCGCGGCGCCGAGTTGGCCAAGGGCGACGTCCTGTTCATGATCGACGACGACTCGTTTATGCACGAGGACTTTGCCGACAAGGTGATGTCGGTGTACGACCGCGACACCGAAGCACGCGTCGTCGGCGTGCAGGGCACGATGGCCGGCCCGCCGGGCAAGCCGGTACGCCGTCCCAAGGCGACCAACTGGAAGTTCTGGCTGCGCTTGTGGTTCACCGACTTCGTGATGTTCCAGGACAACGAGCGCTCCTTCGTGCCCTACGACGGGTCGTTTCACACGACGCCGATGCCGGACTGGCTGCGTGAGCGCGGGGCGGTGACGCGTGGTGTGCTGCACGGCTGCCGGATGACGCTGCGTCGCGAGGCGGTGTTGGCGCATCGCTTTGAGGAGGCGTTTTACCGAAACGGCCCGTGCGAGGACCAGGACGGGAGCTATCGCGTGAGTCGCAGCGGCCTGCTCGTTGAGTTGCCGGACGCCTATCTCCAGCACGTATCGGCGCCGCCCAATCGGCAGAAGCTCAAGACGATCCGCGCGATGAATCAGATCGATCATCATTACATCGTGCGCAAGCACTCCAATCGGTTGTCGCGCGATCGGTGGCGGTTGCGGTGGCGGCTGGCCCGGTACGTGTTCGGCGACACGGTCCGCGACCTCGGCGGCAAGCGCTGGGCGATGCCGCGCGTTCGCGGCCATCTTCAGGGCTGGCGAGCGGGTCGGCGGCTCTTCCGGGCCGGCGACGACGAGTTGCTCGACGTGTACCACGCGTTACGCGAGCGGATTACGCCCCGGCTGAAACCCGAGGACCTGGCGTGATCTCTGTTGTCATCCCCGCGCACAACGAGGGGGCGGTCATCGAGCGTTGCCTCGGGCGGCTGCTTTCGGCCGAGGTCGGCGAGCCGATGCGCGTGGTCGTGGCGTGCAACGGCTGCACCGACGACACGGCCGAACTCGCCAGGGCCGTGGCCGAGCGGGCGACGGGGCCGACGACGATCGCGGTGGTCGAGACCGAGGTCGGGTCGAAGATCGAAGGGCTGAACCTCGGCGACGCGGCGAGCGAGGGGTTCCCGCGGCTGTACGTCGACGCGGACGTGGTGATCGACGGGCCGGCGATCCGGGCGACGGTCGAGGCGTTGCGTGGATCGGGCGTCTTGGCGGCGGCGCCGAAGATGGCGGTTGATACGTCGGGGTCGAGCTGGCCGGTGCGGGCGTGGTACGCGGTGTGGCGCCAGAGCCCGTACCACCGCACGGCGATGCTGGGGGCGGGGGTGTACGCCGTGAGCGAGGCCGGCCGGGCGCGGTGGGACAAGTTCCCGAAGATCATCGCGGACGACGAGTTCGTGCGGGCCAACTTCGCCGAGGACGAGCGCGTGAACCCGCCGGGCGTGACGTTCGGCATCACCGCGCCGCGGACGCTGTGGGGGCTGATCAAGATCAAGTCGCGGAGCCGGCTGGGGCTGTACGAGCTGCGCGAGAAGTTCCCGGGGTTGGCGTCGACGAGCGAGAAGAAGACCGGCTCGCTGTGGCGATCGGTGGTGGGTCGGCCGGGGCTGTGGCCCGGCGCGGTGGTGTATCTGCTGGTCGGAGCGGTCGTTCGGCGCCGAGCGGCAAAGCAGCTGCGTCGATTAGCCGATTATGCTTGGGAGCGTGACGAGACCTCACGGGCGGCCGTGGCGCGTTAAGCGGGCCCTGAACGGAAGGGAAGACCTGTGCGGGTATCGGTTTTCGGACTTGGGTACGTGGGGGCGGTGTCGGCGGCCTGCTTCGCGAAGCGCGGGCACGAGGTGGTCGGCGTCGATCCCGACGATCGCAAGCTCGAACTGATGCGGGCCGGCAAGGCGCCCGTGGTCGAGGAAGGCGTCGACGAGCTGATCGGCGAGGTCATCGCCAACGGCTCGCTTCGGGTGACGAACGACGCGGCCGAGGCGGTCGCGGCGACCGACGTGTCGCTCGTCTGCGTCGGTACGCCCTCGGCGCCGGACGGCTCGCTGGGCGTGCAGTACGTCGAGCGGGTGACCGAGGAGATCGGCGCGGCCATCGCCGCCAAGGACGGCCGACACACGTTTGTGCTGCGTTCCACCGTCGTCCCGGGCACGACGCTCGGCGTCGTCCAACCGATCCTCGAGCGGGTGATCGGCCCGGTCGGCGAGACCTACGGCCTGGCGTACAACCCCGAGTTCCTGCGCGAGGGCACCAGCATCAAGGACTTCGACGCCCCGCCGTTCACCATCGTGGGCGCGAGCGATGAGCGCGACGCCCAGGCCGTCGAAGGCATCTACGCCGGCGTCGAAGCGCCCGTGCATCGCTGCGACATCTCCACCGCCGAGGGGATCAAGTACGCCTGCAACCTGTTCCACGCGACCAAGATCACCTTCGCCAACGAGATCGGCATGGCCTGCCAGACCGTCGGCGTCGACTCGCGGAAGGTCATGGAGATCGTCTGCGCCGACACCAAGCTCAACATCTCGACCAAGTACATGCGGCCGGGCTTCGCGTTCGGCGGGTCGTGCCTGCCCAAGGACCTGCGTGCGTTCACGCACATGAGCCGCGTCCGCAACGCCCCGCTGTCGATGTTCGAGGCCATGCTCCGCAGCAACCGCGAGCAGATCGACCGCGTCGCGCAGCGCATCATGGCCCTGGGCAAGCGGAAGATCACGATGCTGGGCATCAGCTTCAAGGAGGGCACCGACGACCTGCGCGAGAGCCCGCTGGTGAGCCTGGCCGAGGTGCTCATCGGCAAGGGCTACGAGGTCCGCATCTTCGATCCCAACGTCGAGTACGCCTCGCTGTTCGGGTCCAATAAGCGGTTCATCGACCGCGAGCTGCCGCACCTCAAGGGGGCGCTGGTGTCGGCGGAGGTGGGGCTCAAGCACGGCGAGGTGCTGGTCTTCGGGCACGATGCCGAGGACTACCGCCGCCTGCTGGACCGGGTGACGCTCGAGCAGCGGGTCGTGGATCTCACGGGCGGGGCCGAACCCGCCGACGCCATGGGGGGGTATGAAGGGCTGTACTGGTGAAACTCATGCCGACGACCCGCCGCGGGCACATCTTGATTCTCGTGCAGAACCTGCCCGTGCCGTTCGATCGGCGGGTCTGGATGGAATCGACGGCCCTGACCGAGGCCGGCTACAAGGTCAGCGTCATCTCGCCCTGCCCGCCGGATGAGGCGGACCAGCCGCACCGCGTGATCGAGGGCGTGCACGTCTACCGCTATCCCCCGCCGCCGACCGCCGAGAACAAGCTCGCGTACTTCCGTGAGTACGAGTACGCCCTGCGGCACACCGGCAAGCTGATGAAGCGCGTCTGGGCGGAAGACCGGTTCGACGTGATCCACTCCTGCAACCCGCCGGACTTCTTCTGGGCGCTCGCGCGCAAGTACAAGAAGCGTGGCGTCAAGTACGTCTTCGATCATCACGACCTCTGCCCCGAGCTGTTCGAGTCCAAGTTCGGTCGGCGGGGCCTGCTGTACTCGGCCCTATGCTGGTTCGAGCGGCGTCAGTTCAACACGGCCGACGGCGTGATCGCGACGAACGAGAGCTACAAGCGCGTCGCGATCGAGCGCGGCGGCAAGCGTCCCGAGGACGTGGCCGTCGTGCGGTCCGGCCCGTCGATGGACCGGTTCCGGGCCGAGCCGCCCGACCCCGAGCTGAAGCGTGGGCGTAAGTACCTGGGCGTGTACCTGGGCGTGATGGGGGCGCAGGACGGCGTGGACTACGCGTTGCGTGCGGTGCGGCACCTGGTCGATCGGGGCTTCACCGACGCGTCGTTCAAGTTCATGGGCAAGGGCGACGCGTTCGACGACCTGCTCAAGCTGCGGGCCGAGCTGAAGCTCGAGGACTGGGTCGAGATGCCCGGGCGGGTATCGGACCTCGATCTTCGGCAGACCCTGTGCACGGCCGACATCGCGCTGGCGCCCGACCCGAAGAACCCGCTCAACGACGTCTCGACGATGAACAAGATCATCGAGTACATGGCGATGGGCGTGCCGATCGTGAGCTTCGACCTCAAGGAGTCGCGTCACAGCGCCCGCGACGCGGCGGTGTACATCGACAACGACGACGAGCGGGCCATGGCCGACGCCGTGGCCGAGCTGCTGGGCGACCCGGACCGACGCCGGCGGATGGGCGAGTACGGCCAGGCCCGGGTGCGGGACGAGCTGTGCTGGGACCGCAGCCGGCTGGTGCTGACGGCGTTCTACGACCGGCTGCTGGGTCACGCGGCCCCGGCCGAGGCGACCGACGCGGCGGGTGCGGCCGAGGCGGCCTAAAGCCGCGAGAAGGCGGGTGGCGATAAGTGAGCAAGATGAGCCCGTACCGATACGCTGTATGGTCCGGGTGGCCGCCGGTCGGCCGGGCACGCCCGCGAGGCCGTGTTAAGGGGTTGGCGGATCGCGTCGATGTACCCGAGGGCGTCGAAGGCGGCGTCCGCGCTGGCGAGGCGCCGAACAATCCACCCGCCCCGGGCGTATCGACGCGAAGGCGTCGGGGACTCGTCGTCAGCCGCAGGGGCCTTGCTCGATCCCGCGTGTCCGACGGAACCATGGGTAGATGCTGAGGTTACGATCCAGCCTAACGCTGCTGAAGCGCAACGGGTTCCGCCCGTGGCACTTCGTTGCGCTCGCCTTGCTCTGCGGAGCGGCCGTCGCGGCCGGCTGGCCGGCGTGGGTCGACCTGTTCCAGCAGGGCTGGAAAGACCCCGAGGACACGCACGTGCTGCTCGTGCCGGTCGTGGTCGCCTGGCTGGTGATCGCGCGGCGGGTGCGGCTGCGCAAGGTGGTGGCCCGCAACCGCTGGGTCGGGCCGATCGTGATCGCGCTGGGCTGGGCGATGTTCAGCTACGGCGAAGCCCGGATGGTCGAGTCCGTCTGGTACCTGGGCGCGACGGCGACGCTGGTCGGCGCGATCCTGACCATTGGCGGGACCGATCTGGTCCGATACTTCCTGCCGGCGTTCGGGGTGCTGGTCTTCCTGATCCCGATCCCCGGGTCGCTGCGCGCCCAGATCGCCCTGCCGCTGCAGACGGCGATGGCCGCCACGGCCGAGTGGCTGTGCATCACGATGGGCTTCCCGGTCGAACGCCTGGGCAACGTGCTGGAGATCAACGGCCAGCCGGTCGCGATCGAGGAGGCGTGCAACGGCCTGCGGATGGTCTTCTCGCTGATCCTCGTGACCTACGCCTTCGCCTTCTCGACGCCCCTGCGGCAGTACGTGCGGATCATCCTGCTGATCGTCAGCCCGCTGCTGGCGATCGCGTGCAACGTGATCCGGCTGATCCCGACGATCATCCTGTACGGCTACGCGGGCGACTCGATGGGCGACATGTTCCACGACATCGCCGGCTGGGCCATGCTGTTCGTGGCGTTGATCCTGCTGATCGGCACGCTGCGGCTGGTCGATTGGCTCGACCTGCCGGTGGTCCGACTGGACCGCGCCGGGCGATCGGAGTGATGGTTCGTTGAGCACCAAGGCATCCCCGTACACGATCCTCTGGGTGGCGCTGAGCGTCCTGCTGCTGGGCGGCATGACGGTCCAGCAGGCCGTCTATCGCGTGCCCCCCGCGGACGCCGAGGGGTACCACGCCCGCGTCGGCGAGAAGATCGACGAGCTGCCGTACAGCTTCGAGTCGTGGATCGGCACGGACAGCGCGGTCCCGGCCGCGGCGGTCCGGCTGCTGCGGGCCAACCGCGTCTTCAGCCGGCGGTTCACCGACATGCAGGACGGCCGGTCGGTCCAGGTGCTGATCGTCCACTGCACCGACGCCCGCGACCTCATCGGCCACTACCCCCCGCACTGCTACCCCGGCAACGGCTGGCAGGGCCAGGGGCGCGAGGTGCTGGAGATGAACGTCGCCGGCCACCCGCCCATCGAGGCCACCCGCTACGAGTTCGACCGCGGCGAGGACGAGAGCGGCGCGAAGATCACCATCTACAACTTCATGGTCCTGCCCGACGGCCAGCTCGCCCGGGACATGGACGCCGTGTCGGCCGCCTCGCAGGACTACCGGCGCAAGTTCTTCGGGGCGGCGCAGGTCCAGGTGCTCGTGCCCCCCGACATGCCAGAGGACGAGCAGCTCGTCCTGGCCGAACAATTCGTCGAACTGATCGATCCGGTGATCCGGGAGATCCAGAGCGGAGTCCGCTGACATGAACGCGCGAACCAACACCCCGCCCTCGACCGGCCCGGCCGAGGGCGGCGGCAACATCCTCATCGCCCTGCACTACCTCATGCAAGGGCGGTACGCCGTCGCGCTCATCGGGGCGCTGATCGTTGGCGGCGCGGCCGCGTCGTACATGTGGTTCAACCACAAGCCGCTCTACACCAGCCAGGGCTGGATCCGCATCTCGCCCAACAAGGAGGTCATCCTCAACCGCATGGAGGACTCGAACATCCCGATGTTCGAGCAGTGGGTGCGCGTCCAGGCCAAGCTCATGACTACCCCGCGTGTCCTCGACCTCGCCATGGACAGCCCCACCTGGGCCGAGCGCGAGGCCGGCACCGGGCCCAACACGCGCGGCTGGTTCGAGAGCCGCGTCCGCACCCGCGTCGAGGCCACGCAGGTCATCTCCGTCTCCTTCGAGGACGAAAACCCCCGCACCGCCCAGAAGGGCGTCGAGTCCGTGCTCAAGGCCTACAACTCCGTCTACGGCGAGGTCGACTCCGCCGGGCTCAACCGTCGCCTCGAGCGCCTCGAGTCCGTCCGCGCCCAGCTGCTCAACGAAATGCGCGGCATCCGCCAGCGCAAGGGCCAGCTCGCCGAGCGCTACGGCACCGACGACTTCACCACCATCATCAACGCCAAGCAGGACCTGCTGTTCCGCTACCAGGTCAACATGCAGGAGATCGAGCGGCTCATCAAGCTCCAGGAGCTGCCCGACGACTCGGCCGCGGCCGTCGCGTCGACCGTCGACGCCGTCACCGTCGCCGACCTCGCCGGCATCGACCCCGAGACGGCCCGCCTCGTGACCGAGCAGGAGCAGCTCGACCGCGACTACCGCAACTCGCAGGCGCTTTACGGCGAGCGGCACCGCCAGGTGGTCCGCCTCCGCGATCGGCTCCGCGTGGTCGAAGAAGACATCGAGCAGCGCCTCGTCGCCTACCGGGCCGGTCAGCTCGACCTGCCGCTGGGCCCGGGGGTTGCCGACGCCACCGGCGCGACCAACCTCGCCCAGCTCCGCGGCCAGGCCGACGAGTACAACCGCCTCCGGGCGCAGACCCGTGAGGAGCTCGAGGAACTCAACCGCCAGCGCATCGACATCGAGGAGGTCGATCAGCAGATCGCCAAGACGCAGATCGACCTCGACAAGACCAACGCCCTGATCGACCAGATCCAGATCGAGTCGGCGGCCGACAGCCGCGTCGAGCTGGTCAACGTCGGCGACGTGCCGAGCACCCCGTCCAACGCCGACGACAAGTTCACGTACTCGGCGATGGCCGGCGTCGTGGGCGGCTCGTTCGTCGTCGGGCTCTGCCTGCTCTGGGGCGTGCTGGACCGCCGGCTCCGCAGCTACGGCCAGGCCCGCAACCACCTGGGCGCCGACGCGTTCGTGGGCGTGCTCTCCGAGCTGGACCCCGACCTGTCAGACCCCCAGAAGGCGCTGGCGACCTCCCACGCCATCCACGAGATCCGCTCGCTGGTCCACCGCGGCGTGCCCGACGGCCAGCCGTTGGTGTTGGGCATCACCTCCGCCACCTCCGGCGCCGGCAAGACGTCCGCCAGCCTGGCGCTGGGCGTCTCCTTCGCCGCCACCGGCTGCCGCACGCTGATGATCGACTTCGACGCGGTCGGCGGCGGGCTCAGCAGCCGGACCCAGCGGATCCTCCGCCGACGCCACGCCCAGCGGCTGGTCGACCAGCGGCTGGTCCCGGCCGACCGTCGCGACGAGCTGGTCGCCGCGGCCAACGACGCCCGCATGTCCGTGACCAAGGCGGCAGAGCACCTCGGGCTGGTCTCCGCCTCCCGCGCCGCCGAGGCGCTGGGCTCGGGCCCGGCCGAGGGCGTCGGCGTGTTCGAGGCGCTCTCCGGCACCCCGCTGTACGACTGCGTCCGCGAGACCGACATCGATCACCTGGCCGTGCTGCCCATCGGCTCGGGCAACGTCACCCAGGTCGGCACCGTCGCCCGCGCCCGCATCCGCGAGCTCATCCAGCAGGCCCGCTCGGCCTACGACGTCGTCATCATCGACTCGGGCCCGATGCTCGGCTCGCTCGAGGCCTCCATCATCGCCGGCGAGGTCGACGAGATGCTGCTGGTCGTCGCCCGCGGCGAGCTGGTCGGCCACGTCCGCCGCGCGATCGACAGCGCCCTCGACTCGGGGGCCCGGATCGCCGGCCTGATCTTCAACAAGGCCCAGGACACCGAGGCTCAGCGCTTCAGCTCGTCCTCGGTCACCTCGCGGACCAGCACGCCCGACGTCCCCGACGACGCGGCGACCATCACGCTCCGCGACGCCAGCGAGTGCCCCGTGGAGTTCGGCCCGCTGGCCTACGCCACCGCCGCCTGCCTGCCCAAGAAGACCCGCGCCGTGTCCACGCCCCCGCCTCGCCACCAGGGCGCGGCCTGACGCGCCGATCGGTTCGCCCCATCGCCCCCCAAGCCTGACTCCCCGAAAGGCCGAACCCGACCATGCCACTCCACGCCCGCTCCCGCCGTCGGCTCGCCATCGTTGGCGGTGTCTTCGTCCTGCTCATCGCCGCGCTGGCGACCTCGTACGTCCTGACCGAGCGCAATCAGGACCGCGCCGCCCGCGCCAGCCTCGAGCAAGGCCTCGCGGCGTTCGAGGAGCAGCGCTACGACGTGGCCCTGCACAAGGTCGGCCGCTTCCTGCAGCGCTTCGACAACGAGGCCACGCCCCAGCTGTACTACGTCTACGGGCTCAGCCGCCTGCACAACCCCCAGCCCAACGGCCGCCACGTCGCGTCGGCCATCAGCTTCCTGGGCCGGGCGGTCGACGACGACATCCACCACGAGGACGCCCGCCGCGAGCTGATGAACCTGCGGATCATGCTCGGCCAGCCCATCGAGGCCGAGGCGCTGGCCCTGCGGGTCATCGACGCCGACCCCGACGACCCGACCGCCTGGCGCGTGCTCGCCGTGGCGCAGCGCGAGCTGCGCAAGTTCGACGAGTCGCTCGCCGCCTCCGAGAAGCTCAACCAGCTCTCGCCCGACAGCGTCGGCGGCCACCTGCTCACGCTGTCGATCCTCCGCGAGCGCGGCGACTCGGGCGACGAGCTGGTCGCCTACGCCGCCGCCGCCGACGAGGCGAGCGAGGGCACGCTGCCCACGAAGATGATGCTCGTGAACGCGCTGATCCTCGACGGCCAGTTCGAGGCCGCGGTCGAGCTGGTGCGCTCGCTGAGCAGCGTCGCGCTCGCCGACGCCGAGTCGGCGCTGCAGGTGATCTCGCAGTTCGAGCGGCTCGGCGGGGTGGCGTCCGACGGCGACCTGATCCGCACGGCCATGTCGACCGCGAAGCAGGCGTCCGAGCGGTTCGACGACCCGCGCCTGCGTCGCTGGCTCGCGACCCGCCTGCTGGCCGAGGGCGACACCGAGGCCGTGCTGGACATCACCCGCACCCTCGCGACCGACCAGCCCTGGCAGGACGACGCCATCCATCTGGCGCCGCTGCGGGCGCTGGCGCTGCTGCAGGCCGAGCAAGCCGACGAGCTCGACGCGCTGCTGACGCGGATGGCCGAGCACGACCAGGCGTCGACGCGCCGCTGGGTCGAGCTGATCGAGCTGATCCGCGAGCCCGAGACGGCCACGGGCGTGGCGCTGGTCGAAGCGGCCGACGCCGTCCTGGCCGAGGACCGCCGCCACCCGTACGCGATGCTGTGGCTGGCGCAGGGTCAGATCCGCAAGCAGCAGCAGGACGACGCCATCGAGACGCTGGGCGAGCTGGTGAACCTGACGCCGGCGTGGGGCGTGCCGCGGATTGCTCACCTCCGCCTGCTGATCGAGTCCGGCCGCGACGCCGAGGCCGCCGAGCACGCCGGCCGCGCGCTGCGGCTGTTCAACCGCTCGCCGGACATCGCCGTCCTCTGGGCCCAGGCCTCGGCTCGGGCGATCGCCGATCGGCCGGCCGGGACGAACGCCGACATGCTCACGCGCATCCGCCAGCTTCGCGGCGCGCTGCCCGACCGGGCCGAGCTGGCCATGGTCGAGATCGAGCTGCTCGCGCGGCTCGGGCAAGACGCCGAAGCACGCGAGGTCGCGACCGCCGCGATCGAGTCCGGCCTGACCGACGCGCAGCTCATCCAGCTCTCCGCGCTCGGCGACCGGACCGGCCTGGACCTGAACCGATCGATCTTGGCCGAGGCCGGGCGCCGCTCGAGCACCGCCCCGATCGCGCTGATGCGGGCGAGCCAGATGGTCCGCGACGGCGACACGCAAGGTGCCGTCGCCCTGCTGGAGTCGTCGCTGAGCAACGCCGAGCCGGGCGACGAGGCCGCGTACCGCGTGGCGCTCGCCAAGACCCGCAGCCGGATCGATCCCGAGACCGCGCTCACCGAGTGGCGCATGGCGTCGGAGACCTACCCCCAGAGCCTCTCGGTGCAGCGTGCCGTGCTCGGCTCGTCGGTCGCTTGGCAGGACCAGGCGCTCACGCGCGACGCGATCGATCGCTTCGAGATGCTCGTCGGCCAGACGCCCGACTGGAAGCTGTTCCGGGCACAGTGGCTGATGCGTCACGGCCGGGGCGACCAGGACATCGCGGCCGCGGCGGACCTGCTCGGCGATGCGCTGCGCGTCGCGCCGGATCAGGCCGGCGCGCACCGGCTGCTGGCCGAGGCGATGATCAAACTGGGCAACCTGCCGATGGCCGAGTCGTCGCTGCGGCAGGCCGCGACGCTTCAGGGCAACGACCCCGGGGTGCTGCTGCAGCTGGCCGACCTGGCGCTGCGGCGTGCCGACAACGGCGAGGCCGAGCGTTACATCGCTCAGGCCAACGATCAGCCGCTGACCGACGAGCACCGCATCGCGATGGCCCAGCTGCAGCGTCGCCTGGGCCAGCCCGGCCTGGCGGTGCAGACGCTGGGCCGTGTCAGCGCCGAGGCCGACCGCCGTCGCGTCGCGCTGCTGGCGGCCGAGGCGCTGCTCGAGGTCGGCCAGCCCGAGACCGCGCTCAACACGATCCGCCCGTGGACCGACGCCCGCGACCCCGCGGTCTGGGTCGTCCAGGCCCGGGCGATGTCCCGGCTGAGCGACGGCGAAGGGCTCGCGGCGTTGCGTGATCGCATCGACCGGCCGAGCGCGCTGCTCGACGAGCTGATCGTCCTGGGCGTGGTTAACGGCATCCTCGGCGACGCCGAGGCGGCCGAGGCCGCGTATCAGCGCGTGATCGATCAGGACCCTGTGCACGACCGGGCGGTGTCTGGGCTGCTGCGCTCGCAGATGCGCTCCGGGCGGGTCGAGGAGGCGGACCGGCTCGCCCGGCAGACCGCGGCCCTGCCCGACGCGCCGCAGCAGGCCGCGGCGGTCGCCGAGCTGCTGGGCATGTATGCCGAGGACTCGGACCCGACCACGCTGTCCCTGGCCTACGCCGCGACGAGCTCGCCCGCCGGCCCGGACGGGGTGCTGGAGCTCGGCCGGGTGTTGAACGCCACGACGGCCCGCCTCTCACGTCCGGACTCGGCGCTGATCCGTGAGCTCGGCCGGCTGGCGCAGGCCTACCCGCAGGACACCTACGTGAGCAACGCCCAGGCGCGGGCGCTGCTCGGGGCCCAGCGTCCCGACGACGCGCTGCTGATCGTCGAGGGCGTGATCGCGGTCGATCCCGACAACGCCACCGCGCACGGCCTGCGGACCGACGCGCTGATGCGGCTGGGTCGCTACCGCGACGTCGTCGAAGCCGTCACCCGCTGGCGTGAGGCGCGGGGCGTGGACAACGCCGCGCTCGACGCGGTCGCCGCGCGGGCCGCGCTGGAGATGGGCGACCCCGATCAGGCGGTCGCCGAGCTGACCGAGAACGAGGCGGAGATGCTGGCGACGATGTCGGAGACCGACCCCGGGCTTCGGCTGTACATCTCGGCGCTGGCCAAGTCCGGTCGGCTCGACCACGTCCGCGACCTGCTCGGGCCGCGGCTCGAGGACTCGCCGCTGGCGCGCTCGCTCTGGGCCAACACCGCCGCCGACTACGTCATGGACCCCGCCGAGGCGCGGGCGTGGCTGGCCACGCTGACCGACGTGACGCCCGCCTCGGACGCGCCCGGTCAGGTCGACCTGGTGATGCTCAACCGCGTGCTGGGCCTGCGGCTCAACGACGAGTCGATCTCGGCGCGGTCGCAATCGCTGGCGAGCGAACTGGAAGGCCGCGACGGTCTGGCGTCGCAGGTCTGGTTCCGGCTTGGCGTCGAGGCCGAGCGGATCGGCGACAACGACGCGGCCGAGCGGCGGTATCGCAAGGGCTTCTCGACCGAGCGGCAGACCGCGGCGATCGCCAACAACCTGGCGATGGTGCTCGCCCGCCAGGACCGCGCGGCCGAGGCGATCGAGTTCGCCCGCTACGGCGCGGCGTGGCTGCCGCAGGAGCCGGAGTTCCAGGACACCCTGGCCTACGCCCTGATCGAGGCCGATCGCCCGGCCGAGGCGGTGGAGCCGCTGCTGCGGGCGATCGAGCTGGACCCCCTGAACCCCGAGTGGCCGCTGCACCTGGCCGAGGTCTACGACCTGACGGGCGACGCGAACGAGCGCGACCGCCTGCTCAAGCAGCTCGACCGTCAGACGCTCTCGGGCCAGCAGTTGCCGGCCGACCTGCGAGAGCGATTCGAGGCGCTGCGCGACCGCTCGCCCAGCCTGTCCGACGCGGTGCTGGGCGCGACCAACGTCGACTGAGTCGGGGCGCTCGGCCGCGAGCCGTCGGTCGCTCAGCCGCCCATCGGCAGGCCGCTGGACTCGCGTTTGGCCAGGGCCATCAGCAGGCGGTGCGTGCCGATCGACAGTTCTTGGCCGTCGTCGGCGCCTTGGGGGCGGCGCTGGGTGTAGGTCCCGTCGGCGTGCATGTCCCAGGCCTGGCGGGGGTCGTTCATCACGATGGCGAGGATCTCGTCGAGTCGGCTCTTGAGGTCGGGCTCGAAGAGGGGGGTGATGCACTCGACGCGGTTGCTGAGGTTGCGGTACATCCAGTCGGCCGACCCGATGTAGTGCTCGGGCTGGCCGTTGTTGTGGAAGCGGTAGATGCGCGAGTGTTCCAGGAAGCGGCCGATGACGGAGATAACGCGGATGTTGTCCGAGAGGCCGGGCACGCCGGGGCGCAGGCAGCAGAAGCCACGGACGATCAGTTCGACGGCGACGCCGGCCTGGCTGGCGGCGTAGAGGCGTTCGCAGATCTCGCGGTCCTCGAGCGAGTTCATCTTGCAGGTGATGCGCGGGCGGTTGGGGTCCTCGGGGTCGGCGCCGCGGTCCTTCCAGGCCTGGGCGTGGGCGATCTCGCGGTCGATGAGCTCGTTGAAGCGCTTGCGCATGTTGACGGGCGCGATGAGCAGGTGCTTGAACGTGCGGGACTGCGACCGGCCGGTGAGGAAGTGGAACAGCTCGACGATGTCGTCGGTGAGTCGGGTGTCGCAGGTGAACAGGCCGAGGTCGGTGTAGAGGTTGGCGGTCTTGGCGTTGTAGTTGCCGGTGCCGATGTGGGCGTAGCAGCGCATGCCCTCGTGCTCCTGGCGGACGACCAGGGAGGTCTTGGTGTGGGTCTTGAGGCCGACGACGCCGTAGACGACGTGGATGCCGGCCTTCTCGAGGCGACGCGCGATCTGGACGTTGCGCTCCTCGTCGAAGCGGGCCTTGAGCTCGACGAGGCAGACGACCTGCTTGCCGGCCTCGGCGGCCTTGATGAGGTTGGGCAGGAACGGCGAGTCGTCGGCGGTGCGGTAGAGCGTGAGCTTGATCGCGACCACGGCCGGGTCGTTGGCGGCGGCGGCGATGAACCGCTCGACCGAGGCGCCGAAGCTCTCGTACGGGTGGTGGACCATCAGGTCGCCGGTGCGGATGACGCTGAAGAAGTCGGTGTCGTCGTCGGCGAGGCGGGCGGGGACGACCGGCGTCCACGGCTTGTATTTCAGCTTGGGCTTGTTGAGCTTGTGCAGCTGCCAGAGCGGGTTGTAGTCCAGCAGCCCCGGCATCTGATAGACGTCCTTCTCGTGCAGGTCGAGCTGTTGGATGAGGACCTGGTTGATGGGCAGGTGCGGGTCGTCGTCGACCTCGAGCCGGCAGACGCGGGCGAACCGGCGGTCGCGCAGCTCCTGGCTGATCATCTCCAGCAGGTCCTCGGCGTCCTCCTCCTCGCGGTCGACGTCGGCGTTGCGGGTGATGCGGAAGGGCTCGACGGCCTCGATCTGCATGCCCTCGAACAGGTCGCCGAGGTTGTGGCGGACGAGGTCTTCGAGCGAGACGAAGCGGTAGCCCAGCTCGCCGGCGTCGTCCTCGCTGTGCAGCGGGATCCAGCCGGGCAGCACGGCCGGGACCTTGACGCGGGCGAACTGAACCCCCGCGGTCGCCGGGTCGCGCGGGGTGGTGGGGTCGATCGCCTGGCTCTCGGGCGTGCGCATCATCACGCCCAGCGAGGTGCTGAGGTTGCTGATGAAGGGGAAGGGGTGGCCGGGGTCGACGGCCAGGGGGGTGAGCACCGGGAAGAGGTTGCGACGGTAGTAGGCGACGGCCCGCTGGCGGTCGGTCGGCGTGAGTTCGGGCCAGGTCAGCAGGTGCACGCCCTGGTCGGCCAGCGCGGGGCGGATCTCGTTCTCGAAGCACTCGGCCTGCTGATCGAGCATGGGCTTGACCATCTCGCGGATGGCTTTGAGCTGTTCCTGAGGGGTCTTGCCGTCGTAGCTGCGGGTGGCGGTGCCGGTGTCGATCTGGCGCTTGAGCCCGCCGACGCGCTTCTGGAAGAACTCGTCGAGGTTGGAGTTGAAGATCGCCAGGAACGCGCAGCGCTCGAGCAGCGGGGTGCGTTCGTCGAGGGCCTCGCGGAGCACGCGGCGGTTGAACTCCAGCCAGGTGGTCTCGCGGTTGAGGAAGCGTTCGTCGGCCTCGCCGGGTTCTGCCGGGACGGCGGAGAGCGGATCGATATCGGGGGACGAGGCGAGGGTCATAGCGATCGAGCCGGGCGAGGGGTAAGGGCGGGAAATCGACGCGCCACAGCCTACGGGCTGGCCGACGCCGGGTCACGGGCGTTGACGCCGAACACACGTGGCGAGCGGTCGGCGGGTCAGTAGGCCGAGCGGGCGCCGGGCGAGCCCACGACGAGGACGCCGGGCCCGTGGAGGCGGACGCGGTCGGCGATGGGGCCGTTGACGCCGGGATCGACCTCGACGCGCAGGGTGGCGGCGTCGTCGGTGAGGTCGCGGACGACGCCGGGGGCGCGGGCGGACGTCGGGTAGCCGGCGGCGGCGTGGGGCAGACCGATGAGCCGACGGGTGCCGAGCTCCTCGGCCCAGTCGGCGCCGGCCGCGGTCCAGCGCACGACGCAGTCGGCCAGCGCGGCGGCGGCGGCGGTGAGCTCGCCGGTGGCCAGGTCGGCCCGCAGGTCGACCCGCCGCGCGCCAGGCGGCAGCCGCCAGGCCATGACGATCGGCGCGTGGACGAGCCAGCCGTCCTCGGTCGGCTCGGGCGGCCAGGCGACGCCGAACACGGGCCCGGGCGCCTGCGACTCGAGCTCGAGCCCGCTCAGCGGCACCAGTCGGTAGCCGGCGAGGTCGACGCGATCGACGTTGTCCAACGCGACCCCGATCGCGCGCCAGCCAACGCCGGGCAGGCGGGCGTCGAGTTGCAGCCGACCGTTCGCTTCGCCGAGCACGGAGCCGGAGACCAGCCGCAGCGCCCGGCCGTGCAGGCGCGAGCCGTCCCGCAGCGCGAGCCGGTGCTCGTCGATCGGTTCGGGCTGGGGCGGGTTGACCAAGTGGACCGAGGCGACGCGGTCGAGCGCGAGGGTGATCGGGTCGCCGACGTCGGGCAGCAGCGTGACGCCGTCGGGCCCCAGGCCCTCGACAAAGCCATCAAGCGCGTCACCGTTGATCAGCACGACGGTGTCGGCGATGGCCTCGTCTTGCTCGGGCGCCACGGCGGCACCGTTGATCTGGCGCGCGGGCTTGATCTCGGCGACCAGTTCGAGCGGCAGGTCGACCAGGCCGAGCACCGGGTGGCGGAGGGCGATGGCGTCGGGCTCGTTCGACGGTTGCCACTGGGCGTGGGCGTAGCGCTGACCGTCGGTGAGCACGACAGTGACGGACGCGGCCAGCCCGCGGGGCGCGGGCCGCGACTCGTCGGTGGTGTCGTGCGTGGGACGGGGCGTGTTGCTCGGCGTGCCGAGGGGGGTGATGCGCACGATCTCGACGAGGGCGGTCGACTCGAGCTCGCGCCGGTCGTTGAAGTAGCTCAGCCCGTCGGGCCCGACCGAGGCCAGCCGGACGACCCGGCGGTTGAGCTCGGCGTCAAGCAGCTCGGCATCGACCAGTTCGGCCGCGGCCGGGCGGGGGCCAGCCAGGCCGACGCAGGCGATGAGCACGGCGGCCGCGAGACGGGCGGCGCGGGCGAGGCGGGCGGGGTGCGACGGGGTATCGCTCGTGGAATCCGGCATCGTCATCTCTGGAATATCGGCAACAACCGATTGGGCATTTGCAAAACGAGCAGGCTCATCGCGGTCCCGTAGTCCTTGCCGTGGTTGGACTCCCACGATCCGTCCTCGGCCTGTCGCTCGACGAGCTGGTCGCGGATGCGGGGGAACCAGTCGGCCCAGTGCTGGCCGCCGGCGAGGTACATGGCCTGGGCGGCGTAGTAGTGACCGTAGTAGTAGTGCCCGCCGCCGCGGAAGACGACGCCCTCGCCCGAGCGGGTGAGGTAGTCCAGGCCGAGGTCGATGGCCTCGTCGTCGTACACGCCGGCGTAGTAGAGCGTCGCGACGCCCGCGGCCGAGCGGGGGAAGGCCGAGCCGCCGGCCGACAGCATGTAGCGGAAGCCGCCGTCGCCGGGGTTTTGGCATTGGCGGACGTAGGCGACGGCGCGGTCGATGGTTTCCTTGGGCACGCTAAGCCCGGCGTTGCGCGCCGAGCGCAGGGCCATGACCTGGCAGATGGTCACGGAGATGTCGGCCTGGAAGGGGACGGGGTGGTAGCGCCAGCCGCCCTCGTGATTCTGGGTGTTGACGATGAGGCGGACGGCGCGAAGGAGGGTCTCGCGCAGGCGCGGGTCGCCGGTCATGCCGTAAGCCTCGCCGAGCATGAGCGTGGCGAAGCCGTGGCCGTACATCGGGCCGTGGGAGGTGTCGGCGGCGAGCAGGCCGGACTCGGTGGCGGTGTCGAGGACGAAGTCGACGGCGCGCTGGACCTGCGGGCCGTACTCGCCGCGGCCGGGCAGGTGGCCGTCGGCCATGAAGGCCATGGCGGCGATCGAGGTGATGCCGACGTGCTGGCCGTAGCGCTCGCTGCCGTAGCTGCCGTCCTCGGCCTGCAGGCCGGCGAGGTAGGCCAGGCCCCGCTCGACGGCTTGGCGGCTGGCGGGGGTGATCTCGGTGAACGACGCGGCGGTCGCGCCTCGGGCGGCGTCGGCGGAGACGCCGTGCGCGGCGAGCGCCGAAATCATGACGGACAAGCCGGCCAGGCAGACGGTGATGAGCGGGGGTCGGGTCATCGTTCCTCGCTGAGTGCCTCGAAGTATCGCTCGGTCAGCCCACGGTACAGCGGGCTGATGCGCTCGTTGACGCCCTCGGACAGCTCGCGCCGCACGCGCGGCGGCAGGCTGCCCCACTCGCGACGGGCCTCGGCGAGGGGGTCGTTGCCGGCCTGAGCCTCGCTGGCGGTGCCCGGCGAGGCGTCGCCGGAGTTCTCGCCCGAACCCTGGCTCTGCGTGCCGGCGGCGCCCTGGCGTTGGCCGCCGCTCTGCTGCTGGGCGAGCTGCTCGCCGCCCGAGTCGGCCTCGCGCTGGTCGGACGACTCGCTCGACTCGCCGCCGCCTTGTTGCTGCTGCTTGGCGGCCGCGATGGCGCGGTCGAGCTTGTCGATCGCTTCCTGCATGAGGCGTTGGGTGGTCAGGCCGGGGTCCTGCTGCCGGCCGAGCCGCTCGGCGGCCTCGGTCATGTCCACGAGCGAGGACTCGAAGGGGTTGTCGCCCATGCTCTCGCCGCGGAGCCGACGGGCGACCTCGGGGTCGAGCTCGACGGGGGTGGCGACGTCCTCGGGCATCGCGGGCTCGGCACCGGTTGAGCCTGGCGAGTCGGCGACGCTTGGGGGTGCGTCCGCGGGAGGCGGCGTATCGTCGGCGGGCAGGCCGAGCAACTCGTCGAGGCTGGGGGCGTTGCCGTCCGACTGGGCGACTGATGGGGGGGCGACGGCGAGCGTGACGCCCAGGGCGAGCGAAGCGGCGATGGTGAGCGATCGATGCATCAGCGCGGGGCCTCCTCGGTGTCGTACTCGACGTCGATGTCGAGATCCGGTGGCGGCGCGGGCCCGGCCGGGGCACCGCCGGTGGCGGCGCGCATCTCCTCGACGAGTTCGCGGCCGAGCTCGCTGAGCTTGCGCTGCAGGGTCGACAGCGCCATCAGGCGGGCCTCGCTGGCGTTGTCGCCCTCCGCGGCGACGCGGGTCTGCGCGAGCAGGGCGGCCTGGGTGGCACGCATCGCCCGCAGCTCGGCGATCGGTGGGATCAACTCCGGCTCGCCGCTGCCGCCCGATCCGCCGCCACCCCCGCCGGAGCGCTGCCCCTCGAAAGGCTCGTCGTCCGGCGGGTCGGTCAACGCCTCGGCCAACGCCAGCAGCCCGTCCTGCGCATCGCGTTGCGAGAGTCGAACCGTGGTGTCGACCCGCCCGCGGCGCAGCGCCGTCTCGGCGGTGTCCATCGAGCCCTCGACCCAGTCGTGCAGGGCCGCGAACACGGCCGACGCCTCGCCGGAGGACTCGCCCAGCGCCGCGACCTCGTCGCCCAGTTCGCCCTGGTCGCCCGATAGCGCGATCAACGCCGCCCGCGCTCGCCGGGCCGCCCGACCGTTCAACGCGTCGGCCTGCGCCTCGGCTTGCTCGATCAGCCCGCCTTGCCGCTCGGCCAACGCCTCGTACTGCCGGCGCAACTCCTCGCGCTGCCGCTGAGCCTCGGCCTCGTCGTTCTCCTCCGCCAGCGCGAGCACCGCGTCCAGCGCCCGCTGCAACGCGGCCCCGGCCTCGCGCTCCTCGGGCATGGCCGCTTGGCCGTCCGACGCACGCAATGCCGTGACCGCCCGGCCCTGATGATCGACCGCCTCGACGATCGCCGCGACCGCGGACTCGGCCGACTCGGCGCCCCGGGCGGTCAGCTCGGCCGACATCGTCGCGACGCGGATGCTCGACTGGCTCTCGGCCAGCGCCCGCCACGCGGCCGCGGCGATCGCCGCCGCCCGCCCCGCCTCGACGCGCTCGAGGTGCTCGGCCTGACGGGCGATCAACGACCGCAGCGTCTCGGTCAGCTCGGCCAGCCGGCGTTCGAGCAGCTCCTGCTGGCGGCGCTGGCGCTGCTCCATCGCGTCCATCATGCGGGCCATCGTCGCGCTCGCCGACGCCTGCGACCCCGCCGCCCGCGACAGCTGGCCCTGCGACGCCTGGTCGGACGCCTCGCTCATCTGCTCGCTGAGCCCCTGCCGCAACGCGATCTCCGCCGCCTCGCGCAGCACCATCGCCGACGCCAGCGACCCGTCGTCCCCGCCGTCCTCCTCGAGGGCCGCCGCGGTCGACTGCATCTGGCGGGTCAACCGCTCGGCCTCCTCGGCCAGCTGCTCCTGGCGGTCCGCCAGCTCGTCGAGCGCCTGCCGGGTCGCCTCGTCGAGCTCGTCCACGTCTTGGCCGAGCGTCTCGGCGATCAGCCGACGGGCCTCGCGCTCCAGCCCCGCCTGCCGCTCGGCCAGCGCCCGCAGCCCCAGCCGCAGCGTGACCGCGTCGCCGGACATGTCCAGCAGTCGACCAAGCTCGGCCAACGTCTCGGCCGCCGCCTGCTGCCCCTCGGCCGCCCGCTCTTGCTGTGCCTCGGCCCGGGCCGCGTCGCCGGTTTCCTCGGCGTCGCTCGCCTCGCGCAGCGCCTCGGCCGCGTCGTTCGCCGCCGCCTCGGCCCGCTCGAGCAGCTCGCCCGACGCCGTGAGCACCTCGGTCAACGCCGGCTCGTCAAGACGGTTCATCGCCGCTCGCTCGCGCAGCCGGTCCACCACGGCCTCTTCCGACGCCACTCGATCACCGATCCGCGCCTGCTCCGACGCGGCCCCCGCCGCCGGCGACAGCCGACGCTGCCCCGCCTCGACCCGCATCGCCCGGCGACGCACCGCCCCTAGCTCCGCCTGGATCTCGCCCGCCAGCGCCGCCGAGTCGACCACCCGCAGCCGGCGCACGCTCGACCGCACCGGCGCGTGCGTCTGCCCGTTCAATGCATAGATGTCCTGCGCCACCGCCACGACCTCGATCACCCCGCCCGGCGCCAACTCGTAGGTCGCCAGGTCCAGCACGGCCTTGCACTCGACCCGCGACGCCCGCTGCTCGGCGCGAGCGATCAGCGTCTCCTCGGCCGTCTCCGTCGACGCCGAGTCCGCCACGCCCGGGATCAGCGCCCGCAGCTCGACCCACGCCAGCCCCACGTCGTCACGCCCCACCCCGGTCAACGGCACCGCCGCGGTGGGCAGCACGGTCACGTCGGTCGACGGCTCCAGCACCGACGCCGTGGGCTCGTGATCCGCCACCGCACCGATCGCCACGCCGACCGCGTCGTTGCTCTGCAGCCCGTGCACGTCCCGCAGCACGACCCGCCCGCTCATCGTCGTC